>NZ_JBIVCV010000019.1:0-16097 GCF_044746765.1 Pseudomonas sp. NPDC090203
ACCCCCCAAACAAAAAACGTCCTCCCCCCGGTTGGGCGCCGGGGGGGGGGGGGGCCCCCCCCCCCCCCCCCCCGCCCGCCCCCCCCCGCTCCTACAGATTAATACCACACCGTAGCAGCACGGCTTGCCGGCGGGGGCGATTGTACGGACGCCCCCGCCGGCAAGCCGTGCTGCTACGTATCGAGTCTGCCCTGCAGAAACCGCTGCAAACGCTCACGCATCACGGCACCGTCGCTGCCCAGGCAACCGATCGGCGTGCCTTTGATGTCGTCCTGAACCATGTCGGCCATTTCCCCTGCCATCACCATCGGGCAACTCAACCCCAGGCCGAGCTTGAGCAGGCGTCTGGGTTGATAGCCGTGGGGTTTGTGGTTGGAAAACAGCACCAGCGCATCGGGGCGAATCCGGCTGCAGACCAGGCTCAGTTCCTCCAGCGGCTGCTCGGGAGACAGGACGGTGATCCGCGTGTGTGGCGTCGTCATCAGCAAGGCCGCGACCGACAGTTCAAGCTCGCGGCACATGCCCGGAATCGATGCCAGCAGCACGTGTCGCCCGCCTGCGCCACCATCCCGTTGCAGAAGCCGCAGCGTACGCAGGCGCAGGAAGCCGTCGAAAAACAGCCATTCGCTGATCTGGCCGTATGACTCCTTGCGCGCGGCGAAGTCACGCCACACCGGCATCAACACGTTCTCGTAGGCGACCGGCACGGGGTAAACGGCGAACACGCCATTGAGCAGTTGATCCAGAAAGGGCTCATCGAACGACGACGCGGCCTGACGCAGCCGGTCCTGCCAGACGCGCTGGCCGCCAGTGTCGATGACACTGCGCGGACCCCGCGCGCGGGCGTCCTGGGTGCGGGTAGCGGCCAGAATCCTGCCAACCTTGCTCACTGCCACGCCCCGTTCGATCCAGCCGGTGATGCGCCGGATCGTGTCGACGTCCTCCTCGGAGTACAGCCGGTGACCGCCCTCGGTGCGCGTCGGTGCAATCAGGCCGTAGCGGCGCTCCCAGGCGCGCAGGGTGATCGGGTTGACCCCCGTGATACGCGACACTTCGCGAATCGGAAGCAGTTGATCGGCTGAAGGCCCCTCAGGAGTCGACGGGGTATCGAGCGAGTGAGCCATGTGGGTGCCTGTCGCGACGTCAATAAAGAAGCGTCAATTGTACATCCCGCCCGACCGGGGATTGTGTCCGCCTCTGCGGAAGTTCTGAAATGAAACATGAAATCAGGAATAATCCTTGCTTGCTTCCAGATGAAGCTGACGCGACGCCACCACCCCGGCGCCGCGCCTGTGACTTCCCCCACCCGGGAATCTCACTCGTCTTATTGGAGATACACAATGTCTACCTCACCCGTCACGCTGATGGTTGCCCGTCGCGTCGCCCATGGCCAGTACCAGGAGATGATGAACTGGCTGCGCGAAGGCGAACAACTGGCCACCGACTTTCCCGGCTACCTGGGCTCAGGCGTGCTCGCACCGCCTCCGGGAGACGACGAATTCCAGATCATTTTCCGCTTCGCCGATGAAGCCACCATGCACGCTTGGGAGCATTCGGCCTCCAGACGCTCCTGGTTGGTGCGTGGCAGCGGGCTGTTCGCCAAGAACTCCACCCATCGCGTACGTGGCATGGACGGCTGGTTCGGCGCCGTCGGTCAGCGCCCTCCTCGCTGGAAACAGGCAGTGGCGATCTGGCTGGCGTTCTTTCCGGTGTCACTGATCTTCAACTTCGTGCTTGGCCCGCTGCTGGCGCAGTTCGATCTGGTGCCGCGAATCATGATCAGTACACTGATCCTCACCCCACTGATGGTGTTCTGGTTCATTCCGCTGTCCACCTGGCTGCTGTCCGGTTGGCTCAACAGCGAGCCGCGCACGCCGGTTGCGCCAGTTTCCACACGTTAGCCACCCGTAGCAGCACGGCTTGCCGGCGTGGCGTACTCACGGTCGCCCCCACCGGCAAGCCGTGCTGCTACAACGGCAGGTGTGAGCAGGTTGTACAGCTGTGACCATTGCGTTAACTTTGCCTCCAGACGGTCGCTCTTTGATGGCGCAATGAAAGCAATCGGTGCCTGTCGCTTACCTGCCCTCCCCGATCACTGCGCGAGCTACCATGACCTCCTCTCCCGCCCCTGTCCTGATTACTGGCGCCGGCCAGCGCGTCGGGCTGCATTGTGCAGAGCGGTTGCTTGCAGACGGTCAACCGGTGATCTTCAGCTATCGCACCGAGCGCCCCGGCGTGCAGCGGCTCAGGGATCTGGGGGCGATTGCGATCCAGGCTGATTTTTCGTCCCGGGAGTCGGTGATGGCCTTCATCGCCCGCCTCAAGGACACGACCGACCGCCTGCGCGCCATTGTGCACAACGCTTCCGAATGGCTGGCCGAAACCCCGGGCGATCAGGGTGATGCATTCCTGAGCATGTTCAATGTGCACATGCTCGCGCCGTACCTGATCAACCTGCATTGCGCCGAGCTGCTGCAACGCTCGACACCTGCGGACATCATTCACATCAGTGACGACGTGACGCGCAAAGGCAGCAGCAAGCACTTGGCCTACTGCGCCACCAAGGCCGGCATGGAGAACCTGACGCTGTCGTTCGCGGCGAAGTTCGCTCCACATATCAAGGTCAACGGCATCGCTCCGGCCATGCTGATATTCCAACCCGACGACGACGCGCATTACCGCGCGCAAACCCTGGCCAAGTCGGCACTGGGCATCGAACCCGGTGCAGAGGTGATCTACCAGAGCCTGCGCTATCTGCTGGACAGCACGTACGTCACCGGCACCACAATGACCGTAAACGGTGGACGGCACGTCAAGTAAGCCGCCCCGAGGAACCCTTTGATGACACTGTCACTGCCTGAGCACTATCGTGAAATCCTGGTCGGACTGGGCGAAGACCCACAACGCGAAGGCCTGCTGGATACCCCCAAGCGCGCGGCCAAGGCCATGCAGTACCTGTGTCACGGCTACGAGCAGACCCTGGAAGAAATCGTCAACGGTGCGCTGTTCGCCTCCGACAACGACGAGATGGTGATCGTCAAGGACATCGAATTGTATTCGCTGTGCGAGCACCACCTGTTGCCGTTCATTGGCAAGGCGCATGTCGCCTACATTCCCACCGGCAAGGTACTTGGCCTGTCGAAGATCGCGCGGATCGTGGACATGTACGCCCGCCGCCTGCAGATCCAGGAAAACCTGACCCGGCAGATCGCCGACGCGGTACAGAGCGTGACCAACGCCGCGGGCGTGGCGGTGGTCATCGAAGCCCAGCACATGTGCATGATGATGCGCGGCGTCGAAAAGCAGAACTCGACCATGAACACCTCGGTGATGCTGGGTGCATTTCGCGAATCGAACACGACACGGATGGAATTCCTGCAACTGATCGGACGGAGCAAGTAAGCCATGGCCAGACTCGAACCCGGCACCGCACGCATCCGCGTCAAGGACCTGTGCCTGCGCACCTATATCGGCATCAATGAAGACGAAATCCTCAACAAGCAGGACGTGCTGATCAACCTGACGATCCTGTACGCGGCCCAGGAAGCGGTGCGCGACAACGACATCGACCACGCGCTCAACTACCGCACCATCACCAAGGCGATCATTCAGCACGTCGAGAGCAACCGCTTTGCGCTGCTCGAACGCCTGACCCAAGAGGTGCTGGACCTGGTGATGAGCCATGAGCCGGTCCGCTATGCCGAGGTGGAAGTCGACAAGCCCCACGCCCTGCGCTTTGCCGAGTCGGTGTCGATCACCCTGGCCGCCGAGCGCTAGGCGCCGTTAAAATTCGCATCAATACTTTACACGTGAGCCCGCCATGACCGAGCAACAACGCCTCGAACTCGAAGCCGCCGCCTTCCGCCGCCTGGTCGCGCACCTGGACAGCCGCAAGGACGTGCAGAACATCGACCTGATGAACCTTTCCGGTTTCTGCCGCAACTGCCTGTCCAAATGGTACAAGGCCGCCGCCGACGAGAAGCAGATCGACATCAGCCTGGATGACGCCCGCGAAGTGGTTTACGGCATGCCGTACAGCGAGTGGAAATCCCTTTATCAGAAAGAAGCCAGCGCCGAGCAGCAAGCGGCGTTTGCCAAGGAAAAAAAGCATGACTGACCTGAACACCCTGCGCGCGAGCCTCGCATCCGGCGAGCACGTTTTCGCCGAGACCCTGGCCTTCGTGGCCGAGCATTACGACTACCAGCCACAAGCGTTCAGCAACGGCCCGGTGAAAAACGCCGCAGGCCAGAACGAAGGTTCGTGCAAGACCCTGGGCCTGGCCGTGCTGGAAGGCTTGAGTGACAAAGAGGCGCTGCTAGCGTTTGGCGAGCATTACCGCTCCGTCGTCGCAACGCCCGAAGGCAGCGACCACGGCAACATCCGCGCACTGATCGCCCACGGCCTGGCCGGCGTGAAGTTCTCGGGCGAACCACTCAAACGCAAGGCGTAACACCCGTTGTAGGAGCGCGCTTGCCCGCGATTGCGGTGGGTCAGAAACATTGATGCGATTGACACACAGCCATCGCGGGCAAGCGCGCTCCTACAGCACAAACACCGCCCCGTAGCAGCACGGCTTGCCGGCGGGAGCGATCTCGAGGACGCCATCGTCCGAATGCGGCCCAGACCAAGCTCACTCCTACAGGATCAACACCACCCCGTAGCAGCACGGCTTGCCGGCGGGAGCGATCTCGAGGACGCCATCGTCCGAATGCGGCCCAGACCAAGCCCGCTCCTACACTGCGAACACAAAAAAAACCGGCTCAATGAGCCGGTTTTTTTGTTTGCAGCAGTCAATCAGAACGAGGCGTTCGCCAGACCGTCCAGGTAACGCTCGACATCCAGTGCCGCCATGCAACCTGCACCGGCGGAGGTGATCGCCTGGCGATACACGTGGTCAGCCACGTCGCCTGCGGCAAACACACCCTCAACACTGGTGGCAGTCGCGTTGCCTTCACGGCCACCGTTGACGACCATGTAGCCGTCCTTGAGCGCGAGCTGGCCTTCGAACAGCGAGGTGTTCGGCGTGTGGCCGATGGCGATGAACACGCCGTCGACTTTCAGCTCCGAGAAGCTGCCATCGTTGTTCTTCAGGCGTGCACCGGTGACACCCATGTTGTCGCCCAGCACTTCGTCCAGGTTCGAGTTCAGCTTGAGCTCGATCTTGCCTTCAGCCACACGTGCGTGCAGCTTGTCGATCAGGATCTTCTCGGCGCGGAACGTGTCGCGGCGGTGAACCAGGGTCACTTTGCTGGCGATGTTGGCCAGGTACAGCGCCTCTTCCACAGCGGTGTTACCGCCACCGACCACAGCCACTGGCTTGTTGCGGTAGAAGAAACCGTCGCAGGTCGCACAGGCCGAAACACCCTTGCCCATGAACGCTTCTTCGGACGGCAGGCCCAGGTAACGAGCACTGGCGCCGGTGGCGATGATCAGCGCGTCACAGGTGTAGGTACCGCTGTCGCCCTTGAGGCTGAACGGTTTGCCGGCCAGATCGACTGCGTTGATGTGGTCGAAAATGATCTCGGTCTCGAAACGCTCGGCGTGCTCGCGCATGCGCTCCATCAGCACCGGGCCAGTCAGGCCATGGGGGTCGCCCGGCCAGTTGTCGACTTCGGTGGTGGTGGTCAGCTGACCGCCTGCCTGCATGCCAGTGATCAGCAGCGGTTTGAGGTTGGCGCGTGCCGCATAGACCGCAGCGCTGTAACCGGCAGGGCCGGAGCCGAGAATAATCACTCGGGAATGACGTACATCGGACATGACACACTCCTATTGACCGGCCAACGTTTACCTGTGGTCGGAGTTACAGTTTTCGAACCGGCGAACCGGTGCATCTATTAGGGACGGAGCACGGCTCGCATTGGCTCGTGCCCCATCCTGAAAAATCTGGATGCTGCGGCTCACACCGCAGCAAGGGTATTACAGGCTCTTGGCGTTTTCAGCCAGGTAGTCGGCAACGCCCGAAGCGTCAGCCTTCATGCCTTTCTGGCCCGGACGCCAGCCAGCAGGGCAGACTTCGCCGTGCTGTTCGGTGAACTGCAGGGCTTCGACCAGACGCACCATGTCGTCTACGTCGCGACCCAGCGGCAGGTTGTTCACGACCTGGTGCTGAACCACGCCATTCTGGTCGATCAGGAACGAACCGCGCAGCGCAACGCCGTCTTCGTGTTCGATACCGTAAGCGCGAGTGATCTCGTGCTTGATGTCGGCAACCATGGTGAACTGGACCGGGCCAATGCCGCCCTTTTCAACCGGGGTGTTGCGCCATGCGGCGTGGGTGAAGTGCGAGTCGACGGAAACGCCGACCACTTCTACGCCCAGGTCGCGGAATTTAGCGATGCGGTTGTCGTGCGCGATGATTTCCGACGGGCATACGAACGTGAAGTCCAGAGGCCAGAAGAACAGCACGACGTATTTGCCACGCAGGGAAGACAGCTGGAAGCTGTCGACGATCGAACCGTCACCCAGGACTGCCGCTGCCGTGAAATCAGGGGCTTGTTTGTTTACCAGAACGCTCATTACGACTCCTTCGAGGTTCAAAGTGAATGGGAATAGGTCTAAAAGTTGCCCGCAAGCTTATCGGGGCGGGGAAGATTAAGGAAATATCGATTCACAATCCAGTTCATAGACAGCACCTATTCCGACAAAGCGTGTCGCAAGCCTTGTGGATAGACTTTATCCCCAGCAGATTGTTTCGGCGAATGTCGCCGCGCTGATCCAGCTTCCGCGCCCGACGCAAAGCCGGTAAGGTCGGCGCGACTTCAACACTCGGAGGCCCTATGCCCGCACCCGCCCTTTCCGGCCCGCAATACCTGCGTGAAGGCTTGAAACTGGTTCTAAGCCCGAGCCTGCGCCTGTTCGTGCTGCTGCCGCTGACCATCAACCTGGTGCTGTTCAGCGCGCTCATCTACTTCGCCGGCCACGAGTTCAGCCTGTGGGTCGATTCGTTCATGCCCACGCTGCCCAGCTGGCTGAGCTTCCTGAACTACATCCTATGGCCCATTTTCGTGGTGCTGGTGGTGCTCATGGTGTTCTTCACCTTCACCATGATCGCCAACGTCATTGCCGCGCCGTTCAACGGGTTTCTCGCGGAAAAGGTCGAGGTGGTCGTGCGTGGCACCGACGACTTCCCGGCCTTCAGCTGGGGTGAACTGGTGGCGATGGTCCCGCGCACCTTCGGCCGGGAGATGCGCAAACTGGGCTACTTCCTGCCCCGCGCCATCGGCCTGTTCATCCTCTCGTGGATTCCGGTAGTGAACATCATCGCCGCGCCACTGTGGCTGCTGTTCGGCGTCTGGATGATGGCCATCCAGTACATCGACTACCCCGCCGACAACCACAAGATGAGCTGGCAAGACATGCTCGCCTGGCTGCGCGCCAAACGCTGGCAGAGCATGAGCTTCGGCGGCATCGTCTATCTGGTGCTGCTGATCCCGGTGGTCAACATCCTGATGATGCCGGCGGCGGTGGCCGGAGCGACGTTGTTCTGGGTGAGGGAGCGTGGGGCTGAAACTCTGGTATCGCAGCCGAGCTGACGGAATGAGGGCCTCTGATGGGGCCCTCGTCTTGATCTATTGAAGGGCTGAGTTCATGTCGATTGCGATGGAAAGCCCGACACCCCAATAGATGACTCCGATGAACATCCACAGTTTGTTCGAGACCGTAAACCCGCTGTTGCGAAGACCGTCTGGGTGGTCATCCAGCTGGTTCATGAAGGTCTGTACCCTGCGCAGGATCAGGCACTGCAGCAGCAGCGGTACAACGGACATCGTGACAAGGGTAATGACGCCAAAACCCGTGAAAGGCTCCCCGCGCAGCGCCTGAACCAATCCCTTCATGAATCCGATGGTGTGAGGCACGGACGCGAGCAAAATCATCCCCGCACCAGAAGCAGCCCAGTAGGGCATTGCGCCCTTGCCTTGAGCCTTGAGCAGCCCGTCGACCTTGTAGAAAAGCGAAGGCAGATAGAAAAGCCCGAATAGCGTACGCGCAACTGGCCATATCGACCTTCCGGAATGCGCCTTGTAAGCCGACCAGTTCTTGAAGCACCAATAGATGCCGTACAGGCCCGAAGTGACAATCAACATGATGGTCAGCTTGTCGGGCGACACGATAAAAAACGGCGCACCCTTCTTGGGTGGATCCGTCAGGCTTGCAGCAGGCGGCGTATAAAAGACGTCAGACACATCGTTCCCTCGGTGAGTTGAGTGTCGAGCATCCTAGCGGCGAAAACGTGCTTTTAATCACCATCAGAAAAATCAAGAACAGTCCTACAACACTCTTCCATACATCCCACAAAGGACCTGTTCAACGATGGACAGGCCCACTCCGGGCGCTTTCCTTATCGGGGGTGTCATGTCCATGGAATCCAACAGAGTAAACCCGTCCAACCTGCCCACATCCACACTGCTCAAGCAAAAGCCCAAGCCCGAGCCCAATGCACCCAAATTCATGCAGGCGCTGGCTGACGCCGTGGAAAATGTATCGTCCAGAACAATCCAGCCGGAACCGGCCAGCCTGTCAAGGCAGGTGAAGCCGCGTTCGCACCTGGAACTGGTCAGCCTCAACCCGGTTCAGACCCATTACATCCCGCAAGCGTCTGCGCTGGAAAAAGTGGGCAAGTCGCGGATCGTGCCGTTTGTGACAGGAAACGGGATTTGAAGCCGGCTGCATGATCAGCCGGTCGCGGGCGGATCCATAACAGATTCGCCCGCCACCCGACCGCCGTAACAAATCCATCATTCAACCGCCACACAAGCGCAACGCAGGCCTCTGAAACTTGCTGTCATGAGTAAATCCCTGCGCATTACCCTTATCACCGAAACCTACGCGCCTGAAATCAACGGTGTGGCCAACACATTGAGCCGGCTGTGCGATGGTCTGCGCACGCGCGGACATCGGGTCGAGGTGATTCGGCCGCGTCAGAGTGACGACGAGTTGCGGGCTACGGGGGAGGATCTGATGTTGTGTCGCGGCTGGCCGATTCCGGGGTATCCGGGGTTGCAGTGGGGGCAGTCGTCGATGCACAAGCTGTTGCGACGCTGGCAGCGTAACCGGCCTGACGTGCTGTACATCGCTACCGAGGGCCCGCTGGGGTTGTCAGCGTTGCGTGCGGCCCGGCGGTTGCGCATTGCGATTGTCAGCGGCTTTCACACCAATTTTCAGCAGTACACGCGCACCTACGGGCTGGGGTTCATTACGCGGATCCTGACCAGTTACCTGCGCTGGTTTCACAACCGTTCCAACGCCACGCTGGTGCCCAGTGTCAGCCAGAAGACCGAGCTTGAACGGCGCGGTTTCGAGCGCCTGGAGTTGCTGTCGCGGGGGGTGGATTGCCAGTTGTTTCACCCTTCCAAGCGTTCGAATTTTCTGCGCGAGGCCTGGGGCCTCGAACCGGGTGACACGGCGGTGGTGCACGTCGGGCGCCTGGCGCAGGAGAAGAACCTGGGACTGCTCAAGAACAGCTTCGAGAAGCTGGTCGATGCCTATCCCGACAAGAAGCTCAAATTGGTGATCGTCGGCGACGGTCCCATGCGTGCACCGCTGGAGCAGCAACTTCCCGATGCCATCTTCTGTGGCACACAGCGCGGTGAGGCGCTGGCGGCGCATTATGCGTCGGGCGATCTGTTCCTGTTCCCCAGCTTGACGGAAACCTTCGGCAACGTGGTGCTCGAAGCCCTCGCCTCGGGGTTGGGGGTGGTGGCCTACGACGAGGCCGCAGCGGCGCAGCACATCCGCCATGGCCACAACGGCGCGCTGGCAATGCCTGGAGATGAGGAAGGGTTTATCGACGCGGCGTGCTGGATGCTCGAAGACGAAGAAAACCTGCGCCGGGTTCGTCTGAACGCCCGGCAACACGCCAGCCGCCAGGGCTGGGCAGGCATTATCGATGCATTCGAGGGTTACTTGCGCCACGCGAGCGAGACGCGCGATGGGGTGATACTGGGCGTTTGAGCCCGGCGAAAACCGATCCGTAGCAGCACGGCTTGCCGGCGGGGCGATGCATCTGATGGCGCTGTGTCGTCTGACACAACGCCCCCGCCGGCAAGCCGTGCTGCTACGGGTTATTCCAGCTTACCCAAGGCATCGCGGCTGAACGGCAGGATGTCTTCCTCGCGACCGTCACGCACTTTCACCGCCCAGTCCGGGTCTACCAGCAGGGCACGCCCCACTGCCACCAGATCGAACTCGTCGTCGCCCAGACGCTTGAGCAGGTTCTCAAGGCTTGCAGGCTGGGCGACCTTGTCAGTGTTGACCATGAACTGCAGGAACTCGCCGTCGAGCCCCACGCTGCCCACGGTAATGGTCGGCTTGCCGGTGAGTTTGCGGGTCCAGCCAGCCAGGTTCAGGTCGGAACCTTCGAACTCAGGCTCCCAGAAACGCCGTGTCGAGCAGTGGAAAATGTCCACACCCGCGTCAGACAACGGCTTGAGGAATGCCCCCAAGGCCTCCGGGGTCTGCACCAGACGTGCCGTGTAGTCCTGCTGCTTCCATTGGGAGTAGCGGAAGATAATCGGGAATTCAGGGCCGACCGCGGCGCGCACAGCCTTGATCAGCTCGATGGCGAAGCGCGAACGCTGGGCAAGGTCCCCGCCGTACTCATCGGTGCGCTGGTTGGTGCCTTCCCAGAAAAACTGGTCGACGATGTAACCGTGGGCGCCATGGATTTCCACGCCATCCATGCCGATGTCCTGCGCGTCCTTGGCAGCCTGGGCGAAGGCGGCGATGACTTCAGCGATGTCCTGCTTGCTCATGCCGTGGACGACGACGTTGCCGTCCTTGAGTTTTTCAGTCGGGCCATAGGCCGGAACCGTGCCGTCGGGCTCGGTGCCCAGCCGGCGCACAGCACCCACGTGCCAGAGTTGCGGGACGATCTTGCCGCCTTCAGCATGAACCGCCTCGACTACTTTCTTCCAGCCGGCCAGCGCTGCCTCGCCGAAGAACTGCGGCACGTTGGGGTAGCCGTTGGAGGCCTTGTGCCCGACTGTGGTGCCTTCAGTGATGATCAGCCCTACGCCAGCGGCTGCACGGCGACGGTAGTACTCGATAACGCCAGCATTGGGAACGCCGCCCGGGGAGAACGAACGAGTCATCGGCGCCATCACCACGCGCGTCGGCAACTCCAGGCTGCCCATGTGGAACGGTTTGAACAAGGCTTTGACTGGCATGCAAGCGTCCTCGGCTAAGAAAATATTATTGAGATAATACAGAATGAGCCGAGGATGACACGATGCAAAGCACTATTGATTTGAGTGATTAAGGTTTAGAAGCGTGCGCGAGTAACTGTAGGAGCGTGCTTGCCCGCGACGGCGATCTGCATGACAACATATCGGTGACTGACATTGCGCAATCGCGGGGCAAGCGCGCTCCTACCGGCCCGCAAGCGTCAATGCAGCGCTTTTTCAATCGCCTGAATCACCGCTGGGTCATCCGGCGTGGTACGTGGCGAGAAACGAGCCAGCACGCGGCCGTCCTGCCCGACCAGAAACTTCTCGAAATTCCAGGTGATGTCCCCCGGAAACTCGGCGCCTTCGCCGGCCAGCATCTGGTACAGCCTGTGGCGGTGAGGGCCGTTGACTTCAAGCTTGTCGCCCAGCGGGAAGGTCACGCCGTAGTTGAGCGAGCAGAATGACTGGATTTCTTCCTGGGTACCTGGCTCCTGCCCGGCGAACTGGTTGCACGGCAAGCCCAGCACGCTGAAGCCTTTGTCCTTGTACTGCTGGTAGAGGTTTTCCAGCGCAGCATATTGTGGCGTGAGGCCACATTTGGAGGCCACGTTGACCACCAGAACCACTTTGCCCTTCAGGGGCGCGAGAGGCAGTTCCTGGCCATCCAGAGCTTTTAATTTCAGGTCGTGAAATATACTCATGACGAACTCCCCTAAGGACCATTGGCCGAAAAAGGCGCCCTGTCAGGTCGCGAAAACAAGAACGGTTTTCACAAGACCCGCGAGGACGCCTGGCCAGCTAAATGAAGCTTAGCAGGACAAATCAGTGGTGATGGCCACCTTCGCCATGCACGTGACCGTGGGCGACTTCTTCCTGGCTTGCGTCACGAATGGCAACGATCTTCACCTGGAAGTGCAGGCGCTGGCCGGCCAGTGGGTGGTTGCCGTCGACAGTCACGTCGTCGCCGTCCAGGTCACGGATGGTGACGATCTGCATCTGGCCGTCCGGAGCGGAAGCGTGGAACTGCATGCCGACTTCCAGCTCGTCGACGCCTTCGAACATGCTGCGGTTCAGGGTGCTGACCAGTTCGGCAGAGTATTCGCCGTAGGCGTCTTCAGGCTCGATGGAGACCTTCAGCTCGTCGCCGACGTCCTTGCCTTCCAGTGCCTTTTCCAGACCCGGAATGATGTTGCCTGCACCTTGCAGGTAAACCAGCGGCGCGCCGCCGGCGGAGCTGTCGATGACCTCACCAGCGTCGTTGGTCAGGGTATAGTCAATGGAGACAGCCTTGTTGGCGGCGATCGGCATGGGGCAAGACCTTTTGCAAAATAGAGATAAGAGCGAACAAGTCTAACCAAGCACTCGCGCGAAAGCGAACGCAACTCAGACGGACGGCCCCGATTGCACGACACCCCATTGCCTATGAGCGACACCACCATTATCGGCTTTCGTCAGGACGAGGACGGACACTGGATCGTGGAGCTCTCGTGCGGGCATACCCAGCATCTGCGCCACCAGCCTCCGTGGCAGTCGCGGGAGTGGGTGCTCGATGCCCGCCTGCGCCAGGAAAAAATAGGTCAATCCTTTCGCTGCGGCTGGTGCGCGCAGGGGGCAGTTGACGATAACCTTGTGCCCCGTTGAGACGCTGCGACTGAACAGCGTCCGGTTTTTCGGTTCATCGGCACAACGTGATGCCATGACCATTGCACGCTCACTTTCGAGAAGCCCGCATGCAGACTTTTTTTATCGCGCCCACAGACTTCGGTGTGGGTTTGACGTCCATCAGCCTGGGGCTGGTGAGAACCCTGGAGCGCGCCGGACTCAAAGTCGGCTTTTTCAAACCCATTGCCCAGCCGCATCCCGGCGACATGGGGCCTGAGCGTTCGACCGAACTGGTCGCCCGCACCCATGGCCTGCGGCCGCCCAAGCCGCTGGCTCTGGGCCATGTCGAACGGATGCTCGGTGAAGGCCAGCTCGACGAGTTGCTGGAAGAAATCATCAACCTCTATCAGGAGGCTTCGGTTGGCCGCGACGTGCTGATCGTCGAAGGCATGGTGCCCACCCGCAGCGCCAGCTACGCCGCACGGGTCAACCTGCACATGGCCAAGGCACTGGATGCCGAGGTGATCCTGGTGTCGGCGCCCGAGAATGAAGTGCTGACCGAGCTTTCCGGTCGCGTCGAGCTACAGGCCCAGATGTTCGGCGGCCCGAAGGACCCGAAAGTGCTCGGCGTGATTCTCAACAAGGTGCGCACCGACGAGAGCATGGAAGCCTTCTCCGCACGGCTCAAGGAGCATTCGCCCTTGCTGCGCAGCGGTGATTTCCGCCTGCTGGGCTGCATCCCGTTCCAGGCCGACCTGAACGCTCCGCGCACCCGAGACGTGGCCGAGCTGCTGGGCGCCCAGGTCATCAATGCGGGTGATTATGAAACGCGGCGCATGTCGAAAATCATCATCTGCGCCCGCACCGTGCTCAACACCCTGCAGTTGCTCAAGCCGGGCGTACTGGTGGTGACGCCGGGGGATCGCGACGACATCATCCTGGCGGTGAGCATGGCGACCATGAACGGTGTGCCACTGGCCGGCCTGCTGCTGACCAGCGACACCCTGCCCGATCCGCGCCTGATGGAGTTGTGTCGCGGCGCGCTGCAGGCCGGCTTGCCGGTGCTGTCGGTGAGCACCGGCTCATACGACACGGCCAACCAGCTCAATCAGTTGAACAAGGAAATCCCCATCGATGACCGCGAGCGTGCGGAGATCATCACCGATTTCGTCGCCAGCCATCTGGACGCCAACTGGCTGCACCAGCGCTGTGGCACGCCGCGTGAGATGCGCCTGTCGCCTGCGGTTTTCCGTTACCAGTTGATTCAGCGTGCACAGAACGCCAACAAGCGCATCGTCCTGCCCGAAGGCGCCGAGCCCTTGACTGTGCAAGCTGCGGCCATCTGCCAGGCCCGTGGCATCGCCCGTTGCGTGCTGCTGGCCAAGCCGCAGGAAGTGCACGCTGTCGCCCGCGCCCAGGGCATCGAACTGCCCCCGGGCCTTGAGATTCTCGACCCGGATGAAATCCGCGAGCGCTACGTGGCGCCGATGGTCGACCTGCGCCGAGCGAAAAACCTCAACGCGCCCATGGCCGAGCAGCAACTGGAAGATCCGGTGGTGATCGGCACCATGATGCTGGCACTCGACGAGGTCGATGGCCTGGTCTCGGGGCTGGTGCACTCCACAGCCAACACCATCCGCCCGGCCTTGCAGCTGATCAAGACGGCGCCGGGTTGCACCCTGGTGTCGTCAGTGTTTTTCATGCTGTTTCCCGAGCAGGTGCTGGTCTACGGCGACTGCATCATGAACCCGCACCCGACGGCTCGTGAGCTGGCGGAAATCGCCGTGCAGAGCGCCGATTCGGCGGTGGCCTTCGGCCTCTCGCCACGGGTGGCGATGATCAGCTATTCGAGCGGCAACTCAGCCAGCGGCGAAGAAGTGGAAAAGGTCCGCGAGGCAACCCTGCTGGCCCAGGAAACCCAGCGCGGACTGCTGATCGACGGCCCGTTGCAATACGATGCCGCCGCCAACGAGAACGTCGCCCGGCAACTGGCGCCGGACAGCCCCGTGGCCGGTCGCGCCAACGTGTTCGTGTTCCCCGACCTGAATACCGGCAACACCACCTACAAGGCTGTGCAGCGCAGTGCCGATTGCGTAAGCCTGGGCCCGATGCTGCAAGGCCTGCGCAAGCCGGTCAACGACCTGCCGCGCGGTGCCCAGGTGGACGACATCGTCTACACCATCGCCCTCACCGCCATTCAGGCTGCAACCCTGCCTTAATAGACGTCATTCACAATAACGCCGCCGGGAACTCACCGGCGGCCGCCCTTGCCTCTGGAGTTCGATCCATCATGGATTTCTTGCCCGCCCCCTTGCGCGGCGTCATCGCCTCGCTGCTGTTGGCGCTCAACACGATTGTCTGCTGCACGCCGTTGTTCATCGTCGCGATCTTCAAACTGTGCCTGCCCTTCCCTGCCGCACAAAAAGTCACCGACTGGCTGATGAGCCACATCCATGAAGCCTGGGTCGGCAACAACAATGCATGGATCAATCTCTTGGGCCGCACTCGCTGGCACCTGAGCGGGCTGGAGCGCCTGGACTACCAGCATTCGTATCTGATCACCAGCAACCACCAGAGCTGGGTCGACATCATGGTGCTGCAGTACGTGCTCAACCGGCGCGTTCGCCCGCTCAAGTTCTTTCTCAAGCAGGAGCTGATCTGGGTGCCAGTGATCGGCCTTGCCTGGTGGGCGCTGGGCTTTCCGTTCATGAAGCGATACAGCAAAGCCTATCTGGCGAAACATCCGGAAAAGAAAGGCAAGGACCTGGAAACCACCCGCCGCACCTGTGCCAAGTTTCGCAACAACCCCGTGGGCATCTTCAACTTCGCCGAAGGCACGCGTTTCACCCAGGCCAAGCACGCCCAGCAGGGTTCGCCATTCCGCTACCTGCTCAAGCCCAAGGCCGGCGGCATCGCATTCGTGCTCGACGCCATGGGTGAACAACTGCAATCACTGGTCAACGTGACCATTCATTACCCGTCCGGGCAGCCCGGTTATTGGGACCTGTTGTGCGGCAGGGTTCGTCAGGTGGTTGCGCACTTTGAAGAGGTGCAGATCCCTGCGCAGTTCATTGGCAAGAGCTACGACCAGGACGAGGCCTATCGCCTCGAGTTCCAGCAGTGGATCAACCAGCTGTGGGAAGAAAAGGACGCGTTGCTGGGGCAGATGCATGAGCGGTATTCGGCATAGGGTCCGATCATCGCCCCGTAGCAGCACGGCGTGGGGGGGGGGGGGGGGTGGGCGGGGGGGGGGGGGGGCCGGCCCCGCCAACCCCCACCGGGCAACCCTCCACAACCTGGGGAGGGGGGTAAGGCGCCAAAAAATAAAA
>NZ_JBIVCV010000019.1:16107-118960 GCF_044746765.1 Pseudomonas sp. NPDC090203
CCGTGATCACACGGGTTGGCGGGGGGGGGGGGTCTATAGTTTCCCCCCACCCCCCCCCACCCCCCCCCCCCGCCGGCAAGCCGTGCTGCTACGGTGTCGGAGGTCCGCCCAATAAAAAACCCCGGCAAAGGCCGGGGTTCTTGTGACAAGCAGCTGATTACTGCTGCTGGTACTGCTGGCCAGGAATCGGCTTGAGGTTGACCTCGACACGACGGTTCTGCGCACGGCCATTGACGTCGGCGTTGCTGGCAATCGGAGAGTCCGGGCCTGCACCGCGTACCGACAGGTGGGAAGCATCCACACCCTGGGACGTGAGGTAAGTCGCCACGCTCTGGGCGCGCTGCTGGGACAGGTCCATGTTGTGCTGGCGGCTGCCGGTGCTGTCGGTGTAGCCGACGATCTCGATCACGTTCTGGTTGTACTGCTTGAGCGAACCGGCAAGGTTGTTCAGCGGCGAATAGAAGCTGCTGGCAATGGCCGACGAGTCGGTGGCAAAGGTGATGTTGCCTGGCATTACCAGTTTGATGTTGTCGCCTTCACGCTGCACCTGAACGCCAGTGTTGGCCATGCTCGCGCGCAGTGCGGCTTCCTGTTTGTCAGCGTAGTAGCCATAACCGGCCGAAGCGGCACCCACGACAGCAGCACCGATCAGTGCACCCTTGCCACGGTTGTTGTGGTCGATGGCGGCGCCGGCGACAGCACCGGCCAGTGCGCCGAGGCCACCGTATTTGGCGGTCTTGCTCATGCCGCCGGAATTCTGTGCCTGCCCCTGATTGTCATATGGATTCTGCGATGCGCAACCAGACAGCATGGCAAGTGCGGTGGCAGCGATGATCAAACGGCGGGAAGTGAACATCAAGGAGAGCTCCTGTTTTGCTTTTCTTTGGCATAGCGGCCAAAGGCCGGGCCATGTGCGCGATTAGAGCACGGAGGCGGTCAAAAATTCCTTAACCCGACCTGAACAGTTTCACGCCCTGACGAAAGGGTTCTCGCGCATCTCATCGCCAAGCCGCGTATCAGGGCCGTGCCCTGCAACAACCGTCGCGTCCTCATCGAGGGTATACAGCCGCTCCTTGATCGAACGCACGATGGTCGCCTGATCGCCACCCCACAAATCAGTCCGCCCCACGCCGCGTTTGAAAAGGGTATCCCCGGCAATCAACAGCCCCGCGTCCTCGAACCAGAAACTCATCGACCCCGGCGTATGCCCCGGCGTGTGCAACGCCACCCCGCAACCGCAGGCCAGTTCCTCTTCGTGCTCCAGCCAGCGATCCGGCGGCGGCACAGGAACATACGGCACACGAAACACCTGACACTGGGTTTCGAGGTTATCCCACAGAAACTGATCCTCTTTATGCAGATGCAAGGTCGCGCCGGTCTTCTCCTTCAACTGCCCCGACGCCAGGAAATGATCCAGGTGCGCATGGGTGTGAATGATGCTCACGACCCTGAGCCCATGGGCCTCGAGCCTGGCGAGAATCAACTCATGATTGCCGCCCGGATCAACGACGATGGCCTGTTTGGTGACAGGATCGCCGATGATCGTGCAGTTGCACTGCAACGGGCCGACGGGGAAGGTTTCGCGGATAAGGGTAGGCTTCATGGGGACTCGGGCACAGTAAAGTCAGGCAACAAGGTTCCCGCGAAAGCCGTCATCATTCAAGCCAGAGCTGACTCACGCCCACCTGCCCTTCAACAACCCCTTCACAGCCTGCATCACCGTGACGTTCGCGGCCTCCATCTTCGCGACATGCTCCAGCGTTTTTTCCAGCTCGCCCTGTGCATGGGCATCGATGGCGGCCTGGCCGCTGGTGTGCACCAGTTGGTGGGGGATTTCCAGGCGGCGGAATTCGGCGCTGCGTTGCTGGTTGGGGTCTTGCTGTTCGTAGTACCACTTGCCGAACAGGCATTCGGTCTCGTCGGGCAGGACAAGAGGTTCGGGGCGCGGGTTGAGCAGGCGGTCGTAGACGGCGACCTTGAGGGTGAGTTCTTCCATGTTGGCCAGTTCGATCTTCGAGAGCAGGTGCGACTGGTCGATTTCCCGCTGCATGGTCTGGGCTTCGTCATACATGCCGGCCATGGCCTGGGCGGTCTTGTCGATGACCACGGAGAATGCACCGGATGCCTGGCTCTGTTCGGAAATGGCCTGTTTGGCGACCCGGATGTCCTGCTGGATGGCCGAGGTTTCCTTGACGATTTCCTGTGTGGCCTGGGCGGTTTTCTCAGCCAGGTGACGGACTTCTCCTGCAACCACGGCGAAGCCACGGCCTGACTCACCGGCTCTCGCCGCCTCGATGGCGGCATTGAGGGCCAGCAGGTTGGTCTGGCGGGCGATGTCGCTGATGAGGTCGACGATTCGGTCAATTTCACCCGCGCGACCCACCAGATGGTTGATCACGGTTTCCAGTGCATCGACACCCGCTTCCATCACCCGCGACTGCTCCTGCAGGTGGCTGATCTGCTCGCGATTGTCGATGGCCGAGCGGGCAACGTTATCAGCGCGCTGATGGTTGGTCTTGAGTTGCTGGTTGAGGGAGGAAAAGGACTCGCTGACGTGGGAAAGAGAATTGCCACACGTAAGTAGATTCTCAGAAAGGCCCCGATAGAAGTCGCGCTGGCGCAGGTCGTCTTTTTTCGCCTCACGCAGCTCAACAATCGAAGCCTGAAGTTGTTCTGCCGTCGGGCCGCTTCGGCCCGTTGACGCCGATTCCACCTGAGGCACAGCGGCCTCTTTCCACCACATCAGACCCATGCCATCCCCCTGCCCCGCCAATGCGGGCGAAAGCGCGGAAAGTACGGTTGGCCGCATCTGGATGAAAAGATCCAATTGTGCGGTAAGGGCATAGACCACCGGTCTGACAGTCCGCTTCGGGCGCTGTTTTTCCGTGGCTGACCTCTTCGATAACCGGTCTGTGATCGGTAACTCATTGTTTGCACACAAAAAGCAAAATCCCTGCGAGTGGGCCACACTTTTCCTTAATGATTTCTTCAAAGACCCGCTCGTATACTGGCACTGCGCAATCATCGGATTGGCTGGCGCTCGAGAGAAAAGCAAACAACTCGATGCCCTTGCAGGAAAGCCCGGACCTGAGCGTTAAAGAGTTGTCTTATGCTGAGAAAAATCGCCGTATCCGATCTCACTCTGGGCATGTATATCCATGAGTTCTGTCGCCCACGGATCAACGATCCCTTCTGGACTGAACATATCGAACGCGAACTTCGCGATGAAGCGGTGTTGCGTCGTATCCAGGCCTCGACCCGCGAAGTCTGGATCGACATAGGACGCGGCAGGAGTCCCGATGGCTCGACGCCCTGTGAACGCATCGCTGCGCCCCTCATCCGCGAGACCGACACCGCGCCTGCCTCCATGGACAAGGAACTGGCCCGCGCCAGGCTGATATGCGGGCGGGCCAAAGCGGCGGTCATGACCATGTTCAGCGATGCGCGCATGGGGCGCTCGATGAACACCGAGGACGTCGATTTATTGGTCGAAGAAATCTCGACCTCGATCATGCGCCACCCCCACGCGCTGATCAGCCTGTCGCGCCTGAAGACCTCCGACGAATACACCTACATGCATTCAGTGGCGGTCTGCGCGCTGATGGTCGCCCTCGCCCGGCAGATGAACCTGAGCGAAGAACAGGTGCGCGAGGCAGGGGTTGCAGGGCTGATGCACGATGTCGGCAAGATGACGATCCCCCAGGACATCCTCAACAAGCCGGGCAGCCTGACGCTGGATGAATACGAGGCCATGAAGATTCATCCCCAGGCCGGATTCGAGATTCTTCGGAGCACCGAGCAGGTGACTCAAGCGGTCATGGACGTCTGCCTGCATCACCACGAGAAAATCGACGGCACGGGTTATCCGCACGGTCTGAAGGGCGATGACATCAGCCTGTTCGCCAGGATGGGTGCGATCTGCGACGTGTACGACGCCGTCACCTCGGAACGGCCCTATAAAAAGGGTTGGGACGGCGCGCAATCGATTCGCGAGATGGCCTCATGGAAAGGGCATTTCGATGAGCAGATATTTCAGCACTTCGTCAAAACCGTGGGGATCTACCCGATCGGCGCCCTGGTACGTCTCAGGAGCGAGCGGCTCGGGGTCGTGCTTGAGCAAGGCGAGAAATCGCTGCTGCATCCGAAAGTGAAAGTCTTCATGTCGACACGAACCGGCCTTTCCGTCCCCCATGAGGTCATCAACCTCTCGCTGGGGCAGGACATGATCGTCAAATACGAACTGGCCCAGGATTGGGGCGTCAGGGATGTGGAGACCCTGTGGGCAGGCGCGCCTGGGTGAGGCGCTGCCTGCCAGGGCAATTGCAAATCAGCGCCGCGTAGGAACGATGCCTACCCGCATCCCGAACGGCTTGAAGACCGCGTTAAGCGTATTGATGGTGGGATTGCCTTCGTCCTGCTCGATCTGCCGCAGGGTGCGCAACGAAATCTTGCACATATCGGCAAACTGCTCCTGACGTAATCCGGTGATCTCGCTGCGCAGCCGCTTGACGGCGGCTCCGATGCTGATCGTTCCCTCCGCCAGTTGCGTGCGCAACTCATCCAGGATGATGCCGCGCTGGCGTAGTTCGTCGTTCAAATAGCGTACTCATAAAAAGGCAATTTAATGCCGACCAAAGCGCGTATGTTCAAAAAATCGGCACTTTAATACCGATTTATCTCACCCCAACAACCCCAACTCCTGCGCCCGCGCCACCGCCTGGGTCCGACGTTCGACCCCAAGCTTGCTGTTGATATGGCTGGCGTGGGTTTTGACGGTGTGCAGGGAGATGAACAGCCGGTCGCTGATTTCCTGATTCGAGCAGCCCTGGGCGATGAGTTGCAACACGCCCAGCTCCCGTGCGCTCAGGGCGTCGGTGCCGGCGCAGGCGATCTGTTCAGAGGGATCACGCGCGCAGGGCAGGTCTTTGTCGGTGCCTGGGGGAAGCTGGTCGAGCAGGTAGCTGACCAGTCGGCACGCAGGGCGCTTGAGCAGTTGCTCGCGGAGCCAGTCGGGGTGTAGGCGGATTACACCGAGCAGCGGCAGAATGGCTCCGCCGGTGGCGGCCTGTAGCGCAGGTTCCAGCAGTTTTTGTGCGAGGGCGCGGTCGGATGCGTCCAGCGCCAGCAGGATGTGCTGGCTCGACGCATGCAGCGCGAGCACACCTGCGCCGGTTTTCAAGGCGTCGTCTCGCAGCTGTGTCAGGCGCAGGGCTGATTGTTCCGTGCGGCCCTGGATCCGGTCGAGCATGGCGCGCAGCAGTTCGATGTGCTGCGGCATCTGCGGCAGGCATTCGGGCGCTGCGGCAGGATGCTCGCCACCGTAGGTCTGGCCCAGGCGCAGCAGCCAGGCGTCGGCCAGGTCGATGCGGCCCTGGGTCAGCCACAGTTCGCATTTGGCCAGGGTAATCATCGCCAGGTAATACACTGGCGGCACGTCCCAGATGTGCATCAGGCGTTCGGCTTCGGCCAGCTCCGCGAAGGCCTCGGCAAAGCGCCCTTCCCGGCCTTCCAGCCCGGCGATCACGCAGTGCCCGATCAGCACGCTGATGTCACGACAGGCGCGGGCTTCGGCAAGGCCTGCGGCAAGGCGCTCGCGTCCGGCCACCGGTTGCAGGCACTGGGCGAGCAGGTAGCCTTCGTACAGCGTCAAACGCGCACGCACGGCATACAGGCGCTGGGAAGACAGCCCGTTCAATCGCTTGAGGCCCTGGCGCACTTCCTCCAAGGCGCGCAACGCCTCGCCGCGAGCCTGCAAGGTGCGCGCACGATCGTAATGCGCCAGCGCTTCGAATAGCGGATTGGCCACCCGTTGGGCCAATTCGAGTGCTTCGCGATTGCGTGCCCGGGCGCGCCACAGGTCGCCCTCGGCAATCGCCAGATTGGCCAGCGTCGACAGGCACATCAGCCGCTGCCCGTAACGTTTCTGCGGAAGGCTCGCCAGCGCCTCGCTGCAATAGCGATGGGCCGTTTCGCTGTCGCCGCGCCCGCGGGCAATGATGCCACTGAGCGCCAGCCACTGGGCCAGCATGGATTTCTGCGCGGTGGCCGAAGGCGCCGGTAGAAAGCGGCTCAGTTGATTGCCCAGTTCCTCGGCGGCATCCAACTGGCAGGCCAGCCCCAGCGCCCAGGCGTACAGCACGATCAGACGCGGCGTGCTGACCAGCAGGCTGTCGGGCAGGTCCATCTTCCAGCGCAGCAGCATTCCGACGTTCTGCTCGGCGAGCAATTGCTCCTCAGAGAGGTTTTGTACCAGATTGGCCGCCACATCCAGATGGCCCGCGCGCAGGGCCTGTTCGATGGCTTCGTCCAGCAGCCCCTGTTCGCTGAACCAGCGGCAGGCATTCAGATGCAGGCGCCGTTGCTGCGGCGCGACGTTACTGCCAGCGCGGGCGCGCAGCAGGTCGGAAAACAGATGGTGATAGCGAAACCAGCGCCCGGTTTCGTCCAGCGGCACCAGAAAAACCTGATGCGCTTGCAGGAAAGCGAGCATTTCGCTGCTGTCGTGGGTATCCCGGGCGGCATTGCACAGGGCTGCGCAGAATTTTTCGAGACAGGCCGTTTCATAAAGGAAGGCCTGCACATCGGCAGGCAGGCAATCGATGACTTCTTCGAGCAGATACTCCCGAATCAGCCCCTCTCCGCCGTTGAACCCGTGATTCAAGGCATCGCTGCCGGCTTCAGTGGCTGCCAGTTGCCAGAAGCGCAAACCCGCGACCCACCCCTCGCTGCGTTGCAGCAGTGTGTGCAACGCTTCCTCGGTCAGTGAACTGCTGTGCTGCTCAAGGACCGCCAGTGATTCGTCGTGGGTCAGGCGCAGATCCTGCTCGGAAAGCTCGAGCAACTGCCGGGAAAGACGCAGCCGCGCCAGATGCCAGTCAGGCCGCTGGCGGCTGGTGACCATGACGATCATGCCGGCCGGCAAGTGATTGAGCAGGAATTGAAGGCAGCGATCCAGCACGGGGCCCTGCACCAGGTGATAGTCGTCGAGCACCAGTAACAGCGGCTTGCTCAGCATCAGGTGCATCGCCAGCTCGTCCAGCAGGCCGTCGAGCCATTCTTCGAAGGCGAAAGGCTGGTGCCGCTGACGCATCTTCAACAGGCCCAGCGCCTGATTGCCCAACTGCGGGAAAAACTGCTGAAGGCCGCAAAGCAGCCGTTCCAGAAACCGCCCCGGATCGCTGTCGCGCTGGCTCAGGCCCAGCCAAAGGCTTTGCCACTGACTGGGCAGGCTCTGACAGAACTCCACCGCCAGCGAGCTCTTGCCGAACCCGGCCGGCGCGCTGACCAGCAACAGGCGACCGGACAGACCGGCGCTCAAGCGCTGGCACAGCCGGGGTCGGGGCACATAGCCTTCGGGCAAGGGTGGGCGGAAGAAACGTCCTTCCAACGCAGTGACTGCGTGATTTGCGAATCCCTGCAAACGCGACAGATCAGTCATGGCCGGCTCTTGTTGAGATGCTTGTTATTCGGCGTTCAGATGATCCGGAGACTAGCGGCTATGCCTGGAGTTTTGAAGAAAGTTCGACGAAAGTCTGTAAGAAAACATATCCAATCAACAGTGCGAATGTTGCTTTATATGTTTTCGAACACCGATTCCGTAGGAGCGCGCTTGCCCGCGATGGCGTTCTTTCTGGTGTTGGTGCGAACCTGACACACCGCGGTCGCGGGCAAGCGCGCTCCTACAGAAGCCAAATTCAGCGACAAGCCAGCCCATACACAATAAAAAACACCGCGACGAATCGGGGCGTTTTCTTCTTGCTGCTATGGGGTTCAACCATAGGGTAAGGCGGCGCAGGACAACGGTGCTTTGCAGCTGTGATCAACAAGGCAGCTCTGCGCCAATTCAGCTCAGATCAACGCACCCCTTCCTGGCGCAGGGCGTTGGGCTGGAAGTCACTGATGGAAGCCGTGAAGCCGAAGTCGTAGGCCTTCTTCTCTTCGTTCTTCATGCCCAGCGCCAGGTAGCGGCCCGATTGCAGGTCATACAGCGCTTCCAAGGCGTACCACGGCACTTGCTTGTCGTAGTAGTTCTCGGCATGCGCCTCGGCCACGCGCCACAGTTGGCCACGACCATCGTAGTGATCGATCACCGCTGCCTGCCAGGTGTCTTCGTCGATGAAGAAGTCACGCTTGGCGTAGATGTGGCGCTGGCCGTCCTTCAGGGTCGCGGTCACGTGCCAGACGCGACGCAGCTCATAGCGCGCCAGGTCCTGGTTGATGTGGCCGGCCTTGATGATGTCGGCGTACTTGAGCTTCGGATCGTCGAGCTTGTAGCTGTCGGAGGCGATGTACATTTCCTGTTTGCCGATCAGTTTCCAGTCATAGCGATCCGGCGCGCCGTTGAACATGTCCAGGTTGTCGGAGGTGCGCAGGCCGTCGGCTGCGGTACCCGGGCCGTCGTAGGACACTTGCGGTGCGCGACGTACGCGACGTTGCCCGGCGTTGTAGACCCATGCCGCGCGCGGCTCTTTGACCTGGTCGAGGGTTTCGTGAACCAGCAGCACGGAACCGGCCAGACGCGCTGGCGCGGTCACTTCCTGCTTGAAGTAGAACAGGATGTTGCCCGGGTTCTTCGGATCGAAATCCTTCATCTTGTCGCGGAACACGAACTCATCGTGGAAATACACCGGGTTGAACGAACCGTTGGTCTGCGGCGTGGCCTGGGTCACCAGGCGCGACACGCTGCCGCCACGGTAGCGGGTGATGTGGTTCCAGATCACCTCAAGGCCGTCCTTGGGAATCGGGAACGGCACTGCGGTTTCGAAGTTTTCCAGACCGTTGCCGCCAGCGACCAGCTTGGTGTTGGTGGCGTTTTTCTTGATGGCGGCGAACACATCGGCCGGCACAGTGGCGCCACGGTGCGAGGGGTAGACCGGCATCTTGAAGCTGTCCGGGTAACGCTTGAACATCGCGTATTGGCCGGGCGCCAGCTTGTTCTTGTACTGCTCCACGTTCTGCGCGGTGATGGTGAACAGCGGTTTCTCGTTGGCGTACGGGTTGGCCAGGAAGCCCTTGTCATCGACCGCGCCGGCGTTGGTCGGCATCGGGCTCCAGGCCGGGATCGAATTGTCGGCGTTACCGGCTTTTTCCGCGCCCATCGGGGTCAGGGTAGTGCCCAGCTTGGCGGCCTCGTCCGGAGAAACTGCCGCCATCACGCTGGTGGCCAGCAATGACAGGCCCAGCATGGCGACAGGCAACAGACTCTTGGTGATTTTCATGTTCATAAATCGTCCTTAGAAGTTCACGCCGAAGCTGAGGGCCACGAAGTCGCGGTCATCCACGGTGCTGAAATCGCCGCCGAAGAAGTTGGTGTAGGAAAGGTTGGCGGTGTAGGTGTTCTGGTACTCCGCTTCCACGCCCAGGCTGACCGCCTTGCGACCTTCCTCGAAGTTGCCGCCAGGACCTGGCGAGTAACCCTTGACGTCATGGGACCAGGCCACGCTCGGCTTGAGGTTCACCCCGGCGAACACGTTGTTGTAGTCCCAGATGGCACGGGCGCGATAACCCCAGGAGGTCGCGGTGGTGTAGCCATCGTTGCTGCAGTTGGTGTTCAGGCCGGCGGCATTTGGCAGGCCACCGCCTTGTGCGGTCGAGTTGTTCAGCACGTTGCAGAAGTTGCCGGGCAGCGAACCAGGGCCGAAGACCGGGTCACGGCCGTAGCGCGCATCGGATTTGCTTTCCAGGCCACCGACGTGGGTCACGCCGACTTCAGCGACGGTGGTCAGGCGGCTGGCGCCCATGATCTGGTCGAAGAAGTGGGTGAAGGTGGTCTGGAACTGGGTAACTTCCTTACGGTTGTAACCATGCAGGTCCTGCCCCGGAGTACCGGTCAGCACAGAGGCGTTGGCAAAGCCCGGGATCGGCGTCACACCGGCAAACAGGATGTCGGTGGTGCTCAATTGCACAGGCGCGTTCGGACGGTAGCTCAGTTCACCGCTCCAGGCCGTACCGGTAGGCAAGGTGGTGGAGAAGCTCAGGCCGTACAGGCGGATGTCTTCCGGGTACTCGACGAAGTAGTTGGAGCTGCCCGCCACGATCAGCGGGCGCAGCGCAGCCAGCGGCCCCAGTGGGCGGGTGTACGCCGAAGCGGCAGCACCCTGGGCACTGAAGATCGGGTTGCGGCTGTGGTAATTCATGAAGTACGCGCCGAATTCGGTATCCAGCGGTTCGAAGTTGTAGTGCATCGCCACGCCGAACTGGCCGCTGTCCCGGGCATCGCGGTCCGGACCACGGCGCACCAGCACGCCTTCCTGGTTCACGTCGACGCCAAGCGCGGTGAGGGTTGGCAAGGCGGCAGCGGGAATGGTCGAGCGCTTGTTCAGCACGCGCAGGTTGTTGCTGCAACCGTCGGCGATCACGTCAGGCTGGGAGAAGAAGGTGCCGCAGTTGTCGACAACGGTCTGGTCCCATTCGAGCTGGTAGAAGGCTTCGGCCGACAGGTTCTCGGTCAGGCTCTGGGACAGGTAGAACATGTTGACCGGAATCAGGCCTTCCTTGATTTCCGAGCCGGGACGACGAAACGCGGAGACGTCGATGGGGTTGATCGAGTTGATGCCGCCGCCGATGAAGGTACTTTCACCCCAGCTCACCACCTGCTTGCCGAAACGCACGGAACCCGGCTCATCGGCAATGGAATAGTTGTGGTAGACGAATGCGTCGAGCAGTTCGAAGCCGGACGACTTGGCGCCCTCCTTGCGGCCCGAATCGCTGATGTCCTTGAACTCGCGATTTTCATCCTTGAGTTCGAAGTCGTACCAGTATTTACCGCGCATGAACACGCCGGTGTCACCGTATTTCAGCTCGAGGTCGTGCACGCCCTTGAAGATCTTGGAGAAGGTCTCCCCACGCTTGAAGTTCAGGTGACCGTCGTCGGAAGTCTGGGACAGGCCCCGGCCGCCGTTGTTGACACCGATCAAGTCCTTGTTGGGCTTGGCGGTCGACCAGCTGGCGCCGATGGAGAGCGACGAGTCGAAATTGCCTTCGATTTCCCCGATGTTGAAACTGACGCCGAATGCAGGACCGGCGAGCGTTGAAGCGAGGCTGACGGCCAGAGGCAGTTTCGCCCGGCGCCAGAACTGGTTTGCAGATGTCATCGACGCTACTCCATGTGCTTTATTTTTATGGCAGTGGGTGCTTCCAGAAACGACCCAGGCTCACCGATCCGCAGTGGCTGAGTGGCAACGCGTGTCGGGCAGCCCATGTGAAGCTGCGAAACGACGTGGCGTTTTTCTCCGGTTCAGACCTGAAGCCGACTATAACGAGCGTGCGCTAGCGCTTGATCCCTCTAAAGTGTGATTTGAGCGTCAGAGCGTCTGGCACGCCGATTTCGACGTGCCGACGGGTGCGGCACAGGGAGGATGGCTGAATTTCGAAATATGGCAAGGAAGACGCAAGCCAGACACGTTCACGACACATTGCCACGAGCGAAATCGTGGCAATGGGCGTGAAGTGCAAGAGGTCAGAGGGTGGAGAGGAAAGCGCTGTTAGTGCTCTGCCATTCGAGGATGTCCAGGCGGATGCGCTTCTTGTCGAGCTTGCCGACGCTGGTCTTGGGAATTTCGGTAACAAGGGCGATCTGGCTCGGAATCGCCCACTTGTTAATGTGCCCCTGTTCCACGAAAGGCTTGAGGTGCTCCTTCAGGGCCTTGGCGTCGATAGCATGCCCTTCCCGCGCGACCAGCAGCGCGAAAGGCCGCTCGCCCCACTGCGGATCGGCGATCCCGACCACCGCCACTTCGCGCACGCCGGGATGACGGCTGCACAGGTCTTCCAGCTCCAGTGACGACACCCACTCCCCGCCGGTCTTGATCACGTCCTTGATGCGGTCGCGGATATCGATGCCGCCCATGCTGTCGAGCGTCGCGACGTCGCCGGTGTGCAGCCAGCCCCCGGCCCAGAGTTCGGCGCCCTTCTGCGGCTCGCGGTAGTAACCCTCGGTCAGCCATGGCGCACGCAGCACCAGTTCGCCCTGGGTTTCGCCGTCGTGGGGCAGGAAGTTGCCTTCGCCGTCGACGATTTCCGCCTCGACCAGCACCCCCGGCGCACCAGCCTTGATGCGGTAGGTGGTGCGTTCGTCTTCGCTGCCCGCCATCAACTCGTCGTTCAAATGCGCCACCGAGACCAGCGGCCCGGTTTCGGACATGCCGTAGGCCGCGGTCAGCTGGATGCCCTTGGCCTTGGCCGCCTCATAGAGCGAGCGATTGAGCGAGCTGCCGCCGATGATGATGTTCCAGCCGGTGAAATCGACGTCCTTGGCCGACTTGGCGTTGAGCACCATTTGCATGATGGTTGGCACGCAGTGGGAGAAACTGACTTTCTCGTCGCGCCACAGCTGCACCAGCAGTTCAGGATCGTAACGGCCGGGATAGACCTGTTTCACCCCCAGCATGGTCGCGGCGTACGGGACGCCCCAGGCGTGGACGTGGAACATCGGAGTGATCGGCATGTAGACCTTGTCGGTGCCCAGCAGCCCCTCGACGCTGCCCATGATCGTCGCCACGGCCATGGTGTGCAGCACGAGCTGGCGATGGGTGAAGTACACGCCCTTGGGATTGCCCGTGGTGCCGGTGGTGTAGAAGGTGGTCGCGACCGAGTTCTCGTCGAAGTCTTCGAAGTGATAGGTCGGGCTTGCGGCCGCCAGCAGGGTTTCGTACTCCCCCACCAGGTTCGGCAGGTCGGCGGTCTTGTCGGGGGTGTCGGTCAGGAGCAGCGTCTTCTCGACGGTCGTGAGCTTGTCGGCGAAGCAGTTGTACAGCGGCACGAACTCGCTGTTGACCAGCACGAAGGTGTCTTCGGCGTGATTCATGGTGAACAGGATCTGCTCGGGAGACAGGCGCACGTTGATGGTGTGGATCACTGCGCCGATCATGGGAATGGCAAACATGCATTCCAGATAGCGATGGCTGTCCCAGTCCATGACGGCCACCGTATCGCCCGCTTTCACTCCCGCCTCGGTCAGCACATTCGCAAGTCTGCAGATCCGCTCGTTGAGCGTCAGATACGAATAGCGTGATTGGTCCCGGTAGACGATTTCCCGCGTTTTTTCATAGCGGCTGCCCGACATCAGCAAGCGTTTGATCAACAGAGGATACTGGTACGCGCCATCAGCTGGCGGAATCACGCGTGTCTGCAGCATAGGAATCCCTTTTCAAGATGCATTGGCGGAGCCGAAAATATGCACTCTAGAGCCTTCGCTCGCCAGCCAAATCAGCCAAAGGGATGATTCGGGTGACGAGCGACCATGCAGGCATTGCGCCATTTGAAAGGGCAAAACGGCCCTACACGAGCTTTGCCACGGGGCTTTGCGCGGGGGTGCGCGGGAAAATGAGCGCTGCAGCGAAGGTAAGCGCGGCGAACCCGGCCAGGATCACATACAGCCCGGCCAGGCCCTGACGCGGCTCGACAAAGGCAATCAGCGGAATCGCCGTGGCACTGGCGCCGAACGACAGGAAGTAACGCAGTGCGAACACCCGGGATTGCCACTGCGGGGCCACGAAGTTGGCCACCATCGCATCGTTGACCGTGACCTGGCCGAACACCACGAACATGAAGCCTGCGCCCAGCACGATCACCGGCCAGCTATCGACGTAAGCCATCGCGAACAGAAACGGCGCCTGGGCAACGGTCAGGATCACGAACGGCCACTTGAGGCTGAAGCGGTCGAGAAAACGGCCGATGGTCAGTTGCGCAACGGCGCCGAAGGCGTAAGCCAGGCTGATGACCAGGCCCAGGGTCTGCGGCGAGGCGAACAGCTCATGCAGGCGATCCTGAAACAATTTCGGGTAGGTCATGGTGGTGGCGTTGAACACCACGCCGCCGGTGGCCGTGGCGATGGCCAGCACGGTAAAGACCATGGTCATGGAAATACGCTGGCCCGAGCTGCCCTTGGGCGCGGCGTGGGGGCGCGCGGGAATCGGTTCGTCCTTGACCTGCCAGGCGAACAGCAACCCGATCACCATGGCCACCGCGCCAGGCAGGATAAAGGCCGAGCGCCAGCCGAACTGCGCCACCAGAAAGCCGGTCAGCAATGCCGAAAAGGCCACGCCCAGGTTGCCCCACATGCCATTCACGCCAATCTCGCGCCCACGATTCTGCGCATAGGCCACCAGCATGGCCGTACCGACAGGGTGATAAATGGCGGCGAAGACACCGACCAGAGTCATGCCGATGGCCAGCATCGTTGTGCTGGTACTCAGCCCGGTGAGAATCGACGCCGCGCCGATGCCGAAGAAAAACACCAGCATCATGTGCCGACGGCTCCAGCGATCACCCAGCCAGCCCGCCGGTAGCGAACAGGCACCAAAAGCGATGAAACCGCCCAGCGACAGACCGATCAGTTGCGCGTAATCCAGCGCGAAGGCGTGGGTCATGCCCAGCACGGCGGCGGGAAAGATCAGCATGAACATGTGATCGATGACGTGGGCGGCGTTGATGAAATGGATCACCCGTTGGGGTGAGTTGGCGGCTCGGGTCTGACTCATGGCAGCGCATCCTGGGCTTGCAGTGATTGTGGAAGATCATGCTAAGTTGGCGACAAATCGCATTTGGGACACATAAGTCATCGAATCCGCCATGTTGATCAGCCTGCTCAGCCACAGCCCTGTCACCGCTCACCCCAGGGACTATCCCGACGGCGCCCACCAGCCCCGGCACCTGCATGCAGAGGCGCAGCTGTTGTATGCCGTCAGCGGTGTGATGCGGCTGATTACCGACAGTGGCGCGTGGGTGATCCCGCCCAGCCGTGCGGTGTGGATTCCGCCGAGGGTCGAGCATGAAATCTTCATGTCCGGAGAAGTGCTGATGCGCTCGCTGTTCGTCGCCGCCGAGCATTGCCCGCCGGGTCTGAATCACTGCTGCGTGCTGGCGGTGACGCCCTTGCTGCGTGAGTTGATCGTGCGCGCTACCCAGAGTGATGAGCACGCGGCCAATCCCTTGATCCAGCGGCTGATGCTCGAAGAAGTCGCGACCCTGGAGAACCTGCCGCTGCACATTCCCATGCCCCGGGACCGGCGCTTGCAGAACATCTGCATGGCGCTGCTGCAGAAGCCGGATCACGGCAACACGCTGGAGGACTGGGCGCAGGACGTCGGCGCCAGCTCGCGCACCCTGACGAGGTTGTTCAGTCAGGAACTGGGGCTGAGTTTCAACAGTTGGCGCCAGCAGGTGCGGCTGATGGAGGCGCTGCCACGGTTACTGGACGGCGAGAGTGTGCAGCGGGTGGCGAACGACCTGGGCTACGGCAGCGCCCGGGCGTTCAGTGCGATGTTCAGCCGGCTGCTGGGGGAAAGCCCCCGGGAGTATCTGGGGGCGTTGAAGCAGTTGAAAGAGTTGAAGCGCTGAACACAGAGTTCGCGCCTGTCTCGTAGCAGCACGGCTTGCCGGCGGGAGCGGTGGGTCAGTGCCAGATGCGTGTCTGACACGACGCCCCCGCCGGCAAGCCGTGCTGCTACGGGGTGCTAATTCAAATCAATTCGCCTGCGTAAACGCCAGCTTGATCCCCAGCGCCACCAGCACGCCGCCCATGGCGCGGTCGAACCAGTGGCCCATGCGGGCGAAGCCTGCGCGTACGCGCGGCTGGCTGAACAGACGCGCCACCAGGCAGAACCAGATGCCGGTCGCCAGGGCCAGGTAAACGCCGTAACCAGCCTGCACCAGCAGCGGCGTGTGCGGGTTGATCACGACAGTGAACAACGACAGGAAAAACAGCGTCGCCTTGGGGTTCAGGCCGTTGGTGACGAAGCCTGCGACATAGGCGCCCTTGGCGGTGCGCTCGCCCTTGGCGATGTCCACCGGAGCATCGGACGCGCCGGCAGGTTTGGCGCGCAGGGCCTTGAAGCCGATGTACAACAGGTAGGCAGCCGCCGCCCATTTCAAGGCGTTGAACAGCACGATCGACTGCGAAACGATCAGCCCGATGCCCAGCAGCGAATAGCCGACGTGCAGGAAAATCGCGGTGCCCACGCCCATGGCGGTGTAGGTGCCGGCCTTGCGGCCATGGGTCACGCTTTCACGCACCACCACCGCGAAGTCCGGACCCGGGCTTGCGACGGCGAGCAGGTGAATCAGCGCAACGGTGAGGAATTCCGTCCAGTACATCGGGTGCTCCAGATATGTTGGCGAACGACAGGCTCTGATATGTTCGTTACCTTACGCCTCCCATCCTTCGAGCAAAAGGTACAGCTGATGTCGAGTCAAAGCAGAGCAGTTTTCCTGGATCACACCTCTCTGGACCTCGGCGATCTGGACCTCGCCCCCTGGCGTGAAACCTTCAGCGAACTGGTTCTGCACAGCAGCACGACACAGGATCAGGTGATCGAGCGCCTGCAAGGCGCGCAAGTGGCCATTTCCAATAAGATCCTGATCGATGCCGCCGCATTCGCTGCCTGTCCGGACTTGAAGCTGGTACTGGTCACCGCCACCGGAGTCAACAACGTTGACCTTGATGCTGCGCGCAAACATAGCGTGGTGGTGAGCAATTGCCAGGGCTACGGCACGCCGTCCGTGGCCCAACACACGCTGATGTTGCTGCTGGCGATGGCGACCCGCCTGCCGGACTATCAACAAGCCATTCACCAGGGCCAATGGCAGAAATCGAAACAGTTCTGCCTGCTGGATTTCCCCATCGTCGAACTGGAAGGCAAGACCCTTGGCTTGCTGGGTCATGGCGAGCTGGGCGGCGCGGTGGCGAAACTGGCCGAAGCCTTTGGCATGCGCGTGTTGCTGGGCCAGATTCCAGGCCGCCCTGCCCGCCCGGATCGCGTGCCGCTGCACGAATTGCTGCCGCAGGTCGATGCCTTGACCCTGCACTGCCCGCTCAACGAACACACCCGCGACATGATCGGCGCCCATGAATTGAGCCTGTTCAAGCCCAAGGCATTCATCGTCAACACCGCTCGCGGCGGACTGATCAACGAGCAGGCGCTGGCCGATGCGCTGCGTAATGGTCACCTGGGCGGCGCTGCGACGGACGTGCTGACCGTCGAGCCACCGGTCAACGGCAACCCGCTTCTGTCAGGGGACATCCCGCGCCTGATCATCACCCCGCACAGCGCCTGGGGCAGCCAGGAAGCCCGGCAGCGCATCGTCGGCCAGGTGAACGAGAACGCCCGGGCGTTCTATGCCGGCCAGCCCATCCGCGTAGTCAGCTAACACCGCGCAGCCTGAAAAAATCGCGAGCAAGCTCACTCCTACAGGGAACGTGCGAACCTGTAGGAGTGAGCTTGGTCTGGGCCGCATCCGGACGATGGCGTCGGTGCGTTCCCAACCCTTTTCACGTCACGCGCAGGGCCTCTCGCACCTGTTAAACTCTGCGGTTTTTTGCAGGAGCCGAAGATGGACCCGCGCAGTGAAGTGTTACTCCGTCAGGCCGAACTGTTTCAGGGCTCTTTGCTGCTGACCGGCTTGCCTGCCGACGATCTGCTCGGCACCTTGCCCAATGCCCGGGGCTGGAGCTGGCACGCCGGCGATTTCGCCGCGCTGGACGCGCGCTTCGGCGCGCGCACCCACTTTGGCACCGAACCGCCTGCTGAAGCATTCGATGCCGCCGTGCTGTTCCTCCCCAAGGCGCGGGACCTCAGCGACTACCTGATCAACGCCCTCGCCTCCCGCCTGGCCGGCAAGGAATTGTTCCTGGTGGGCGAGAAACGCGGCGGGATCGAAGCCGCTGCCCGCCAACTGAGCCCCCTGGGCCGCGCCCGCAAACTCGACAGCGCCCGCCACTGCCAGCTCTGGCAAGTCACCGTGGAAAACCCTTCACAGGCAGTCGAACTGGACAGCCTGGCCAAACACTTTGAAATCGATGTGAACGGCGAGCCACTGAAAATCGTCAGCCTGCCGGGCGTGTTCAGCCACGGCCGCCTTGATCGCGGCTCGGCGCTGTTGCTTGAGAACATCGCCAACCTGCCCACCGGGCACCTGCTGGACTTCGGTTGTGGCGCTGGTGTGCTCGGCGCTGCGGTCAAACGCCGCAATCCAGGCATGCAAGTGACCCTGCTCGACGTGGATGCCTTCGCCACTGCCAGCAGCCGCCTCACCCTGGCCGCCAATGGCCTCGAAGGCGAGGTCATTACCGGTGACGGAATCGACGCAGCGCCGAAACACCTTGATTCGATTCTGACCAATCCGCCCTTCCATACCGGCGTTCACACCGACTACGCCGCAACAGAAACCCTGCTGCGAAAAGCCCGTGATCATCTGAAAAAAGGCGGCGAAATCCGTCTGGTCGCCAACAGCTTCCTGCGCTACCAGCCGATCATCGAGCAACATCTTGGCGTATGTGCCGTCCTGGCAGAAGGACAGGGTTTCCGGATTTACCGTGCAAAACGTGGGTGAAAATTAGCGCTTGCCGAATGCAAAAGCTGTAGGCAGAATCCGCACCGTCCTAGGGGAGTAGTCTCCCGCGAGCCCCTTGCTCGTATGGCGCGCATCAACATACTTGGTCCTCAGACCATGGTGCGTGCGACCCCAGATCCGCACAGACGGATCGGCGGTTTGACAAGACCTATGACACGAACATCCTGACCCGGGGCGGGGAGGCTGTACGTGTCATAGCCGTGTCGACCCGCCCCTTAGGAAAATCCTGATGCTGGAATCCCTGTTGGTCCCCACCGCCGTCGTCGCACTGGCAGAAATCGGTGACAAGACCCAACTCCTCGCGCTTATCCTCGCAGCCCGCTTTCGCAAGCCCTGGCCGATCATTGCCGGTATTGTCGCGGCCACGCTGGCCAACCACGCCGCAGCCGGTGCCGTCGGTGCCTGGTTCGGCAGTTTCTTCTCCGACGCCATGCTGCACTGGATCCTGGCCGCAAGCTTTACCGCCACGGCGCTCTGGACGCTGGTGCCGGACAAGATGGATGACGATGAAGCCAACACCGGCCGCAAGTTCGGCCCGTTTCTGACCACGCTGATTGCGTTCTTCCTCGCTGAAATCGGTGACAAGACACAGATCGCGACCGTGATGCTGGCCGCGCAGTATTCCTATCTGTGGCTGGTGATCCTGGGCACAACGCTGGGGATGTTGCTGGCCAACGTTCCGGTGGTGCTGGCGGGTAACTTCGCGGCAGAAAAACTGCCCCTGACCCTGATTCGCCGCCTGGCTGCGGGTGCGTTCTTCATCCTGGCGATCGTCGCGGTGTACAAGGCGATGCAGGTGAGTGGCTGGGTTTAACATACCCCACACGTATGCCTGCGCTGATCGTTCCCACGCTCTGCGTGGGAATGCTGCCTGTGACGCCCTGCGTCACCATCGACGCAGAGCGTCCGGGGAGGCGTTCCCACGCAGAGCGTGGGAACGATCATCACCCAACGAGTGTCATCAGGACTTCGGCGCTTGCTCGTAAAGCGGCATCACCTTAGGAATCGCCGCCTGCAGCGAAGCGATCCGGTTGGTCGAAGCCGGGTGAGTGCTCATGAACTCAGGCTGCGAAGCGCCGGCCTGGGCCTGCATCTTCTGCCACAGAGTGATCGCGGCATTGGGGTTGTAGCCGGCACGCGCCGACAGCTCCAGACCGATCAGGTCAGCTTCATTCTCATTGGCCCGGCTGTTGGGCAACGTCAGGCTGTAGTTGACCACCGTGTCGGCCAGCGCCAGGCTGTCCTGGCCCAGGCCCAGCAATGCCCCGGCGCCCTGCTTGGCCATCTGCACACCGTATGCCTTGGACATCGCCTCGCGACCGTGCTCACGCAAGGCGTGGGCGATTTCATGCCCCATGACCGCGGCCAGTTCGTCATCGCTCAGCTTGAGCGTGTCGATCAGCCCGCTGTAAACGATGATCTTGCCGCCCGGGCCGCAGTTGGCGTTCAGCTCGTCGCTCTTGATCAGGTTCACTTCCCATTGCCACTGGGCAGCATCAGGCCGCAGCTTCGGCGCCTGGGCGATCAGGCGCTTGGCAACGTTCTGCACGCGCTTGGCCTCGGCACTGCTGTTGTCGAGCACGCCTTTGGTGGTGGCTTCGCTGACCGTCTGTTGATAGGACTGGGCATACATCTGGTTGACCTGGTCGGTCGACAGCATGCTGAACATGTACTGCTTGCGCTCGACGCCCACCGAATCTCCGCTGGTGGTATTGACGGACTGGCAGCCTGCAACCAGCAGCGCGGCACTCAGCGCACATAGAGCAAAGGTCTGACGCATTTTGTATCTCCGTGGAAACATGGCGCCCATCCTAGGCGGTACGGCACTCATGTGCCAGATGGCAGCGGATTGCCATATAAACAGACATCAGAATCTGCCGCTAACGTAACAGGATTGAAACACTGCCCGTCTCTCTTTCTGGACGGCCGAAGCCCAATGAATCCGGGCATTCGGGCCACATATCCAATAACGACCAATAGCGATCGAAAACGGCCATTTCGTCGGATTGCGGCTCATGGAAAACACCGCCGGGGCGATAGCCCATTCAGGCGTAATTCCACGTCCGGAGCCCCTATGAAGTTCAAGTCGATCCAGTTTTCGGTTGCCGCGCTGGCAGGTGCCATCGTCCTCAGCGTCGTTGCGGCCCTCGTGATTTATTCGTTGTTTTCCGGCGCCCGCACCCAGGAACTGGTAGAGCACCGCACCTCTGAGCAATTCGAACAGGCCATCCAGGAACGCCTGACCGCCATCGCCCGCACCCAGGCCAGCGAGATCCAGCGTGAACTCGAAGCGCCGCTGCAGACGGCCGCCGGCCTTGCCACCACAAACACCGTCATCGGGATGAAAGACGCCAAGGGCGAGCCGCTACTCAAAGTCACCCGCGAGCAACTGCTCAACGTGCTGCACGAAACCGTGGTGCGCAACCCGAAGATTCTGGGCTCCTACATTGGCTGGGAACCCAACGCACTGGATCACAATGACGCAGCCTACGCCGAAGCGCCGATTACCGGCGTCGACCCCAAGGACGGCCGCTTCATGGCCTGGTGGTATCGCAAACCGGATGGCACCTTCAACCTGGAAAAACTCGCAAGCCTTGAAGACCAGAAGGTCCTGTCCACCGGCATCCGCTCCAGCGAGTACTACCTGTGCTCCCGTGAAACCCGCAAGCCCTGCGTGATCGACCCGGCGCCGTACAAGGTCGGTGACAAGATGGTCATGCTGTCTTCCTTCATCGAGCCGATCATGGTCGATGGCAAGTTCCAGGGCATCGTCGGCGCCGACCTGTCGGTGAACTTCATCCAGGACATGCTGGAGAACGCCGACAAGAAGCTCTACAACAGCGCAGGCGACCTGGCCCTGATCGCCACCAACGGCCGGCTGGTGGCCTACACCAAGGACACCAGCAAGCTGGGCGAGAAGGCCAGCGAGATTCTGGACGCCAACGAAGTCGCCAACCTCAATACCCTCACCAAAGGCGAAGTGCGTTACGACATCGACAAGGAGCACGGCCACATCGAGCTGTACCTGCCGTTCGGCATCGGCAACACCGACGCCCGCTGGACCCTGATGATCCGCATGCCGGTCGATGCGGTCATGGCTGACCTGCAGAAACTGCAGAAAGACCTGGCGCACCAGCGCGACACCGACATCTTCGGCATGACCGTAGTAGGCCTGGGGATCGCCGCGCTCGGCCTGCTGATCGTCTGGCTCGTGGGCCGTGGCATCGCCCGTCCGCTCAAGCAGATGGTTGCCATGCTCGACGATATCGCCAAGGGCGAAGGTGACCTGACTCGCCGCCTGACCAGCGACCGTGCAGACGAACTGGGGGCCATCGCCAGCGGCTTCAATACCTTCCTGGGCAAGCTGCAGGCGATGATTACCCAGGTGGTGACCTCGGTACAGAAGGTCAGCGATTCCTCGGAACACACCGCCGACATCGCCATCCGCACCAACAAGGGCGTGCACAAGCAGATGGCCGAGATCGATCTGGTGGCCACCGCCGTTCACGAAATGACCGCCACCGCCCAGGACGTGGCGCGCAATGCGACCCAGGCCGCGCAAGCTGCCAACCATGCTGACGACGCGGCCAACCAGGGCATGCGCATCGTGCACAATACCTCGAACTCCATCAGCGAACTGGCGGTGGAAATCGGCCGTGCGGTGGGCGTGGTCCAGACCCTGGCCAAGGACAGCGAGAACATCAACGCGATCCTGACGGCCATCCGTGGCATCGCCGAGCAGACCAACCTGCTGGCCCTGAACGCAGCCATCGAGGCGGCCCGTGCGGGCGAACAGGGTCGCGGCTTTGCGGTGGTGGCGGACGAGGTTCGCAACCTGGCGCAGAAGACCCAGCAGGCGACCGAAGAAATCCAGAGCATGATCCAGCAACTGCAAACCGGCACGCGGCAGGTGGTCAAGGTCATGGAAGACAGCCAGACCAAGACCGACGAAAGCGTGGGCCACGCTGCCGAGGCCGCCCAGGCGCTGGAAAGCATTACCAGGGCGGTGTCGGTCATCAACGACATGAACACCCAGATTGCCAGCGCTGCCGAGGAACAGAGTGCAGTGGCCGACGACATCAACCGCAACGTGATCAATATCGGCCAGGTCGCCAACGAAGTGGCCGGCGGCGCGGATGAATCAAGCCAGGCCAGCGCGGAACTGACCAAGCTGGCGGAGCAGCAGCGCCGGTTGATCAATCAGTTCAGGGTTTGATGGGACAGGCTTGCCAAAAACTGTAGGAGCGCGCTTGCCCGCGACGGCGCTGTGTCAGACGACATATTTGTCACCGGCACACCGCGGTCGCGGGCAAGCGCGCTCCTACAATCGCTCTCCGTGAGCCTTAAAGCGGCGTCAGGCACTCCGGCGCATTGAGCTTGGGATCGTTCACTAGATTGGCCAATGGCCGCTCGCGCAGCGGTGCCTGCGGGACGGCGAGCAGTGATTGCAGGGTGATCAGCGAGCTGTTCGGGTCCAGCCACTGGGCCTGGCCTTCCTCGTCGAGAATCAGCGGCCGGCGCTGGTTCATCGCAGGCTGGGTGACCACCGCCACACTCAGATAGGTGTGGCCCTCAACCGGATACGCCTCCCAGATCGCCGCGAAGTACAGCGACGAACCCTCCCCCGGCGTCAGCCAGAACGGACGCTTGCGCACCGTACCGCGCCATTCATAGAAGCCGTTTGCCGGCAGCAGGCAGCGGCGTTCGCGGAACGCCTGCCGAAACATCGGTTGCTCGGCCAGGGTTTCAGCCCGGGCATGGGCCGGGGTGCGGGACATGTCAGTGAGCCAGGGCGGCGTCAGCCCCCAGCGGGCCTGGGCCACTTCCCGACCTCCCTCCTCGCCTGCCCGAATCATCAGCACCGAATCGGCCGGAGAAATGTTCCATTGCGCCTGCTGGCCTGCGGGGAAACCGGGCAAGGCGGCAAAGGCTGGCGTCCAGCGAAACAGGGCATAACGTCCACACATGGGTTGGGGCCAACTCGTCTTGTAAGCGGATGAAGCGACGCCGTACCGGTTTCAGCACAACAACACATCGGGATAGCTGTCAGGTTCCTCACCGGGCAGCACGAAGGCGCCATTGTACTCAGTGATCAACTGCCGCGCCCGTTCGGCCTGCTCATCGTCCACCGCAAGACCCAGCAAACCGAACACTGGCAATTCGCCGATTCCGCCGAGCAGGTGGCGGCCGGTGATATGCGACTTGATGCCTTCGCTGGCCAGCATCGACTGCAGCAACTCGCCTTCCATCATGTTTTCCGGCTCATAGATCTTGCGCATCATTCATTCTCGCTACGCACGTCCAGTGTCCAGTCTTCCCCGTCCGTGTGCAGGCTGAAAATGATGGGCCGGCAACAGACCGGACAATCTTCGATGTAGGTCTGGTCGCCGCCTGAAAGATCCAGCACTGCTTCGACCGGCTCGCCGCAATAAGGGCAGTCATAGTCCTGTATTTCCTGCATCACAGTCTCCGGGCGCAGTTTTGCGTATAATCGCCGACTTGTTTGCGGTCCGGCCACTATCTCAGCATCTGAGCCTGACCTACCTTTACCCTAGCCGTTTCCTGAAAGAGAGCATGATGGGCGAATTCGATGCCATCCGACCGTACGACGACACCGAAGTAAAAGCCGTTCTCGACCGGCTGCTGGGTGACAAGGCGTTCCTGTCGATCCTCACGCATTTCCGCTTTCCGCGCCTGGCCAATTCCCTGGGCTGGGTGCTGCAGCCGGCCATCGCGCGCAAGCTGCGCCGTCAGTTTGCCGGTATCGAGTCGGTCGCGGCCTTGCAGGACAAGGTCGAGCATTACGTCGATCACACAATCGAACGTGCCACCGATGGTGTGACCTACACCGGCGTCGAGCAGTTCAAGTCGGGCGTGGCCTATCTGTTTCTGGCCAACCACCGCGACATCGTGATGGACCCGGCGTTCGTCAACTACGCGGTGTACCACGCGGGCCTGCCCACGCCACGCATCGCCATTGGCGACAACCTGCTGCAAAAACCCTTCGTCAGCGACCTGATGCGCCTGAACAAGAGCTTCATCGTGCATCGCTCCATCGCCGGACGCCGGGAAAAGATGGCGGCTTATCAGTTGCTGTCGGCCTACATCAACCACTCCATCCGCAATGACTGCGCCTCGATCTGGATCGCCCAGGCCGAAGGACGCGCCAAGGATGGCGATGATCGCACCGAATCGGCGATCCTCAAGATGTTCCACATGAGCCGCAAGGACGAGCCGTTCGGCGAAGTCATCCAGTCGCTGAACCTGACGCCGGTGTCGATCAGCTACGAATATGACCCATGCGACCACGCCAAGGCCCGCGAGCTGTACATCCGTGCCACCACCGGCAGCTACACCAAGGCGCCGGGCGAGGATGACGTCAGCATCGCGCTGGGCATCACCGGCTATAAAGGCCGGGTGCACGTCAACTTCGCCCCGCCGGTCACCGGGCTGTTCGAAGACACCAAGCAACTGGCGGTGGAAATGGACAAGCAGATCCTGGGCGGCTATCGCCTGTTCCCGGTGCATTACCTGGCCTACGCACAATGGGTCGACGCCGACCCTGAACTGAACGTGCCAAGTGCTGCCCAGGTGTTCCCGGCAGATGAACTGGAGCGCGCCAGGGAAGAATGGCAGCGCCGCCTGGAAGGTTGCCCGGCCGAACACCGGCCTTACCTGGTGCTGCAATATGCGACACCGGTGCGCAATCAGTATCGGGTCAAGGCCGGCTTGCCTCTCTGAACCACGCGCCAAACACCCCGTAGCAGCACGGCTTGCCGGCGGGGGCGTCGTGTCAGTCAATGCATCATTCGCTGACCCACCGCCCCCGCCGGCAAGCCGTGCTGCTACGGGGTTTCAGCGGCAGCTGAACTTCAGAGCTTGGTACTCACCCACGACAACGCCAGCGCAAACGCCAGGCACGCCGCACCGATGCGGTAGCTCTGGCGGATCATGCGCAGCGTTGCCACGTCCATCAGGTGCATCGGCTCGTCGATAGGCGCCTGCTCGGTGAGGCTGTTCAGGTGCGAGGTCTCGCGTTGCTCCCGGCTGCGGGTGGTGTGCAGCAGCCAGATGCCTGGGCCGGCAGCCAGCAATGCGAACAGGTTGAGGATGATCCCGGGAGATTGCGAGAGGACAGACATGGGGCCTCGAAGGCGCCTGGCGAATAGGCGCGGCAGATTCGGTTGCAACTGACGATAACGGTACTGCGTGTCACCTTAACGTCACCTGAACCGGTCACTGTGTAGCCCCACCCCACCCGACACGGAGCCCGTCATGCTGCACGCCCGCAACCAGGATCGCCTCTACCTCATCGCCGAAAGCGACGAACAACAAGCCTTGATCGATGGCCTGGCTTTCAACGTCCAGGACCGCCACTGGCTGGTCTATTGCGCGCTGGGCGGGCACCAGCATCACGACCTGCCCGAGGTTGACCTGCAGACGGGGTTCAGCTTTCTGGATTTCTACCAGGCCGCCTGACACCCACGATCTGCGTAGCAGCACGGCTTGCCGGCGGGGCGGTGGGTCAGCGATAGATGCATCGACTGACACGACGCCCCGCCGGCAAGCCGTGCTGCTACGAGAAGCCGCGTCAGAACGCAAAAAGCCCCGGCATCTCGCGATACCGGGGCTTTTTCGTAGCGATCCTGAGGCTTACTGGCCCAGCATCTGACCGATGGTCTGGTCCTGGAACAGACGGGTCAGCGCATCGCTGAGCACATCGCCGATCAGCTTGGTGTTGGTCTCTTCGTTGGGCGCCATGCCGAAGCGCTGGTCCAGCGAGGCGGCATAGCGACCGCTGTAGCTGCGGCCATTGTTCTGCACGTCAGCGCGGAAGGTCGAGCTGATGTTGGCTTCCGTCACGTACAGGCCTTCTTTCGGCGACTGGTACTTCAGGTCAGCCAGGGTGATGGTCAACTGCGGGCCGTTGCCGCCCTGAACCGGGGTGAAGCCCAGCAGGCGCACGGCCGCTTCGGCCTGAGCCTGCAACTGCGGCACCAGTTGCTGGCCATTGACGGTGATAGAGCTGGTTTCAGGGTACAGGCCGCCACGGGTGCCCAAGGTCTGCGACTGGCGACCGTCCACCACGCGCACCACCACTTGCTGACCATGGCCGACCGGCGCCAGCTGGCTGTTCAGCTTGGGTTGCGGGTTGAGTGACTGCGGGCTGTGGGCACAACCCACCAGCGTCAGACTGCCTACAGCAAGCAAACCGAACAAAACACGACGCAACATGCTCATTTCTCCATGGGCCAAGGCACTAAATGTGCCGCAGTATAACGACCTCCTGTGGCCGCTCACTAGCGTAAAGATAAGACAAAATGCCATCGCACCGGTTCCGCATCATGACGGCGCCGTGTCGCTGTAAAACTTCAATGTGCAATCACCTCGTCACAGGGATGTCATCGCCGCACGACATAATTTTCACAGCCCCCAACAAGGAGTCCGACCATGGACTTTCTCTGGTCTCTGTTCTCGCCACGTCGCCGGTATCGCCACTTCGCCCGCCTGGATCAGCACGGCGTCTGCATGGCGTTCAAGCACTGCGCAGCGCAGCCACAAGGCAGCGGCTGGGTGGAAATCAGCGAGGCCCGCTTGAGCTGGCTGCACCAGCCCCTGCCGTCCAACGTACGGGTCAGTCCACGCCCGCGTGCGATTACCGCCCGCCAATTGCTCAGCATCTGACCGAACGGCGAATAAAAGTCATTTTTACTGGATCAATTCTGCGCGTTTCATCGCTATAATCTCCCCCCGATTATAAGGACGTCTCCTGATCGGGCCTCGCAGCACCGTTGATGCCGTTATCAACACCTCCGTATCGCCCACAGAGAGCCTTCCACACAGACACGTGCAGCGTCGTGTGTCCGCCTTGCCGGTGCGAAAAAACTCGATTCGCTCGAACCATTCGCCCACGCCAATGCCCACACTGTGCTGGAACATGATCTGCCAGTGCTGCCATCGCGCAGCCTTTTTTGAGGTTCGCGTCTCCAAAAGAGCGTGAAAAAAACGGGTTTTCACAACTTCACAAGAGTGTGGCGAGCAAATGAATAGTTACGCGTTTGTAAATGCACCATTAGCGTCTGACCCAGCCCCCTTGCACAGGACCGCGCGCAACGCAGCCTCCTCAACCGGAGCCTGAGCCCTTTCCGTTACGGATCGGGCTGCATGACCGGACGTCTTGACGATGGTCGAATGGCTGTCGGGGCCAAAAAATGAGTTCATGCTCTCTATAAGAGCATCGACCCAGGCCCGATGAAGGCGTGCGAGCAAGTGCAAAGAATTGCGAAGAATCGGACATGACGACCCGGCCAGGTCGTGAAAGGCACCCCGCGAAGACCGCGACGCCCACACCTGGCAACTGACCTCGGGATCCCATGTCGTCAATTTGGTGCTGCAGATTTTGGAGACGCGTTAATGGCGCATAACGAAGCAGTGGATGTAGTACTTGTCGGGGCCGGCATCATGAGTGCCACCCTCGCAGTGCTGCTGAAGGAGCTTGATCCGAGCCTCAAACTCGAAGTCGTCGAGCTGATGGATTCCGGTGCCGCAGAGAGTTCCAATCCATGGAACAACGCCGGTACCGGCCACGCAGGCCTGTGCGAGCTGAACTACACGCCGCAGGCGGCCGACGGCTCGATCGACATCAAGAAAGCGATCCACATCAACACCCAGTTCGAAGTCTCGAAGCAGTTCTGGGCGTATCTGGCGCGCAAAGGCAGCTTTGGCTCTGACCGTTCCTTCATTACACCGGTGCCGCACCTGAGCTTCGTTCAGGGCGAAAAAGGCATGTCGTTCCTGAAGAAACGCTACGAGGCGCTGCACAAGCACCACGCCTTCGCGTCCATGGAATACACCGAAGACAAGGCCAAGCTGGCCGAGTGGATGCCGCTGATGATGCCGGGCCGCCCGGCCGACGAGCCGATTGCCGCCACCCGCGTCATGCATGGCACTGACGTGAACTTCGGCAACCTGACCAACCAGTTGCTCAAGCACCTGTCCAGCGCACCCGATGCGCAGGTCAAGTACTGCAAGCGCGTCACCGGCCTTGCCCGCAAAGGCGACGGCTGGAGCGTGACCATCAAGGACGTCAACAGCGGCGGCACCCGCGAAATCGACGCCAAGTTCGTGTTCCTCGGCGCCGGCGGCGCGGCCCTGCCGCTGCTGCAGATGTCGGGCATCGAAGAAGGCAAGGGTTTCGGCGGCTTCCCGGTCAGCGGCCAGTGGCTGCGTTGCGACAACCCTGAAGTGGTCAAGCGCCATCAGGCCAAGGTCTACAGCCAGGCCGCCGTGGGTTCGCCACCGATGTCGGTTCCGCACCTGGACACCCGCGTCGTCGACGGCAAGACCTCCCTGCTGTTCGGCCCGTACGCCGGCTTCACCACCAAGTTCCTCAAGCACGGTTCGCTGATGGACCTGCCGCTGTCGATCCGCGCCGCCAACATTGCGCCGATGCTGGCCGTGGCCCGCGACAACATGGACCTGACCAAGTACCTGATCAGCGAAGTGCGGCAGTCGATGGAACAGCGTCTGGATGCCCTGCGTCGCTTCTATCCGGAAGCCAGAGCCGAAGACTGGCGCCTGGAAGTGGCTGGTCAGCGCGTGCAAATCATCAAGAAAGATCCGAAGAAAGGCGGCGTCCTGCAATTCGGTACCGAACTGGTTTCGGCCAAGGACGGTTCCCTTGCAGCGCTGCTGGGCGCCTCCCCGGGCGCCTCGGTGACCGTTTCGATCATGCTCGACCTGATCGAACGCTGCTTCCCAGAGAAAGCCCGCACCGAATGGGCCGCCAAACTGAACGAAATCTTCCCGGCTCGGGAAAAAGCCCTGGAAACCGACGCGCAGCTGTACCAGCGTGTCAGCGCCCAGAGCGACGAGAGCCTGGACTTGGTTTCGAGCAGCCAGGCGGCAAGCTTCGCTTGATTCAGGGCTTGCCCTGAATCAGTGAGATCACTGAAAGCTACGCCCACGCAGCGCGGCTTTCAGTTTTGCAGCAACAATCCGCATCACTCGCCCACTGCGCAGCCTGCCTGCGTTCAGCCTCGGGCTTTCTCGATCAGCTCGATATAGTCTTCGGCGTTACGCTGATCCTTGATGATCGCGACGAAATCATTGCCCTGTTCGTCCTTGCCATCAAGGTCGTAGCCGGCTTCCTTGAAGAACGCCAGAAAACGCTCGAAGTCATCGATACGCAGGCCACGGTAGGCCTTGATCAGTTTGTGCAGCGACGGCGAAGTGGCATCGGCCGGTTCGAAATCCAGGAACAGCTTGATCTGGGCGTCGCCGATTTCATCGCCAATCACCTGCTTCTTATCTTTACGCATTGCTGACTCCAACTGACTTGCAAGACATTCACGGGGCGGGCAGTTTACCCCTCGCCCGGTCCCGGGCTCAACGCGCTCGTACGCTGCCGGTGTGCAGATCGGCCCAGACATGCCCGTTGGCGTAGCTGAGGAACTGAACGTAGACCTTTTCATTGCGCAGCAGATCGACCAGCACCCGGTACTGGCTCGGTGGGTAGTACAGCGTCAGGGTCCGACTCGATTCATCGTAGGCCGGTTTTTTCAGGCTTTTGCTTTCGCCGTCGAAGTGAACCAAGACCTGCGCGATGGTCGCGCCCTTGTTCATCGGCTTGCCTTTGAGGCTCAGGCTCAAGGGGGACGTCACCGGAATCGGCTGCTGGTTGGACTGACGCTGACTGCCGACCACCACCGTATAGTCGGTGATCTGCAGCAATTGCTGCTGCTCGGGTTCGCCCTCGCGCACCGACAACTCGTCGGGCGGCAGGTACTGGGCGTGCATGGGTTCGGCAAAAACAGGACCGCTGAGTGGCAGGCACAACAGGGCCAGCAACGCAGCTCGACGGCGCAATGACAAAGACATGGTGGCTCCCCAGGAAAACAGGGGAGCACTCTAGCATGGGGCACAACCGGTTTCGCTGCTGGCTGCAGCGCGACGGGGGTCAGGGGCGTCGATCAGGCTTCGGCGAACTGTGCCAGCATCCAGGCGTGATAGGCGGCCACTCCGGCGTCGCCTTCGCGAGGCGCCCAGTGGGCCATCTCCGCTTCACTGACCGGGCGGTAAGGACCGGCCTTGCACTCGAACATCAGTGTGTCGGGGGCCAGCACCACCAGGGCATGGAAGACACCGGGCGACAGATCGACGCCCACGCATTCGCCGCCGGCCTCGAGCACGCGCTTGTCCAGCAGCTCGCCCTGCTCACTGAAAACCAGCAGGCCCAGCTTGCCCTTGAGCACCAGCAAGGCTTCAGCCTTGTCCGGGCTCAGATGACGGTGAGGCGGGATGTAGGTTTCGGGCTGCATCCCGACCATCATCCGATGGCACGGCTCTTCCATCTCGTGGAAGTTGTGATGAGCGCGCCCACGGGGGCTGTCCTTTGCCTTGCCAGCAAGCCCCTGGAACAGCGCTGCATCCATGTAACGTGGCGCGCTCATGGCTTACATCCCCTTGACGGCGAAGATACCGGCCGCATTGCGCCAGTAGCCTTTGTAGTCCATGCCGTAGCCGAAGATGTAACGGTCGATGCATGGCAAGCCGACGAAATCGGCCTTCAGGTCAGGGCGCGCCTTGCGATCGTGATCCTTGTTGATCAGCACTGCGGTGTGCACGGCGCGGGCGCCGGCGTGTTTGCAGAAGTCGATGATCGCGCCCAGGGTGTGACCCTCGTCGAGGATGTCGTCGATGATGAGCACGTCGCGGTCGATGAACGACACTTCCGGCTTGGCTTTCCAGAACAGCTCGCCCCCGCTGGTTTCGTTGCGGTAGCGGGTGGCGTGCAGGTAGGACGCTTCCAGAGGGAAGTTCAGATGCGTCAGCAACTTGCCGGCGAAAATCAGACCGCCGTTCATCACGCAGAACACGACCGGGTTGCGGTCGGCCAGCACGCTGTTGATTTGCTCGCCAACGCGGGCGATTGACGCCTCGACTTCGTCGTTCGTGTACAGGCAGTCAGCCTCGCGCATGATTTGACGGATATGCTCGAGATCAGCGGACATGACGCTCTCCAAGGGGGGCTGGGTAAGGAAAAGCGGGCAAAGGTACGCATCCGGCTTCGTCAGAGCAAGCGTTTCTGGACTAACGTAGAACTGACGTCCCATTAATGTAAGAAAGCTGAACCTAACCGGTAAGACAAGTTACAGCTGAATAGATTAATCTAAGCCGTTTTTTTTGCCCGCCCGCTGGAGCCTTCCCCCTATGCCCATTCGTGAGATCCGCCATCCGCTGATCCGTCACAAGCTCGGCCTTATGCGCCGTGCTGATATCAGCACCAAGAATTTCCGTGAACTGGCTCAGGAAGTCGGCGCACTGCTGACCTACGAAGCGACCAAGGACCTGCCGCTGGAAACCTACGACATCCAGGGCTGGGCCGGTACCGTTCAGGTCGAGAAGATCGCTGGCAAGAAGATCACCGTGGTGCCGATCCTGCGCGCCGGCATCGGCATGCTCGAGGGCGTGCTCAGCCTGATCCCGGGTGCCAAGGTCAGCGCCGTGGGCGTGGCGCGCAACGAGGAAACCCTCGAAGCGCACACCTACCTTGAAAAACTCGCACCGGAAATCGACCAGCGCCTGGCGTTGATCATCGACCCGATGCTCGCCACCGGCGGCTCGATGGTCGCCACCATCGACCTGCTGAAGAAAGCCGGCTGCAAGGACATCCGCGCCATGGTGCTGGTGGCGGCGCCCGAAGGCATCGAGGTGGTCGAGAAGGCTCACCCGGACGTGCAGATGTATACCGCATCCGTCGATCAGCGCCTGAACGAGCACGGCTACATCATTCCGGGCCTGGGCGATGCCGGTGACAAGATCTTCGGCACCAAGCAGAAGGACGCCTGATGAAGCAGGATGAGTTCAACGACCCGTTGTGGCGCACCGTGCTGTCGGGTGCGCAGATGCTGTTCGTGGCCTTCGGCGCGCTGGTGCTGATGCCATTGATTACAGGGCTTGATCCCAACGTCGCGCTGTTCACCGCAGGCCTGGGCACGCTGTGCTTCCAGGTGGTGACAGGCCGTCAGGTGCCGGTTTTCCTGGCTTCCAGCTTCGCATTCATCACCCCGATCATTCTTGCCAAGGGCCAGTTCGGCCTGGCGGCGACCATGGGCGGCGTGATGGCGGCAGGCTTCGTCTACACCTTCCTGGGCCTGGCGGTGAAGATCAAGGGCACCGGATTCATCGACCGCTTGCTGCCGCCGGTGGTGATTGGTCCCGTGGTGATTTCGATTGGCCTGGCGATGGCACCCATTGCCGCGAACATGGCCATGGGCAGGACCGGTGACGGCGCAGCCGAACTGATTCCGTACCACGTCGCGATCTCGATCTCCATGGCAGCCCTGCTGACCACGCTGATCGTCGCGGTGTTCGGCAAGGGCATCTTCCGCCTGGTGCCGATCATCTCCGGCGTGCTGGTGGGTTTCGCGCTGTCGTTCTGGTTCGGCGTGGTGGACGTGGCGAAGATCGCCGCAGCGCCATGGCTGGAACTGCCGAAGTTCACAGCACCAGAGTTCAACTGGCAGGCCATTCTGTTCATCGTGCCGGTCGCCTTGGCGCCAGCCATCGAACACATCGGCGGCGTGATTGCAGTGGGCAGCGTGACCGGTCGCGACTACCTGAAAACGCCTGGCCTGCATCGCACCCTGCTCGGTGACGGCATCGCCACCACGGTGGCCGGCGCGTTCGGCGGCCCGCCCAACACCACCTACGCCGAAGTGACCGGGGCGGTGATGCTGACCAAGAACTACAACCCGAAGATCATGACCTGGGCGGCGGTATTCGCCATCACCCTGGCGTTCGTCGGCAAGTTCGGCGCGCTGTTGCAGAGCATTCCGGTGCCCGTGATGGGCGGCATCCTGTGCCTGCTGTTCGGATCGATCGCGGCCGTGGGCCTGAACACCATGATTCGCCACAAGGTCGATCTGGCCGAGGCACGCAATCTGGTGATCGTGTCGGTGACGCTGGTGTTCGGCATTGGCGGCGTACTGATCGGCACCGGCAACGGTCCGGATGACTTCGGCATGAAAGGCATTGCGCTGTGTGCGGTGACTGCGATTCTGCTGAACCTGATCCTGCCGGGCAACGATGGCTGGAAGAACAAGCGTCTGGATGATCAGATGCCGTAAGGCTTTGCGGCGTCTGTCATGACGCCATCGCGGGCAAGCGCGCTCCTATAAAAGCAAACCTGTAGGAGCGCGCTTGCCCGCGACATCGGTGGACCGAACACCATCAATCCCAAGTGTACAGACGCAATCGCGCTTATACCCTCATGGCTGGCGCACGCTCACACAGCGTATTCAAAGCCTTTGCCCAATTCGGGTCGTCATTGAGGCACGGTATCAACACCAGCTCCTCGCCCCCCGCTTCCTTGAACTGCTCGGCCCCGCGATCACCAATTTCCTCCAGCGTCTCGATGCAATCGGCAACGAACGCCGGGCACATCACCAGCAGCTTCTTCACCCCCTGCCCCGCCAGCTCGGCCAGATGCGCCTCGGTGTAGGGTTCGATCCATTTGGCGCGGCCCAGTCGCGACTGGAACGACACCGACCATTTGCCATCGGGCAGTCCCATCCGCTTGGCGAACTCGGCCGATGAGCGCATGCATTGCGCGCGGTAACACACGGCAAGGACTTCAGGCGTCGCGTTCTCACAGCAATTGCCGTTCTTGAAGCAATGACTGCCGGTAGGGTCCAGTTTGGTGATATGTCGTTCGGGCAAGCCGTGGAAGCTCAGCAACAGGTGATCGAAATCCTGTGTCAGATGCGGACGCACGCTCTCCACCAATGCATCAAGGTATTCAGGCTGATTGAAGAACGGCGGCAGCAGCGCCAGATCGAAACTCAGCTTTTTATCGCGAATCACCCGGCGGGCCTCTTCGACCACCGTGGTCACCGTGCTGTCGGCGAACTGCGGATAAAGCGGCGCCAGCGTGACCTTCTTGATGCCCTGGCTCGCCAGCCGGGTCAGCACCGTTTCAATCGACGGCTCGCCGTAGCGCATCGCCAGCTCCACCGGGCCTTGGGTCCACTCTCGGGTCATGGCCTGTTGCAGACGCTTGCTGAGCACCACCAGTGGCGAGCCTTCGTCCCACCAGATCGAGGCGTAGGCGTGGGCCGATTGTTCCGGGCGCTTGATGAGGATCAGCGACACCAGCAGGCGCCGGACCGGCCACGGCAGATCGATGACATAGGGGTCCATCAGGAACTGGTTGAGGTAACGACGTACGTCCGCGACCTCGGTGGAGGCCGGTGAGCCCAGGTTAACCAGCAGTAGTGCGTGATCGGTCATGCAACACCTTATGTCAGTGGCGGCCCAAAAGGTTTTCCAGGGCCGCGTGCAGCTCGGTGAATCGGAAAGTGAACCCGGCAGCCTGCAGCCGGGCCGGGCGTGCGCGCTGGCCGCCCAACAGCAGAATCGACAGCTCGCCCATCAACACCCGCAAGGCCAGAGCGGGCATGGGCATGAACGCCGGGCGGTGCAGGATCTCGGCCAGGGTTTTGGCGAAATCACGATTGCGAACCGGTGATGGCGCGCAGGCATTATAAGGACCTTCGGCGTCTTCACGGTTCAACAGAAAATCAATCGCAGCGATTTGGTCATCGATATGAATCCACGGCATCCACTGGCGCCCGTTGCCAATCGGTCCGCCCAGACCCATTTTGAATGGCGGCAAAAGCCGCTGCATCATGCCGCCGTCGGGGGCCAGCACCAGACCTGTTCGCAGCAACACCACGCGAATGCCCAGCGCCTGCGCCCGCTGCGCCGTTTCCTCCCAGGCGATGCAAAGCTGGCTGGCGAAATCTTCGCTGACGGGCCCGGCGTTTTCATCCAGCTCACGCTCGCCACCATCGCCATACCAGCCCACGGCCGAGCCGGAAATCAATACAGCGGGTTTCTGCTCTCGCCGCTCAAGCCAGCTCACCAGTTGCTCGGTGAGGGTGATGCGGCTGTCCCACAGCAGCAGCCGGCGCTTGCGGGTCCAGGGGCGATCGGCAATAGGCGCACCGGCCAGGTTGATGACGGCATCCACCGGCTGGCTGCCGTAATCGTCCGGATGGGCAATGCCGCGCACGCCAGCGCCACACAGCCGCGCGACCTGTTCGGGCCTGCGACTCCAGACCGTCAATTGATGGCCCTGATCGAGCCAGTGCCGACAAAGCCGACGACCTATCAGACCTGTACCGCCGGTCAGCAAGATGTGCATGACTGAGTTCCTCGCGTGGCGTTCGTCGCAAATCAGTAGTCTATTTCTTCACAAACAAAGTGCTTCTGAACGAAGCGCATTGTTGAACCATAGGCCACGCTATAGAGAACGACCTCATCCGCATCCGTTCGATTAATCCGTTCGTAGAGTTGAACGTTTTTCGTGAAGCGTCAGACTCAAGATTGATCGCCAGAGCGGTCTGCGTCCTGAACGTCGAAGGACGCCAAGTTATACCGAAAAACAGAATTGTACAGGTTTCAACGACGGCGTAGTCTGTGCAGACAAGGTAACGAGGCCCCCATGACTGTACCCATCGCAATCATCGGTACCGGCATCGCCGGACTCTCTGCCGCCCGGGCGCTGCAAGCCGCCGGGCATGGCATTCACCTGTTCGACAAGAGCCGCGGCCCGGGCGGCAGGATGTCCAGCAAGCGCAGCGATGCAGGCTCGCTCGACATGGGCGCGCAATACTTCACGGCCCGCGACCGCCGCTTTGCCGCTGCCGTTCAGCAGTGGCAGGCCGAAGGTCACGTCGCCGAATGGGCGCCGCTGCTGTACAACTTCCACGGCGGCCAGCTCAGCCTGTCCCCGGACGAACAGGTCCGCTGGGTAGGCACGCCGCGCATGAGCGCCATCACCCGCGCCATGCTTGGCGACATGCCGGTCACGTTTTCCTGCCGCATCGCCGAAGTTTTCCGGGGCGAAGAGCACTGGAACCTGATCGACACCGATGGCCGCACCCACGGCCCCTTCAGTCAGGTGGTCATCGCCATCCCCGCACCGCAGGCTTCGACCCTGCTGGCCTCGGTGCCCAAGCTCGCCAGTGTGGTGGCGGGCGTGAAGATGGAGCCGACCTGGGCGGTCGCGCTGGCGTTCGATACCCCGCTCGATACACCGCTCGAAGGCTGCTTCGTTCAAGACAGCCCGCTGGACTGGCTGGCCCGCAACCGCAGCAAGCCCGGCCGCGACGACCGCATGGACACCTGGGTGCTGCACGCGACCAGCGCCTGGAGCCGCCAGCACCTGGACATGCCCAAGGAACAGGTGATCGACCATCTGCACGGGGCCTTCGCCGAGTTGATGAACTGCGCAATGCCCGCCCCGGCCTTCACCCTCGCCCACCGCTGGCTGTATGCCCGCCCTGCCGGAGGACGCGAAGTCGGCGCCCTGTCCGATCCGGATCTGGGCCTTTACGTGTGCGGCGACTGGTGCCTGTCCGGGCGTGTCGAAGGCGCATGGCTCAGCGGCCAGGAGGCAGCACGTCGCTTGCTTGAACACCTGAAGTGAATCGTCTCAACCCGCGCAAATTGCTGCTGTCGAAATGGACAGCAGCCCATCCCCGAAACCGCGAGAAACACTTCCTGGTTACCGAGCTCTTCTGCGATGAAGAAGGCACCGTGCTGGAGATCGAATTGCAGGCCGTGCTCACCAAACGCAGCGAGCGAATGGCCTGGCAGGTGCTGCAGGATGATCAGAGCTGGCTGATGGGCTGGAAGCTCTGAGCTGTTTGCCTTTCTTACGAAATGGCCCAACGCCGCCCCCACCCGTAGCAGCACGGCTTGCCGGCGGGAAGGATCTCAAGGTCGCCATCGTCCGAATGCGGCCCAGGCCGAGCTCACTCCTACAGGATTTGGATCAGTTCCATATTCTTGGCCATAGCCAAAACCGTAGGAGCGCGCTTGCCCGCGAATGGGCGGTACATTCGATGGAGATGTGTCGGGTGCACAACCGCCGTCGCGGGCAAGCGCGCTCCTACACTGTCCAGGGCACCGCAAAAAACCTTGTACAAATAATTTGACTTGTACAAGTCTAAACCTATGATGAAGCTAAGTTGTACAACCATTACAAGTTGTACAAGTCGCTTATCGAGGTTTTGCCATGTCCACGCCTGCGGATCAATCGCCGCAACACACATCCAGACCCAAACTGGGCGTCAGCGCCTGCCTGATGGGAGTCGAGGTTCGCTACAACGGCGGGCACAAGGAATCCCATTTGCTCACCCGCGCCCTGAACGAATACTTCGATTTCGTCCCCGCCTGCCCTGAAGTCGCCATCGGCATGGGTATCCCCCGCGAGGCCATCCGCTTGGTGGGCGATCCCGCGCACCCGCAGGCGGTGGGCACTGTCCACGAGGACATGAACGTCACCCAACCGCTGGCTGACTACGGCACGCACATGGCCAAGGAAATGGATGACATCTGCGGCTACATCTTCATGCAGAAATCCCCGTCCTGCGGCCTGGAGCGGGTCAAGGTCTATCGCCCCAACGGCGCGCCGTTCGACGAAGGGGGCCGTGGCATCTACGCCCAGGCCTTCTGCGAGCAGCACCCCAACCTGCCGGTGGAAGAAGACGGGCGCCTGAATGATCCCGTGCTTCGGGAGAATTTCATTACCCGGGTATTCGCCTACGCCGCCTGGCAAGAGTTGCTCAAAGCCGGCATCACCCGCCGCGCGCTCACCGAGTTTCACTCGCGCTACAAGTACCAGCTGATGGCCAACGACCCCATGCAGTACAAGGCGCTGGGCAGCCTGCTGGGCAACATGGGGCGCAGCGACCCCGCCGAGATCGCCCCGCGATATTTCAGCGAGTTGATGACCGCCCTGAAAAAACCGGCCACCCGCCGCACCCACACCAATGTCCTGCAACACATCTGCGGCTACCTGCGCGAAACCATCAGCGCTTCCGACAAGCAGGAAATCCAGGGGCTCATCAACCAGTACCACCAAGGCATCGTGCCGCTGGTAGTGCCGCTGACGCTGCTCAAGCACCACTTTCGCCAACACCCGGACCCTTACATCGCGCTACAGGTTTACCTGCAACCGCATCCGGAAAACCTCAGCCTGCGCAATGCGATCTGACCCATGAACAATTCCAATCCAGAAGCCCTCGCCGACGATCCGCACGAATACGCCCAGGCCATCGAACACGGCTGGCTGCCGATCCGCGAGGTGGCGCGCCTGACCGGCGTCAACGCCGTGACCCTGCGTGCCTGGGAACGCCGCTACGGCCTGATCGTCCCCCATCGCACGCCCAAGGGGCACCGTCTGTACAGCACCGAACATGTCGAGCGGGTGCTGACCATCCTCACCTGGCTCAATCGCGGCGTGGCCGTCAGCCAGGTCAAGAACCTGATCGACAGCCAGCAGACGCCGCCCACCGACGTCGAAAGCGACTGGGACCGGCTGCGCCAGACGCTCCTGCAAGCGATCAGCAACCTGGCCGAGCGCAAGCTGGACGAAACCGTCAACCAGGCCATGTCGCTCTACCCGCCGCGCACGTTGTGCGAGCAATTGTTGCTGCCGTTGCTGGCCGCCCTGGAGCAACGCTGGCAAGGTCAGTTCGGCGCGCAGATGGAGCGGGTGTTCTTCTACTCCTGGCTGCGCAGCAAGTTCGGCGCACGCCTGTACCACAACAACCGCCAGGTCAGTGGTGCGCCGTTCCTGCTGATCAATCAGTCCGATGTCCCGCTGGAGCCGCACCTGTGGCTGACCGCCTGGCTGATCAGCAGCGCCGACTGCCCCGTGGAAGTCTTCGACTGGCCGGTGCCGCCGGGCGAGCTGGGCCTGGCCTGCGAACATCTCAAGCCTCGCGCGGTGCTCTTGTACTCCAGCAAGTCACTGAACCTGAGCCAGTTGCCGCGCCTGCTGAACAACATCGATTGCCCGAAACTGATTATCGGACCGACGGTGCGCATCCATTCGGCCGAGTTGACCGTATCTGTCAGTGAGGTCGCCGGACTCACCCTTGCCGAAGACCCGCTGACCACCCAGACCGCCCTGCAGCGGCTGGGGCTCATCTAAGGAATGACCATGCAACTCTTCTGGCTGCGCACCGACCTGCGCGTACATGACAACACCGCCCTGAGCGCTGCCATGCATCAGGGGCCGACGATTGCGCTGTACATGATCAGTCCCGGCCAATGGCAGTTGCACGACGACGCCGCCTGCAAGGTCGACTTCTGGCTGCGCAACCTCAAGGCGTTGCAGACCGAACTCAAGGCCCTGAACGTGCCGCTGCTGATCGTTCACGCCAACACCTGGGACAAGGCGCCCAAGGCCCTGGTTGATCTGTGCAAGGAACACGGGGTCGAGCAGGTTCACGTCAACGAAGAATACGGTGTCAACGAACAGAGCCGCGACCGCGAGGTGGCCGCCGCACTGGATAAACAGGGCATCGCGTTTCACAGCCATCTGGACCAGTTGTTCTTCAAGCCGGGCAGCGTGCTGACCAAGAGCGGCGGCTATTTCAAGGTCTACACCCAGTTCCGCAAGGTCTGCTACGGCCGTCTGCACCACTCGGTGCCGTCACTGGTGCGCCTGCCGCACAAGCAGTCGCCGGTGCATATCAAGAGCGACGAAGTGCCCGACAGCGTCAAGGGTTTCGCCACGCCGTCCCAGGCGCTGCGCAAGCTCTGGCCGGCGGGGGAAGACGAGGCACGCAAGCGCCTTGAGCACTTCACCGACGACCAGGTGCATTACTACAACGACGAGCGGGATTTCCCGGCCAAACCCGGCACCAGCCAGTTGTCTGCGTACCTGGCGGCGGGCGTGGTTTCGCCGCGCCAGTGCCTGCACGCCGCCCTGCGCAGCAACCATGGCGAGTTCGAATCCGGCAGCCAGGGCGCCGTCACCTGGATCAACGAACTGCTCTGGCGCGAATTCTACAAGCACGTGCTGGTGGGTTTCCCGCGGGTTTCACGGCACCGGGCCTTCCGCCCTGAAACCGAAGCGCTGAAATGGCGCCACGCCCCCAAGGATCTGGAAGCCTGGCAACAGGGCCGCACCGGGCTGCCCCTGGTGGACGCCGCCATGCGCCAATTGCTGGAAACCGGCTGGATGCACAACCGCCTGCGCATGGTGGTGGCGATGTACCTGACCAAAAACCTGCTGCTGGACTGGCGCGAAGGCGAGCGGTTCTTCATGCAGCACCTGATCGATGGCGATCTGGCGGCCAACAACGGCGGCTGGCAGTGGAGTTCGTCCACCGGCACCGACTCTTCGCCCTATTTCCGGATCTTCAATCCGGTCAGCCAGTCCGAGCGCTTCGACCCTGAAGGGCTGTTCATCAAGCACTGGGTTCCTGAACTGGCCGAGCTGAACAAACGCGACATCCACGATCCATCGGCAATGGGCGGCCTGTTTGGCGTCCAGGGTTATCCACGGCCCATCGTCGACCTGAAATCCAGCCGCGAGCGCGCACTGGCCGCGTTCAAATCCCTGCCCCATCGACAAGCAGAGACTCAAGACCATGAGTGAATTCCTGCGCGATTACGCCCGGCGTTTCGCCGAACTGGACAAGGACAACCTGCACCGCCTCGGCGAACTGTACAGCGACGACATCGCTTTCACCGACCCGCTGCATGAAGTCCACGGGCTGCCGGCGCTGCAGAAATATTTCGCTGACCTGTACGCAAACGTCACGGACCTGCAGTTCGAATTCCACGCCTTCGACCAGGTCCGCGAAGGCAAAGGCTACCTGCGCTGGACCATGACCGTGCGCCACGCCCATCTCAAGCATGGCGAGCCGATCGCCGTGCAGGGTTGTTCACACTTGCTATGGACCGACAACAAGGTGTTCCAGCATCGGGATTTCTTCGACGCAGGCGCCCTGCTCTATGAACACCTGCCGGTCATGGGCAGGATGATCCGCTGGCTCAAGGGGCGACTGGGATGAAGCGGCGCATCTGGCTGACCGGCGCCAGCAGCGGCATCGGACTGGCACTGGCTGAAGAACTGCTGAACGCCGGGCACCAGCTTGCCCTGACGGCGCGCAACCTCGAGCCGCTGGAGGCTCTGGACCAGCGCTTCCCGCGCCAGGTGCTGCTGGCACCGGGCGACATTACCGATCCTGACCAGGTCAAGGGTATCGGCGAGCGCATCGCGCAGGTCTGGGGAGCGGTGGACACGGCGATTCTCAACGCTGGCACATGCGAATACATCGACGCCACCCGGTTCGACGCGCAACTGGTCGAGCGCGTGGTCAGGACCAACCTGATCGCCACGTCCTATTGCATTCAGGAAGCGCTGACCCTGCTGCGCCTGGGTCAACGGCCGCATCTGGTGGGGGTCGCAAGCTCCGTGGCCTACCTGCCGCTGACCCGCTCGGAGGCCTATGGCGCCTCGAAGGCCGGCCTGCGTTACCTGTTTCGCTCCCTGCGCATCGACCTGGCGCGCGAAGGGATCGATGTCACGGTGGTAAGCCCTGGGTTCGTCGATACACCCCTGACCCGCAAGAACGACTTTCCGATGCCCATGAGCTGGCCTGCGCCAAAAGCCGCGCGGTTCATCGCACAGCGTCTGCAAAAAAACCGCCGCCCCATGGAAGTCGCCTTTCCCTGGCCCTTGATCCTGTCCCTGAAACTCCTCGCCCTGCTCCCCGAGCGCCTGCAACTGGCGCTGGGCAAACGCATGGTCCGTGACGCCAGGCAGAGCGGGAGCTCGGCATGAAGATCGCGATCATCGGCAGCGGCATTTCCGGCCTGACATGCGCCTGGTTGCTGAACCGGGCCCACGACATCACGGTCTTCGAAGCCAATGACTGGATCGGCGGGCATACCCACACCGTCAACGTCACGGTGAACGGCAAGAGCCACGCCATCGACACCGGTTTCATCGTCTTCAATGACTGGACCTACCCCAACTTCATCAAGCTGCTGGACACCCTGGGCGTCGCCTTCAAACCCACCGAGATGAGCTTTTCGGTGAGCGACCCGCGCAGCCAGACCGAGTACAACGGCAACAACCTCAACAGCCTGTTCGCCCAGCGCAGCAACCTGTTGTCGCCATCCTTCTGGGGCATGCTGCGCGACATTCTGCGCTTCAACAAACAGGCGCTGGCCGATCTGCAAAGCCAGCGTATCGCCGCCGACACCACCCTGGGCGCATACCTCAAGTCCGAGGGTTACGGGCAGCGCTTCACCGACCATTACATCGTGCCCATGGGCGCGGCGATCTGGTCGATGTCGCTGGCCGACATGCTGGCGTTCCCGCTGCAATTCTTCGTGCGCTTCTTCAAGAACCACGGCTTGCTGTCGGTCAGCAATCGCCCGCAGTGGTGCGTGATCGAGGGCGGTTCCAGCCGCTACATCGAACCGCTGACCGCGCCATTTCGCGAGCGCATTCGCCTGCAATGCCCGGTGAGCCGGGTCGAGCGCGACAGCGACGGCGTGACGATCTACAGCGGGGGCAGCAGCAACGGCGAGCGCTTCGACAAGGTGATCTTCGCCTGCCACAGCGACCAGGCTTTGGGAATGCTGGCCGAACCCAGCCACACCGAACGGGAAATCCTCGGCGCCCTGCCCTACGCCGACAACGACGTGGTGCTGCACACCGACACTCGCCTGCTGCCCAAGCGCCCACTGGCCTGGGCCAGCTGGAACTACCGGCTCGGCGGCGCGGGGGATCAGTCGGCGGCGGTGACCTACGCGATGAATATCCTGCAAGGCATCGAGAGCGATACCACGTTCTGCGTCAGCCTGAACCAGACGCCGGCGATCGATCCGCACAAGATCCTCGCCCGCTATCGCTATGCCCATCCGCAATACAGCCTCAAGGGCATCGCCGCTCAAGCGCGCTGGCAGGAATTGCTCGGCGCGCAGCACAGCTACTACTGCGGCGCCTACTGGGCCAGCGGCTTTCACGAAGACGGCGTGGTCAGCGCGTTGCGAGTGGCGTCGGCATTCGGGGAGGCGCTATGAACAGCGCCCTGTACAGCGGCCTGGTGACCCATCGCCGGTTCTCGCCGAAGGCCCATGCGTTCACTTACCGCATCGGCATGCTGTACCTGGACCTCGACGAACAGGAAGCGGTGATGAACCTGTCACCGCTGTCCGGCAGCAGTCGCCTTGCGCCGTTTTCCTTTCGTCACAGCGACTATCTGCGCGCATACACCGGGCGCGGCCTGTCCCTGATCGATTCCGTGCGAGAAATTCTGCATACCGCGCTGGGCCGCACGCCCCAGGGCCGCATCTGCCTGCTGACGCAAGCGCGCAGTTGGGGCCTGTCCTTCAACCCGGTGAGCTTCTTTTATTGCTTCGAAACCGATGGCTCGCTGGCGGCGATTGTCTGTGAAGTCACCAACACCCCCTGGCGCGAGCGCTATCACTACGTGCTGCCGGCAGGCAGCGAGGGCCACCAGCACTTTGCCGTGGCCAAGGCCTTTCACGTGTCGCCGTTTCTGCCAGCCGATCTTGAGTACCGCATGAGTTTCAGCCCGCCCGGCGAGCGTCTGGGCGTGCACATGGCCGACTGGCAAGGCGATGAAAAAGTGTTCGACGCCACGCTGAACCTGCACCGTCAGGCGCTGGATCGCTCCGCCCTGCATCGCCATCTGCGGGATTTCCCGTGGATGACCGCCAAGACCTGCCTGGCCATCTACTGGCAGGCGCTGCGCCTGTTTCTCAAACGTGTTCCGGTTTTTTCCCATCAAGCCGCCGAAGGCACCTACCGCACGGCCGCCGTTCAACCCGAGGATCGACGCCATGAAAAGTAACAGCCTCGCTGCTGGCTTGAACGCCAACAGCCTGACCTCGGGCCTGTTGCGCCGAGGCGTGTTGCGCCAGCTTTCGCATCTGCGCCATGGCCAGTTGGTGGTGTATGAAGGCGATGAACGCCATGTCTTCGGCGCGGCGGGCTCCAAGACCCTCGGCGAAATCCACGTGCATGACCCGGCGGTCTGGGGCCTGGTCGCCAGCAACGGCTCCATCGGCTCCGGGGAGGCCTTTATCCACGGATATTGGACCAGCCCTGACCTTACCGCCGTGATCCGCGTGTTCGTCAGCAACCTGGATGTGCTCGACGCCATGGAGGGTGGCCTGGCTCGGCTCGGGCGGCCTTTCGTGCACGGCCTGCACTGGCTCAACCGTAACACCCGCAAAGGTTCGCAGAAGAACATCGCCGCCCACTACGACCTGGGCAACGACCTGTTCGAGCAGTTTCTGGACCCGACCATGATGTATTCCGCGGCTCAGTTTCAGAGCCCCGACGACACCCTTGAGCAGGCGCAACTGAACAAACTGACGCGTATCTGCCAGAAGCTTGCGCTCAAACCCAGCGATCACCTGCTGGAAATCGGCACCGGCTGGGGCAGCATGGCGATCCACGCGGCCCAGCACTTCGGCTGCAGGGTCACTACCACAACCCTTTCCAAAGAGCAGTTCGCCTACACCGAGCAGCGCATCGCCGAACTGGGCCTGCAAGACCGCATCACCCTGCTGCTCAGTGACTACCGCGACCTGACCGGGCAATACGACAAGCTGGTGTCCATCGAGATGATCGAAGCGGTCGGCCACCGCTTCCTGCCCACCTACTTCAAGCAATGCACGCGCCTGCTCAAGGACGATGGCCTGATGCTGCTGCAAGCGATCACCATCCGTGAGCAGCGCTACGAACAGGCCAGGCGCAGTGTCGATTTCATCCAGCGCTATATCTTCCCCGGCGGCGCCCTGCCGTCGGTCACGCGGATGCTGGATGTCGTCGCCAAGGACACCGACATGAACCTGCTGCACATGGAGGACTTCGGCCTGCATTACGCGCGCACCCTGCGCCTGTGGCACGAGAACTTCAGGCACGCCAGCAGCCGTCTTTCGCAACTGGGTTATGACGATTACTTCCTGCGCCTGTGGGAGTTTTACCTATGCTACTGCGAGGGCGGTTTTCTTGAGCGCACCATTGGTACCGCGCAATTGCTGCTGGCCAAGCCCCGGGCGATGTCGCAGCCTTTGTTGGGACGTTTCGATGCTTAGAAATCTACTGAACGCAGTTTTGTTTCAGTTGGGATGGTTCACCTGTGTATTGGGCGGCAACAGTGGCTGGTTGCTGATCCCCTTTGCGATTCTGCTCGTGCACCTGCGTTTCATCGGCTCCTGGCGGGCCGAGGGCAAGCTGCTGATGACCGTGTTCGCCCTGGGCTGCGTGCTCGACAGCGCGCTGATCAAAATCGGCGTGTTCGATTTCGGCGAGGTCGGACGGGTAATCCCGCTGTGGCTGGCGCTGTTGTGGCCCTTGCTGGCGACCACCCTGGGACATTGCCTGGCGTGGTCCGGCAAGCGCTGGTGGCTGGCCAGTGTCATGGGCGCCGTGGGCGGCCCGGCGTCCTACATTGCCGGCTCGCACCTGACCTACGTTCAACTGCCGCTGGGGGTGTGGCCCAGTGCGCTGATCCTTGCCGCGATCTGGGCGCTGGTGCTGCCGTTGCTGCACTGGCTGGCGAATTACTTTCGCCAGGCCCACCACAGCGAGGTTTCAGCCTGATGACTACGTCTGTCAGTCCGCTCACCTGCGATGGCGTCACTGCTTTAAACTGCCGCCCATGAGTGCCATTCCCCTGCTGCAACTCCCCGCAGAACCTGCCGAGCCCGCCGTTTCCTGTTCCACCTGCGCCGCCTGCTGCTGCCAACTGGAAGTGATGCTGATCACCGATACCGGCGTGCCCGAACGCTTCATCGATACCGATGACTGGGGCGGCGAGGTCATGTTGCGCCTGGACGACGGCTGGTGCGCGGCGCTGGATCGCGACACGATGCGCTGCACGATCTACGACAAAAGGCCGTTGATCTGTAGGGAATTCGAGATGGGTGCGCCGGAATGCATCACCGAGCGGGAAGGGATTGCGACGGCGTATGTGTAACACCGCAGATCTGGACCTGTAGGAGCGCGCTTGCCCGCGAATGCGTTGTTACTGTGCCTGGTCTGTTGACTGACACACCGCAATCGCGGGCAAGCGCGCTCCTACACAATCACACGACGAGATGCTTAAAACGGCATCGTGTAATGGATCGCGTAGCTTTCGATACCGTCGTTGCTGCTGGTCAGGCCACCGTTGGAATAGTGAGTGGCGCGCAGGCCGACTTCATGACCACCGGCGAAGCGCAGGCCGAAGCCGATGCGGTCTTCGAACTGGAAGGCGCTGCCCAGTTTGTTCCCTTCAACTTCGGTGTGCTGGAATACTGCAGCACCGATGCCGGCCTCGATGTACGGCTTGACGCTTTCACCGGAGAATTCGTAAACGAATACCGGGGAGAACGACAGGCTGTTGTTGCTGGAACTCTTGTCACCTTCCCAGTAGGTGTAGGCGCCGCTCCAGTAGCCAGTCAGACGACCGACGCTGGTTTGCCACCAGCTCTTGTCCCAATCAAATTGCGCGCCCAGACGATAGGTCATCGTCGATTCGCCGGTGTGCCCCACCGAGAACTCGACCCCATCGGCCTGAGCAATTGCACTTTGCCCCGTTAACGCGGCCGCAATCGCAGCCAAACAAAACAGTCGCTTCATCTGAAACATCCCATTTTCGAGTGCAGTTAGAAATTTTTATATCAACAGACTTCGTGTAGAAATCCGTCAGCGAGCGTTAGTTCAGTAGAAAACAGCGCTATTCACGTTTTTTTCACAGGCCGAAGCTTCGCACACTGTCAGAATATTTCCATAGTACAGGTAGGATGTTTCTGAAATTTTCCGGATCACCACTGGTCCAGAACTGCGCGGTCAGAGGGTGACCGCTGGCGAGCAAGTCTTGCTGGCTGAGCAGACGCTGCAATTGACGGGCGACGGCGGCGCCGGTATCGATCAGCGAAATCGACGCCGGAATCATCTCCCGCAGCAGCGGCTTGAGGAAGGGATAGTGGGTGCAACCCAGCACAATGGTGTCGCAGCCGGCTTCCAGCAATGGGTCGACATAGCCCTTGAGCAACTGTCGAAGGGCAGGACTCGCCAGATCACCGGTTTCGATCAGCTCGACCAGCCCGGGGCATGGCTGGGTGACCACCTGAACATCGGCGGCAAAACGGTCGAGCAAGGCGGCGAACTTTGCGCTTTGCAGGGTGCCCGTGGTGGCGAGCACGCCGACCACACCGCTGCGGGTGGCGGCCGCCGCAGGCTTTACCGCAGGTTCCATGCAGACGATTGGCCAGTCCGGGTAGCGCTCGCGCAGGTCGGCAGCCGCTGCAACCGTCGCGGTATTGCACGCCAGCACCAGGGCCTTGGCGCCTTGAGCGCGAAAGAATTCGGCGACGATCACACAGCGCTCACGAATGAACTCGGGGGATTTCTCGCCATAGGGGATGTGCCCGCAATCAGCCACATAGAGCAGCGACTCGCGGGGCAACAGCTGATTGATTTCGCTCAGGACCGACAGGCCGCCGACACCTGAATCGAACACGCCGATGGGCGCATCGTTGTCTCTAGCCATCCTTGCGCGCTCTATTCATGGGCCGCGCCGCAGACGCTGCAACCCGGATCACGCTTGACCTTCAGCTCGCGGAAGCGGCTGCCCAGGGCATCGATCAACAGCAGCCGCCCGACCAGCGGCTCACCAAAACCGGCCAGCAGTTTCAGGGCCTCCAGCGCTTGCAGGCTGCCAACCAGGCCCACCAGAGGGCCGATCACGCCAGCTTCGCTGCAGGTCAGTTCGCTTTCGCTCCCATGCCCGTAAAGACAGTGATAGCACGGGCTTTCAGGCCGACGCGGGTCGAACACCGACAATTGCCCTTCCAGACGGATCGCCGCGCCACTGACCAGCGGACGTCTGGCGGCCACGCAAGCAGCGTTGACCGCCTCGCGGGTCGAGAAATTGTCGGAGCAATCGAGCACCAGGTCCACACCCGCCACCGCAGCGGCCAGGGAATCGACATCCAGCGCGGTGCGATGGGCAACCAGTCTGATCTGCGGGTTGATCGCGCTCAAACGGGCGATGGCCGAATCGACCTTGCTCTGGCCGACGCTCTGGGTGTCGTGGATGATCTGGCGTTGCAGGTTGGTCAGGTCGACCGTGTCGAAGTCCGCCAGATGCAGCTCGCCCACACCGGCCGCCGCCAGGTACAACGCCACCGGCGAGCCCAACCCGCCGACGCCGACGATCAGTGCGCGGCTGTGCCTGATGCGCAACTGGCCTTCGATATCGACCTGCGACAGCAGGATCTGTCGGCTGTAGCGCAGCAGCTCTTCGTCGGTCAGGTCGGCAGTGTTCAAAGTGGCACGCGTCCGAAAGTGATGCGTTCGTGGTCCCCCAGATCGCGGCGGGTCTGGATCTGTTCGAAGCCATGACGATTGAGCAGTTCGCGCACCGCCGGGCCCTGATCGTAGCCGTGCTCCAGCAGCAACCAGCCACCGGCTTCCAGATGCGCAGGCGCCTGGGAGACGATCAGCCGCAGGTCGTCCAGCCCGTCGTCGCCCGACACCAGCGCACTGCTGGGCTCGAAGCGCACGTCACCTTCGACCAGGTGCGGGTCGCTTGCGGCGATATAAGGGGGATTGCTCAGGATCAGGTCGAAACGCTGACCCTCAACGGCGCTGAACCAGTGGCTTTGCAGCACCCGGGCATTGTCCAGGTGCAGGCGCTGGCGATTGCGCTCGGCAAGCTCGACGGCGTCTTCCACACGGTCCACGGCGGTCAGGGTCCACTGCGGGCGATCCTTGGCCAGTGACAGCGCGATGGCCCCGGTGCCGGTGCCAAGGTCCAGCAGGCGATGAGCGATGGCGCCGGGCAGCAGCTCAAGCGCGGTCTCCACCAGCATTTCGGTTTCCGGCCGCGGAATCAGCGTGTGGGGCGCGACTTCCAGATCGATGTTCCAGAAGCCCTGCAGGCCCAGGATATAGGCCACCGGCTCGCCAGTACGACGGCGTTTCAGATAGCCATCGAAGGCCTGGGCGGCTTCGGAGCTGACGATGCGCTCGGGCCAGGTGTGCAGAAAGCTGCGCGGCTTGCCCAGGGCAGCGGCGAGCAGCAGTTCGGCGTCCAGGCGGGCTGTCGGGGAGTCCGGCAGTTCGGCGTTTCTTAACAGGCTGGCGATGATGGTCATTTACTCACCCAGTGCCGCAAGTTGGTCTGCCTGATACTCGGCAAGCAACGGTTCTATCACTGCATCGACTCCACCGGCCAGAACTTCATCCAGCGAGTACAGCGTCAGGTTGACGCGATGATCTGTCACTCGCCCCTGTGGGAAATTGTACGTGCGGATGCGCTCGGAACGGTCGCCCGAACCCACCAGCAGCTTGCGCTCGGACGCGATGGCGTTGGCCGCTGCGGAAGTCTGCTGATCCTTGAGCTTGGCCGCGAGCCAGGCCATCGCCCGGGCGCGGTTCTTGTGCTGGGAACGCTCTTCCTGACACTCGACCACGATACCGGTTGGCAAGTGAGTGATACGGATGGCTGAGTCGGTGGTGTTCACGTGCTGCCCGCCCGCACCCGAAGAGCGGTAGGTGTCGACCCGCAAATCCGCCGGGTTGATCTCGATGTCCTGTTGCTCATCGGGCTCGGGCAATACCGCCACCGTGCAGGCCGAGGTATGGATGCGGCCCTGGGATTCGGTTTCGGGAACCCGCTGCACGCGATGCGCCCCGGATTCGAACTTAAGCTTGCCGTAGACGTTGTCGCCCTCGACCCGCGCGATGACTTCCTTGAAGCCGCCATGCTCGCCTTCGTTCTGCGATAGGATTTCCACCCGCCAGCCACGACGCTCCGAATAGCGCGAGTACATGCGGAACAGGTCGCCGGAGAAAATCGCCGCCTCGTCACCACCGGTGCCGGCACGAATTTCCAGAAACACGTTGCGACTGTCGTTGGGATCCTTGGGCAGCAGCATCTTTTGCAGATCGGCTTCCAGGACTTCCTGGCGGTCGCGGGCTTCGCGTACTTCCTCGACCGCCATTTCGCGCAGGTCAGGGTCGCTGTCCTTGAGCAGCGCCTGGGCACCCTCAAGATCACTGTACACCTTCTGCAGTTGGCGATAGACCTGGATCACCGGCTCGACTTCCGCATATTCACGGGAATAGGCGCGAAATTGAGTCTGATCGGAAATGACTTCGGCGTCGCCCAGCAACGCGGTCAATTCTTCGAAACGGTCGCTGAGCACGTCCAGCTTGTTGAGCAGTGAAGCTTTCATTGCGGGGGTTTATCCGTGGAGCCCTCATCGAGGGCAAAGAGTTCCTGGGCCATGGCCAGCGCATCGACGCGGCCTTCGGCGGACAGCTTTTTGAGTTGCACGCTGGGGGCATGCATCATTTTGTTGGTCAGGCCACGGGCCAGCGACGCCAGTACATCTTCAGCGTTGGCGCCATTGGCGAGCAGGCGCTGGGCCTTTTGCAGTTCTTCGTCGCGCAGGCGTTCGCTCTGCTGACGATAGGCCCTGAGTACATCGACCGCCGCCAGCTCGCGCAGGCGCGACATGAAATCATCGACGCCAAGGCTCACCAGTTCCTCGGCCGCCTGGGCTGCACCCTGGCGACTCTTGAGGTTTTCCGCGACGACTTCGTGCAGATCGTCGACGGTATACAGGTAAACGTCGTCCAGCTCGCCGACTTCCGGCTCGATGTCGCGAGGGACGGCGATGTCGACCATGAAGATCGGTTTGTGCTTGCGCAGTTTCAGCGCGCTTTCCACCGCGCCCTTGCCCAGGATCGGCAACTGGCTGGCGGTGGAACTGATAACGATATCACTGTTGACCAGTTCGGCCGGGATGTCGGCCAGCAACACCGCGTGGGCACCGAACTCTTCGGCCAGGATGCTTGCGCGTTCCAGCGTGCGGTTGGCGACCACGATACGCTTGACCCCCAGATCGCGCAGGTGCCGGGCGACCAGCGTGATGGTTTCGCCGGCGCCGATCAGTAATGCCTGGCTGCGCTGAAGGTCGCTGAAGATCTGCTTGGCCAGGCTGACGGCGGCAAAAGCCACGGAAACCGGGTTTTCACCGATGGCCGTGTCGGTGCGCACCTGCTTGGCAGCGCTGAAGGTGGCCTGGAACAACCGCCCGAGCAAAGGGCCGATGGTTCCTGCTTCACGCGCCACGGCGTAGGCGGATTTCATCTGGCCGAGAATCTGCGGCTCGCCCAGCACCAGCGAATCGAGCCCCGAAGCCACGCGCATCATGTGGCGCACGGCAGCGTCGTCCTCGTGCACATAGGCACTGGCGCGCAACTCTTCGAGGTTCAAGTGGTGATAGTCGGCCAGCCAGCTGAGCACCACCTCGGCGGTGAGCTGATCCTGCTCTATATAGAGCTCGCTGCGGTTGCAGGTCGAAAGAATCGCCGCTTCACGACTCTGGGTCAGGCGACACAGCTGCTGCAATGCCTCAACCAGCTGCTCAGGCGTAAATGCCACGCGCTCGCGGACATCCACTGATGCAGTCTTATGATTGATACCCAGAGCAAGAAAGGCCATTCAAGGTCGCTGACGGTGACGAGAAGCCGGCAATTGTCCTACTTCACTAGACCGAGAACAACCACCGCAATACATTCAGAACGTCCAGGACAGTCTATTGTCCCTATAGAGATCCGCTTCGCAGCCCTGCCCCTGCGACAAATTGTCCGGGCGCAGGCTTTAAATAACGGGTCTTTAAGTTTTTAGCCGGGCTGTGGGTTTGCTCCCTGCCTTATGTCATGATGCTTCCAAACCGCAGGTAAGCCGCCCCTCTTCTATATGAATAAATCGTCCGCGTTGTTCCTTGCCCTAGTCGTTCTCGGTGGCTGTCAGTCGACGCCTCCCGCATCCTCGCAGCCGCCGGCTGCGGCGAAGGAAACGACGCCCGCGCCCGAGGCCAAGCCGCAGGTCTACGGATCGTTCACCCAGGACACCGTCGTCAGCCTGCTGACTGCCGAGCTTGCCGGGCAGCGCAACCGCTTCGACATTGCGCTGGACAACTACGTGACCCAGGCCATCCAGACCCAGGATCCGGGCATTTCCGAGCGAGCCTTCCGCATTGCCGAGTACCTGGGCGCCGATCAGGCCGCCCTGGACACCTCGATGATCTGGGCGCGCAACGATCCGACCAACCTGGAAGCCCAGCGCGCGGCCGCTATCCAGCTGGCCCGGGCCGGTCGCTACGACGACGCCATGCGCTACATGGAAAAGGTGCTGCAGGGTCAGGGCGATACCCATTTCGACTTCCTCGCCCTGTCGGCTGCGGAAACCGACTCCAACACCCGCAAGGGCCTTCTGGCCAGCTTTGACCGGCTGCTGGCCAAGTACCCGAAAAACGGCCAGTTGATCTTCGGCAAGGCGCTGCTGCTCCAGCAGGAGGGCGACAGCAATGCGTCCCTCAAGCTGCTCGAAGACAACCCGCCGGGCGAAGGCGAAGTCGCGCCGATCCTGTTGCGCGCACGCCTGCTGCAAAGCATGAACCGCGGCAAGGAAGCGATTCCGCTGCTGGAAAAGAGCATCAAGAAGTACCCGGACGACAAGCGTCTGCGCCTGACTTACGCGCGCATGCTGGTGGAACAGAACCGCATGGAAGACGCCAAGGTGCAGTTTTCCAATCTTGTTCAGCAATACCCCGATGACGACGAACTGCGTTATTCGCTGGCGCTGGTGTGCCTGGAGAACAAGGCCTGGGATGAAGCCCAGGGCTATCTCGAAGACCTGGTCGCCCGTGGCAGCCACGTCGATTCGGCTCATGTGAACCTTGGCCGCATCTACGAAGAGCGCAACGACCCGCAAAACGCCTTGAGCGAGTACGCCCAGGTCGGGCCGGGCAACGATTACCTGCCGGCGCAATTGCGTCAGGCTGACATCCTGATGAGCAACGGCAACACCGCCGAGGCCTCCAAGCGCCTGGCCCAGGCCCGTGCCGATCAGCCCGATTACACGATTCAACTGTACCTGATCGAAGCTGAAACCCTGACCAACAACAATCAGAGCGACCGTGGCTGGCAAGTGCTGACCCAGGCGTTGAAGCTGTATCCGGACGATCTGAACCTGCTGTACACCCGCGCGATGCTGGCGGAGAAGCGCGACGACCTGAAGCAGATGGAGACCGACCTGCGGGCGATTCTCAAGCGCGAGCCGGACAACGCCATGGCGCTCAATGCGCTGGGCTACACCCTGTCCGACCGCACCACGCGCTATGCCGAAGCCAAGGAACTGATCGAACGCGCCCACCAGCTCAATCCCGAAGACCCTGCGGTCCTCGACAGCCTGGGCTGGGTCAATTATCGCCTGGGCAACCTCGACGAGGCCGAGCGCCTGCTGCGCGAAGCCCTGGAGCGCTTCCCCGACCACGAAGTCGCGGCGCACCTGGGCGAAGTGCTCTGGGCCAAGGGCGAACAGCGCGAGGCACGCAAAATATGGGGCAAGGCCCTGGAACAACAACCTGACAGCCCGGTCCTGCGCAGCACGCTCAAGCGCCTGACCGGCTCCGAGACCCTCTGATTTATGTCTTTGCGCCACCTGATCGCTTTCACCCTCATCGCCCTGCTCGCCGGTTGCGCAGGGGTCACCCCGCGCGAAGCTGTACAAGGCACGGGCGACGCCGCCAAATGGCGGGTCAACAAAGAACAGCTCACCCGCCTCGATGGCTGGGAGATCAACGGCAAGGTCGGCATTCGCGCGCCGAAGGATTCCGGCAGCGGTACGCTGTACTGGCTGCAACGCCAGGATTATTACGACATTCGCCTCTCCGGCCCCCTGGGCCGCGGTGCAGCACGCCTGACCGGGCGCCCTGGCGCCGTCTCGCTGGAAGTCGCCAACCAGGGCCGCTATGACGCGCCCGATCCCGAAACCCTGCTCAAGGATCAACTGGGCTGGAGACTACCGGTTTCGCATCTGGTGTGGTGGGTGCGCGGCCTGCCCGCCCCCGAAACCAAGAGCAGCCTGACCCTGGACGGCGACAGCCGCCTGTCGGGTCTTGAGCAGGATGGCTGGCAGATCGAGTACCTGAGCTACACCGAGCAAAACGGTTACTGGCTGCCCGAGCGGATGAAACTGCACGGCCAGGACCTGGACGTCACGCTGGTCATCAAGGACTGGCAACCACGCAAGCTGGGGCAATGATCATGTCGCTGCCTGTTCAAGACGCACCCCGCCTGACCCTCCCCGCGCCGGCCAAACTGAACCTGATGCTGCACATTCTTGGCCGCCGCGAAGACGGCTATCACCAGCTCGAAACGATTTTCCAGTTTCTGGACTACGGCGACGAGTTGAGTTTCGCCCTGCGCGAAGATGGTGAAGTGCGCCTGCAAACGGAAATTGCCGACGTCCCTCACGACAGCAATCTGATTGTCAAAGCGGCTCGCGCCTTGAAAGAACAATCGGGTTGCACGCTTGGCGTGGACATCTGGCTTAAAAAAATCCTGCCCATGGGCGGGGGCATCGGTGGCGGAAGCTCCGATGCAGCGACGACTTTGCTGGGGCTCAATCATCTCTGGCAACTGGGCTGGGATGAAAATCGCCTGGCGGCGCTGGGGCTCAAGCTGGGGGCTGACGTGCCGGTTTTCGTGCGCGGACACGCCGCATTTGCTGAGGGCGTGGGCGAAATCCTTACCCCTGTAACCCCCGAAGAACCGTGGTATGTCGTGCTCGTGCCGCAAGTATCTGTAAGTACAGCAGAAATTTTTTCAGATCCACTGTTGACACGTGACACTCCTCCCATTAAAGTGCGCCCCGTTCCCAAGGGAAACAGTCGAAATGACTGCTTACCGGTTGTAGCAAGGCGTTATCCAGATGTACGTAACGCTTTGAATTTGTTAGGTAAATTTACCGAAGCAAAATTAACCGGAACTGGAAGTTGTGTGTTTGGGGCCTTCCCAAACAAAGCTGAAGCTGATAAAGTCTCGGCCCTTCTTACAGAGACCCTTACAGGGTTTGTAGCAAAGGGAAGCAACGTTTCGATGTTGCATCGCAAGTTACAGACACTGCTCTAAGAGAACCGAATGCCAGGCATTCGTTGCAACAGATACAGGGGCGTCGCCAAGCGGTAAGGCAGCAGGTTTTGATCCTGCCATGCGTTGGTTCGAATCCAGCCGCCCCTGCCATTTTCCTATAGTCATCCAGGCATACCCTAAGCCTCCAGGTACTGCGCGTGTCCAAGATGATGGTCTTTACGGGGAACGCCAACCCCGATCTGGCTCGGCGTGTCGTACGTCAGCTGCATATCCCTCTCGGTGACATCTCTGTCGGAAAATTCTCCGACGGCGAGATTACCGCTGAGATCAATGAAAACGTTCGCGGTAAAGACGTCTTCATTATTCAGCCGACCTGCGCTCCGACCAACGATAACCTGATGGAACTCGTCGTGATGGCTGATGCCTTCCGTCGTTCCTCGGCTACTCGTATCACTGCTGTTATTCCTTACTTTGGTTATGCCCGCCAGGATCGCCGTCCGCGTTCCGCTCGCGTGGCTATCAGCGCTAAAGTGGTTGCGGACATGCTCACCGTCGTCGGTATCGACCGTGTGCTGACCGTTGACCTGCACGCTGACCAGATTCAAGGCTTCTTCGATATTCCGGTAGATAACATCTACGGCTCCCCGGTTCTGGTGGATGACATCGAAGACCAACGCTTCGAAAACCTGATGATCGTGTCCCCGGATATCGGCGGCGTCGTGCGTGCACGTGCTGTTGCCAAATCCCTGGGCGTGGATCTCGGGATCATCGACAAGCGCCGTGAGAAGGCCAATCACTCCGAAGTGATGCACATCATCGGTGACGTCGAAGGCCGTACCTGTATTCTCGTCGACGACATGGTCGACACCGCCGGCACCCTGTGCCACGCGGCCAAGGCCCTGAAAGAACACGGCGCAGCCAAGGTTTTTGCCTACTGCACCCACCCTGTTCTGTCGGGTCGCGCGATCGAGAACATCGAAAATTCCGTGCTGGACGAACTGGTGGTGACCAACACCATCCCGTTGTCCGCTGCAGCACAAGCCTGTGACCGTATCCGCCAGCTGGATATCGCACCGGTAGTCGCTGAAGCGATGCGTCGCATCAGCAACGAAGAATCGATCAGCGCGATGTTCCGCTAAGGGCCCTGCCCTTTCGAATCATCCGTTGACGAAAAGCGCCCCGCCCCGACACTCATTGTCGGGGCGGGGCTTTTTTGCCCATACCGAGTCTGGCGCTGGTCGCAAACGCCAACCGGTAATGGCTATTTTGGAGATACAAAATGACTGATTTCACTCTGAACGCCCAAGCGCGTACTGACCTGGGGAAAGGTGCGAGCCGCCGCCTGCGTCACGCCGCCAGCATCCCTGCCGTAGTTTACGGTGGTGACAAAGCCGCTGAATCCCTGACCATCGTGGCCAAGGAAATCGCCAAACTGTTCGAAAACGAAGCGGCCTACAGCCACGTTATCGAACTGAACGTTGACGGCAAAAAGCAAAACGTCATCGTCAAGGCCATGCAGCGCCACCCAGCCAAGCAGTTCATCATGCACGCTGACTTCATCCGTGTTGTCGCTGGCCAGAAACTGACTGCCAAGGTTCCGGTTCACTTCATCAACGAAGAAGCCCCGGTCAAGAAAGGCGGCGAAATCTCGCACGTAGAAAACGACATCGAAGTTTCCTGCGAAGCCAAAGACCTGCCTGAGTTCATCGAAGTCGACCTGGCCAACGCTGAAATCGGCACCATCATCCACCTGTCGGACCTCAAAGCTCCGAAAGGCGTTGAATTCGTGGCCCTGGCGCACGGTGACGACAAGGCAGTTGCCAACGTTCACGCTCCACGCGTTGCTCCTGAAGAAGCTGAAGAAGGCGCTGCCGAGTAATCTTTACTCGCACGCCGGTTGACCGGGTGACGGTATTCGCTATCGTCACTCGCAACCCAAGGAAGAGCCCCTGACGTGACCGCCATCAAACTGATCGTCGGCCTGGGAAACCCCGGCCCCGAATACGAACAGACCCGGCATAACGCAGGGGCTCTTTTCGTTGAACGCATTGCCAGCGCACAGCGTGTCAATCTGACCGTTGATCGCAAGTATTTCGGTCTTGTGGCTAAATTCAGCCATCAGGGCCAGGACGTTCGTCTGCTGATTCCCACCACCTACATGAACCGCAGCGGCCAGGCCGTGGCGGCACTTGCCGGTTTCTTCCGCATCAAGCCTGAAGAAATCCTGGTGGCACACGACGAACTCGACCTGCCTCCGGGCGTTGCCAAGCTCAAGCTGGGCGGCGGCCATGGCGGGCACAACGGGTTGCGCGACATCATTGCGCAACTGGGTAATCAGAACAATTTCCACCGCCTGCGGCTTGGCATCGGCCACCCGGGCGTCGCCAGCATGGTTTCTAATTTCGTCCTGGGTCGTGCGCCACGCGCCGAACAGGAAAAACTCGATGCCAGCATCGACTTTGCCCTCGGCGTGCTGCCGGATGTATTCGCCGGCGACTTCGCCAAGGCGATGCGCGTCCTGCACAGCCAGAAGGCCTGACATCACTCGAGGGGAAACATCATGGGATTCAACTGCGGCATCGTCGGCCTGCCCAACGTCGGCAAGTCCACCCTGTTCAACGCCCTGACCAAATCCGGTATCGCGGCAGAGAACTTTCCCTTCTGCACCATCGAGCCGAACAGCGGCATCGTGGCCATGCCCGACTCCCGCCTTCAGGCGCTGGCGGACATCGTCAACCCCAAGCGCATCCTGCCGACCACGATGGAGTTCGTCGACATCGCAGGCCTGGTAGCCGGTGCGTCCAAAGGTGAAGGCCTGGGCAACAAGTTCCTGGCCAACATCCGCGAAACCGATGCCATCGCCCACGTGGTTCGCTGCTTCGAAGACGAGAACGTGATTCACGTCTCCAACAGCGTCGACCCGAAACGCGACATCGAGATCATCGATCTGGAACTGATCTTCGCCGACCTCGACAGCTGCGAAAAACAGCTGCAGAAAGTTGCCCGTAACGCCAAGGGCGGCGACAAGGACGCAGTGGTCCAGAAAGGCCTGCTGGAAAAACTCATCGCCCACTTCACCGAAGGCAAGCCTGCGCGCAGCCTGATGAAGAACATGGGTGTCGATGAGAAAGCCGTCATCAAGGGCTTCCACCTGCTGACCACCAAGCCGGTCATGTACATCGCCAACGTCGCCGAAGACGGCTTCGAGAACAACCCGCACCTGGACGTGGTCCGCGCCATCGCCGAAGAAGAAGGCGCAATGCTGGTGCCGGTCTGCAACAAGATCGAAGCAGAAATCGCCGAACTCGAAGACGGTGAAGAGAAAGACATGTTCCTCGAAGCCCTGGGCCTCGAAGAGCCAGGCCTGAACCGCGTGATCCGTGCCGGTTACGAGATGCTGCACCTGCAGACCTACTTCACCGCAGGCGTCGAAGAAGTCCGCGCCTGGACCGTCCGCGTCGGCGCCACCGCGCCACAGGCCGCTGGCGTGATCCACACCGACTTCGAAAAAGGCTTCATCCGCGCCGAATGCGTCGCCTACAACGACTTCATCCAGTACAAGGGCGAAGCCGGTGCCAAGGAAGCAGGCAAATGGCGCCTGGAAGGCAAGGACTACATCGTCAAGGACGGTGACGTGCTGCACTTCCGTTTCAACGTCTGACGTACTTCGTGGGATTCCACGGTGCGTGAAAGATCTCCCCCGTTATCGCCAAGCGATACGGGGGTTTTGCGTTTTAGAGCCTCTGATATCGGGTGACAGAAAGTCAGCATAAAGATGCTGTTACGACCAATGGGATCGGCAGCTTTGAGAGATGAACATAAAAAAACCTTGATCCCATTCCACTGATAGTGGAAGATATTTTTGCGCATATGCGTAAACCAAAGGGTGGTTACAGGGATCTTCGGATCGCACCCCGTTACTGGGACACCAGTTCGCCGAGCGCGACGTGAGAACGACCTGCCCCGTTGATGCATGCATCAACGGCTGAGAATCCCTCCTTGAGAGGGATTCGCCGTTTCTGGGCCAGTCATTTCCTCTTGGGATAGCGATTCCGAACCTCTTTGGGGAATTGGCCGTTCGGTTTCTTAAGAGCGTCGACTGCGATCTTGAAGATGCTGAAACCTTTTCTTCTGATCGGTACCCCAGGCGAACCTTCACCTGACCTCGCAAAAAATGCGCTGGTGACATGGATCCGCAAAACCCGGTTTTCTCGAAAAACAGCCATGCAGATCTTGAATGGTTCTACCTCACCGCTCGCGTTATTCATGACATCCATGGTGAAAAAGCTTTCGCCCTGGGTCAGGTAGACAGTCGCGCCGGCCAATTTTTCGAGCGCGCTGCGCAGTTGTCGGGAGGTTTCATAGCGCTCAATGCAAACCAGGCGGCTCTCACGCCCATCAGCGTATTTCAGTGGAATGTTCTGTTCCGTGTCATCTTTGGTGAAGCAATGCAGCCCGTAAGTGACGACGAAGCGGATCGGATCCTTCCCCGCTTCTTTGCGTAGCAGGACTTCGTGACAGTCCAAGTGACCAAGATCATACGACGTTCCAGCATGTTCAAACGACTCCCAATGCTGGATAGCGTCAACGTGAAATTTCGCCAAGCTCAGTCCTCGAGCGCATTGTAATCATCTGATTTTACAAGGCTCTGGTGGGTCGTCGGCTGACGCAAATGTAACTGGGCGGTTGGTGCATGATCTTCTCACCGCAGACCTGAAGATGACGCAGATATTGCCTGACAGGCTGTTGGCCAAGTCCCCAAAGGTATTGATAAGGCGAGAAACAAGATTCCGGCGCTGCAAAAAAGCCCCGATATCGCGAGATGTCGGGGCTTCTTCGTTACCGCAGATAATCGTTATTGCGCGCTGGCAAACATCGCCTGGTAACGCGCCTTGTTGGCGGCGTAGTAATCGGCCACGACCTTGTCTGCGCTGCTTTCACGCGCGGCCAGCATCAGCTTTTCCAGATCTTCCTTTGGAATCTTGAAGTTGGCGAAGAAGTGAGCGACGTCGGCGTGTTCGGCGGAGAAGCCTTTGCGGGCGATGGCGTGGATCTGCTCGGTGCCGCCCAGTGCGCCTTTAGGGTCAGCCAGGTAACGCAGCGGATATTTGGAGAACATCCAGTGCGGGCTCCAGGCGTTGACCAGCGACCACTTGCCGCGTTTGAGGTTGCGGTCCAGTTCGCTGAGCATGCCCGCTTCGCTTGAGGCGACCATCTTGTAGCCATTGAGCTTGTAGTCGTCGATCGCCTTGAGGGTGACCTTGTACTGGCCGTTGCCCACCTCGGAAGTGAGGATCTGTCCGCTGAACTTCTCGCGGATGCCGGGCTTGTTCAGGTCCTCGATACTGGCGACTTCGCTTTCCGGCACGATGTCCGGCACCGCCATGCCGATGCGGCCTTCATACAACACGCCCAGATCTTCCAGACGATCCTTGTATTTGTCGTAGAACGGCTTGTGGGTGTAGGGCAGCCAGACCATCGGAATCAGGTCGATGCTGCCGTTGGCCAGTGCCTGAAACTGGATACCGATGTCGGCTTGCACCAGTTTGACGGGCTGCTGCAGATGATCCTGCAGAGCGGCCGAGGCCAGTTTCACTGCGATTTCGGTGTCCGACCAGTTGACCCAGCCAATCTTCACAGGCTCGGCCGCCTGGGAAAACATCGACACTGTCGCCAGGGCCATGCCGGCAAGCCAGCGGCTTGTCTTGGTCTTGAACGCGCAATTATTCATCTAGGGCTTCTCCTTTGGTTCTTCTATGTGTGGTGGAGCTGGCAGTGAAAAAGGCAGGCATTCGGCCTATCAAAGCAAAATGCCACACCGCGTTCAAACGACTAAAACGCTGCGTCGAATGAATCCAGGTAATGAGTGAGCTACGTATCGGTCTCCTCGTCTTCAGGACGCTGTATCGCCTGTTCTGAACGGATCTTAGCCATGGTTTTCGGGCCGGGCAAGCAAAATGTACACCTGTGTTTTAGAGATTGACACCTGTGAACATTCGATCCTAATGTTATGCCAGACCGAGCCTGATGTTCCTCCAAGAGAGCACCGATAATGTCCACCGATCCGCTTCTGCAGCCCTACCAGATCAAGCACCTGACCCTGCGCAATCGCATCATCACCACCTCCCACGAACCGGCGTATCCGGTGGACGGCATGCCCAAGGACCTTTATCGCGCCTACCACGTGGAGCGCGCCAAGGCCGGTGTGGCGCTGACCATGACCGCAGGTTCGGCCGCGGTGTCGCGGGACAGTCCGCCGGTGTTCAACAACGTGCTGGCGTACAAGGATGAGGTGGTGAAGTGGATGAAGGACCTGACCGACGAGTGCCACGAACACGGCGCGGCGGTGATGATCCAGTTGACCCACCTGGGCCGTCGCACGCGCTGGGACAAGGCCGACTGGTTGCCGGTCGTTTCGCCTTCGCACCGTCGCGAAGCCTCGCACCGCTCGTTCCCGAAGAAGCTGGAAGACTGGGACATCGACCGCATCATCAAGGACTATGTCGATGCCGCGGAACGCATGAAGGCCGCAGGCCTGGATGGCCTGGAGCTGCAGGCGTACGGGCATCTGATGGATCAGTTCTGGTCGCCGTTGACCAACGATCTGGACGGCCCGTACGGCGGCTCGCTGGAAAACCGCATGCGCTTCACCTTCGATATCCTGAGCGGCATTCGCAAGCGTTGCGGTGAGGACTTTTTGCTGGGCGTCCGCTACACCGGCGATGAGGACCTGGCGGGCGGCTTCAACGCTGAAGAAGGCATAAAGATTTCCCACATGCTCAAGGACAGCGGCCTGGTCGATTTCCTCAACGTGGTGCGCGGGCACATCGACACCGACGCAGGCCTGACCGACGTGATTCCGATTCAGGGCATGCGTAACGCGGCGCACCTGGATTTCGCCGGCGAAATTCGTGCATCCACCGGCTTCCCCACTTTCCATGCAGCGAAGATTCCGGACGTGGCCACCGCGCGCCACGCCATCGCCTCGGGCAAGGTCGACATGATCGGCATGACCCGCGCGCACATGACCGATCCGCACATCGTGCGCAAGATCATCGAGAAACGCGAAGAAGACATCCGCCCCTGTGTCGGCGCCAACTACTGCCTGGACCGCATCTATCAGGGCGGCGCGGCGTATTGCATCCACAACCCGTCCACCGGGCGTGAAACCACCATGCCCCATGAGATCCCCAAGGCGGCGAAACCGCGCAAGGTGGTGGTGATCGGCACAGGGCCCGCCGGGCTTGAGGCGGCGCGGGTCGCGGGTGAACGCGGGCATCAGGTGACGGTATTCGAAGCGGCGGATCAGCCGGGCGGGCAGATTCGCCTGACGGCGCTGTCGGAACGTCGTCGGGAGATGATCAGCATCATCGACTGGCGCATGACCCAGTGCGAACGCCTGGGGGTCAAATTCAATTTCAATACATGGGCCGAGGCCGACACCGTGCTGGCCGAAGAGCCGGACGTGGTGATCGTCGCCACCGGCGGCCTGCCTGACACAGAAGTGCTGAGCAGCGGCAACGAGCTGGTGGTGTCGGCCTGGGACGTGATTTCCGGCGACGTGAAGCCCGGCAAGAACGTGCTGATTTTCGATGATGCGGGCGACCATGCCGCGCTTCAGGCTGCGGAATTGATCGCCAAAAGCGGCGCGACGCTTGAAGTCATCACCCCGGACCGTTCGTTCTCGCCGGAAGTGATGGCGATGAACCTCGTGCCGTACATGCGGGCGCTGCAGGACCTGGACGTGACCTTCACCGTGACCTACCGGGTTGATCGGGTTGAGCGCCAGGACGGCAAACTGGTTGCGCATCTGGGCAGTGATTATGGGCCGGTGAACAAACATCGGGTCGTTGATCAGGTGATCGTCAACCACGGCACCCTTCCGCTGGACGATCTGTATTTCGACCTGCGCCCTCACTCGCTCAACGATGGGGCCGTGGAGCAGCACGACCTGATCGCCGGCAACGCGCAAAACATCGTGACCAACCCCGATGGGCGCTTCCAGCTCTTCCGGCTCGGCGACGCCGTCGCGGCACGCAACACCCACGCCGCGATCTACGACGCACTGCGGTTGGTGAAGGATCTCTGAAAACGTCACCCGCCCTGCCGACGCTGCCCCGTAGCAGCACGGCTTGCCGGCGTTGCACCCGTAGCAGTCCGGCTTGCCGGCGTTCTGGTGCGCAGCGCCAGTAAAATCAACGCTGCGGTGGTGGCAGGCAAACCGCGTGCTCAGGGTTTACTGCCGCCTCGCGCCAGCCCGCCGGCAAGCCGCGCTGCTACGCCCTTCGGGCAGAAGCGTGACCGTGTGCTCCCACAGAGATTGCCCATACAACCGCACCCCGTAGCAGTCCGGCTTGCCAGTCTTGCACCCGTAGCAGCACGGCTTGCCGGCTTGCCGGCGTTCTGGTGCGCAGCGCCAGTAAAATCAGGCGCCGCGGTGGTGTCAGGCAAACCGCGTGCTCAGGGTTTACTGCCGCTTCGCGCCAGCCCGCCGGCAAGCCGTGCTGCTACGCCCTTCGGGCAGAAGCGTGACCGTGTACACCCCAGAACCCTGTGGGAGCGGGCTCGCCCGCGAAGGCGTCGGGCCTGATGCCTCGGTGGTGGCTGCCCCACCGCATTCGCGGGCAAGCACGCTCCCACAAAGGATTGCCCATACAACCGTGCCCCGTAGCAGCACGGCTTGCCGGCGGGCTGGTGCGCAGCGCCAGTAAAATCAGGCACCGCAGTGGTGTCAGGCAAACCGCGTACTCAGGGTTTACTGCCGCTTCGCGCCAGCCCGCCGGCAAGCCGTGCTGCTACGCCCTTCGGGCAGAAGCATGACCGTGTACACCCCAGAACTCTGTGGGAAGGGGCTACATTCCTTTTCGGGCGACCGTGGCGCCGGCCTGGATCGCGCTGCCTATCAGGCCATCGAAGCCGCCATCGGTGAGCGCCTGCAACCCGGCTGCGGTAACCCCGCGATACGCCATCAGGGCTTCGATCAACTGCTCAGCGGAACGCTCGGCCAGCAACGGTGCGCTGCCGACCACCACACCCAAGGCTGCGCGGCGGGCGATTGATTCGGGTATGCCTTGAGCCATTGCACCCTGGGTCAACGCCTGCGCCAGCAAGGCCGGGTACGCAGGCCCAGTGCCCGACAGCGCGCTCAGGTAATCGATATGATCTTCCAACGGCACTTCGGCCGCATCGCCCACGCTTTCGAACAACCGCTGCACGAACATCTTGTCGGCCACCGACAGCTCACCGTCCTCGAACCAAGGCGTGAAAGACCGTCGAATCTCCACCGCCGCATTGGGCATCGCGCGCACCACAACGCTGGCACCGGTTGCCGCCTTGATGCGCGGCGCAGGGACGCCAGCCATCAGCGAAATCACGCACTTGCCAGCCGCGTCCAGCTTCAAACCGTCAAACTGCTCGGGCCGGACCGAGAGCATGATCATCGAGCTCATCTGAACCAGCTCGCAATTGTCGGTGGTGATGCGCACCCCACGCCCGGCCAGCTCACCCTCGCCGGACCGGTTAGACAGCACCAGGTGATCCGCCGATAACAACCCGCTCGCCAGCGCAGCCTTGGCAATCCCGTCGCCCAGCCAGCCGGTGCCGCCGATGATGCCCAGCACAGCGTCACTCACTCACAGCCTCCTCAAAGGTATCGGCCAGCGGAACAAACACACCGGGATCGGTCTGCGCATAGCCGAACTTGCCGTAGAAACGGTCAAGCTCGCGGCGCTTGGGCGCCTTGCCGGTAAAGATGGTCACGTAGTGCGGAATGCGCTGGAAACGCTCTACCGCCTCTTCACGGGTGTTCATGGTGATGTAGCCGATCTGCGTCAGGTACAGCGTCCGCGCCCGGGCATCTGCCACCTCGGGTTCGGCACCGAACCTGCGAAACATCGCGGCCAATCCGGCCAGGCGCGCCTGGTCGGCAGCGGCCACTTCCTGGCTGACTTCCGGCGACTGCAACGCCCAACTGCGCACCGCAAACTCGAATTGCGAGTCGAACATCTCGGGGTTGAGCCAGCACTCAAAGACGTTCAGCGCAGCCTCGCTGATGCTTTCGGCATAGCTCTCGCTCTGGCGCAGCAGGCTGCCGGTGTTCTTGTCCCGCCAGCGCGCGATCAGCGCAGCGAGCAACTGCTCGCGGTCTTCGAAGAACCAGTAGAAACTGGTACGCGACAGGTTCAGGCGCTTGGCCAGCGGCATCACCCTAACGGCATCGATGCCCGCCTCTTTCAGCGCTTCATAAGCCGCTTGAAGCCAGCCCTCCGCCGAGCCGCGCCAGCCCGCGTCCTGTGCCTTGATTCTCGCCATGACCGCTTTCCCACACATCAATATAAAAGCACTGTACTGGATCGATCATTTAATGTACACCTGCGTACATTGAGTGGACGCTATTCCGAAAGACTATAAAAACAGCCGAGGCCGACCATGAGCATCCCCAGCTTGCAACCACCCGGACCGCGACGCATCAAGGGCTACCGGCGCCTGATTCCCTCCATGACCGCGCTGCTGGAATTCGAAGCCGTGGCGCGCCTGAGCAGCTTCACCCTCGCGGCGCAGGAACTGGGCGTCACCCAGGCGGCGGTGAGCAAGCAGGTGAAGCTCTTGGAAGACACCCTCAATGCGCGGCTTTTTCATCGCCTGCACCGCTCGATCAAGCTCACCACCGAGGGCTACGCGCTGTATGCCGTGGTCGCCGAGTCCATGCAGCGCATCGCCGGGACGTTCGACAAGATCGCCGAAGGCACCACCGAGCAGGAACTGGTGCTCGCCAGCACCTCGGCATTTTCGCAACTGCGCATCCTCCCCCGGCTCACGGCGCTGCGCCAGGCGCAACCGGACCTGCACCTGCGGCTGGTGTCCACGCAGCACCATGACGTCGACCTCGCAGTGCGCTTCGGCACAGGCCGCTGGGACGATGGCACCTCGACGCTGCTGTTCGATGAAGAGGTCTTCCCGGTGTGCTCCCCGGCCTGGCTCGCCAGCCATCCTGCGCCGCACACCGAGCAGGATCTGCACCACGCGCCGCTGATCGATTCCGACGCCACCCTCGAAGGCTGGATCACCTGGAACAGCTGGTTCCGTGCGCTGGGAGACGCGCCGCCGCGCCTGACCTATCAGCTGCGTTGCAGCCATTACAGCGACGCGGTTCAGGCCGCAATGCAGGGTCACGGCATCGCGCTGGGCTGGGGCCGGCTGGTGCATCACCTGCTGGAATCGGGGGAGCTGGTGCGGGTCACCCCGCTGGTGGTCAAGCCCAAGGACGCCTATTACGTGGTGGTTCCCACAGGTCGAAGCAGCTCAGGGTTCGTGCAGATCCTGACTCAATGGCTGCGTCAGGATGGCACGCGGGAATTCGCATAACCTGCGCTCATACGAGGGTGAGAATAAAGCGCGTTGACCGTTCTTCGGGGCATTTCGATACTGGATCGAAGCAAAACAAGCCTGATGACCCGAGGTGCAACATGATCGTATCCCCCGTGAAGAGCCATCGCCAACTGCTCGTCGAACGCATGCCCGGCCACGGCATGCCCGGCGAATTGTTCGGTCGCGACGACGTCTTCACCACCGACGTTGACGTGTTCTTCAACAAGCACTGGATTCTGGTCGGCGTCACCGCCGACATTCCAGAACCGGGTGATGTCTACACGGTGGACTTGGGCAAGGCGTCGATCCTCCTCGTGCGCGACGATGACGAAAACGTCCAGGCCTTTCGCAACGTCTGCCGCCATCGCGGCGCGCGCCTGAAGGAGGCCGGCAAGTCCACGGTGGGGATGCTGGTCTGCCCTTACCACCAGTGGACCTACGACCTGGACGGCAGCCTCAAGCACGCCGCGCACATGGGCAAGGACTTCGACCGCACCTGCAAGAGCCTGCACCCGGTGCACACCAGGGTGGTGGGTGCCCACGTGTTCGTCTGCCTGTCCAGCGAGCCGCCAGAAGACATCGGTTACCTCGAAGACACCATGACCCCGCGCTTCGCACCGTTCGATTTGAGCAGGGCCAAGATCGCCCACGAATCCGAGATCATCGAGAACGGCAACTGGAAGCTGGTCATCGAGAACAACCGCGAGTGCTACCACTGTGCGGGCACCCACCCGGAACTGACCGCCTCGTTCCTGCCGGAAGACTTCGGCTTCTGCACCGACGGTCTGAGCGAAGAATCCCTCGTCGCGCTGGACGATTACTACGCCCGCAACGCCGCCGCCAAGGCGAGCTGGGAAGCAGACGGCTTCATCTGTGACGCCGTCGAGTACCTGGACGAAGCCTCGATCACGCAGTTTCGCACACAACGCCTGGTGATCGCCGGCAACGGCGAGTCGCAAACCCTCAATACTCAGGTGGCCTGCACCCGCCTGCTGGGCGAGGTGACGCGCCGCGATCTGGGCGACATGCACCTGTGGACGCACAACTCCTGGACCCACGTCATGAGCGACCACGCGGTGATCTCCTGGATCATCCCGCTGTCCGCCGACAAGACTCTGGTGCGCAGCCGCTGGCTGGTGCATCAGGAGGCGGTCGAGGGTGTCGATTATGACCGCCAGACCCTCACCGAAGTGTGGAACGCCACCAACCAGCAGGACGCCAATCTGGTCGCCATCACCCACAGTGGCACGCAGGACCCGGCCTATGCACCGGGGCCGTTCTCGGCGTTCACCGAGTCCTATGTCGACCAGTTCTCGCGCTGGTACGCCGCGCGCCTGGCCGCCCACGGCGTGTGAGGGATTGACCATGACTACTTTGCAGAATATCCCGGACGTGCGCTTCGCCGACGAAACCACCTGGGCCACCCATGGCGCCGAATGGCCCAGTGGGGAAACCCGGCGCATCGAATGCTGCGCCGTGCGCAACGAAACCCACGACGTCAAAACCTTCGTCTTTCGCTGTGCCGACTTCACCGCGCTGGCCTTCGAACCGGGGCAGTTCATCACGATCTCGCCGCAGATCGACGGCAAGATCGTTTCGCGCTGCTACACGCTGTCGTCCTCGCCGACCCGGCCTTTCAACTTCTGCATCACGGTCAAGCGGGTGCCGGGCGGCGAGGTCTCCAACTGGCTGCACGACAACCTGCATCCGGGCAGCACACTGGCCGCGTCAGGACCGGCAGGCAGATTCACGCCAGTCGGGCTGCCCACCGGCAAGCTGCTGTATCTCTCGGCAGGTTCGGGCATTACCCCGCTGATGGCCATGGCACGGGCAGCGTACGATCTGGCCGCCAATCTGGACATCGTGTTTGTCCACAGCGCCCGCTCGCCCGCCGACATCATTTTCCGTGATGAACTGGCGCAGATGCAGGCCCAGCAATCCCGCTTCCGGGTGCTGGCAGTCTGTGAGGCGAAAGGTGACGAAGCCGACTGGCAGGGTCCGACTGGCCGCCTGGATCTGGCGCTGCTCCGCGCACAGGTGCCCGACTTTCTGGAGCGGGAAGTCTTCACCTGCGGCCCCCAGGGCTACATGAGCGCAACCCGTGGCGTGCTGGAGAAAGCGGGCTTCAACCTGGCGCACTACCACCAGGAAAGTTTCGACATCAACGCGCTGGCTGCGGAAACGGCTCCACCGGTGGCGCCAACCAGCGCACCGAGCGAAACGAGCTTCACCGTGACCCTCGCCAAATCCGGCAAGACCTTCAGCGTCAGCCCCAGCCAGACCCTGCTGGCCGCGGCGAAAAAAGCCGGGGCCGTAGTCCCCTCCTCCTGCAGCCAGGGCGTATGCGGCACCTGCAAGACCGCCGTGCTGCAGGGCGAAGTCGATATGCAGCACAACGGAGGGATTCGCCAGCGCGAGATCGACAAAGGCTTGCGTCTGCTCTGTTGCAGCCGCCCGACATCCGATCTGGTGCTGGACCTTTGATGACGCTTTTTAGAACGTGTAGGTGAAGCCAGTCTGAACCGTGCGCGGCGCGCCCGGATAGGCGTACAGGTTGAACGCACCTTCTTCGTAGTCTTCGTTGAAGACGTTCTTCAGGTCCAGGTTCACCCGCAGCTTCGGCGTGATCTGGTAGAAGCTGAGCACGTCGGCCACGGTGTAGCTCGCCATGTTGTAGGTCGAGTTGGCGGTCTGGCCCGCACGGTCTGCCACATGGCGCACACCCAAGCCCAGCCCCAGGCCGTTGAGTGTGCCTTCGTGGAACTCATACACGTTCAGCAGGTTGTAACTGCTGCGCGGGATGTTCGCCAGGCGAGTGCCGGTTTGCAGCGAGTTGTCCTTGGCCACTTCGGCATCGACGTAGGAATAGCCGCCCAGCACGCGCCACTGCGGGGTGATGTTGCCCGCCACGTTCAGGTCGAAACCTCGGCTGCGCACGCGCCCGGCCGCCACGCTGTAGTTGGAATCGACCGGATCGAGGGTCAGCACGTTGTCCTTGATGGTGTGGAAGATGGCCGCATCGACGGTGAGTTGATCTTCCAGCGTCTTCCACTTCACGCCCAGTTCGTAAGATTTACCCTCTTCTGCATCGAAACCGCCACCTTCACGCGATGCGCCGGTGTTGGGCTTGAATGACTCCGAGTAGCTGCCATAAAGCGCAACATCCGGCGTCAGGTCGTAGACCAGGCCGTAACGTGGCGTGACCGCGCTCTCGCTCTTGTTCCAGTCCACGGAGTTGGGCAGCTTGTTGTCGTAGTCGTGCTCGTCACGCTCGATCCGGGCGCCAACCAGCAACTTCAACCGCTCGGTCAGGCGCATCTGATCCTGCACGAAGGCTGCCGTACTCTTGAGCTTTTCGTGGTCATGGGTGGTTGTGCGGGTCAGCGCCGGACGCGCCTGGCCCAGTACCGGATTGAAGATGTCGATCGGATACGCCGTCAACGCTCCGCTGGAACGCATGATGATCGACTTGTAGTCGTATTCCTCATACTCAAGGCCGGTCAGCAGGGTGTGTTCGATGCTGCCGGTGTTGAAGGTGCCGGACAGGTTCAGCTGGAAATCCTGGTCATTCCATTCCAGTTTGCGCCAGTTGAAATTGCGCCCCAGGGTGCGGCCGTCCGCCTGGATACCGTTGGCCTCCACCGCGTTGCCCTTGAGCTGGCCATCGAGCCACTGCACGCCGCCGCTCAACTTCCAGTTGTCGTTGAGCAGGTGCTCGAAACGCAACTGGCTGACGTTGTTGTCGTTGTGCAGCAGGTTGTCCGAGCCTTTTTCCCACACGTAGGTGTCGCGGTTGCCGACGCCGATCTGGCTGCCGTAATGGGTATTGCCACGGTCGAGCGGATGGTTGTTGCGCATGTAGTCACCCTCGAAGGTGATGCGCGTGTCGTCGGTGGCCTGCCACTCGATCACAGGCGCCAGGTCGTAACGCTCGGTTTCGACGTGATCGCGAAACGAATCGCCGCCCTCGCCCAACAAATTCAGACGGTAGGTCAGGGTCTTGGAATCATTGAGCGCGCCGGTGGTGTCCAGGGTGCCACGGTACATGCCCTGGTCGTCCATCTGCCCGCCGATGGAGGTTTTCTGCTCGGCCTCGGGCTGCTGGGTGACCACGTTGAAGGTGCCGCCCGGATCGCTGCGGCCGTACATGGTGGCCGCCGGGCCACGCAGGATGTCGACGTGATCGATGGTGTTGGCGTCCGGCGCGTTGGGATAGCCACGGTTGACCGGGAAGCCGTTGCGATAGAACTCGCCGGTGGTGAAGCCGCGCACGGTGTAGGTGGTCAGCCCCTGGCCGCCGAAGTTGTTGGCCCGGCCGATGCCGCCGCCGTAATCCAGCGCATCCTGCAGGCGAGTGACGTTGCTGTCCTCCAGCACCTTGTTGGTGATGACGGAAACCGACTGCGGCACTTCGTGGATGTCGGTATCGGTGCGCGTGGCGCTGGACGTGTGCGTGGCACGGTACGCCTCGCGTTCACTCGCTGCGCCCTGGCTGCTGGCCTGGATGTCGATTGCGGGCAGTGCCAGTTCATTCGAACCTTCTGCCCATACGGCCGGGGAAAATACGTTAAGCAGGCACAGCGAGGTCAACGCGTAGCGCATCTAGGAACTCTCAGACGATGGTATACCAAGAAAAGTGTCGCGCATGATACATAGAAAGATTCTCATTACCATCGTTCATGTTCGGGAATTTGCGGAGATTGAGGCACTGTCTGTCTTACTGTCCCTGATTTTGAATCAGTGAGTCTCTTTTTTGCCGGATTGTTAGCGAATCGAATCACCCCTAAAGTTCATCCCATGCCGCAGCGACTGAACACACAGACACGCCGCGGCGCCACTTTCGGTTCACAACTCTCTCGACTCAAAAGGAATGCACACATGACTACTTACAAGCGCCTGGACAAGAACGACGCCGTACTGCTGCTGGTTGACCATCAGACTGGCCTGATCTCCCTGGTTCAGGATTTCTCGCCCAACGAATTCAAGAACAACGTGCTGGCCCTGGCCGACTGCGGCAAGTTCTTCGACCTGCCGACCATCCTCACCACCAGCTTCGAACAGGGTCCGAACGGTCCGCTGGTGCCGGAGCTGAAAGAGATGTTCCCCGACGCGCCGTACATCGCCCGCCCTGGCCAGATCAACGCCTGGGACAACGAAGATTTCGTCAAGGCGATCAAGGCCACTGGCCGCAAGCAGCTGATCATTGCCGGCGTGGTGACCGACGTCTGCGTGACCTTCCCAACCCTGAGCGCCCTGGCCGAAGGTTTTGATGTGTTCGTCGTGACCGACGCTTCCGGCACCTTCAACGAAGGCGTGCAGCAGGCGGCATGGAATCGCATGTCGGCGGCCGGTGCGCAGTTGATGAACTGGTTCGCCGTGGCCTGCGAGCTGCACCGCGACTGGCGCAACGACATCGAAGGCCTGGGCAACCTGCTGTCCCAGCGTATTCCCAACTATCGCAACCTGATGAACAGCTACTCGGCGCTGACGGCTGCCAAGAAGTAACTCCCTCAATGACAAGGGCGGGCATGATGCTCGCCCTTTTTGCGTAGTTTCCAGAGACCTCTGAGCCGCCACTGTAGGAGCGCGCTCGCCCGCGACGACGTCGTTACATCCAACACATCTCCATCGCCTGAAACGACCAGTCGCGGGCAAGCGCGCTCCTACAGGCATTCCACAAACATCACCTGCGCCCACCGCGCCATTGTAGGAGCGCGCTTGCCCGCGACAACGTTGGTTCGTCCTACACATCTCCGTCGCCTGACAGATCCAGTCGCGGGCAAGCGCGCTCCTACAGGTTGGAATCTGACGTAGAAGCACGACCTCGCAACCCCGGCGCAAACGTGTAAGAAAAGGCTTACACGCACTTCATCAAACTGGCCGTTTACACAACGAGGGCAAAGTCATAAATTGGATCCATCAACCGGGGAGCAGGAAGCACCTCGGAGATCACGGATGATCTGCCACTGCCAGGAACGCTACCGACAGGACGTTGGATGGCCTTGATAGAAAAGAACCCGCTTCGGCGGGTTTTTTATTGCCTGCGTATCGCAGAAGAGGCTGCTGGTAACCAGATGTAAACTTTTTCACTACAGCAATTCAACATTTCAGCGGTATAGTCGCGCCGCCTGAAATCGCCACGCGAGGCTCTAGGACGGTATTCCTGACTTCCTGGTAAGCCGCCGCAAAGCGTGTGGGCACAGGTTTCGGATCGAACATCACATAGGGAGATACATGATGGGATCAGCGCTCGACGTGCTTCGTAACCAGATTCAGGATGCCGAACCGGTCCTGAAACGGCTCGATCTGGAGATGGAACGGATAGAGTTCGACCCGCGAATCCCCGCCAGCGTCGAGGCGGCCAAGGTGACGGTCGATGCGGTAATCGATCGCCTGATGGGCGCTTTCAAGAAGAACCCCATCCTCGGCCCATTGACCGATGACCTGAAATCCCAGTACCTGGAAGGCATCGCGACCCAGGTGGCCGAAGCAGAAGAGCGGGTCTGAGCGACGCTCTATCAATCCTTCAGCAGCCCCGCCAGACCGGCAGTCACCACGACCGCCAACGCAACCGCGACAGCTACCGTGACGAAGATGCCCCATTGCATCACCAGGCCCTGAAGCGCGAGATAAAACCCGATCACGCCAACACCGCCGATGGCATTCCCGCGCACGATGGCCGCCAGTTCATAGCGTCCGCCATGAACGTGAGCGAAGACCGCAAGCGGCCAGGCGATCACCGGGATCGGCGCCAGAAAGCCACTGACCACCGGCCCGAACCACTGGGCGCCAGCGGTAATGGCCAGCAGCAGAAGGGTCGCGGTCAGCATGCGCATCGGGATGATCCAGCGCGGCAGCGAGACATAACGCCCAGGCGCAGGCTCGCTGCCTTTAGCGGTGGCCCGGACGATTGCCGCAACCAGACACAGCGCGACCACAATCGACACCGCCTGCCATCCGATGCAGCTCATCAGAAATGCGACAGCGGCATAGAAAACCAATGCCGCCACGCACCCGGGCAGCACTGAAAGCCTGCGCGTCACCAGGAAGTAAAACAGGTAAGTCGCCTGAATCGCCGCCACTCCCGCCAGCGCCCCAGGCACCGCCTTCTCGGCGAAGCCCGGGCCTTGTTCAAGGCTCAGAAACAACATCACCGACGCCGACGTCACCGGCAGCCCGGAAAGCAACCCGCCAATCCGGGTGCCCCAGCGCTTGGCGGCCAGTGAAATCGAGAGCATCAGCAGTGGTGTGATGAGGAGCTTGAGGTAAAAGGCAGTCATGAACGCATCGGGTCGGTTGGCAGGAGCTACGTTTTACACGCTTGGGACTTGCTCTGCATGGCTTCATGCCTTGCTTATGCGCGTCCGGCTCCTGCGCGTATGCGTTAGCCCTTCGGATAATTCGACGGAAACAACGCCCGCTTCGCCTGTTCATCCATGTCCTTCTTGAACGCCACCTCGCTCCCGACCTTGTTCGCCCTGGCCACAGCCGGGCGGGCGTTGATGGCGTGGAACCAGCGGGCAAGATTCGGGAAGTCTGCCAGCGCATCCTCGGCGCCTTTCATTACGCGCGGGGCGCGGATCAGCCAGCCCCATGCGCTGATGTCGGCGAGGGTGTACTGGTTGCCGACGATGTAGTCGCGGCCTGCCAGATGCTTGTCCAGCACCTCGTAATGGCGCTCGATTTCACGGCGATAGCGGTTCACGGCGTAGTCGTTGCCTTCGGGGGCTGCGTACTGGAAATGCACCGCTTGACCCGAGAACGGCCCAAGACCCGAGGCGATGAAGAACAGCCATGAGAGCAGCTCGGGTTTGTCTTCAGCAGCGCCCATGAACTGGCCGGTTTTTTCGCCCAGGTACAGGAGGATCGCCGTGGAGTCGAACACCCGCACGTCCTTGCCGCCGGGGCCGTCGGTGTCGACGATGGCCGGCACCTTGCCGTTGGGGTTGATGGCGCGAAACTCGGGCAGGTGCTGTTCGCCTTTGCTGGTATCCACCGGCACCAGTTCGTAGGCCAGGCCCGACTCTTCAAGAAAGAGCGCGACCTTGGCGGGATTGGGTGTGGGGTGGAAGTAAAAACGGATCATGGCGGTCATCTCGTACGGTAGGAAATGGGCAAAATCGCGAATCGCGGCGCTGCTCGAAAAAGCACTTTGCGTTTTAGAACAGTTGATCTAGATTAGGCGCAATGTGAAGCATGGCGCAACGTTTGTGTCAGACAGGCAAGGAAATCGACGTGGCAAGACCCCGAGAATTCGACGAAGCCAGCGTGCTCAATGCTGCGATCCAGTGCTTCTGGGTCAAGGGTTTCGAGGCGACGTCGATGCGCGACCTGATCGACTGCATGGGCATCACCGGCGCCAGTCTGTACAACGCGTTTGGCGACAAGCGCGCGCTGTATCGCAAGGCGCTGGAGCACTACCTGCAGAACGGTCTGGGTGAACGTGTCGCCCGCCTTGAGGGCAGCCTGGCCCCGCGTGAGGCCATCGAGGCGTTTTTCGTCGAGATCATCGAGCGCTCCATCACTGACCCGCAGCAACGCGGTTGCCTGATGGTGAACTCGGCGCTTGAAGCCGCGCCGCACAATCCCGACGCCCAGACGGTGGTGGATGAGTTTCTGGCTCAAGCGCAGGCGTTCTTCCTGCGCTGCCTCAAAGCGGGTCAGGACAACGGCACGATTTCCCGCTTTCAAACCTGCGAAGACCTGGCCAGCCTGATGCTCAACACTTTGCTGGGTCTGCGCGTACTGGCGCGCGCCAAACCGCAGCGGGCCCTGCTGGAAAGCGTGGTCCGCCCGGTGCTGGCGCTGCTCGATGTACAGCTTGCGCCTGCTTCGCTTTCCTCACTTGTCATGGAGTCGCAGCGATGATCGAGCTCTACTACTGGCCAACACCCAATGGCCACAAAATCACCCTGTTTCTGGAAGAGGCTGGCCTGGATTACCGGATTCACCCAATCGATATCAGCGCGGGCGATCAGTTCAAACCCGAGTTCCTGGCGTTCTCACCGAACAACCGGATGCCGGCGATCATCGACACCGCGCCTGCCGACGGCGGCGAGCCGATCAGCGTTTTCGAGTCGGGGGCGATCCTGCTGTACCTGGCGCAGAAGAACGGCCGGTTCATGCCGAGCGATGTTCGCGGCCAGAAGACCGTGACCGAATGGCTGATGTGGCAGGTCGGCGGACTGGGTCCGATGGCAGGCCAGAATCATCATTTTGGCGTCTATGCGCCGGAAAAACTCCCCTACGCCATCGCCCGCTACGTGAACGAGACGAACCGCCTGTACGGCGTGCTGGATCGTCGCCTGCAAGGCCGTGACTTCATCACCGGGCAGGATTATTCGGTGGCGGACATGGCGTGCTATCCGTGGGTGGTGCCGTGGCAGCGCCAGCAGCAGAATCTGGATGACTTCCCGAACCTCAAGCGCTGGCTCAACGCGATCGCTGCCCGTCCGGCGACGATCCGCGCCTATGCCAAGGGTGAGACGGTTTCACAGAACCGCACCACCGTTACCGAGGAAGGCAAAAAGATCCTGTTCGGGCAAACCGCTGCCAGCGTGCAGAAAAAAGCCTGATCGCTGGACCGGTCAGCGTCGCTTTCCACTGAATGACGCTGACCGCAGCGGGCCGATTCAGATAATCGGCTGGGCCGCCCGAAACAGCAGCACGCAGCCTTCGCGCTTGATGGTGACGTCGCGAAAGTGCTCGCGCAGATGCCCTTCGAAACCGACCTGGGTGTCCTGGCGATTGCCGAAAATCCCCTTCTTGTTATACACGGCCATCAGCTTGCGGCCGAAGGCGTTGTGCCCGGCCTCGTCCCCCAGAATCGTCGCACCGAACAGCACCCCGCCCGGCTGCAGGTTGTGCTTGAGGTTGGCGAAGATCTTCGCCTTGGCGTCCAGCGGACCCGGCAGGCAATGCAGCAGGTAGAACAGGGAAATCGAATCGAAGCGCGGCTCGCCCGGGAGCGGCTGCATCACATCGTGCTGGATTGTGCGGGTGGTTGGGCGGTTGATCCGGCGCCTGGCGGCTTCCAGGCTGCTGGGGTTGAGGTCGAGCAGGGTGACTTGCGTCTGGGAAGACAGCTGCGCCTTCGCCGGGTAGTAGCCGGTCCCTACCCCGATATCCAGATGACGCGGCCGCACGTTGGCGCGAAAAAACGGCAACAGCGTCGAACCGGTCGGGCAGCGCCAGGCGTAGCGATTGGAAATACCCAGCACCCACGCGTCGTACAGGGCCAGGGTCAGTGGAGAGTAAACCGCCGCACCGGCGGCGCTGCTGTCGGTCATGGGAAGCACCTTGCGAGTGATCGAATCAGTCGGCAATAAGACCGATGACCCGGATGCCTCGTCAAGGTTTTTTGTGTTCTTGTGAACCCGATCCCGTAGCAGCACGGCTTGCCGGCGGGCTGGTGCGAAGCGCCAGTAAACCCTGAGCACGCGATCTGCCTGATGCACCGGCGGCGTCTGGTTCTACTGGCGCTGCGCACCAGCCCGCCGGCAAGCCGTGCAGCTACAGGTTTGCGCCCCTGTCAGCCGTGCTGCTACGGGACTGGTTTATCCCAAATTGAAACGCGAGGTGTTGTCGCTCAGCGCGCGGCTGCCTTTGCTCAGGGTATCGGCTGCGTGGTTCACCGCCCGCGCGCCATCGAGCAGGCGCCCGGCGGCCTGATCCACCTGCTGGATGTTGCCGCTGACCTCATCGGCGGTCGCTGCCTGTTCTTCCACGGCGGTTGCGATCTGCGCCAAGGTATCGGTCACCACTTGCACCGCGCTGGCAATCTCCCCAAGTCGCTCACCCAAACCTGTGACCGACTGCGCATCGGTGACGGCCTGGCCGCACGCCGCCTCCATCAGGTTCACCGCCTGGCTCACGGTCGCGCGCAAACTGTCGACGGTTCCGGCGATCTGCGCGGTCGACGCCTGGGTGCGCTGCGAGAGGCTGCGCACTTCGTCGGCCACCACGGCAAAACCACGCCCCTGCTCCCCCGCCCGGGCCGCTTCGATAGCGGCGTTGAGCGCCAGCAGGTTGGTCTGTTCGGCGATGCCACGAATGCTGTCCACCACCGACTGAATCTGCTGGCCCTGCTCGCTGACCTTGCCCAGTGCGTCGGCGGTCTCGGTGAGTTTCTGATTGAGCTGCTGGATACTTGCCGTGGTGCGCTGGCTGTCGCGGCTGCTGTCCTGAGCGATGAGGCGGGTGCGCTGTGCGCTGCCGGACGCCTCTTCGCAACTCTTGGCGACGCCCATGGAAGTTGCCGCCAACTGGGTCGCCGCCGCCGCGATCTGGCTGATCTGTTGCTGCTGATCTTCCACTTCGTTGAGCGTGCTGCCCGATTGCGAGTTGAGGGTCTGCACCGCCGCGCCCAGCTGCTGAGTCTCGTGGTTGACGCCCAGCAGGCTGCTGCGCAACTGCACCACGGCAACGTTGAGGGCGGTGCTGATGGCTGCCAGCTCATCGCGGCCTTCTACCGCGACTTCCACGCACAGGTTGCCGTCACGCAGCGACTCGGCCAGGGTAGTGATGCCACTGGCGCTGCGCCGAATCGAGGTTTGCAGACACATGAACAGGTAGAGCGCAGCCAGCGCCAGAATGCCAAAGACCGCAGCGACGGGGATGAAGTGCCGGATCGCCTGATCGTGGTAGTGATCCAGACGGCTGTCCAGCGACATCAGCGAGCGGTTGCGCAGGGCAGCGAGCGCTTCGAGGGTGCCGTCGACGCTGCGTTCGAATGTGGCAGTGTCCAGCTTGATCGTGCCGCCAAAGACGCCGTCGTCCAGCACCTTCAGTTCACTGTCCAGGCGCTGCAGGCTGTCGTTGTATTGCCGGCTCCAGTCTTCCATGCCCGGATAGGCCTTGGCCTGCAACGATGCCCCGGCCTTGACCAGTTGATCGCGCGCATCGCCGATGCGGCTGCGCAGGTCGCGCATCTGCAGGCGGCTCTGCAGCGAGAACTGCCCCGACGCCACCGATGACTGGCCGATACTGGCAGTGCGCGCCACGCGTTCGATCAGGTCCGGCGCCTGTTGGGTCGCCACTTGCATCAACTGATAGGTTTCAAGCCAGGGGTCCAGGATCAGTCCGGTGTCCATGGCGATCTGTTCGCGCAGGCTTTGCAGTGCGGTCAGTGCTGCGGTGAAGCGGTCATAGCCGTCCGGCCACCAGCCCACGGTGCGCAGCGCGTCGGAATCCATGCCTTTGACCGCCGCCTGCAACGCTTGGTAGCGCGCCAGGGTGTCGGCACCGGCGTTGTGCCGCCGCAGTTGCTCGCCAAGATCTGACAGTGTCTGGTTCAAAACAGGGCTGGCGGCATCCAGCGCTGCCATGGCGGCTTTGGCAGCCGGGGTCGGGTCGTGAAGGATGTCGGCGGCTTTCCAGCGAGAGGCGAGATTGCGTTGGGCGGTCAACTGGTCGTCCAGCGCGTTGAGCGCCAGCAGTTGCCGGGCGCCGGATTGCTCGCCGGAAATCACCGCAAGCTTGCTTCGATAATCCTGGCCGATCATCCACAGGCTTCCCGCCAGTGGCAGCATGAACAGCAGGAACAGCACCTGAAACTTGCGCGCAAACCCCAAACGTCCGAGCAGACGGATACCTGGCGACAGAAGACTTTGCATGTCCGACTACTCCTCACGGACAACCCGCCACCGCAGCTTGTGACCACGACAGATGTTGCCTCACATTGTTACCGGCAAAATGCCATGTCTTTGTTTCGAAAACGATCACCGCCCGTCTACTGTGGCGCAGACAAACGAAGTGGCAGGCACGAAGCAAGAAACGGACCGATAGCAACAAGCCATCTAAATGGGCACGTGCGCGAATGCAGTGCAGCCGATACGCATCAAAGTGGGGCAAAACCACACAGAATGCACCGCAGGGCTGTCACCGCCATGGGGACACAATGGGACGCCGAAGGCAGGAATCGGAACGAAAACCCTAACCGATTGATCGCACGCACAAATTTTTTGAACAGACGCTTGACACATCCCCGATCTCAGAGAATAATGCGCGCCACTTGGCTACATAGCTCAGTTGGTTAGAGCATAGCATTCATAATGCTGGGGTCCGGGGTTCAAGTCCCTGTGTAGCCACCAAGTACCTCAACAAAGCCCGCCTCGTGCGGGCTTTGTTGTTTCTGGCTGTCTGATCCGTCCATCGTCCCGGCAGCCAGGCTGGCCCAGAGCCTTTAAGATATCCCTTCAAGATGCATTCCTTATCTACTGAGGTCGAGCTCATGCGTTTCACGATTCCTGCACTGGTTCTAGGTCTTCTGATTTCCCAAGGCGCAATGGCCGGCAGCACCAACACCGCCATTGGTGGTGGCCTGGGTGGCGCGCTGGGCAACGTGGTCGGTCAGCAAATGGGCGGTAGCACCGGTGCTGCGGTTGGCGCAGGCCTGGCAGGCGCTGCCGGCAGTGCGGTGGGCGCGAAGAAGGGCCACAAGACCCGCGCAGCCGTCGGCGGCGGTCTTGGCGGCGCTGCCGGTTCGGTCATCGGCAACAAGCTGGGTGGCAAGACGGGCGGCACCATCGGTGCAGGCCTGGGCGGCGCTGCGGGTGGTGCTCTGGGCGGTAAATAATTTACCCTCCCTTGCGAGACGCGCACCCTGGTTCGCGTCTCAAACCCCGTTAATGAAGCAATGGATGTTCAATGTCTGATTTTCGTAATGATGCAGCCCAGCCTGCCCAGTCTTCCAAGCAGGCCTACGAAGACGCCATCAATCTTTCACAGCACGTGCCCCAGGCCAAGACCATCAGCGAGATGGTGCTCGACGCCTTCCAGAGCGCCAAGGAAAGCGATCAGATTCGTGAGCTTCGCGCAGCCATCCGTCAGGCCCACGATCGTTTCGACGACGACCAGGCCTACGAACTGATGGGCCAGCTCAAACAGCTCAAGGACGCCGAAGCCGCCGACATGGCCGCGCTGGAAGACCTGAGCACGAAATTCCCGATCAGCCGGATCCTGTCCAGCTACAAGGAAGACCCAAGCTTCCAGGAACTGGTCTACAGCCTGGCATTGAAGGTACTGAACCAGACCCATCAGGCCGTCAGCAACCCGAGCGGCGGCAAGAGCAAGGCCACACGGGCGAAGAAAGAAGCCGAAGTGTTCGTCATCAGCAAGGACGGCATCAGCGTCACCCTGCCCCTGCGCACCCCGCGCTCCAAAGCCAGCCTGGACCGCGAAGCCTTCGAATTCCTGGGCTTCTCGTTCATCGGCGAAGGCGATGAGGCAGAACTGCAAAGCGAAGTCTTCACGGACAACGAAGGCAACGAACAGCCTGCCACCCGCAAGAACATCGTGACAGCGATTGCCCAGCAGACGGCGTTTGCAGGGTATAGCGCGGTTCAGCAGTAAGGATTCACGTCCTGGGTGTTGCAGGTTCTGATCTGCAACACTCAGCGCTTCTTCGCGACACTCACCGGCACCGGCACCTCGTGCGCGCGAGACTTGATCAACTCTGCCAGATCCAGATCGTCCAGCCGCTCCATCATGGCTTCAAAGACCTCGGTCGGCACCATGTAACCCATGACTCGGTTGTGGTTGAGCACCGCAATGGGCTGACCGTTTCCCCCCTTTAGTACCGCCGAAGGGTTTTTCTTTAGTTCGGACACGCTTACGGCGACATCAGCAAGAACACTTTGCATATTTAAGCCCTCAAAACAGGTCGTTATTTTGGACCTTTTATCCCTGCCCCACAATCCCCGCCCCTGTTGCTTCCAGTTTTCGCGCTCGCGTGCCCAGCGCCTGATGTAACCTCGACACCTGTCCACGGCATTGCAATACAACAGGCCGATAGTGGTCGTCATGGAAACAACGGGAGGTGTAGCGATGCAGATTCTTGGTGAAACGATCATCGGCCAACGTACCGCGCGCGGCCAGGGTGGCGAGGTGTTTGCCCTTGCGGCCGCCACCGGCGAGCAGTTGACCCCGGCCTTCGGCGCCAGCACGGTGGATGATGTGCAGGCGGCCTGTGAACTGGCAGAAGCCGCCTTCGACCCTTACCGACACTTGAGCGACGAGCAGCGGGCGAGTTTTCTCGATGCCATCGCACAAGGCCTGCTGGATCTTGGCGACACCCTGACCGAGCGTGTTCACCTGGAAAGCGGCCTGCCCAAGCCGCGCCTGGAGGGCGAGCGCATGCGCACCGTCAACCAGCTCAAGCTGTTCGCCAGCCTGTTGCGCGACGGTCGCTGGCACGGCGCGGTGCTTGACGGCGCCCTGCCGGATCGTCAGCCGCTGCCTCGCGCTGACCTGCGTCAGCGCCGCATCGGCGTCGGCCCGGTTGCAGTGTTCGGCGCCAGCAACTTTCCGCTGGCCTTTTCGGTGGCGGGTGGCGACACGGCCTCGGCGCTGGCGGCCGGTTGCCCGGTCATCGTCAAGGCTCACCCGGCGCACCTGGGCACCAGCGAGCTGGTTGGCAGAGTGATCCAGAAAGCCGCCGCCGACACTCGGATGCCGGACGGCGTGTTCTCGCTACTGATCGACAAGGACATCAGCGTCGGCCAGGCGCTAGTGAGCCACCCACGCATTCAGGCGGTAGGTTTTACCGGTTCGCGTCGCGGTGGCCTGGCGCTGGTCGCCGCAGCCCAAGCCCGCCCGGTGCCGATTCCGGTGTACGCCGAGATGAGCAGCATCAACCCGGTGTTCCTGTTGCCCGCTGCGCTGACGAGCCGCGCAGACAGCATCGCCCAGGGCTTTGTCGAGTCTCTGGTGCTGGGCGCCGGGCAGTTCTGCACCAACCCCGGCCTGTTGCTGGCGCTGGAAAGCGATGCGCTTGAGCGCTTCGTTTCGGCCGCCGCCAAGGCGCTGGCTGAAAAAACGCCGACCACCATGCTCACGCCGAACATTCACGGCGCCTACTGCAACGGCCTGAACAACCTGCATAAAGCCGCTGGCGTAACGCTGGTGGCCGAAGGTCGCGAAGCTGAAGGCTCGTTCCAGGCACGGGCCGCGTTCTTTCGCACCGACTCGGCGACCTTCCTCGCCAACCCGGCGCTGGAAGACGAGAACTTCGGCCCGAGCGCGCTGTTGATCGTGTGCAAGGATGTGGCGGACCTGCAGAAAGTCGCGGCCAGGTTCGACGGCCAGTTGACCGTCACCCTGCACTATGAGGAAGGCGACAAGACGATTGCCCAAGCGTTGATGCCGATTCTGGAGCGCAAGGCCGGGCGGATTCTGTTCAATGACTTCCCCACCGGTGTCGAGGTGAGTTACTCGATGGTCCACGGCGGGCCGTTCCCGGCGACATCGGACAGCCGCAGTACCTCGGTGGGTGCCACGGCCATCGACCGTTTCCTGCGTCCGGTGTGCTACCAGAACGTGCCGGATTCCCTGCTGCCGCCCGCGCTGCAACAAGGCAATCCGCTGCACACCTGGCGTCTGGTGGATGGTCAGCCGGTCAAGGATTGACCGCTCTCCTGTAGGAGCGCGCTTGCCCGCGACGGCGGCCTTGAAATCGCCCCCGCCGGCAAGCCGTGCTGCTACGGGTGGGGCGTCGCGCTTGCCGGCGTCAGCGAGCTTGAAACTGGCCCATAATCTGCGCTCTCAAGTCGCCGAGCGCTCCAGCACCCTGCCATCGACACTCTCCCCGATCACCAGAAAATGCCCGCCGGCCACGTGGTGCAAGGTGCGCAACTCATCAAACCCATCAAAATGCCAGCGCCCGTCCGAAAACACGCGCTCGTCCGCCCAGGCGGCGACCACCTCGCCGATGAACAGATCATACTGATTCTGGTTATGCGGCTCGGGCAGCAAGCGACACTCCAGCCAGGCCACACAGCCCTCCAGCAGCGGCGCCTCGACCACCTCACCGTCAAAGGTCGACAGGTTGTACGCCTTGAACTTGTCGAAGCCCTGCTCTCCGGAAATCTCCAGCCCCGAAGTCGAACCCACCGTCTCGACGATATCCACCTGGCTGACCGTCGGCACGTTGATCACGAAGGTCCCCGAGCCGTCCAGCAAGGTGCGCGTCCACACCGACTTGTCCAGCACCACCGTCACCTTGGGCGGCAGGAAGTCCAGTGGCATCGCCCACGCCGCCGCCATGATATTGCGCTGCCCTTCATGGGCGGCACTGACCAGCACCGTCGGCCCGTGATTGAGCAGGCGATAGCATTTGGCGAGGGGAACAGCGCGGCGATGGGAAGCGGACATGACGGATGATCCTGAGAAAAGAAAAACACATGCTCAGGAAACTACAGGGTTTGTCGCCCCGAGAAAACGCCGGGGCCACACCCACCAGCATTCTGTCGGCTTGCTGAACCAGCCCAAAATACCCCTTCCCTCACGCCGGAAAATAGTGATGTAATACTATAACAAAACATTTCAGGCACATTTACAGTGAAACCCGCTCCCCGACTTTCCCCCAACATCGCTGTCTCCGCGCTCGCTCAATCGGCGGGCAGGCGGGTGCTGGTTTCACTGGCCCTGATCGCGCTCCTGTGGGCGGGCATCGCGTGGGCGGTGGCAATCCCATGAGTGCCGCGATTGATCTACACGACCTGACCGTGACCTACGAGCGCCGGCCTGCGGTGCATCACGTCAGCGGGCGTTTCGCGGCGGGCAGCCTGACGGCGATTGTCGGGCCGAACGGCGCAGGCAAGTCGACGCTGATAAAGGCCATCGCCGGGACACTGAAACCTGCGGTGGGCCGTATCGACCGTGGCAGCCTGAAAACCCGGCACATCGGCTATCTCCCTCAAGCGGCGGAGATCGATCGCAGCTTTCCGCTGAGCGTGGCCGACACCGTGATGATGGGCGCCTGGCGCAGCATCGGCGCGTTTCGCGGCGCCACCCGTCAGCATGCCGAACAGGCGCGCCAGGCGTTATTGGCGGTAGGCCTTGAGGGCTTTGAACAACGCAGCATCAGTTCGCTGTCGTCGGGGCAGTTTCAGCGAGTGCTGTTCGCGCGGCTGCTGTTACAGGACGCTTCGGTGATCCTGCTCGATGAGCCGTTCAACGCCATTGACGCCCGCACCACGCGAGACCTGCTCAAGCTCATCAACACCTGGCACGGCCAGGGCCGCACCGTGATTGCCGTGCTGCACGACATCGAGCAGGTTCGCCAGCACTTCCCCAGCACCCTGCTGCTGGCGCGGGAAACCATCGCCTGGGGCAACACCGCCGACATCCTTCACGCAGATAACCTGCGCCGCGCCAAGAACATGGCCGAGCACTGGAGCCCGGATGCTGCGGCCTGCTAAATCGACGAGGAAACCACGCTGTGACGCTCTATAGCCTGATGATTCAACCCTTCGTCGATTTCGGCTTCATGCGCCGCGCGCTGGTGGCCTGCCTGGCGCTGGGCATAGGTTCCGGCCCGGTCGGCGTGTTGCTGATGCTGCGCCGCATGAGCCTGGTGGGTGACGCCATGAGCCACGCGGTGCTGCCCGGCGCCGCCGTAGGCTTTCTGTTCGCCGGATTGTCGCTGCCGGCGATGGGCTTCGGCGGACTGATCGCCGGCCTTGCCGTAGCGTTGCTGTCGGGTCTGGTGAGCCGTTTCACCACCCTGCGCGAAGACGCAAGCTTCGCCAGTTTCTACCTGACCTCGCTCGCCGCCGGCGTGCTGATCGTGTCGCTGCACGGCTCCAACGTCGATCTGCTGCACGTGCTTTTCGGCACCATTCTGGCCATCGACGACCAGGCGATCTTCATGGTCGGCGCCATCGCCTCCTTCACCCTGGTGCTGTTGGCGCTGATTTACCGGCCACTGATTCTGGAATGCTTCGACCCTGGCTTCCTGCGTGCCGTCGGTGGCCGCGGATCGCTGTATCACGTGCTGTTTCTGTTGCTGGTGGTGCTCAATCTGGTCGCAGGCTTCCAGGCATTGGGCACGCTGATGGCCGTGGGCATGATGATGCTGCCCGCCACCGTGGCGCGTTTCTGGGCGACGTCCCTGACCGGCATGATCGTGATTTCCACAGTGGTGGCGACGCTGTCCGGCTTTATCGGACTGATCGTGTCCTACCACGCCAGCGTCGCCTCGGGCCCGGCCATCGTCCTGACTGCCAGCGCCTTTTACCTGTTCTCCCTGTTCTTTGGACGCAGCGGTTTTCTGCACCGGCTGTTCCCGAGGGCTCACCTGTCCGGCTGATCGTTCTCCCACCTCAAGGAAATCACATGAAACGTTTGACGCTTCTGACCGCCGCACTAGCGCTGTCGGGCCTGGCCAACTTCGCCCAGGCGAAACCCGTGGAAACCGTTGCCTCCTTCACCGTTATCGCCGACATGGTGCAGAACGTCGGCGGCGATCACGTCCACGTGACCTCGCTGATCGGCCCCAACGGCGACCCCCACGTATATGAGCCGACGCCCAACGACGCCCAGGCCCTGAAAAAGGCCGACGTGGTGTTCGTCAGCGGGCTGCATCTGGAAGGCTGGCTTGACCGGCTCATCACGGCATCCGGCTACAAGGGTGAGCCAGTGGTGCTGTCCAACGGCATCATGACCCGCAGCATGGAAGAAGACGGCGAGAAGATCACCGATCCGCACGCCTGGAACAGCGCGGTAAACGGCATCGTCTACGTCAGAAATATCATCAAGGCCCTGCAGAAAGCCGACCCGGAGCACGCTGCCGACTATAAGGCCAACGGTGAGAAATACATCGTCCAGTTGCAGGACATGGACGCCTACGCCCGCGCCCAGATCAACGCCATCCCTGCCCCACAACGCAAGGTGCTGACATCCCACGATGCGTTCGGCTATTTCGGCGACGCCTATGGCGTGACCTTTCTCTCGCCCCTAGGCTTTTCCACCGAAACCGAGGCTTCGGCTGCCGATGTCGGCAAGCTGATTACCCAGATCAAACAGGAGCACGTCAGCGCCTACTTCTTCGAAAACTCCAGCGACCCGCGCCTGGTGCAGCAGATCGCCAATGCCAGCGGCGCGCACCCGGGTGGCGAGTTGTATGTGGAATCGCTGTCGCCGGCCAACGGACCGGCGGCTACCTACGTGAAGATGTTTCGCTACAACGTGGACAAGATGACGGCGGCGATGAAGGGGCAGTGAATACATTTTTTGAACAACCAGGAACCGTAGCAGCACGGCTTGCCGGCGGGAGCGGTGTGTCTGTGACGAATGCGCCGTCTGGCACACCGCCCCGCCGGCAAGCCGTGCTGCTACGGACCTACTGCGTCCAGGGCGCCTCGTCGGCGACTTCAATGCCGTATCGCTCGATCACCTGGGCCGCCATTTGCGCAGGCACCTTGCCCACGCGGATTTGCGCCGTCACCGCCGCCAGCACGATGTGATAGCGATCCACCTCGAAGAAACCGCGCAACCTGGCGCGGGTGTCGCTGCGGCCAAAACCATCGGTGCCCAGCACCGTGTAATCACTGCTCACATATGCGGCGATCAACTGCGGCAGCGCCCGCACGTAATCAGACACCGCAATCACCGGCGCGCCTGTTGGCAGGCATTGTTCAAGATGGCTGACCCGCTTGGCATCCTCCGGGTGCAGCCGGTTCCAGCGTTCCACCTCACGGGCCTCGCGTTCAAGTTCGGTGAAGCTGGTGACACTGAACACCTCGCTTTCAATCTGCCAGTCCTGCGCCAGCAGCTCGGCGGCGGCAATCGCCTCACGCAGAAGGGTGCCGGCCCCCAGCAAACGCACCCGGCCCCGGGCCTCGTCCAGCCGATGCTCGGCGAACCGGTACAGGCCACGAATCACCGACGCCTCCACACCTTCGGGCAATGAAGGCTGTGGATAATTTTCGTTCATCACCGTGACGTAGTAGAACTCATCGACATCCCGCTCCAGCATCTCCCGCATGCCGTGGTCGAGGATCACCGCAAGCTCACCGGCAAACGCCGGATCGTAGGCCCGGCAATTGGGCACGGTCGATGCGATCAGATGACTTGCACCGTCCTGATGCTGCAACCCCTCGCCACCCAAAGTGGTGCGGCCAGCCGTTGCGCCCAGCAGAAACCCGCGGGCACGCTGGTCGGCCGCAGCCCAGATCAGATCGCCGACACGCTGGAAACCAAACATCGAGTAGTAAATGTAGAACGGCAACATGCGCAGGCCATGGGCCGAGTAACTGGTTGCCGCCGCCACCCATGAACTGATTGCCCCCGCTTCGCTGATGCCCTCTTCCAGAATTTGGCCGTTGGTGGCTTCGCGATAGCTGAGGATCGAACCGATGTCTTCGGGCTCATAGCGCTGGCCGACACTGGAGTAGATGCCGATCTGCTTGAACAGGTTGGCCATGCCGAAGGTGCGCGCCTCATCCGCGACGATGGGCACCACCCGCGGGCCGAGTTGCTTGTCCTTGAGCAGGTTGCCGAGCAGCCGCACGAAGGCCATGGTGGTCGACATTTCCTTGCCGTCCGCCTGGGTGGCGAAGCTTGCGTAGCCCTCGCGAGGCGGCACGGCGACAGGTTCTGCCACACTGCAACGACTCGGCACGGAGCCGCCCAGCGCCTGGCGCCGCTGCTGCAGGTAGCGCATTTCCGCGCTGTTCGCTTGGGGCTTGAGGAAGCTCAGGTTTTCTGTCTGCTCATCTGTCAGTGGCAGATGAAAACGGTTACGAAAGTTGATGAGCGCCTCGCGGTCCAGCTTCTTCTGCTGGTGGGTGGTCATCTTGCCCTGCCCCGCCTCGCCCATGCCGAAACCCTTTTTGGTCTGGGCCAGAATCACCGTTGGCCGGCCTTTGTGCTCACTCGCCGCCTTGTACGCCGCGAAGATTTTCACCAGGTCGTGGCCGCCGCGCTTGAGGCGGTCGATCTGCTCGTCGGTCAGGCCTTCGGCGAGTTTCTTCAAGGCATCGTTCTGCCCGAAAAAGTGCTCGCGATTGTAGCTGCCGTCTTTTGCCGCGAAGGTCTGGAACTGGCCGTCGACGGTCTGCGACAGCGCCCGGACCAGCGAGCCGTCCGCATCCCGGGCGAACAACGGGTCCCAGTCAGAACCCCAGACCAGCTTGATCACGTTCCAGCCGGCGCCACTGAACAGCGCTTCCAGCTCATCGATGATCCGGCCATTGCCACGCACCGGCCCGTCGAGCCGCTGAAGGTTGCAGTTGACGACCCAGGTCAGGTTGTCGAGCCCTTCCCGCGCGGCCAGGGTCAGCGCCGACATGCTCTCCGGCTCATCCATCTCGCCATCGCCGAACACACCCCACACATGGCGGGTGGCGGTGCTCTGCAGCCCGCGATGCTGCAGGTAACGCATGAACCGCGCCTGATAAATCGAGCTGATCGGGCCGATGCCCATGGAGCCTGTGGGAAACTGCCAGAAATCCTGCATGAGCCAAGGATGTGGATAACTCGACAGCCCACGGGCTCCTACGCGCGGACCTCCGATTTCCTGACGATAGTGCGCCAGATCCTCTTCGCTCAAACGCCCTTCGAGAAACGCCCGCGCATAAATGCCCGGCGCCGAATGGGGCTGATAGAACACCAGGTCACCACCCTGATCCGAATTGCGGGCGCGGAAAAAATGATTGAAGCCCACCTCGAACAGGTCAGCGGCGCTGGCGTAGCTGGCGATATGCCCGCCCAGTTCGCCATAAGCCTGGTTGGCGCGCACCACCATCGCCAGCGCGTTCCAGCGCATCAGCGAGGCCAGGCGCTCTTCGATGGCCAGGTCTCCGGGAAACATCGGCTGCTGGTCGACACCGATGGTGTTGATGTAGGGCGTGCCATGGGACGGTTGCCAGCCGATGCCGGGTTCGCGGGCCAGGCTGGCCAGCATGTCGAGGATTTCACGCGCGCGCTCGGCACCGGCATTGTCCAGCACTGACATCAGGGCATCTCGCCACTCGTTCATCTCCAATTGATCGTCATGGCTGCGCACACTGGCCGCCGAATCGAAATGGCTCATAGACACCTCCCGTTGAATAAGGAAAAGTCTATGCTCGTGCCTGCAGATTTAATGACCGATCTGCAGGGCCACGAGCATGATCGTCAGCATAAAAAACTTAATAAATGGCAGATTGAAGCACGATGAACTTCGACAGCATTGACCTGAAAATCCTTCGAGAACTGCAACGCGACAGCAGCCTGTCCAACGTCGAACTGGCCAGACGCGTGCACCTTTCGCCCTCGCCATGCCTGGCGCGGGTCAAGGCACTGGAAGCCAGCGGCTGCATCCGCGAATACGTCGCCCTGCTCGCACCGGAACACCTGGGCCTGCGCCTGAACGTGTTCATTTCCATCAGCCTCAAGGAACAGAGCCGCGAAGCGCTGCAGAATTTCGAGCGCCGCGTGTGTGAATGTGAAGAGGTGATGGAGTGCTACCTGATGACGGGCGATGCGGATTACCTGCTGCGCGTGGTGATGGCCGACATGCAGGCGCTGGAACACTTCATCATCGAACGCCTGTCGCCGATGCCGGAAGTGGAAAAAATCCGCTCCAGCCTTTCGCTCAAGCAGGTGCGCTACAAGACTGCGCTGCCGCTCAGGCCGTAAGGACCTTCGGGCGCGGTTGCGGGTCAATCCTGTAAGCTGCCGCGACTCGTGCATTGTCTGCGCCCCCTGTCCTGAAAGGAGCCTCGATGACTGCCCTTTGCTTCGCGCCGTTTCAAGACCTGGCCAACCGGCTTATCCCGCACACTGTGGCCGAACGCGCCGATGGCTCCCACGACGTTTCGCACCTGCATCGGGTGTGGAGCAATGTCTGCGCTATCCGCGACAAGGAAGGCGGCGACCACCAGATCCTGCTGGCCGCCACGCTGCTGCACGACTGCGTCGCCGTGGAAAAGAACTCCCCATTCCGAGCCAGCGCCTCGCGCCTGGCCGCCGCCAAGGCCAGCGAATTACTGGCCGAAATGGGTTGGGACGAAGAACGCACCCAGGCCGTGGCCCACGCCATCGAAGCCCACAGCTACTCCGCAAACATCACGCCCACCACCCTTGAAGCGAAAATCCTCCAGGACGCCGACCGCCTCGACGCCATCGGCATGGTCGGCGTCGCCCGGCTGTTCTACGTCTCAGGCCGCATGGGCAGCCACCTCTACGACCCCGCCGACCCACAATCCCTGCGCCGCGAACTGGACGACAAACGCTTTGCCGTCGATCACTTCACCACCAAGATCTTCACCCTGGCCCAAGGCTTTCAGACCCGAACCGGCCGCGAAATGGCACAGGTCAGGCATGAGCGGGCGAAGCGGTTCTTGCGCGAGTTCATGGAGGAGATTGGAGGCTGAAGAAGAGCCCCCCCGTGCTCGCGTGTCCTGTTAAACCGATATTTCAGATGGGGTGTGAGTCTTGAGCCAGTCGACAAGCGCAGCATTCATTCGCGTCTGCCAACCGGGACCCGAAGCCTTGAATTGCTGAACGACTTCAGGCTCCAGCCGAATCGTGATCCGCTCACGAACGATCTGAGCTTTGGGGCGACCACGCCTGACCAACCGCTCACCGACGAACTCATCGGCCCGTTCAAAAAAGTCTTCCGTCAGTTCAGGAGCATCATCCGGATCAACCCAGGCGGTGTCCGTAGAGTTTTTGTTCGCGCTCATTGGCCTTCCTCATGGAAATGATGCGGCGAGCCGCGCCGCGCGGTGTCCAGACGAGGACGATCATTCGCCCTGACAACAGTCCTATCGTGATAAACCGACACTCTCCGTACTCTTGCCGATCATCTTCGGCGGATAGGTGCGGACCTGCGAATACAAGACTCGCATCAGCGAAATCGAGACCTCGCTCATTCAAGGTTTTGTCGCGCTTGGCAATGTCGAAGATTATCTGCATCAAATTATTGTATGTACAGAAAATAATCCATCAAGACGTTAAACGCAGCTTCAGACTTATCTGACGACCTCCGCTGAAAAGACTGAACCAGAGGCTCAAACGGGGTGATGAAGTACCGTTCATCGCCCTGCCGTCAAATTACAACAAATCTGCAACATTTCTCGCCCGATGTCACAAAGACATCATGGAACCTCTCTATAACGGGGTCTCCGATGTATTCCTCACTGGGGATTGGTGGCTGTGAAAAGGTTATTGCGTGGATTGTTCCGTCCTTCGTCAAAGCCCGCGTTTCTGCGGCGCTTCCGGATTGCCCAGCGTCTGGTGCTGTGTTTCGGGGTGACGGCACTTCTGTTGGTCGCCCTTGGGGTGTTCAGCCTGCTGCAGATGCAGAGCATTCGTGCCCAGGGTGAAGCGGTCGAGAGCGGGGCGATGCCCAGTATCGCCATGGCCGACGCCATCGCCATTGACCTGATCAAGCTGCGTGGCGAAAGCGCCCGCCTGATCGCCAACGCCGATGACCCCAGCGCCGTGGTTACCAGCAAGATCAACGTCGAGCAGCTGAAAAACGAAGTCGAAAAAGGCTTCAGCGACTACCTCGCCCACTCCACCGACAGCACCGAGCGCGACTCGATCAAGGCCCTGCAGGACGCCTACAAAGCGTTCATGCCGGGGCTGCACGACGAAATCGCTTTGATCGAGCAAAACAAACTTAACGATGCACGCATGTTGCTCAACACCACGCTGAGTCTGCAGGGCGACCTTATGGACATGCAGGTGCAGTTGCTGCGCGAACTCAACAAACAAAGCGCCGCCGCCGCCGTGGACGGGGCCGGCAGCCGGTTCCAGCAGACGCGCATCATCGCGGTCAGCGCCATCGTCGTAGCCCTGGTGCTGACCTTGCTGCTGGCCTGGCGCTTGAGTGTGAGCATTATTCGTCCGTTGCGTCAGTCGCTGCAGATCGCCAGCACCATTGCCGAAGGCGACCTGAGCCCGCAGCCGATTCCCGAAGGCCGCGATGAAACCGCGCAGCTGTTGAAGATGCTGGGCCAGATGCGCGGCAACCTGCACGGCACCATCGATCAGATCTATGCCGCTGCCAGCCAGTTGAGCCAGTCGGTCCAGGAAATGGGTGCGATTGCCGAGGCCAGCGCGAAAAACCTGCAGATGCAGAACGATGAAATCGAGCAAGCAGCGGTGGCCGTGAATCAGATGAGCCAGGCGGCGGTGGAAGTGGCGGACAACGCCAGCAACACGTCCACCGAATCGAAGGCGTCGAACGAGGCCGCCGCCGAGGGTCGTCTGCGCCTGACCGGCACCATCGACTCGATCAAGGAACTGACCGACAACGTGCTGGATTCCTCGCACCAGGCCGATGGGCTGGCCGAGCGGACGTTGAGCATCAGCAAGATTCTGGAAGTGATTCGCGCCATTGCCAACCAGACCAACCTGCTGGCCCTCAACGCGGCCATCGAGGCGGCGCGGGCTGGCGAGGCGGGTCGCGGATTCGCCGTGGTGGCCGATGAGGTGCGCTCGCTGGCACAGCGTACCAGCGCATCGACCACCGAGATCGAAAGCCTGATCAACGATGTGCAGAAGAGCACCCAGGAGACCGCTGAAACGCTGCGGGTCACCGCCTCCCAGGCGAGCATGACCCTGGAGCAGGCAGCCGCCACCAGCCAGGCGCTGACGGTCATCATCAGCTCGACCTCGACCATCAGCGACCGCAACATGCTGATCGCCAGTGCCGCCGAGCAACAAGCTCAGGTCGCCAACGAGGTGGACCGCAACCTGAGCAGCATTCGCGACCTGTCGACCCAGTCGGCCTCCGGTGCGCAGCAGACCACCGTGGCCAGTAACGCCCTGGCGATGCTGGCCACGGATCTGAACTCGATGGTGCAGAGGTTTGTGCTCTAACCCCCTGTAGGAGCGCGCTTGCCCGCGATTGCAGTGTGCCTGTACCAACTGAAGTAGCTGACACACCGCCTTCGCGGGCAAGCGCGCTCCTACAGAAATGCGGTTTTATGTTGCCGGGCCATTTTCGGTCATGTCCCTTGTGTTTCATTATTGAGACGCACCCGATCGGGTGCCGACAACAACAAGGACATGAGCATGAAGAAAACCGCTGCACTGAGCGTCGCCCTGACTGCGCTCACCCTGACCCTCACCGCCCACGCTGACGTCGACGTCAAGCTGGGCAGCAAGGAACGCGTCACCCGCCTCTTCGCCTACCCCAACAACTGCAACGTGATCTGCTTTCGCGACTGGACGCTGGAGCAGACCGTCGAGCACTACCTCAAGCAAAGCGTCCAGCGCGACGGTTACAGCAGCGCCCAGGTGCGCGTGGTCAATGACAACGACCAGCTTCACGCGACGATCACTGGCGTTCCCGACGGCTACGACAAGCCGCTGACCAGCCTGCTGGACGCGGGGGACCTCGCGTACTCCGGTGCGCGGAAGCTCAATGCCGATGGCAAGTTCGCCTACAACTGGTACCTGTTCCTGCCGCTGGGCATGGCACTGGAAAATCGCAAGAGCGTCGAACTGCTGCATTTCCCGCCGGATTACTCACTGACTCAGGCCCAGGATTACCTGCGCTCGGCCACCAGCGACCGGTGGGCGGCGCTGTTGACCGACAACGGCATTCCCGCCGACCAGACGCCCGCGTTCCAGACCATCATCGACATCGCCCCGATTGCCGCACCTTCCAACGCCGGCAAGGATCTGGAAGGCGTGTACGGCTACTTCAACGATTACCAGACCACGATGGTCAAGCAGGTCAGCCAGAGTTCGACAGGCACCTCGCTGCCCATGGTGGCCTTTGGTGCGCCGGTGCGTAGCTGGATCAAGGAACAGTACAAGGTCGAGGTGCCCGTTTTGGGCCTGGCGACCATCAGCCCGGCGGCTGGGCAGAAGGTATCGGTGATCGGCTCCAACCACCCGAGCTATATCTGGTATGCGGCGGACAAGAGCAACTACGGGGGCGATCAGACCAAGGCGGATGAGGCTGGCTTGAAGGTGATGGGGCAGGATTTGAGCGCCGCGTGCTGGCAGGCTGGCATGGGGCAGAAGCCTGAAAGCGACGGGGCCGCATTGCTCAAAAAGTGCACAACCCAATGGCAAGTCACGGACAAGGTCCAGACCTGCAAGCTGTTCTACACTTCGGTGAGGAAGCTCACCCCAGACCAGGCGGCGGCAAAATGCCGGACCGGGTCGGTGGGTCGGCAGCTGGATCAACTGCGCAAGCCGTTGCCGCAGATGACCCGCCAGCCGGCTGCGTAACGGCGCCTGTCGCAACACGGCTTGCCGGCGCGGGCGATCTTGAGATCGCCGTCGCGGGCAAGCGCGCTCCTACAGGGGCGGTTATTCGCCCAGCGGGCGCAGGCGGTATTGTGGGGGCAACTGCTCGAAACCGCTGATGGTGGTGTCGAGACTCTTCCAGCGGCCGTCCTTGATGCCGTAGATGCACCCGTGCACCGACAGCTTCTGCCCGCGATGCCAGGCGTTCTGAACGATGCTGGTATGGGCGACGTTGGCCACCTGCTGAATCACGTTCAGCTCGCACATGCGGTCGACGCGTTCTTCTTCGGTCGGCAGCGTGGCCAGCGCCTGGCGATTCTCGTAATACAGGTCGCGAATGGTACGCAGCCAGCCGTCGATCAGGCCGAACTGGCGATCCTGCATCGAGGCACGTACGCCGCCGCAGCCATAGTGGCCGGTGACCAGGATGTGTTTGACCTTGAGTACATCGACCGCGTACTGGATCACCGACAGACAGTTAAGGTCAGTGTGCAGCACCACATTGGCGACGTTGCGATGGACGAACAGGTCGCCCGGCAGCATGCCGACGATTTCATTGGCCGGGACACGGGCGTCCGAACAACCGATCCAGAGGTATTCCGGGGTCTGCTGACGAGCCAGTTTGGCGAAGAACCCAGGGTCCTCTTCCTTGATAGCGGCAGCCCAACGTTCATTATTATCGATCAGATCTTGTAATTCGTTCATGCGTTGATGCCTCGAAGATGATGCTCAGCTATGACTTGTGCCCGTTATCGCCGGTCACGTCCATTTGCCACGACCGGTGGGCAAACAGAGGGAATCTTCATTACAGCACCCGGTCCACCCATTGAGACCGCTCACTTTGAGGATTTGTCATGAACGATTCACGCCGCCCTTTCGGTGCCACCCAGCCCGAACCCATCGATGATAACGAAGACCGCATGGGCTCGATGGAAGAACTCAACTTCAATGACAACAACGAGCCCAGTGGTCGCATCGGTGACACGATTCCTGCCGACGAGCTGGAAAACTACATTCCCGAAGAACGCGTGCGTGAAGCAGGGATGACCGGGGCGTCTACGGACGATCACAATCCCACCGACGACGACATGAGCCCTGAAAACCTGATCCCCGAAGACGGCGCGCGCTCGGCCCGTGAAGCCGGAGAAGGCGGCCCGGCAGACTTTGATCTGAGTATCGTCGATGAAGATGACATCGGCGGCGGCGACGGCCTGGATGAAGAAGAGATGGCCATCCTCGACCCGCTGGACGGCAAGCCCGGCGTCTAGCTCTCGTAGCAGCCGGGCTTGCCCGCGAGGCGTCCTCAAGATCGCCCCCGCCGGCAAGCCGTGCTGCTACAGGAGCGTCGCAACCCGCCCTTGTAGGAGCCGGGCTTGCCCGCGGGGGCGTCCTCAAATTCGCCCCCGCCGACAAGCGGAGCGCCGCCCGGCCGGGCTGCTACGGGTTATTCAACCAGCGTGCAGGCCATGACCAGCGCGTCCTCACGCCCGCCGACTGCCGGGTAGTAATCGCGGCGGCGGCCCACTTCGTTGAAGCCATAGCGCTCGTACAAACGATACGCCGACTGGTTGCTCGCGCGCAGCTCCAGGAAGCACTCGCGGCCGTTGATCTCGTAGGCGCGCTTCATCAGTTTATCCAGCAGCAACAGGCCCAACCCACGGCCCTGGCTCTCTGGCTTGACCGTGATGTTGAGCAAATGCGCCTCGTCGATGATGACGTTGATCACGCCATGCCCGACCTGCTGATTGCCCTCGAACATCAACCAGATTTCGTAGGATTTCAGGCCATCCAGAAAAATACCGCGGGTCCAGGGATGGCTGAACGCTGCGTATTCAATCTTAAGCACCGCATCCAGGTCTGCTTCGGTCATGCGGCGAAACGTTACGGCATCACTCATTCACGGTCTTCCAACGTGCCATCAGTTGACGCATGGCACGCCAAACGTCGGCCTTGCGCTGAGGCTCGTCCATCAACAGTTCAAGACCCGGCAGCGCCCAGGCCGAACCCAGGCCTTCGACCTGGAATTCTAGATTGTAGGACTCGGCGTCAGCCTCACCAGCAAAACGCACGGCCGGCAGTCCGATCAGCCACAGGCAGGTGCAGGGCTCTTCTTCAATGCGAGCGTAGAGAAAACCCTGAACGAAATCCCTAGCCGCTTCCGGCCCCTGATCCATCTGTCCACGCACCAGCAGCGGCCAACGCACGGGCTCACCAATGATCTGTGGACTGTCAGGCAGACCGGCGGCGCGCAGCATGTCCTTGAGCAACAGATAGGAGGGATCGCGACTCTGGAAAGGCTCACCCGTGGCCAGCTCGACCAGCAACAGGCAACTCCCAGCACGCAGCAATTGCAGGGAAAAACGCGGCGGCGGAACGACTGGCGCCTTGGCCACCACTGCCGCCTCTTCCGGCTCGGCCGTCTTGACCGCAGGCTTGGCAGCGGACGAAGGGCGTGGCACCTCGATCTTCGGGCGTTCGATCGTCCGCGCAGCAGGCGCAGGATTCGCAGCCACGGCATCGCCAGGCTGCTGGCGTTCGACAGCGGCAGGCGCAGGCTGCGTTACCTCGTCCTCGAACACCGGCAATGGCGCGAGAAGCTCCGGACGCGAAGGCGCGGCAAAGGGAAGTTCGGTGCGTGGCAGCCAGCTGACCACCTGCATGGCGGTCAGAAAGGCGCGACGTCTAGGCTCGTTGAGCACGGGACAGCCACCTGTGGATAAAGTCAGGACCGGGATTCTACAGACCTTCGGCCGATCACGCCGCAGTTGATCGACTGAGGGTGAAAACCAACCCCTGCGATGCAGTACAATTGCCGCTTTTATTTGCCAACCAGCGGCCATCCGATGATCGAACCTAAGCGCGTCCTGCGCGCCCTTGCCGAACACTGGGCGCTCCTTGAGCCACTGTGCGAGCATTTCGACCAGGGCACACTGAGCCTGAGCGAGCTGCGCGTGCAGCTGGCCGCCCAGCAACTGGAAAGCACGCCGCAGGACATCACCAACCTGCTGGACGTGTGGATTCGCCTCGATATTCTGGTGCCCGTGGCGAAGAGCCCGAACCGTTTCGAGCTGAACGCGCAGATCCACGACTTCCTGTCCTATCTGCGTCGCGAGCACCGCCTGGGCCTGTGCCTGGAGATCGAAGCCTACCTGCGCCATCTGGAGCGGCTGGCCGGTTACATCCAGGAAGCCTTCGAAGCCCGCGACGCCAACGACCTCGCCCGTCAGCTGCGCCTGCTCGACATGCGCGTGCGTGACGTGCTGAAAAAACTCGCCAACGACGAACAGGCACTGGTGTCTGTGGCCGAACGCGCCAAGACCAGCGACCGGCAGATCCCGCTGCGCCAGCGCTACGCCGAAGTCCTGGCGACCTGGGATGAATACGTCGAGCCGATGATCCAGTTGGTGAATGCCGACGGTGCGTTCGAACAGGGCGTGCGCAAGGTCGAGAACGTGCTGCTGCGCATGCTCAGCGATCAGCAGCGCCTGGGCCATCTGGTTGACGATGACATGCTGCTGCGCACCCACGCGCGCATCCTCGAAATGCAGACCAGCGCACAGCTGACCCTGCGCCACGCCCGCGAGCTGCTGTTGCCGCTGCGCGAAGAAGCCCGCCGCCACAACGCCGTGACCCGTGGCGCCGCGCTGGCCCTGTCGGCCATTCGCCGCAAGGGCATCGACGCCGTGCCGCAGGCCGCCATGCCGATGTTCACCCGTCCGCAAAGCACCTTCCTGGGCAGCGCGAACCAGGTTGAAGCCTACGTCTATGCCCTGGCCCGTTTCGAGCCGAAACCGGCGCGCTTCCCCAAGGCCAGCCTGACCCGCAAGGGCGAGCCGCCAAGGGCGCCGCGCACGGTCAAGGAAATGGTCGAGCGTTGCGAAGAAGCCCTGCCGATGCCGGACCTGATGGTCTGGCTGCTGGAACAGGAGCCGACCGGCGCCACCGACGAATTGCTGTATTGGTTCTCGCGCCTGTCGCGGGAAAAACGCTTCAAGCGCGAGCGTCTGGAACGCCGCGAGTACCTGACCCAGGAGCACCGCGTCAGCCTGCGCTCCTTCGCCCTGCTCTCGAGCAAAGACGCCACCCCAGAGAATTCCGAGGGCACCGCCCATGCATCTTGATCTATCTGAAATGTCCCAGCTGGCGCCGATCTTTCGCGAGCTGTTCAAGGGCTACCACATCAGCCGCCGCGACCCGGAGCTGTACGCCCAACTGTCGAACGCGCAGGACCAGTACCGCACGCTGTTCAAGGCGCTGGGCTTCGAGCTGGTCTGCGACACCCGCGGCTTCTACTACTTCGTGCCGGACCTTGCCGCCGCGCAGGTCAACAAGACCGCCCAGCGCCTGGCCCTCTTCACCTTCATCCTCGTTGAACACCTGGCTGACCAGGGCCGTGACCCGGTGGCCGTGCTCGATGGCGGCAGCCTTGGCCGTGACGAGCTGCCTTCGCTGCTGGAAAAGTACCGCGACCTGTTCCTGCAGGCCGAAGTGCAAACCCAGGACGAGCTGGAAGAGAAGATCATGCGGCGCATGACCCAGCTGGGTTTCGCCGCAGAAGAAGTAGGGATCTATCGCTTCCTGCCGCCGATGCACCGTTTCCTCGACGTCTGCCTCTCGGTCCAGCAGGACCGCGACCTGGCGGCCAGCCTGCACAGCGACCTGCCGCTGCCGACGCCTGTATTGATCGATGACGACAGCGACGAAAAGCTCCTGCAGACCGACGACCCGCTGGATCTGGCAGAGTTTGACGAATCAGAAGAAACCGAAGAGCAGGCCCTGGCCCGCGCGATCGCCGAAGAACAGGAGCTTGACGCATGAGCCAGGAACGCTACGGCATCCGCCGCTTCGCCCTGCTGAACACAGCCGGTTACAGCCTCGGGCTGTTTCCGCTGGAACACCCGTTGTCGGTGTACGGCGCGAACAACCTGGGCAAGAGTGCGTCGATCAACGCGCTGCAATTCCCGATTCTGGCGCGCATGTCGGACATGTCCTTCGGCAAGTACAGCCTGGATCAGTCGCGCCGCTTCTACTTCGCGTCGGACACCAGCTACATCCTGGTCGAAGTGTCCCTGCCCCACGGCCCGCACGTCATCGGCGTGGTCGGTCGCGGCCCGGGCGGCGGCTTCGGTCACCAGTTCTTTGCCTACGCGGGCAAGCTGGACCTGGCGCATTACCAGAAGAACGACACCTGCCTGCGGCAGAAAGAGCTGTTCACCAATCTGGAAAGCCAGGGCCTGAAAGCCTATGAGCTCAAGCCCGATGAACTGCGTCGCTTGCTGGTGGGCGGTCACACGTCGATCCCGCTGGACCTGACGCTGATCCCGCTGCGCTCAACCAGTGAACAGAGCCTGAAAACCTTCCGCGCCTTGTTCATCAACCTGCTGCACATGCGTGAAATCACTGCAGCCAAGCTCAAGCAACTGTTCCTCGACGCGTTCGAGCACAGCCTGCGCTCCGGTAGCGTCGATTACATCGCCGCGTGCGAAGAAGCCTTCCGCGATGTGCGACGCATGGAGCAGGACTACAACGCTCTGGTGCTGGCCGGCCCGCTGGTCGAGGCCTTGGCCAACGGCGTGAAACAGCGCGACGTGTTGCGCGGCAAGCTGCATCGCCTGTCGCCCTTGCTCGATTCGCTGCTGGGCACCTGGCAGGACTACTCCAACGCGCGCAAGGAAGAGCTGGTCATTCAGGCCGAGCACTACCGTGGCGAGCAGGACGCGCTGCAGAACGATCAGCGCGGCGGCACTCAGGAACTGATGCGCCTTGAGCGCGAGATCAGCAACATCCAGCGCTGGATTGGCGAACTGGCAGTGCTGAAAAACCGCTTCGCGCTTGTGGATAACGTCAAGACTCTCGAACAGCAACTGCTCGCGGCCAAGGATGCCCACGACGAACTGGCTGGCGCGCTGGCTCAGTCCCGGCAGTTCAGCGCCGAAGATCTGGACGAGCGCTTGCGCGATCTGGAAAAACGCCTGAAGTCGGTGAAGCAGCAGCTCGATCACGCAGACAACAACAGCTATGCCCGTCTGCGTGAAGAGTTCTCGCAACCGGACGTCGAGCGCCTGATGCGCCTGTTCAACAGCGCGCTGTTCAGCCTGCCGCTGGGCGAGCAAGGCATTGCGCTGGATGACGGCGAGGCGTGGGTCAAATCCCTGGAAGCGATTCTCGATGGCTTCAAGGGCGAGCGCTTCGAAGTGCCGGGCCTGTCGATCAACCTGTCGCACATCGAGCCACCTGCATTGCAGGCCCTGGCCGACCGTGCGGCGTTGCGCGACCAGAAAGAGCGTCTCGAGAAAGAACTCAAGCAACTGAAAACCCAGCAGGCCGTTGCCGCAGACCGCGCAGCCAGCAAGACCCAGACCGAAGCCCTGTACCAGCAGGTGCTGGATGCGCAGAAGGCACTGGAAGACTTCCGCCGTACTCAGACCCTGAGTGCAGAGGAAGGCGAAAAGCTGGAGCAACTGGCGCAGATGGAGGCGGCGCAGGACGAACTCAAACGTTCCAGCGATGCCTTCACCGAACGCGTCCAGCAACTCTCGGCCAAGCTGCAACTGGTGGGCCGCCAGATCGGAGATCTGGAATCCAAGCAGCGCACACTGGATGACGCATTGCGTCGCCGTCAGTTGCTGCCTGCGGATCTGCCATTTGGCACCCCGTTCATGGAGCCGGTGGACGACTCGCTGGATAACCTGCTGCCATTGCTCAATGACTATCAGGACAGCTGGCAGGGCCTGCTGCGCTGCGATGGCCAGATCGAGGCGCTGTATGCGCAGGTGCGCCTCAAGGGTGTTGCCAAGTTCGACAGCGAAGACGACATGGAGCGCCGCCTGCAGCTGTTGATCAACGCGTACGCTCACCGCACCGATGAAGCGCTGACACTGGGCAAGGCCCGTCGTGCGGCCGTGACCGATATCGCGCGTACCCTGCGCAACATCCGCAGCGACTACGACAGCCTTGAACACCAACTGGCGTTGTTCAACCGGGAGATCAACCGTCGTCAGGTTTCCAACCTGGAAAGCTTCCGTATCGTGCTGGCTCCAAACAAGGAAGCGCTCAAGCACATCGATCAGATTATCCACAGCGCCGGCCAGTACGAAGAAGGCGAAACGCTGTCGGTGTTCGATCTGAGCCAGAGCGCAGAGCAGGACAACAAGAACGAAGAGGCCAAGGAATACCTGGCGCGCCTGGTGGCGGCGAACCACAACCAGCTGGGTCTCAAGGACCTGTTCGAGTTGGCGTTCGAGATCACCAAGGTCAACAGCCAGCCGGTTATCCATACTGACATCGATGGCGCGGCGTCCAACGGCACCACGATGACCATCAAGGCGCTGACCAACATGTACTTGTTGCTGCACCTGATGGACCGCGAACAGGCCGGTCGTGTGCGCCTGCCTTATTACCTGGACGAAGCGGCCGACATCGACGAACGCAACCAGGCTGCCTTGCTGGAGACCAGCTTGCAGTTGGGCTTCGTGCCTATCCTGGCGAGCGTCAAGCCTCAGGTATCAGCGCATGTGGCGATCGACCTTGAGGGCGGCAGCGGGCCTGCGGGTATTTACATTGATGAGGCTGACTGGAAGTACATCCAGCGTCGCGATGAAGTGCCTAAGGTGAAGGTGGTTGAAGTGGCAGAGGAAGCTGCTGAGTAAGCCTTTATCCAGGCAGTAGCAAAAAGCCCCGCAGCGATGCGGGGCTTTTTTGTGGGCGTTGTACACGCTATCTGAGGCAACACCTCTCCGTAGCAGCACGGCTTGCCGGCGGGGGCGGCGTATCAGGCGATACATGTGTGACTGACACACCGCTCCCGCCGGCAAGCCATGCTGCTACGGGGATGGTGGTGGGTCAGGCGGTGCGGTGGTGTTTGTCCTGGCGCAGTCGCGGGCAAGCGCGCTCCTACAGGGGTCAGGGGCCGCATTCGGACGAGGGCGGACCTGAGATCGCCTCGCCGGCAAGCCGTGCTGCTACGGGATGCGCCACCCTGTAGGAGCGCGCTTGCCCGCGATGGCGGTGAGTCAGGCGGCGCAGCAGTGTCGGTTATGACGCTTTCGCGGGCGAGCCCGCTCCCACAGGGGGCAGGGGTCGGATTCGGACGATGGCGGACCTGAGATCGCCTCGCCGGCAAGCCGGACTGCTACGGGATACGCGCCGCGATCGCCTGTAGGAGTGAGCTTGCTCGCGATGGCGGTGGGTCAGGCGGCGCAGTGGTGTTTGTCCTGGCGCAGTCGCGGGCAAGCGCGCTCCTACAGGGCGGCGTCAGGGCTGTAAACTTTTCCAGGCGCAAAAACAAAACCCCAACCGCGTTAGCGATTGGGGTTCTGGAATTTAATCTTGACGATGACCTACTCTCACATGGGGAAA
>NZ_JBIVCV010000020.1:0-94026 GCF_044746765.1 Pseudomonas sp. NPDC090203
TTTCGCTCTTGCATGGAACCTCCTGAATTGGGCGAATCATATCGCCCTTAAGAGGTGTCCGGGATCATTAGGCCAGTTCAAGCGCGCTCCTACAGGGTTTGCGGCGAACACAGAATTGCGGGGATCCAAATTCCGTAGCAGCACGGCTTGCCGGCGGGGGCGTCCGTGAGATCGCCGTCGCGGGCAAGCGCGCTCCTACAGGGTTTGCGGCGAACACAGAATTGCGGGGACCCAAATTCCGTAGCAGCACGGCTTGCCGGCGAGGCGTACTTGAGATCGCCGTCGCGGGCAAGCCGTGCTCCTACGGGGGGTGTTTACTTGTTGAACGCCGAGTAGCTGTTCATCAGGTTGCGGTAGTTCGGGATGCGCTGGGACAGCAGGTTCGCCAGGCCTTCCATGTCGTTGCGCCAGTCGCGCTGCAGCTCGCAGGCCACGGCGAACCAGTTCACCAGTTGCGCACCGGCTGCGGACATACGCGCCCACGCCGCCTTCTGCACCACGTCGTTGAAGGTGCCGGAAGCATCGGTCACCACGAACACATCAAAGCCTTCTTCCAGCGCGCACAGGGTCGGGAACGCCACGCAGACATCCGTCACCACACCAGCAATGATCAGCTGCTTGCGACCGGTCGCCTTGATCGCCTTGACGAAATCTTCGTTGTCCCAGGCGTTGATCTGGCCAGGACGGGCAATGTACGGCGCGTCCGGGAACATTTCCTTGAGCTCAGGCACCAGCGGGCCGTTGGGGCCGGATTCGAAGCTGGTGGTCAGGATGGTCGGCAACTTGAAGAACTTGGCGCAATCGGCCAGGGCCAACACGTTGTTCTTGAATTCGTTGGGCGAGAAGTCCTGCACCAGCGAGATCAGACCTGTTTGGTGGTCGACCAGCAGAACGACGGCATCGTTGATATCCAGACGCTTGTAAGGAACGGTCATGATTGACTCCATCAGTGGGGTTGCAGTGTGTGCGATGCCAACAGACTGCGTCGGCGGGTGCTTCGCCAGGCAAGCCCGGCGAGGCGTTGAGACGCTTTAGAATGCGAAGCAGGAGCAGCCGAAGGCGCCCCAGAAACCCTGGAAGTCGCTGACCGGGGCTTTCGACTGGCGGGCCTTGTCATGGCCATGGGCATGCACGGCGCACGGCCCGCTGCACTGGTGAACCGCAGCGGCCAGCGGCGCGCCCTGACGCCAGTGACCCGGCACCATGGCCACCGGCGACCAGTCCGGCAGTACCGGCACGCTTGGCGGCGCCAGTTGGTCGAACTCGTTGGTGCCATAGACGACCTTGCCGTCGACGATGGTCAGCACCGACTCGATCCACTTGATCGACTCTTCCGGCACGCTGAAGAAGTCCTGGGACAGCGCGACCACGTCCGCCAGTTGGCCGACCTTGATCTGGCCCTTCTTGCCCTGCTCGGAGGAGAACCAGGCGCTGCCACGGGTGAACAGCTCCAGTGCGGTCTCGCGGGACAGGCCTTCGGGGTACAGCTCCATGCCGCCCACGGTGCGGCCACTGACCATCCAGTACAGCGAAGTCCACGGGTTGTAGCTGGATACGCGAGTGGCGTCGGTACCCGCACCCACCGGCACGCCTTCGGCCAGCATGCGCTTGATCGGCGGCGTATGTTCAGCGGCGTTCTTGCCGTAGCGATCGACGAAGTATTCGCCCTGGAACGCCATGCGGTCCTGAATCGCGATACCGCCACCCAGGGCCTTCACCCGCTCGATGTTTTTCGGCGTGATGGTTTCGCAATGGTCGAAGAACCACGGAATGCCGTTGAACGGAATGTCGCGGTTGACCTTCTCGAACACGTCCAGCATGCGCGAGATCGATTCGTCATAGGTAGCGTGCAGGCGGAACGGCCAGCGGTGTTCGACCAGGTGGCGCACCACCGGCTCAAGATCCTGTTCCATGCCGGCTGGCAGGTCGGGACGCGGTTCAAGGAAGTCTTCGAAGTCGGCCGCCGAGAAGGTCAGCATCTCGCCCGCGCCGTTGTGACGCAGGAAGTCATCGCCCTGGTGCAGCTTGACGGTGCTGGTCCAGTGCTTGAAGTCCGCCAGCTCTTCTTTGGGCTTCTGGGTGAACAGGTTGTAGGCGATACGCACGGTCAGCTGCTTGGCCTCGGCCAACTGGGTGATGACTTCGTAGTCGTCCGGGTAGTTCTGGAAACCGCCCCCGGCGTCGATGGCGCTCGTCAGGCCCAGGCGGTTCAACTCGCGCATGAACTGGCGCGTCGAGTTGACCTGGTATTCCAGCGGCAGTTTCGGGCCTTTGGCCAGGGTCGAGTAAAGGATCATCGCGTTCGGGCGCGCCACCAGCATGCCGGTCGGCTCGCCGTTGCTGTCGCGCACAATCTCGCCGCCCGGCGGGTTTGGCGTATCGCGGGTGTAACCCACTACGCGCAGCGCGGCGCGGTTGAGCAATGCACGGTCGTAAAGGTGCAGTACGAACACCGGGGTGTCAGGCGCGGCCTGGTTCAGCTCTTCGATGGTCGGCAGGCGCTTTTCAGCGAACTGGAATTCGTTCCAGCCGCCCACCACGCGCACCCATTGCGGGGTCGGCGTGCGATCGGCCTGGGCCTTGAGCATGCGCAGGCCGTCGGCCAGCGAAGGTACGCCTTCCCAGCGCAGCTCCAGGTTGTAGTTCAGGCCACCGCGGATCAGGTGCAGGTGCGAGTCGTTCAGACCCGGGATCACCGTGCGCTTGTGCATGTCGATGACCTGGGTGGCGCTGCTGCGCATGCCCATGATTTCGGCGTCGGTGCCCACGGCCACGAACTTGCCGCCGGCGATGGCAACGGCGCTGGCCTTGGGTTTTTCCTGGTCAACCGTATGAAAGTTTCCGTTGAATAGAATCAGATCGACGTTCATAGGAGTTCCTTGGGCAGAAGATTTGGAAGCACCGACGGCAAAGCCGGTGACAGGCATTGAGGTGAGAATCGCGGCGGCCGCACCGAGCAACGAGCCCTTGGCAACGAAGCTGCGGCGCTCGCTGCTGCCTGGGGCGTCATCGTCGTGCTTATCCTTCATGGTCGGCACCGGGCGCAGGCTTGGGCGCGGCATTGAGCCAGGACGCGAACAGCTTGGTGGCCTGGGGCATCAGCAGGTAGACGACCAGCAAGACAATGGTGATGGTGACCAGCGCGGTGCTGATCACGTAGTTGCCCAGCAGCGGGAAAGCGCGGAACACCGGGCCCCACAGCAGCGGGATCAGCAGGGTCAGCGGGCAGATCACGAAAAAGGTCACCACCGACTGTTTCCAGCGTGGCGGCGGTGGCGTGTCGCTGGCTGGCACGAACCAGAATTCGTTGTGCGGGTTGACCTCGGTCAGGTCGCCATCGGCCAGCATCGGTGCGGCCTCGGCCACCAGTTCCCGGCGCTGGGTCGAGTCCAGCCAGCTCTGCATGGCGTCCGTCGAACAGAAGCGCAGCACGCAGGTGAACATGTGCAGGCCGTCGGCCTTGCCACGAATGACATCGACGCCCAGATGCCCGGGATATGAGGCGGCAATGGCCACGATGCGGCGCAACCAGGCCTCGTATTGTGCCTCCTGCCCTTGCTTGACCCGGTGCTTGATCACCAGCGTGACGATCTCGTCAGGGGACAGTTTCGAGGTCGCGGCGACGTCGGCGGACATGGCGGATTCAGGCATAGCGAAGCGCTCCGGAAAAACGATGGCCGAGCGCCAGGCGGCCAGGCCCGGCGATCAGCACACTGGTGAAAATGATGATGAGCAACCAACCGAACTGCCCCTGCTCAACGCTCCAGTCGCCGTGCACCACTACGAGGGCCACCAACAGCAGGAAGAGAATAGGCAGGCACGCCAGACGCGCCAGTACGCCGGTCAGAATCAGCAGCGGGCACAGGACCTCGGCGAAAATCGCCATGCTCAGGGTCAGGGTGGCGCCCATGTGGAACGGGTCTTCGATCAGTTGCAGTTGGGCGTTGAAGTCCAGCAGCTTGGGCAGCCCATGGACGAACAGCAGAAACAGCGCCCCACTGGCCCGCAGGAACAACAGCCCCAGGTCCAGTGAACGGTCGTTGAAGGTTGAATAGCTCATCGCATACCCATGAATTCATGAACGGCTCGTCAAAGGCGGTAAACACCCTTGACGAGCATTGAAGTCATAGTGATGGGCACAGGGATTGGGGTATTGAACGGACGTGCTGCGATTGGACGGTTTGTGCGTGGCGGGATTGATGCCAAATGTTACGGGGCCAGTCAGTTGCTTTCCTGAATCTGCCCCTTGCGCTCCATGATCATCTGCTGGCCGCTCTGCTGGCGCTGCTGTTGCAGGGCGTCGCTGGTGCCGGTATTCGTTGGGGCGGTGGTGTTGCGGCTGTTGCTGCCGTTGCTGTTTGTCGCGTTGGTGCCGTTGGCGTTGGTGCCGTTTGTTCCGGTGGCGTTGGTGTTGCTGCTGTTGCTGCCATTGGTGTTCGCAGCGTTGGTGCCATTGACGTTGGTACCGTTGGTGCCGGTTGCGTTGGTGTTACTGCTGTTGCTGCGGTTGGTGTTCGCAGCGTTGGTGCCATTGGCGTTGGTGCCGTTGGTCCCGGTTGCGTTGGTGTTGCCGCTGTTGCTGCCATTGGTGTTCGCTGCATTGGTGCCGTTGGCGTTGGTGCCATTGGTGCCAGTCGCGTTAGTCCCCGAGCCCGTTGCTGCACCGCCTGCCGATCCGCCGCCCGTTGCTCCGCCTGCTCCGCCTGCACCGAACCCGGATGCGGCGATCATCAGCGCGGGTGCGTCAGCGGTTTGTGCCAGGGCCACGGCAGGTGCCAGCGTAACGGCGGTAAACAGCAGAGAGATCAAGGCTTTGCGTGAGCGGATCATCATGGTGTCTCCAGCGAGAGCGCGAGGGGTCTGTGGGTTGGAGGACGGGCGACGAACAGCGTTCGATCTTTTGCATCACGCGCCGATTGAACGGTGCATATGGGTGGTGTGCCAGATCGGGTCATCTTCGATGTCGTCGATGGCAAAGCCCTGGCGCTGCCAGAAGCTGATCGCCCCCGGCAGGAAAGGATGGGTGTGCAGGTACAGCACTTCGACGCCCTGCTCCACTGCGACAGCTTTCAAGGCATCGAACAGACGAGCGGCCAGGCCCATGCGCCTGAAATCGGGGGCGATGAACAGACGCACCACCTCCACCGTCTTGTGCCCTGAATAGTCCAGCTGCGGGAAACGCCCGTCGTACGGCAGATAGCCGATGACGCCCACCAGTCGTCCTTCATGGCGAGCGGTAAGAAACCGGCCAGCGTCCGGGGCCAGATAGACGTCCTCAAAGCGCTGCAGATCATCGGGCATCACATCCGGGTCGAGCATCGGAAACATCCCGGCCCGCGCGCCCATGACAAAGGTCAGGATGTCAGGGATATCGCAGGATCGGGCCAGGGAAATCAAAGGGTACATGCGTCAGCCAAGGCAAAAACACCGATCGTAGCAGTCCGGCTCGCCGGCGTGGCAATCCTGAGGGCGCCACGCCGGCAAGCCGGACTGCTACGGGTGCATGCGGCATCGGCTTGTAGGAGCGCGCTTGCCCGCGATGGCGGTGTGTCATGCGACATCAAGGTGTCTGGCCTGACGCTTTCGCGGGCAAGCGCGCTCCTACGGGATCGGCGTCGCATGCCCTATCGAATGATGACCGAAGCCTGAAGGAGCGCGCTTGCCCGCGATGGCGGTGTGTCATTCGACATCAAGATGTCTGGCCTGACGCTTTCGCGGGCAAGCGCGCTCCTACGGGATCGGCGTCGCATACCCCATCGAATGATGACCGAAGCCTGTAGGAGCGCGCTTGCCCGCGACGGCGGTGTGTCATTCGACATCAAAATGGCTGGACTGACGCTTTCGCGGGCAAGCGCGCTCCTACGGGACGGGGTTTGGTCAATACCTGGGCTTGACCACTTTCCAGTCCGGCTTGTACTTCTGCATCTGCCTGACGTCGTCGCGTGAGCGGATTCCGCAGGTCAGGTACTGGTCGTTGAGTTTGCCCAACTGGTCGTAGTCCAGCTCCAGCCCAAGGCCCGGATCGCGGGTGATCTTCACGCAGCCGTCGACGATGGGCAGCTTGCCGCCCTTGATGACCTCCTCGTCCGGCTCCTGCCACGGGTAGTGGGTGTCGCAGGCATAGTCCAGGTTCGGCACCGCGGCGGCCACGTGGGCCATGGCCATGAGGCTGATGCCCAGATGCGAGTTCGAATGCATCGACACCCCAAGCCCGAAGGTTTCGCACATCTTCGCCAGCGCCTGAGTGTCCCGCAGACCGCCCCAGTAATGGTGGTCGGCGAGGACGATCTGCACGCTGTTCTGCGCGACGCTGCGGCGGAACTCGTCGAAATCGGTCACGACCATGTTGGTGGCCAGCGCAAGCCCGGTGCGCTTGTGCAACTCGGCCATGCCATCGAGCCCCGGCGTCGGGTCCTCGTAATACTGCAAGTCGTCGCCCAGCAGCTCTGCCATGCGAATCGAGGTTTCCAGCGACCAGTTGCCATTGGGGTCGATGCGCAACGGATAGCCAGGAAACGCCTTCTTCAATGCCTTGATGCACGAGACCTCATGCTCGGGCTCCAGCGCCCCGGCCTTGAGCTTGATGCTCTTGAAACCATACGCCTCGATCATCCGCCGCGCCTGGGCGACGATCTGCTCTTCGCTCAAGGCCTCGCCCCAGCTGTCTGGCGCGTAGGGCGAGCCGGCATGGGTGGCGTACTTGAAGAACAGGTAGGCGCTGAACGGCACCTGGTCGCGCACCGCGCCACCGAGCAGGTCCACCAGCGGCAGGTTCATGGAGCGCGCCTGCAAGTCGAGGAAGGCCACCTCGAACGCCGAATAGGCATTGCTCACCGCCTTGCTGGCATGGGAGCCGGGTGCCAGTTCCGCCCCTGAAATACTGGCCGGTTTGTGGGCCGCGACAGTGGCCTTGACCACCGCCTTGAGCTGGGCAAGGTTGAACGGATCCATGCCGATCAGTTGGCTCTGGACCTGCTGCTGGATCGCCAGCGCCGGGGCATCGCCGTAGCTTTCGCCCAGGCCGATGTAACCGTTGTCGCTTTCCACCTCGACGATCGAGCGCAGCGCGTAGGGCTCGTGGATACCGCTGGCGTTGAGCAACGGCGGGTCACGAAAGGCAATCGGGGTGACGGTAACACGCGTGATTTTCAAATGACTTCTCCCGGTCAATCAGGGTTTGAGGCTTGAAGAGGGGTTGAGCGTCGCTGGGGCCGCCAGCGTGGCGCCGATGTCGCCCGGCAGGTGCCGGTCAACGCGGGGCGTGGTGCGGGCAAAGAAGATCACCACCGCCGCCAGCAAGGACGTGGCCGCGAGGCCGTACAGCCCGCCGGTGATGGAACCTGTGGTCTGCTCCAGAAAACCGAAGGTAGCGGGCGCGACGAACCCGCCCAGGTTGCCGATGGAATTGATGAGGGCGATCACTGCCGCGGCGATGCGCGCATCCAGATAGCCCTGGGGAATAGGCCAGAACAGCGCCGAGGCCGCCTTGAAGCCGATGGCCGCGAAACAGATGGCAACGAAAGCGAACACCGGCCCGCCGGTGGTGGACATGAACATCCCGCCCGCCGCGATGACCAGAGTCAGCGACACCCAGGCCTGCTGATGCTTGAAGCGTGCGGCCAGCGCCGCGAAGCCGTACATGGCGACAATGGAGATGATCCACGGAATGGAGTTGAACAGCCCGACCTGGAAGTCGCTCATGCTGCCCATTTTCTTGATCATGCTGGGCAGCCAGAAGGTCGCGCCGTAGATGGTCAAGGCCACCGAGAAATAGATGAAGCAGAACAGCAGGATCTGCCGGTCAGCCAGCAGCCGGAAGATCGACGGTTTGACCACCTGCGTCGCTTCGCGGGCCTTTTGCTCGGCGTCGATGGCTGCGATCAGTGCGCCCTTCTCCGCTTCCGTGAGCCACTTCGCTTCGCGGGGATGGGACTGCAGCCAGAACCAGACGAAACCGCACAGGGCAATCGAGGCAAAGCCTTCGATCAGGAACATCCATTGCCAGCCGTGCAGGCTCAACCCACTGATGCCCAGCAACGCGCCGGACACGGGCCCGGAGATCACCGACGCCACGGCCGAGCCGCTGAGAAAGATCGCCATGGCCTTGCCGCGCTCACTGGCGGGCAACCATTGGGTGAAGTAATAGATGATGCCGGGAAAGAACCCCGCCTCGGCCGCGCCCAGCACGAAGCGCAGGATGTAGAAGCTGGTTTCGCCTTTCACGAACGCCATGGCCATCGCCGCCGCGCCCCAGGTGAACATGATGCGGGTCAGCCAGGCGCGGGCGCCGAAGCGCTGCAGCAGCATGTTCGACGGCACCTCGAACAGCGCGTAACCGACGAAGAACAAGCCGGCACCCAGTCCGTAGGCCGCCGCGCCGATGCCCAGGTCGGTTTCCATGTGGCTGCGCACGAAGCCGATATTGACCCGGTCGATGTAGTTGACGATGAACATGACCACGAACAGCGGCAACACATGCCGTTTGACCTTCGCGGCAGCGCTGGCCAGCGCCGAGGCGTCCAGGGACGATGAGGGATTGTTCAAAAGCGCGACTCCCGTTCATTGTTTTTTTAGGGATGATTTTTTGCTGATGAGCCGATGATGGACGCCGATATTGTTCCCGTCTAATCTAGATTGACTGCTGATTGATACCCGGAATATATCAATGTTCGAACTGGCCCAATTGCGCTGCTTCACCACGGTGGCCACGGAACTGAACTTTCGCCGCGCCGCCGAGCGCCTGAACATGACCCAGCCGCCCTTGAGCCGGCAGATCCAGTTGCTGGAGCATCATCTGGGGGTCGAGTTGTTCACCCGCAGCACGCGCAGCGTGGCGTTGACCGCTGCCGGCCGGGCGTTCTTCATCGAGGCGCAGAACCTGCTGGATCGTGCGCAACAGGCGGCACTGGCGGCCAAGCGCATTGCTCAGGGCGATATCGGTTCGGTGAACATCAGTTTCGTCGGCAGCGCGGTGTATGAGTTTCTGCCCAAGGTGATCGCCGAGGCGCGGCTCAACCAGCCCCACGTGAAAATTTCCCTGAGCGAGATGAACACCGCCTCCCAGCACGAAGCCTTGCGCGCCCGCCGCGTTGACCTTGGCATCGTCCGCGCGCCGCTGCTGCAGTCCGGTTATGAAACCGAGCTGTTGGTGCGCGAGCCCTTTGTGCTGGCGGTGCCGAGCACGCATCCTTTGGCGCATGCCCAAAACCTGCGGGTCGAAGACCTGGATCAGCAGCCCTTCCTGATGTACTCGCACTCAGCCTACCCGCCGTTCAACGAACTGCTGACCGGCATGTTCCGCTCGGCGCAGGTGGCGCCGGAGTACGTGCAATGGCTGGGCTCGTCCCTGACGATTCTGGCGCTGGTCAATGCGGCCATGGGCCTGGCCCTGGTACCCCGCTGCGCGACCAATGTGGTGTTCAAGAACGTGGTATTTCGCGAACTGGATCTGGGCGAAGGAGTGCAGAGCGAGCTGCACTTGGTGTGGCGCTCGGACAACGACAACCCGGCGTGCATGATGCTGCTTCAGGGAATCCGCGCGGCGGTCAAGGCCGAGGCGCGCCTGCAAAACGCCGCTGTAAATCCCCCACCGGCCTCGCTATGATCGGCCCATGACGCCCTCGATGCCGATTCGCTCACCCTGCCCGCCCGGCGCCTGCATTTGCGAGCGCGAACGGCTGCTGGAAACCGCAGGCACAGACCTGCGCATCCTCTGCCTGACCCGCCAGGAAGAAAAGCGCCTGCTTGAACGCCTGGAAAACATCGCAAGCCTGACCGACCTCGAACACATGCAAAAGCGCATGTACGAGCAACTGGGCATCCGCCTGTCCATCGCCCCGGGTTTCAATGAAGTGCGCAGCATGCGCGGCATCGCCATCGACATCGCCGAGCTGCCCGGCATGTGCCGCAAGACCCGCCAGGCCATCCCTGCCGCCATCCGTCGAGGGCTGGAAAAGCGACCGGAAATCGCCTGGAGCCTGCTCAACGCCCATGACTTGTTGCGGGATGCCTAAGTCCGATCCGCATTCTGGGTGAAAGCTGTAGGAGCGTGCTTGCCCGCGATAGCGTCAGGCCAGACACCTCGCTGTTGAATGACAAACCGCGGTCGCGGGCAAGCGCGCTCCTACCAGGGATCAGGGTGGTCATGCCCTCGCGAACAACCCCAAACCCGTAGCAGCACGGCTTGCCGGCGGGGGCGGTGTGTCAGTCAAACTTTTCGTCACTGACACACCGCTCCCGCGGGCAAGCCCGGCTGCTACGACGATTGGCGTTGTCGGGAAGGTATTGGCTACTTCTCCCAATCCGCCTTGGCGATCGCCAATCCGTGCAAGCCGTTGTACTCGGCACGCTTGGGCTGTTCCCAACCTTGCAGCAACGCCGGATCGAGGTCGTAGATTTCAACGCCCAGCGGCCTGCACACCGTCAACGGATCCTGCGCCTCGGGGCCCCACATCGGCAGCGACAGGTCCCCGCCCGGGCAGGTGGACAGCGCGCACAGCAAGTCGATTTCGGCGAAGAACTCCAGGTAGTCGCCCTTCTGGGCCGGGCAGGCTTTCATGAAGTACAGGTCGTCGTGGTTCAGGCCTGTGCACTGAAAGATGTTGAGCACGTCATGCACGTCGAATTCGGTCAGCCCATGGGGCAGCACAGCGCGGGTGAGATTGGAGTGGCAGTGGTGATGGAAATCTTCGCCGGTGAGCATCTTGTTCACGTAGGGATCGCAGCGGGTGCCGAGCAGGTCGTGCAGACGCCCGCCGTGTTCGTCGACGCCGTAGCTGGCCAGGCTGTCATCGGTGATGGTCACCATGGGGCGCAGGAATGGCAGGTTCGACCACAGCCGGTCATGGGTGCTGACGTGGGCGCCTTGCAGCTGCCGGGTGCGCGCTGCCCACATGCGCTCGCGCGGGTCGTTGGCGTTCCATACGTTGAAATCGCCGACTTGAGGGCCTACCGGGGTGGTCACACGAAACACCTGACCGGCCTTGACCTTCCACGCACGACCGGTGCGAATCGGCACTTCGAAGTGCTCCACCAGGGTGCGGCGGTCCTGGTTGTCGCGGATCCGGTCGTAGAACGCTGTGTCGATCTGTAACGCTGCACCTTTACTGACCTGATACGCAGCGGGGTAGTCTTTGTACATGCGGCTCTCCTGAGGGTCCGGGCTGTTTCAGCGATTGGGTTGGGCTCAGGAACAGCATAGGCCGTGCCAAGGATCGGCAGTATCGAAGATCCCCCACAACACTCATCTGTGGGAGCGGGCTTGGTCTGGGCCGCATTCGGACGAAGACGGTGGGTCATTCACCATTGATGCGTCAGGTCCGACGCCTTCGCGGGCAAGCCCGCTCCCACAGGTTTGTCCTGCAATCCTTGAGGGATGCGCGTGTCAAGGCGCATCGGCCCATAACCGCCGGGCCAAGTCCTTGAGCATCAGCGACTCTTGCCACCGGTCGCTGATGTCCCGGCCGAAGCGGTCGGTGATCGCATAGGGCGGCGGGCCGAGTTCGCAGGTAAACGACAGGCTCGCGCTCGCGCCGGCACGCTCGCGCCAATCGTCGATCCCATAGCGCCACCAGCGGCTGAACAGCTCGACCCAAGGCCTGTGTTGCTCAAAGCTGATCGGCACCTGGACCTGCTCGCAGCTGGCCACGCGCCCATGAAAGCCTGAGCTGTGCTGCAGGATGGTTTCGATCTGCTGCTGATCCTGTGCGTCGGGTTGCAACGGGATTTCCCGGCCCACCACGTAATGCGACAAGTCCGCCAGCAGCTTCAATTCCGGCAACTCCCTGAGCAGGTCGAGGGTGAACGGCAAGTCGTTGGTGATGCGGTAGCGATGGGTTTCCAGCAGCACCGGAAAATCCACCTGTTCGGCCAGCCGCAGCCAGCCATCGACCAGCGTGATCGCTTCACTCAAGTTGCGCGGCCGCAGGTCTGCCTGGATCGTCAGGTGATGGCAACCGCACTGGCTGGCGATGTCCAGCGCCGGCTGCAAATCGTCCACAGTCTTGGGAAACAACTGGCCCTCGATCTGCAATCCCAGTTCATTGGCCAATTCGGCAAGGAGCCGTGCGGCGACGGGCTCGTAGAAGTGATCGGTGATGCCGTCGAAACCCGCTTCGGCGATGCGCGTCAACTGGGCTTCAAGAGGGCCTGGCAAAACGCCTTGCTCGTTCTGCATCGCCCACATCGATTGAAACACCACAAATTCCTGTTGCTTGATGTCAGACATGGGCACCTCGCAGCAGTCCTTTAAGTGACACGTTCGCGTCCGCCAGTTGCGTGACCGGCAGCATCACTTGGCTTTCGATCAGCCGCTCGCAGAGCTTGATGTCCTTGGCCACGCTGTTGCCGCGACCCCAGCCGCTGGCACCCATCAGTTGCTGCTGGGCGTTGAGGTACAGCAAGACGAACCCGCCATCGCCCCCTTCCCGCGCGATCACCTGCGCACCCGCTTCAAGCGCGCCGACGGTCTGCAGAGCGAACTCGTAATGATCGGACCAGAAGCCCGCCACCCCGCTGATCGGCTGCTGGTGCCCCAGCATGTTCAAGGCCGCCAGCCGCCCCTGAGTCTCGGCGTTGCGCCAGGTTTCCTGGCGCTGAAGCAGCCCCTCGCCATCGGGAAACTCACAGACATCCCCCGCGGCAAAGACGCCCGGGGCGCTGGTCTGCAGGAACCGGTCGACCCGAATGCCGCTGCCCGTTTCCAGCCCCGCATCTTTCGCCAGTTGCAGATTGGGCTGCATCCCGATCCCCACCAGCAACACATCACAGGGCAGGCACTCGCCACTTGCCAGTTGCACCGCTGTCAGCGCCTCTTCGCCCTGAATGCTCTCGATCCGGGCACCCAGATGCACCACCACGCCCCGGTCGCGGTGCAGGTTGAGCAAGGTTTGCGACAGGCGTTCTGGCAGGGCCCGTGCGGCGAGTCGCGGGCCCGCTTCCAGCACGGCTACCGCACACCCCAGGTCGCGAGCCGTGGCGGCCACTTCAAGCCCGATGAACCCTCCGCCGACCACCAGCAAGCGAGTCCCGGGCGTGAGGCGGGCTCGCAGCCCCACAGCCTCATCCACCGTGCGCAGGTAATGCACATTGCTGAACCTGCGGCCCCCCAGATCAAGGCTGCGAGACTGGCCGCCCATGGCCAGGAGCAATTTGCCGTACTCAAGCTGCTGGCCGTTATCCAGCGTCAGCCGTTGCTCCCGCACATCGATACCGGTCACCCGCACCCCGCTCAAATGTTCGATGCCGGAGGCGATGAAACCGGCTTCGCTGAACAGGCTGCACGCCTCAAGGGTCGACTCCCCCTTGAGCAGCGCCTTGGACAGCGGCGGCCTTTCATAAGGCAGGTGCACCTCGTCGCCGATCAGGATAATGCGCCCGGCAAAACCGGCCTCGCGCAGTGTCAGCGCCGCGCGCCCACCAGCATGGCCTGCGCCGACAATGACCATCGCATTCTGGCTCATGACTGGCCCTGCGCCAGGATATCGAGGAGCACCCTGCCCGCCTCGACCTTGACCGGATAGGTCTTGAGGTTGATGCACGCCGGGGCGTTCAGCGCCTTGCCGTTGCGGTAGTCGAATCGGCCGTTGTGTTTGGGGCACTCGATAACGAAGTCCATTACCAGGCCATCGGCCAGATGGATTTTCTCGTGGGTGCACAAGCCGTCGGTGGCGAAGAATTCGCTCCCCGCCGAGCGGTACACCGCGTAGGTTTTTTGCTGATGATCGAAACGGATGACGTCTTCTTCATCGATATCGTCGACGTGACACACCTCTACCCACTGATTGCTCATGGCAGTGCTCTCTTGTTGTTCGAAGGGCGAAGGGGTTTCAGCTGAAGGCTGATTCCTGCGGGGAGGATGCGGTGTCCGGCGTCACTTCACGCACAGGCCTGCGAATATAAAAACCCGGATCCTTGCGCTGTTTGAGCAGCGTCGGAATGATCTCCCGGTAGGCGTCGATGATGCTGTTATAAGGCGGCGGGCAATCGGCTTTTATTTCCTCGTGAAGTTTGGCCAGTGCGTGATATGGCACCATCGGAAACATGTGATGTTCCAGGTGATAGTTCATGTCCGAATAAAAGAAGCGGAACACCGGGTTCATATAAATCGTGCGGCAGTTCTTACGGTGGTCGAGTTCATCCTCGGCCAGACCCACGTGCTGGGTCAGGCCGAAGGCGTAACTGAGCCAGCCGCCATACATCGTTGGCAGCAATACATACATCAGCGGCAGCCAGGAATTGAAGTACAGCGCCGCGCCAATCACCAGCCCATGCAAGGCCAGCCAGATGCGTGCGGTGCGGTAGACCTTGGGAAACTCCGATTCCGGGACGAACACCTTCTCCTCTTCACTCATCTGTCCCGAGGCATGGACGAACAGCGACTTGAACGCGTTGTAGACATGGGGCAGCGACAGGAACTTGAGGGCAATCATGTTCAGGCGCGGCGGGCGTGGCTCGACGATTTCCGGGTCACGGCCGACGATAATGGTGTCGGTGTGGTGGCGGGCATGGCTCCAGCGCCACACCTGCGGCTCGTACATGACCATGAAGCACGCCAGTTGATAGACCGCATCGTTCATCCAGCGGGTCTTGAAGGCAGTGCCGTGGCCCGTCTCGTGCCAGCGCGAGTTGGCGGCGGTGCCGTACAGCAGGCCATAGACCAGGAAAAACGGCACGCAGGCGGCGCTGCCCCAGAAGAGGTAACCGCCAATGCCGGTGACCAGCATGGCGCCGAGCCACAGGGCGGTATCACGCAGGGCGCGGCCATCGCTGCGCTGCATGAGTTCTTTCATGCGTTTGCGCGGCACCGGGCATTGATACCAGACCGCCGACACCAGCCCGGCCTCCTCGGCCTTGCGCGCCTGTTCACCGGTCAGGCTGTAGTCTTTCGGGCGATCCGGATCGTAGGGTATTTGGGACATTTTTATTGTTCTCCAGATAATTGAAACCGCGTCGTTCACGCACTTCGCTGATTCAAAAATATAGAGAGCAAGGGCTCTGCAACAAGCGCTTGAAAGTATTCTCTCTCAAGCTATCATCCAGCTCAGTTTGTCCTTGATAGTTTTCTATCATGCACTGCTTTTTCAGCGGCATGCCGTATAAAAATGAGCCCCTATGAATAATAAGAAACGCCCGACGATCGCCACCGTTGCCCAGTACGCCAACTTGAGTGTCGCGACCGTGGACCGGGTGCTCAATGCCAGGGCGCCGGTCAATCCGGAAACGGCGGAAAAAGTTCATGAAGCCGCCGAAGCGGTGGGTTATTTCGCGGCGCGGCTGATCTCGCAACGCATCAACGAAAGGAAGCCGGCCTATCACTTCGGTTTTCTTCTGCTCGGCACTTCCCAGACGTTCTACAAGACCTTGGGCGATGCCATCCTCGACCAGGCACGGGAGGCGCGCACGGCGAATATCGTCTGCCATCTGGAGCTGATTCACGACCGCTCGCCGCAGTCCATTGCCGCGCAGATTCGCCAGTTGGCCGAGAAATGCGATTGCCTGGCGCTGGTCAGTTTCGAGCACCCGGTGATTCTGCAGGCCATCGAAGAGGTGCGGCTCAACGGCGTGCCGGTGGTGTCGCTGCTGACCGAGTTGCCCACCGTGCATCCTGGCGCTTACGTTGGCACCGACAACCATGAAGTCGGCCGCACGGCTGCCTGGCTGATCGCCCATGGCTCACATCCAGCGGGTGGTTCGGTGGCGGTGATGCTCGGCGGACACCGTTTTCTGGGGCACGAGCAACGTGAAGCCGGGGTGCGCAGTTTCTTCGAGGAGAAGGCCCCGCAGTTTCGCGTGCTGGCGCCGATCATCACCTTGGATAACGGCGCGATCACCGAGGAAGCCACACTGGAACTGCTGGCGCGACACCCGGACCTGCGCGGTATCTACGTGGCCGGCGGTGGTGTCGAAGGGGTCATCAGCGCGCTGGCGGCAAGCCCCGAACGCCCGCCACTGTGCGTGATCCTGCAGGAGCCGACGATGGAATCCCGCCAGGCCATGCGCAAAGGCCTGGTGACGCTGGTGATCGACTCCCAGCCCAGGCTGATCGCCAAGGAATTGATCGAGGTGATGGTGCAGTTGCCGCGAGTCAAGGTAATCGACCCGCAACGGCATCGGGTGCTGGTGCCGTTGCAGATCGTGACGCCTGAGAATATTTGAATGGCTACTGATTCTGCCGAAGGCGTAGCAGCGCGGCTTGCCGGCGGGAGCGGTGTGTCAGTCACACTTATCGTCACTGACACACCGCTCCCGCCGGCAAGCCGTGCTGCTACGGGATGAAGGACCGACGCCCGTTATGCCAACCGCTTGACCCGCATCGCCTCCACCGCCTCGGCAAACCGCTCGACCGGCCAACCCTCGTCCAACGCCTGCGCCATCAACTGCTGCCCGGTCTGCGGGGCCATGCCGTGCAGCGGTGGGTCAGTGTCCAGATTGGTTGGAAACGAGTACCCATCAGCACTCATGGCAATCACCGCTGACACCTCGACCGGGTCCATTTCACCCTGCGCCCCCCGCTTGCGCAGCCACGGATAGAGCGCCAGCATCATCCGCTCGCGGTTGACCGTCTCCATGGGTTTGCCGAACGCTGCTGAAATCTGCAGCAGGTTGGCCATACGGTACTGGTCCGGCGTGCGGTTTGTACCCGCTGCATGGAACAACGCAGGGTTGAAGAACAACAGATCACCCTTGCTCAATGGCAACTGAATCGCATGCCCGGCGAAGTAATCGATGAAACGCTGGTCGCGCCACGCCAGATACCCAAGCTCATAGTGCTGGGAAAACGGCAGCAACAGCGTAGGACCGGTCTCCAGCGGCATGTCGGTATGAGCCACGGCGCCCTGCAAGGTCAGGTTCTGTGACAGCCGATGCAAAGGCAGCGGGTAGCGCGCCACCACCTCGTCGGTCTGAAAACCCAGGTGATAGTCGCGATGGGGCTGCTGGGCCTGCCCGCCCGGCGTCACCACGTTGACCTGCGCCGTGGCCTGGAAACACGGCCCCAGCCACGCCTCGGCGATCAGCCCCAACAGCGGGTTGGCGTAGTACTCGATAAACGATTCCGGCGAATGCTCGGCGGCCTTCTGCAAGGCATTCCAGATCCGCTGGTTGGCCCCGGCCTTGGCGAAGTGGTCAGCACGCACCACCTTCGCGGCCTCCTGGGCGATGATCTGGCGAAACACCTCGCTGTGCCGGTCGATCACCCCGTGGTCGGTGTAGGCGCCACGCACCACCAGCACGCCGGGGCCATCGCTGAGCAGCCGATGCAGTTCGCTCATCAGCGCCTGGCGGTTGCTGTGCATGGCGTTGCGCAAGGTGTCGGCCGCGTAGATCACCACGCGGCTGGCCACTTCCTGTGCGAAGGGATAGTCGGCCAGATGAACCTCTTGCTCGCACACCTGGGCAAAGGCGTCGGGGTCCAGGTCATCGACGCGGCCGAACAGGCTCACAGGCCACCCAGGCCGTCGAGGGTCAGCGGCGCATCCGGTCGCGGGGTCGAGCCGTCGCCGCAGCCCATGATGCCCTGTTCCATGTCGATCACGGCGCCGGTGGTCATGCCCGACTGGTCCGACAGCAGGTAGGCCACGCTATTGGCCACTTCCTGCGGCTTGAGCAAACGGCCGAACGGCGCCTGGGCTTCGGCGCGAGCCAGCCAGCCGTCGTCGGCCCCGTGGTACTGGCGCTGGATCTGGTCTTCGTGGGGCGTATCCATCCAGCCGATGTTCAAGCCGTTGACCCGGATGCGGTTGCGCAAGGTGCTGAACGCGACGTTCCTGGTCAGCACCGCCAGCGCCCCTTTGGAGGCGGCATACGCCGAGAGAAACGACTGACCGCCGTGACCGCTGACGCTGAGGATGCTGACGATGGAGCCTTCGACCTTGTTGGCGATCATCAACTTGATGCATTCCTGCATCAGGAAAAACGGCGCCTTGACGTTGACTGCAAAGATGCGGTCGAACAGCTCCGGCGAGGTGTCGATGATGCTGCCGCGGTCCGACATCCCCGCGCAGTTGACCAGACCGTGGACCGTGCCGAATCGAGTTTTGGCCTCGGCCACCACGCGGCGGCAGTCGTCGACGTTCTCCATGTCGGCCTCGACGAAAAACGCCTGGCAGTCCAGTTCGGCCAGCTGCCGCACCTGTTCTTCGCCCTTGTCGCGGCTGCGGCCGCAGATCACCAGGCCCGCTGCGCCCCGTTGCGCCAGGGTGCGCGCGACGGCGGCGCCCAGGCCTTGAGTACTGCCAGTGACAACGAAATAGCGGCCGCTGAATGAAGTGGAAAGGTCCAGTCCTGACATGCTCGGTTCTCCTGCTGTTGTTGTTTTTGATAGCGGATGACACAGTGACAATAGAATTTAAATTCCATCTGTACAACGATTGGAACTGAGGCTAGCATTGCCCTCACCTCACAGAGACCCGAATCAACCTCAACAAGACCTCAAAACAGGCTCAAGGGGATTCCATGCTCGACCGCGCCAGACGCTTTTCCATCAAGCAGATCGCTGCCCAGGCCGGGGTCAGCAAGGCGACCGTCGACCGTGTGCTGCATGAGCGCGGAAGCGTCCATTACCAGACCAACCGGCGTATCCAGCAGGCCCTGGAAGAACTCGAAGCCCAGGAAAAATCAGGCCCCGCGGTCGGCCGCACCTTTCACATCGACATCATCCTGCACGTGCCCAAGCGCTTCAGCGACGCGGTGCAGGACGCCATTCATGCGCAACTGGGGAGCCTGGCGCCCTTCCGCATCTTTCCGCGCTTTCACCTGTATCAGGAAATCGACACACAACAGATGCACGACCTGATCCTGCGTTGCGTGAGCAAGGGCAGCCAGGGCTTGATCCTCAAGGCCGCCGATGAGCCGCAGATCAACGAGGCGGTGAACCGGGTCACCCAGGCCGGCATTCCGGTGGTGACCCTGGTGTCGGACCTGCCGCAAAGCGAGCGCATCGGCTACATCGGGATGGACAACCGCACGGCCGGCCAGACCGCCGCCTACCTGATGTCGCGCTGGCTGGACAGCGCCGTGCAGGACGTCGGGGTGATGATCAGCAGCGAGCTGTTTCGCGGCGAGGAAGAACGCGAGATGGGCTTTCGCACCTGGCTGCGCAGCCGCGCCCCACACCTGCGGGTGGTCGACATCACCGGCGGTTTCGGCGTGCACCAACCCACTTTCGAGCGCGTGACCCAGGCACTCAACGACAACCCCTCGATCAAGGCCATCTACAGCGTCGGCGGCGGCAACCGCGCCATTGTCGATGCCTTCGCTGCGCTTGGGCGGCCGCTGGCGGTGTTCATCGGCCACGACCTGGATCAGGAAAACCGCCAGTTGCTGGCCGAGGAAAAGATCGCCGCGATCATCGACCACAACCTGCAGGTCGATGCACGGAACGCCTTCACCCAGATCCTGCAATTTCACAGGCTGTGCAAGGCCGATCCGATCCAGTCTTCGGCGGTGCAGATCGTCACGCCGTTCAACCTGGCGCACTGAGTTACCGCTTCAACCGATCCACTCCCACAACAACAATCTCTGGAGATCCACCCATGCTACGCATCGCAGTCCTCGGCGCAGGCCGTATCGCCAACATCCACGCCGCCAACGTCGCGGCCAATCCCGATGTGCAACTGTCGGTGATCGCCGACCCATGGCGCGAAGGCGTCGACAAGCTGGCCGCAAGACTCGGTTGCGCTGCCGCCTATGACTGCGCCCAGGCCATTGCCCGCGACGACGTCGATGCCATCGTCATCGGCACCCCGACGGACACCCACATCGACCTGATGCTGCGTGCGGTAGAACTGGGCAAACCGGTGCTGTGCGAAAAACCCATCGACCTGGATTTCGCCAAGGCGGCCAAGGCCGTGGAAGAAATCGAGCGCCGGGGCGGCAAGGTCATGCTGGGCTTCAACCGCCGCTTCGACCCCGACACCCTGAAGATGCGCAAGGCCATCGCCGACGGCAGCATCGGCGAGGTGCGCCAGGTGGTGATTACCAGCCGCGATCCGGGCCTGGCACCGGTGGAATACCTCAAGCACTCGGGCGGGATTTTCCGCGACATGACCATCCACGACTTCGACACCGCGCGCACGTTGTTGGGCGAAGAGCCGGTGGAAGTCATGGCCATTGCCAGCCGCCTGGTGGACCCGGCCCTGGCGCAGATCGACGATTACGACAGCGTGATGGTCTTGCTGCGCACCGCTTCCGGCAAGCAATGCCACATCAACTGCTGCCGTGAGGCCGTGTATGGCTATGACCAGCGCCTTGAGGTCTTCGGCTCCAAGGGCATGGTGCTCAACGACAACCACCGCGCCACCAGCGTGCGCACCTACAGCGCCAACCAGACCGAAGTGCTGGAACCGCTGATGAACTTCTTCCTGGAACGCTATGCTGATTCGTATCGCAACGAGTTGAACCAGTTCATCGATGCCGTGAAGGCTGGCGACCCGCTGCCGACCAACGCACGGGACGGGCTTAAGGCGTTGCATCTGGCCAATTGCGCGCTGGAATCGATCAAGACCGGGCGTGCGGTGAAGGTCGAGCTGTAAGGCCTTATTGGTCCCGTAGCAGTCCGGCCGGGCGGCGTTCCGCTTGCCGGCGTCGGCGCCCTCGAAATCGCCGACGCCGGCAAGCCGTGCTGCTACGGGGCTGTGTTGGCTGGAGGATATGGGACCAACACCTCGATCCGTAGCAGCACGGCTTGCCGGCGGGGGCGTCCGAAAGATCGCTGACGCCGGCAAGCGGAACGCCGCCCGGCCGGACTGCTACGGGGTTTGTGTTGAATGAAAGATATCGACCTGACACCCCAGCTCGTAGGAGCGCGCTTGCCCGCGATGGCGTCCTCGAAATCGCCCCGCCGGCAAGCCGTGCTGCTACGGGGCTGTGTTGGCTGGACGAGATGGGAACGGCACCTCGGTCCGTAGCAGCACGGCTTGCCGGCGGGGGCGTCCGAAAGATCGCTGACGCCGGCAAGCGGAACGCCGCCCGGCCGGACTGCTACGGGTTGGGTATGGACTATTTGAAATCCCGACTGCGCACATCCAACCCGGTCAACAAGGGCGTGAGGTCGAACAGCCGTTGGGCGATGATGTGGCGTACGCCTTTCTGGTATTCGAACTTGCCGAACACCTGCATCAACTGCGACCCCACCAGCACCTTGCGCTGACGCTCGGCCAGATCACGCCAGACCACCACGTTGATCATCCCGTGTTCATCCTCAAGGGTGACGAAAGTCACGCCACTGGCGGTTCCGGGCCGTTGCCTGCCTACCACCAGCCCGGCGACACTGAACAGCCGCCCATGCTCCTCGTGCAACAGGTCCTTCGAGCTGCGAAAGCGCTTGGCCGCCAGCGTCCGGCGCAGCAGGCTCAAAGGGTGCGGGCCCAGGGTCGTGCCGAGCATGTCATAGTCCGCCTTGAGGTCCTGCGCCACGCTGGGCAACGGCAAGGGCACCTGTGCTTCGCTGTCGAAACAATCATCGCCGAACAGCGGCCGCTGCACCTCGACCCCGGCAATCTCCCAGCGCGCCCGATGCCGATGCCCGACCAACCCGCGCAGCGCCCCGGAATCCGCCAGTGACGCCCGGGCACGGTTGTCCAGATCGGCTCGTACGCACAGGTCAGTGACATCCTTGAAAGCCCGCACTCCCCTAGCCTCTTCAATGCGCCGCGCATCCTCTTCACGAAAACCGCGAATCATCCGCAGCCCCATGCGAATCGCCAGGTTCTGCGAGTACTCCCGGCCTTCAACCGGCTCCAGCGAGCAATCCCAGTCGCTGTAGCGCACATCTACCGGGTGCACGTCGATGTGGTGCCGCCGCGCATCCTGCAAAAGTTGATCCGGGCTGTAGAAACCCATGGGCCAACTGTTGATCAGTGCACAGGTGAAGGCCGCGGGTTCATGGCACTTGAGCCAGCAACTGGCGTAGGTGAGCAAGGCGAAACTGGCGGCATGGGACTCGGGAAAACCATAGCTGCCAAAGCCCTTGATCTGCTCGAAGATCCGCGTGATGAAGGTCTCTTCATAGCCATTGGCGCGCATGCGCGTGGCCAGGCGTTCGCGATGGGGTTCCAGCCCGCCGTGGCGTTTCCACGCGGCCATGGAGCGGCGCAGCTGATCGGCCTCACCCGGCGTGTAGTCTGCCGCGATGATGGCCACTTCCATCACCTGTTCCTGAAATAGCGGCACCCCCAAGGTGCGCTCGAATACCTCCTTGAGCTTTGGCGGGTAGGTCACCGGCTCTTCCTTGTTTCGCCGGCGCAAGTACGGGTGCACCATGTCACCCTGGATCGGCCCGGGGCGCACGATGGCCACCTCGATCACCAGATCGTAGAAGGTCTGGGGCCGCAGCCGCGGCAGCATCGACATCTGCGCCCGGGACTCGATCTGAAACACGCCCACCGTGTCGGCACGGCTGATCATGTCGTAGGTCGGCTTGTCTTCTGAGGGGATCTTGGCGATCGTCAAGTCATATCCACGATAGCGGGTCACCAGATCGAAGGTGCGGCGCAAGGCACTGAGCATGCCCAGGGCCAGGATGTCGACCTTGAGCAGCCCGACCAGGTCCAGGTCGTCCTTGTCCCACTGGATGATGGTGCGCTCGGCCATGGCCGCGTTCTCCACCGGCACCAGGGTTTGCAGCGGGTGTTCGGAGATCACGAAGCCGCCGGGGTGCTGCGACAGGTGCCTTGGGAAACCGATCAGTTCGCCCGCCAGGGTCAGGACCCGGCGCAGCACCGGGCTGTCAGGCTCGAACCCGGATTCGCGCAGGCGCTCGGCGGGCGGCAGGTTGTCGGTCCAGCGCCCGCAGCAATCGGCCAGGGCGTTGATCTGGTCAGGCGGCAGGCCGACCACCCGCGCCACGTCACGAATCGCCCCGGCGCCGTGATAGGTACTGGCGACAGCAGTCAGCGCCGCCCTGCCCCGGCCATAACGGCGGAAGATGTATTGCAGCACTTCCTCGCGGCGTTCGTGCTCGAAGTCGACGTCGATGTCCGGCGGCTCGTTACGCTCTTCGGAGATAAAGCGGGCGAACAGCATCCGCCCCTTGCCCGAAGCCGGATTGAGTTCGGTGATGCCCAGCGCGAAACACACCGTCGAGTTGGCCGCCGAGCCCCGACCCTGGCACAGGATGGCCTGCTGGCGGGCGAAACGGACGATGTCATGCACGGTCAGGAAATAACTTTCGTATTTCTTTTTGGCGATGATGGCCAGCTCATGCTCGATGTTATTGCGGGCGATTTCGGGCACGCCGTCAGGCCAACGGTTGCGCGCGCCTTCTTCGGTCAGATGACGCAGCCAACTGCTGGGGGTGTGCTGTTCAGGCACCAGCTCGTGGGGGTATTCGTAGCGCAACTGATCGAGGCTGAAAGTGCAGCGCCGGGCGATGACCAGGGTCTGGTCCAGCAATTCGGCGGGATACAACTGGGCCAGCACGCTCGGCGCCCGCAGATGCCGCTCGCCATTGGCAAACAGCCGGTGCCCTGCCTCGGCGACCGTGGTGTGGTGGCGGATGGCAGTCATGGTGTCCTGCAGGGCGCGCCGGCCACGGGCATGCATGTGCACGTCACCACTGGCCAAGGCGGGAATGCCATGGGCCCGCGCCAGAGCCAGCAGCATCGACAGGCGCTTGCGGTCATCCGGCCCGCAGTGCAACTCCACGCTCAGCCACAGGTTGTCGCCAAAGGCCTGTCGCAGCCAGCGGCCTTGTTCTGCAAGCCCGTCGGCCTTGAGTTCAAGGTCCGGCACCCACAGCGCCAGCAGGCCATCGAGCGGGACGTTGAAGTCTTCGTGCAGCAGTCGGTATTCGCCCTTCTTGCTGCGCCGTCGGCCTTGGGTAATCAAGCCGCACAGCGCCTGGTAGCCGGCAAGGTTTTCCACCAGCAGCACGACTTTCGGGCCGTTCTCGATGGACATTTCACTGCCGATAATCAGCGGCACCTCGCTCTCTTTTGCCGCCTGCCAGGCCCGTACGATGCCGGCCAGAGTGCATTCATCGGTGATGGCCAGCGCCTGATAGCCGTGGCGCTTCGCCCGCTCGAACAGCTCCGCAGCACTGGAGGCCCCACGCTGAAAGCTGAAGTTGGACAGGCAATGCAACTCGGCGTAGTCGGCCATCATGCAAACCAGCCGTGCAGCAACAGGCCGCTGTCGTCATTCACGTTGCGATAGGCCCAGCCGCGCTGGCCGCTGCGGGTTTCGACAAGGAAATAGTCGCGGCGCACGTCTGCGCCGTCCCACCAGCCTGACTCGATGCGCTCGGGCCCGGCCAGCACTCGCACCGACGAATCGGCCAGCGGCTCGGGCTCGCGCAGCAGCCAGCCGGGGCGCGGCACTCGAAGCGTCGCCAGCACCGGTTTGCTTTTTTGCGCTGTGCTCGGCAGCCAGGCGCACTCGGGGCGGTGATCGGCATGAAAGCCCAGCCCGCTGACCGCGTCGTCTCCAAGGCGCGCCCGCAGGCGTTCGCGCAATTGCTCCCAGGGCATGCTCTGTTGCGGGCGGTCATCGAACAGCTCACGGTGGGACGGCACGAACGCTGGTAAATCCCTGGCCAGCAGGCGCAGGGCGCGTACGGGGGACGGCACCTGCACCTGTTCCAGCCGCCCGCGAGCCAGTTCGAAAAGCATGTTGGCCTCACGCTCGGCACTGAGCAGGCCGACGGGAATCAGCGTATCAGGCGCCACACTGCCGACGCTGGGCACGTGCTCCAGATGAATGACGAAACGTTGCACGCCGCTGTCGCGCCCGCCCAGGAACAGCGCCAGGTCGGCGATCATGCGTTTCAAGGGGAACAGCAGCGCCTGATGGGATTCGACATCGAAGTTCAGCTCGATGCGCGTCTCGAAATGATCCGGCGGTACGTAACAGTCCAGTGCCACCGGCCTTCGCCCAAGCAGGGTGTCCAGATGCTCGAGCACGGTTTTGGGAAAGCGTCTTGCCAGGGTGTCGCGGGGCAAGGCCAGCACCTGATGCAGGCGATGCAGGCCCATGCGGATCAGCGCGGTTGCGGCCTCTTCCGGCAGGCCGATGCGATTGACCGGCATCTGTTCCAGCATCGGACCCAGGCGCTCGTTGCAGGTGACAGCCAGGCCGTCATGGGCGTTGGTCAGCATCCGCGCCGCCACGGGGTTTGGCGCCACTACAATGCGGTGGCTGAAGCCCATGGCCGTCAATTCCTGGCGTAACCTTGCTTCGAAAACCGGCCAGGGACCAAACAGGCCCAGGCTGGATTCGACTTCCATCAGCAGCACCCTAGGGTATTTCAGGCTGACCTGAGAGCTGAAGCGGTATGCCCAGGCTGCCAGCAATCGCTGCCAGCGCTCGGTCTCGGCCGGATCGTATTCAACGGTGTCGAAGTCGCGAGTCATGGCGTGGGCGGCCGTCAGGGACTGGCCGGGACGCAGGCCCAGTTCCCGGGCAACGCTGTTGACGGTTTGCAGCACCCGGCGTTGGGTCGGGCCGCTGAGCAATACCAGCGGCCGCTCAGGCTCGGCGCGACGGCGCATCACGCCGTCCAGCGCCAGTTGTGGCAGCAGGACACAGGCCCAGAGCATGCAGACCTCAGGCGTCCAGGTTGAACGGAATGGGTGATGAAGGTGCCAGCCCGCCCCGGCACTTGAGCACCCGCAACTGACTGGGGCGAACATCGATGGCCAGGCGCAAGGCTGCAGGCGACGGATTGGCGGCCGCCTGTTGCCCGCGACAGGCAAAGGCCAGGGTCTCGCCGGTTTCGGCGGCGACCTGCAAGCGACGCAGCGCCCGGTCATCGACCTTGCCCGGCCAGCACAGTACCGCGCCGCAACTGCCCGAACGCAGGCACTGCTCCACCGCCCACAAGGCATCGCGCTCATTGGCGTCGATCACCGACAACTGCCGCAGATCGATCCCCGCCGCCTGCCAGGCCTGGGCATAAGGCACGTGGGGCGGCGCCACCAACACGATGCGTTCGCCGCTGTCGGCCAGCCGTGCCAGAGTCGGCCAGAGCAGGCGCAGCTCGCCGCTGCCATGGGCCGGAATCAGGATCTCCGTCAGTGCAGACGGTGGCCAGCCGCCGATGGGCAATGCGGCATCGAGCAAGGCGTGGCCGGTGGGTTGCACCCCGACCGGCTGGGCCTGCGGGCGGCCTTTCCAGATCCGGCGCTCATCCAGCAGCGCATCGAGGCTGACAACCGCGCCCATCACTCGCGCCTCACCAGGCCACAGAACACGCCTTCGATGGCGAAGTCCTGATCCGGGCGCACCACGATGGGCGCATAGGCCGGGTTGCGCGGCAGCAGGCGGAACTCGTCCTGGCCGCGCTCAAGGCGCTTGATGGTCACTTCGCCATCGAGCCGGGCGACGACGATCTCGCCGTCACGGGCGTCAGGTCTTTGCAGGATTCCCACCAGATCGCCGTCGAAGATGCCGTCCTCGATCATCGAGTCGCCCTTGACCCGCAGCAGGTAGTCGGGAATGCGCAGGAAGGTGCGGCTGTCGAGGGTGAAGGTGTCGTGAATGTCGATGTCCGGGCCGATCGGTGCACCAGCGGCCACGCGACCCAGTACCGGTATTTCCAGCATCTCGGCACGCTTGCGGTGCTCGACCAGGCGAATGCCCCGCGCCTGGTGGGCGGTGACTTCAATGTAACCGGCCTCGGTGAGCGCCACGATGTGCTTGCGCGCCACGCTGCGCGAAGCGAACCCGAAGGCTTCGGAAATTTCCGCAAGGCTGGGCGGCTGGCCATTCTGGGCGATGCGATCCCGGATGAAGGTCAGGATGGAAGCGCGTCGGGGAGATAAATTCGTCATGGAGTACATTTGTACTCTTTTCGGTTGCTTCTGGCTAGACCCTCTCGTCGACCCTTCCTGTAGGAGCGCGCTTGCCCGCGACCGGCGGCGTGTCAGCGGTACATATGGGTCGGACACACCGCCGTCGCGGGCAAGCGCGCTCCTACATAGCGGGGTGTTCATCCTTTTTTCGACACAAGTTCTAACAAACCACTTGCACGATTAGTCTTATGGTATACCATCAGACCAAATACAAACCCATCCAACCCTGAACAAGAACGGGAGCCACTCATGAGTTTCGAAATTCGCAAAATCGTCAGCTACCTCGAAGAAACCCTGATCGAAGGCGGCAAGGCCACCGACACGCCGGTGACCATGGTGGGCCTGGCCGTGGTGATGAAGAACCCATGGCTGGGGCGCGGTTTCGTGGAAGACCTCAAGCCTGAAATCCGCGCCAACTGCTCGGATCTGGGCGCGATGATGGTCGAGCGTCTGACCGGCCTGATCGGCGGCGCCGACAAGATCCAGGCCTACGGCAAAGCTGCCGTGGTCGGTGCCGAGGGCGAGATCGAGCACGCTTCGGCCGTGATCCACACCCTGCGCTTCGGCAACCACTACCGCGAAGCCGTGAAAGCCAAGAGCTACCTGAGCTTCACCAACAAGCGCGGCGGCCCTGGCACTTCGATCCAGATCCCGATGATGCACAAGGACGACGAAGGCCTGCGCTCGCACTACATCACCCTGGAAATGCAGATCGAGGATTCGCCGCGCGCCGACGAGATCATCGTGGTCCTGGGCGCTGCCAACGGCGGTCGTCTGCACCCGCGCATCGGCAACCGCTACATCGACCTGGAAGAGCTGGCGGCTGAGAAAGCGCAGTAAACATCAGCCTCCTCCAATACTAATAAGCAAGGCCTGGGAGCTCTTTCATGATTCAGCCCACCGCTGAACGCACCCCGGCCGGCACCAGTTATCTGGCGACCGGCCAAGGCCACCCCGTCGTGCTGATTCACGGGGTCGGCCTGAACAAGGAGATGTGGGGAGGACAGATGGTCGGTCTGGCCCCCCAGTATCGAGTCATCGCCTATGACATGCTCGGCCATGGCGCCAGCCCGCGCCCGGACCCCGAGACCGGCCTTGCCGGTTACGCCGGGCAACTGCATGAACTGCTGGAACACCTGGGCCTGCCCAGCGCCACGGTCATCGGTTTTTCCATGGGCGGCCTGGTCGCGCGGGCCTTCGCCCTGCACTACCCGCAGCAGCTTTCGGGGATGGTCATCCTCAACAGCGTGTTCAACCGCAGCCCCGAGCAGCGTGCAGGCGTCATTGCCCGCACCAGCCAGGCCGCCGAACACGGTCCTGATGCCAACGCGGCCGAAGCCCTGTCGCGCTGGTTCAGCAGCGAATATCAGGCGGCCAACCCGGCGCAGATCGCGGCGATCCGCCAAGTGCTCGCCAGCAACGATCCGCAGGGCTACCTGACCACCTACAAGCTGTTCGCCACCCAAGACATGTACCGCGCCGACGACCTGGGCAGCATCCAGGCGCCGACGCTGGTCGCCACCGGCGAGCTGGACCCCGGCTCCACGCCCGACATGGCTCGCCAACTGGCCTTGCGCATTCATGGTGCCAAGGTGCAGATACTTGCCGAGCAGCGGCATATGATGCCGGTTGAGTCGCCGCGCCTGGTCAATCAGATGCTGCTCGATTTCCTCAAGCAGGCAGACGCGCAAAACACTTCGGTAAAGGGGATCGTTGCATGAGCCTTACCCGTTTTCAGATGTGCATCGGCGGCGAATGGGTCGATGCGCTGTCCGGCAAGACTTTCGAAAGCCTCAACCCGGCGCTGGCCCAGCCCTGGGCCGAACTGCCTGACGCCGATGAAGCCGACGTCGAGCGCGCGGTACAGGCCGCCCAGGCGGCCTTTGAGAACCCGGCCTGGCGCAAGCTCAGCGCCACAGCCCGCGGCAAGCTGCTGCGCCGCCTGGGTGATCTGATCGCCGAGAACAAGGAACAACTGGCGCAGCTGGAAAGCCGCGACAACGGCAAGCTGATCCGCGAAACCCGTGGCCAGGTCAGCTACCTGCCCGAATTCTTCCATTACACCGCAGGCCTTGCCGACAAGCTCGAAGGCGGCACCCTGCCGCTGGACAAGCCCGACCTGTTTGCCTACACCGTGCACGAGCCGATCGGCGTGGTGGCCGGGATCATTCCCTGGAACAGCCCGCTGTACCTGACCGCGATCAAACTGGCCCCGGCTTTGGCTGCGGGCAATACCATCGTGCTCAAGCCGTCCGAACACGCTTCGGCCACTATTCTGGAGCTGGCGCGTCTGGCCCTTGAGGCGGGAATTCCGCCCGGCGTGGTCAACGTGGTGACCGGCTACGGCCCAAGCACCGGCGCTGCCCTCACCCGCCACCCGCTGGTGCGCAAGATTGCCTTCACCGGCGGTGCCGCCACGGCCCGTCATGTGGTGCGCAGCAGTGCCGAGAACTTCGCCAGGCTGTCGCTGGAACTGGGCGGCAAATCACCGAATATCATTTTCGCCGACGCCGATCTGGACAGCGCGATCAACGGCGCCGTCGCCGGGATCTACGCAGCCTCAGGCCAGAGCTGTGTGTCGGGCTCGCGGCTGCTGGTGCAGGACGAGATCTACGACGCATTCGTCGAGCGCCTGGTCGCCCGCGCCCAACGCATTCGCATCGGCAACCCGCAGGATGAATCCAGCGAAATGGGCCCGATGGCGACCGCCCAGCAACTGGCGGTGGTCGAAGGTCTGGTGGCCGATGCACTGGCCGAAGGCGCGCGTCTGCGCACCGGCGGCAAGCGTGCGCAAACCGGCAGCGACGGCTGGTTCTATGAGCCGACGCTGTTCGAATGCGACCACAATTCGATGAAGATCATGCAGGAAGAAGTCTTCGGGCCGGTCGCCTCGGTGATCCGCTTCAAGGACGAAGCCGAGGCACTGGCCATCGCCAACGACTCGCAGTTTGGCCTCGCCGCCGGCATCTGGACCCGCGATCTGGGCCGCGCCCACCGCCTGGCCCGTGACGTGCGCTCCGGCATCATCTGGGTCAACACCTACCGCGCCGTGTCGGCCATGGCGCCGATCGGCGGTTTCAAGAACAGCGGCTACGGTCGCGAGAGCGGTATCGATTCGGTACTGGCCTACACCGAGCTCAAGACGGTATGGATCAACCTCTCGCAAGAACCGATGCCCGATCCTTTCGTGATGCGTTAAGAGGCTGCCCACATGATCGAACCTGGCATATACAAAGACGTCATGGGCTCCTTCCCTTCCGGGGTCACGGTGGTCACCACCCTGGACCCGCAAGGCGGTATCGTCGGCATCACTGCCAGCGCGTTCAGCGCGCTGTCGATCGAGCCGGCCCTGGTGCTGTTCTGCCCCAACTACGCATCCGACACGTACCCGGTGCTGCGTGACAGCAAGCAATTCGCGATTCACCTGCTGTCGGCGGACCAGAAGGCCGAGGCCTACGCATTCGCCGGCAAAGGCAAGGACAAGGCCAAAGGCATCGACTGGCACCTGAGCGAGCTGGGCAACCCGCTGCTGAGCAACTCGTCGAAGATCCGCGCCACCGCGATCATCGAATGCGTGCTGTGGCGCGAATACGACGGCGGCGATCACGCGATCATCGTCGGCGAGGTGAAGAACCTGATCCTGCCTGAAGACCCTGTCACGCCGATGGTCTATCACCGCGGCAAACTCGGGCCGTTGCCAGCTTTGGGCTGAAACAGGCGAAAAAAGAGGTGAAACAGGGCCCATCGGTGTCGATGGGCCTGCTGGTTGGCGTCGCCTGGCGTGGTAAACTGCGCGACGTTTTGGTCGAAAGGCCCCTAATCACCCAAGGCTGTCGCGCCCCTACCGCAGACAGACTTTAAAGAGCGGACTCCATGAAACGCCTGCCCCTAGACGACACATTCAAGGTCAACCGCAACCCCGTTACCCTGCGGGAAATCGTGCTGGACAAACTGCGCAGCGCGATCATGAATTTCCAGCTGTTGCCCGGTGACCGTCTGGTCGAACGCGACCTGTGCGACCGCCTCGGCGTCAGCCGCACCTCCGTACGCGAAGCCCTCCGCCATCTGGAATCCGAAGGCCTGGTGGAATTCGCCGACGCCAAAGGCCCGCGCGTGGCCATCATCACACTGGAAGACGCCTGCGACATCTACGAGCTGCGCTGCGTGCTCGAAGGCATGATCGTGCAATTGTTCACCCTGCGCGCCAAGGCCAAGGACATCCGCGCCCTGGAAAAAGCCCTCAACGAGAACAGCGAAGCGCTGAAAGAAGGCGACCTGCAGCAGGTGCTCGATTCGGTTCAGGGCTTCTATGACGTGCTGCTCGAAGGCTCGGGCAACCACGTCGCTGCCACCCAGTTGCGCCAGTTGCAAGCACGCATCAGCTACCTGCGAGCGACCTCGGTGTCTCAGGAAAACCGTCGCGGCGCGAGCAACCGGGAAATGGAAAAGATGGTCGAGGCCATCAAGAGCGGCGACCCGCTGGCCGCTCACCAGGCGTCGGTGGACCACGTGCGCAGCGCCGCCAAGGTCGCGCTGGACTACCTCAAATCCAAACAGGACGATGGCACCAAGGTGCGCGACATCGTCGAACCCGTGGTTCTGAAGGAACCGCGCATAGGACACTGACATGCCCGCCCCGCGCTTTTGTCCGCAATGTGGCAGCGCCGACCTCGCTCGGCGCGTTCCCGAGGGAGACACCCACGAGCGGCTGATGTGCGGGGGCTGCCAGTACATCCATTACGTCAATCCGAAGATCATCGCCGGCTGCATCATCGAGCGCGAAGGCAAGTACCTGTTGTGCCAGCGCGCCATCCCGCCACGCCCCGGCACCTGGACGCTCCCGGCAGGGTTCATGGAGGCTGGCGAAACCACCGAGCAGGCAGCGCTGCGGGAAGTCTGGGAAGAGAGCGGCGTACGCGCCGAAATCGTCTCGCCCTATTCCATCTTCAGCGTGCCGCAGATCAGCGAGGTGTACATCGTCTTCCGCGCCATCGCTTTGGAAGTCACCGACCAGTTCGGCCCCGAAACCATGGCCTGCCGCTTCTTCGCCCCCGAAGACATCCCCTGGGACAGCATCTACTACCCCGCCATCCGCCAGATCCTGGAACGCTACATCGCCGAGCGCCAGGCTGGGGTGTACGGCATCTACGTGGGCAACGACGACAGCGGCAAGGTGCATTTCATTCGTTGACGCCCATCACCGACCAACACCCAAACCCGTAGCAGCACGGCTTGCCGGAGGGGCGATCTTGAGGCCGCCCCCGCCGGCAAGCCGTGCTGCTACGGGATTTGTGTCGGCTGGACGATCTGCGAACGACACCTCGGTCTGCAGGAGCGCAGGTTTTTAACCTTCGAACGCCTCGACAATCACGATCTCGGCATGGGCCGCGCCCTGGCGGTGGCTCATGGCTTCCTGGTACTCGGGCGAGTGGTAGCACGCCAGTGCCTGCTCGTAGGAATCGAACTCGATCACCACCGTGCGCTGCGGGGTCTTGCGGCCTTCCAGGGCTTCGGCGCGGCCGCCACGGGCGAGGAACCTGCCGCCGTATTTCTTGAATGCAGCCGGGCCGCGCTGGGTGTACTCGGTGTATTGCGTCGCATCGTTGATGTCGACGTGGGCGATCCAGTAAGCCTTCATTGCGCTCTCGCTCTTTTGGTCAATGCTGTGGTTTCAAAAAAGGTGAATCTGTGAAATATTCTGTCTTATGGTATACCACGATTTGCCTGTGTAATCCCTCATTCCATAAAAAGAGATCCCGAGTATGGCGTTCGACCGCATCGAAGACATCATCGAAGACTACCGCCAGGGCAAGATGGTCCTGCTGGTGGATGATGAAGACCGGGAAAACGAAGGCGACCTGCTGCTCGCCGCCGACCGTTGCACCCCGCAGGCCATCAGCTTCATGGCCAACGAGGCCCGCGGGCTGATCTGCCTGACCCTGACCGACGAGCACTGCCAGCGCCTGGGCCTTGAGCAGATGGTGCCGAGCAACGGCAGCGTATTCTCCACTGCCTTTACCGTGTCCATCGAAGCCGCCACCGGCGTGACCACGGGGATTTCCGCCGCCGACCGCGCCCGCACCGTACAGGCCGCCGTCGCAGCCAATGCCTGCGCCGACGACGTAGTGCAACCGGGCCACATCTTTCCGTTGCGAGCCCGCGAAGGCGGCGTCCTGACCCGCGCAGGCCATACCGAAGCCGGCTGTGACCTGGCGCGGCTGGCCGGCTTCACCCCGGCCTCGGTGATCGTCGAAGTGATGAACGATGACGGCACCATGGCCCGCCGCCCGGACCTTGAGCGCTTCGCCGCGAAACACGGCATCCGCATCGGCACCATCGCCGACCTGATCCACTACCGCCTTAGCACCGAGCACACCATCGTGCGCATCGGCGAGCGCGAGCTGCCCACGGTGCATGGGACCTTCCGCCTCATCAGCTTCGAGGACCGCATCGAAGGCGGCGTGCACATGGCAATGGTCATGGGCGATATACGCCGTGACGAGCCGACGCTGGTGCGGGTGCACGTGGTCGATCCGCTGCGCGATCTGGTGGGCGCCGAGTACAACGGCCCGGCCAACTGGACGCTGTGGGCTGCGCTGCAGCGGGTCGCGCAGGAAGGTCGCGGCGTGGTCGTGGTGCTGGCCAACCACGAATCGTCCCAGGCGCTGCTGGAGCGTATCCCGCAGTTGACCCAGCCACCGCGCCAGTACACCCGCTCGCAGTCACGCATCTACTCGGAAGTCGGCACCGGCGCGCAGATCCTCCAGGACATCGGCGTCGGCAAGCTGCGCCACCTCGGACCGCCACTCAAATACGCAGGCTTGACCGGCTACGATCTGGAAGTGGTTGAAAGCATTCCATTTACAGGCTGATGGTACCGAGCTGGCGCACTGAATCAGCTCATGGGCAGTGCGCCACTTGCCCCGGCACCTCCCTTTCCGTTCGTCACAGAAGCACAAAAAATCAAGGCATCAGAGGCGGCAAAGTGCTTGCAGAAAGTTTGGAATACCATAATATGACATCCCGTAGGCCGAAGATTTTATCGTCAGGTGTGGCTGCCACGAACAGCTCATTCCACCCCACCCGACAGGCCCCGTTTTAAAGGTCCGCAGCTTGCCAAGGCTGCGCACTCATTGCTCCCGACAGGCGGGCATGTGATCCGCTCAAAAAACACAACAAAGAGGGCGAAAAAATGGTGTTGATTCAACGTGCAACAGCGGTCCTGACAGCAGGTGTACTGGCGCTCTCGTGTCACGCAGCAATGGCGGCCGACAGCGTCAACTTCGTCAGCTGGGGCGGCTCGACTCAGGATGCGCAAAAGCAGGCCTGGGCCAACTCCTTCACCAAGAGCACCGGCACCGCCGTAGTCCAGGACGGTCCTACCGACTACGGCAAACTCAAGGCCATGGTCGAGAGCGGCAACGTGTCCTGGGACGTGGTCGATGTCGAAGCCGACTTCGCCCTGCGCGCCGCCAGCGAAGGCCTGCTCGAACCGCTGGATTTCAGCGTCATCAAGAAAGACCGCATCGATCCACGCTTCCAGTCCGACCACGGTGTGGGCTCCTTCTTCTTCTCCTTCGTGCTGGGCTACAACGAGAGCAAGCTGGGCAAGGCCAAGCCTGAAGACTGGTCCGCCCTGTTCGACACCAAGACTTACCCCGGCAAACGCGCCCTCTACAAATGGCCAAGCCCGGGCGTGCTGGAACTGGCCCTGCTGGCCGACGGCGTACCGAAAGACAAGCTCTACCCGCTGGACCTGGACCGCGCCTTCAAGAAACTCGACACCATCAAGAAAGACATCGTCTGGTGGGGTGGCGGCGCGCAGTCCCAGCAATTGCTGGCCTCCGGTGAAGCCTCGCTGGGCCAGTTCTGGAACGGCCGCACCTACGCCCTCAAGCAGGACGGCGCACCGGTGGGCGTGAGCTGGAAACAGAACCTGGTCATGGCCGACTTCCTGGTGGTGCCTAAAGGCGCGAAAAACAAGGATGCGGCCATGAAGCTGATCGCCGAGGCCGCCAGCGCCAAGGGCCAGGCCGATTTCTCCAACCTGACCGCGTATGCGCCGGTCAATCTGGACAGCGTGCAGCGTCTGGATTCGACCTTGGCCAAGGACCTGCCGACCGCCTACCCTGAAGATCAAATCACTCTCGACTTCGCGTACTGGGCCAAGAACGGTCCTGCCATCGCGTCACGGTGGAACGAATGGCTGGTCAAATGAAAATGACGGCCATTGCGTCCCGTCAATCCAACCCGGCCGGTGGTGCGTCCAGCACCGCCGGCGCGGCAACCACCCAGGCTGTGACGATGAAGCAGACGACCTCCCTGTCGCAACGCTGGAAAGGCAGCCGCAACCTGCTGCCGGCCCTGATCTTCCTCGGCCTGTTCTTCTTCGCGCCGTTGATCGGCCTCTTGCTGCGCGGGGTGCTGGAGCCCACGCCCGGCCTTGGCAACTACGAGCAACTGTTCGCCAACTCGGCCTATGCCCGAGTGCTGTTCAACACGTTCTCGGTGGCGGGCCTGGTCACGCTGTTCAGCCTGTTGCTGGGTTTCCCGCTGGCCTGGGCGATCACCCTGGTGCCACGGGGCTGGGGCCGCTGGATGCTGAACATCGTGCTGCTGTCGATGTGGACCAGCCTGCTGGCGCGCACCTATTCGTGGCTGGTGCTGTTACAGGCCTCGGGCGTGATCAACAAGGCATTGATGGCCATGGGCATCATCGATCAGCCGCTGGAGATGGTGCATAACCTGACCGGCGTGGTGATCGGCATGAGCTACATCATGATTCCGTTCATCGTGCTGCCGCTGCAGGCCACCATGGCTGCCATCGACCCGATGGTGCTGCAAGCCGGGTCGATCTGTGGCGCCAGCCCCTGGACCAACTTCACCCGGGTCTTCCTGCCGCTGTGCCGCCCGGGGCTGTTTTCCGGTGGGCTGATGGTGTTCGTCATGTCCCTGGGTTACTACGTGACCCCGGCCCTGCTCGGCGGCGCCCAGGACATGATGCTGCCCGAGTTCATCGTCCAGCAGGTGCAGTCGTTCCTCAACTGGGGGCTTGCCAGTGCGGCCGCTGCGTTGCTGATCGTGATTACTCTGGTGCTGTTCTACTTCTACCTCAAGCTGCAACCGGAATCCCCGGTCGGCTCGAACCACGCGAGGTAACCCGCCATGCTCCTGACACCCAATGCCATGAGCCCGCGTCTGCGCTGGGGCCTGTATTCGGTCACCGGGCTGATCGCCCTGTTCCTGCTGTTGCCGATCGTGTTCATCGTGCTGCTGTCGTTCGGCTCCTCCCAGTGGCTGGTGTTTCCGCCACCGGGCTGGACGCTGAAGTGGTACGTGCAGTTCTTCGGCAACCCGGACTGGATGGCCGCGGCCCTGGCCAGCCTCAAGGTCGCGATCCTGACCACCATCTTCGCCGTGCTGCTGGGCCTGCCGACCGCCTTCGCCCTGGTGCGCGGACGCTTTCCGGGCCGCGACATGCTCTACGGCCTTTTCACTTTGCCGATGATCGTGCCGCTGGTGATTATCGCGGTGGCGGTCTACGCGCTGTTCCTGAAACTGGGCTACACCGGCACGCTGGTGTCCTTCGTGGTCAGCCATGTGATCGTCGCGCTGCCGTTCACCATCATCTCGATCATCAACTCGCTCAAGCTGTTCGACCAGTCCATCGAGGATGCGGCGGTGATCTGCGGCGCGTCGCGGATTCAGGCGGTGTTCAAGGTGACCTTTCCGGGCATCCGTCCGGGCATGGTCGCCGGCGCGCTGTTCGCCTTCCTCGTGTCCTGGGATGAAGTGGTGCTGAGCGTGATGATGGCCAGCCCCAATCTGCAGACCCTGCCCGTCAAGATGTGGACCACGCTGCGCCAGGACCTGACGCCGGTGATTGCCGTCGCCTCGACGCTGTTGATCGCCCTGTCCATCCTGGTCATGTTTATCGCCGCGACCCTGCGTCGCCGCAACGAAGCGAGAATGCCTTCATGAGTGCCGTGATCAAAGATTCAGCAGCTGCACAAAGTCAGCAACAGCCCCTCGTCAGCCTGCGCAACCTGAACAGGCATTACGGCGACTTCGCGGCGGTGGACGACATTTCCCTGGACATCAAGGACGGCGAATTCCTGACCTTCCTGGGCTCCAGCGGCTCGGGCAAGAGCACCACGCTGTCGATGCTGGCCGGGTTCGAAACGCCAAGCTCCGGCGAGATCCTGGTCCAGGGCAAATCCCTGGTCAACGTGCCGCCGCACAAGCGCGACATTGGCATGGTGTTCCAGCGTTACTCGCTGTTCCCGCATCTTTCGGTGCGCGATAACATCGCCTTCCCGCTGGCCATCCGCAAGCTGTCGGCGGCCGAGCGTGACAAGCGCGTCGACGCCATGCTCAAGCTGGTGCAACTGGAGCAATTCGCCCATCGCCGCCCTTCCCAACTGTCTGGCGGCCAACAGCAACGTGTGGCCATCGCCCGCGCGCTGGTCTACGAACCACGCATCCTGCTGATGGACGAACCGCTGGGCGCGCTGGACAAGAAATTGCGCGAAGACCTGCAGGACGAACTGCGCCAGCTGCATCGCCGCCTGGGCATCACCATCGTCTACGTGACCCACGACCAGGAAGAAGCCATGCGCCTGTCCCAGCGCATCGCGATTTTCAGCCATGGCAAGATCGTCGGCCTGGGCACCGGTTATGACCTGTACCAGAACCCGCCGAACGCCTTCGTCGCCTCGTTCCTGGGCAACTCGAACTTCCTCAAGCTCAAGGCCCAGGGCAATGGCGCGGCCACGTTCGAAGGCCAGGCACTGTCGATTCGCCTGACTTCGGGGTTGACCACGGATCAGGACGTGCTGCTGATGATCCGCCCGGAAAAAGCCCAGGCCCTGAGCGTCGAACAGGCCGCCGCACAACCGCTGCCCACCGGCTGGAACGAAGTCGGCGCCAAGGTCGGCGAAGTCTTGTTCCTGGGTGAAAGCCAGACCTGCACCGTGATGACCGCAGGCGGAACCTCGATGACGGTCAAGGCGTTGTCTGCGGCGGGCATGCCGCTCAAGGCCGGTGACCAGGTGCGCGTACGCTGGGCCACGGCCGATGCGTGCGTGTACACCGAATGGGCCGAGAGCGATCTGAACAAGGCCGCCGGGGCGCATTGATCCCACCCAGTAAGCGCAAAACCCCGTAGCAGCACGGCTTGCCGGCGGGAGCGTAGTGTCTGACACCCAGATGTCGACTGACACACCGCTCCCGCCGGCAAGCCGTGCTGCTACGGGGTTCACTTCCCTCCCCTTCGCCTATGCTCTGAAGACCCGCGCCCTCAACGTGCAGTCCCGGAGCTTCTCATGAAAACACTGCCCGTCCTGTGCGCCCTGTTGCTGGCCGCTCACTTTACCTGCGCGGTGGCCGAAGACTGGAAACTGGCCAGGGACGAAAACGGCATCAAGGTCTACCTCAGCCGGCCAATCGGTTCCGACTACCAGAGCTTTCGCGGCGTGGCCCGGATCAAGGCCGACATTCCCACCCTCAGCCGTCTGCAAGAGAACCTCACCATCGCCTGCAAATGGCTCTACGCCTGCGCGGACATGCGCCTGCTCAAGGTGGATGGCGACAAGACCTTCGTCTACCTGACCACCGACCTGCCGGCACCGGCCAGCGTGCGGGACATGGTGCTGCAGGTGCAGACCGAGCTGCTGGACAACGGCACGGTCATCCGCCACCTGAGCGCGATCAAGGGCATGGAGCCTGAGGTAGACGGTGTGATCCGCGTCAACGAACTGCACGGCGAGTGGATCATGGTGCCCAGGGGCGAGAGGGAAACAGAGGTGACTTACCAGATGCAGGCCGATCCTGCCGGGGCGATCCCGGCGTGGCTGGCCAACCGGTTCGTGATCGATGCGCCGATGGTGACGCTCAAGACACTACGGGCGGTGGCCGAACGCCAGGGTGGGCATTCGGCGGATGTGGAAAATCCATAATCATGGCTATCGAACCCGTAGGAGCGCGCTTGCCCGCGACCGCGGTGTGTCAGACGCTGGTGTGATGGCTGATCTGACGCCGTCGCGGGCGAGCGCGCTCCTACAAAGGCGATCTCAGTCGGTGAACCCCAACCGCGCCGCACGAGCCTGCTCGGAACGGCCCCGCGTCGCCAGGCAGTAATACAGGGGACAGGTGATGAGCAGCCCCGCCAGCCACGACAGGTCCACCCCTTCCAGGTAATTGGCCCAGGGCCCGACATACAGCGCGGTGTTGGCGAACGGCAACTGCACGATGATGCCAATGAAGTACGCGATGATCGCATGGGGGTTGAAGCGGCCGTAGATCCCGCCATCCGGGCTGAAGATCGAGGCGATGTCGTAGTTGCCGCGCTTGATCAAATAGAAATCGATCAGGTTGATCGACGCCCACGGCACCAGCACGATCAGCAGCGTCAGGATCAGGCCGATGAACTCCTTGATGAAGTCCCCGGACGCGCCCACTGCCGTGATGCAGCAACCGGCCAGAATCACCGACGCGAGGATCACCCGCACCTTGATACTGGGCGTCCAGCTCGCGGCGAAAGTCTGGATCGAGGTCACGATGGAAAGCACCGCACCATACAGGTTCAAGGCGTTGTGGCTGATGATGTTGAGCAGGAACAACAGCATCAGGACCGGGCCCAGCACGCCGGTGGACTGCTTGACCGCCGCCATGGCTTCGGTGCCTTCCGGCGTTGCCAGCACGGCGACCGCGCCGAAACAGAACGACAATGTGGTGCCTAGGGTTGCACCGAAAAACGTTGCCCAGAAAGGCCGTGCAATGCCGATATCGCACGGCAGGTAGCGCGAGTAATCCGAGACATAGGGCGAGAAGCTGATCTGCCAGATGATCCCCAGGCACAGGGTCGCCAGGAAACCCGACAGGTTATAGCCACCGCGGCTGAAGAAATCCAGCGGCAGGTCCTGGCTGAAGATCATCACAAAACCGGCCAGCAGCGCGGCGCCCATCACCCAGGTGCCGATGCGGTTGAGGGTGTGAATGAAGCGATAGCCGATCACGCCGATGGCCGTTGCGCTCAACGCGCCGATCACCACGCCCGCAGGCAGAGGCACGGAAGGCAGCATGCCGTGGATCGACTGGCCTGCCAGCACGATGTTGGAAATGAAGAAGCCGACGTAGATCAACGCGGCGAAGAACACGATCAACAGCGCACCGTAACGGCCAAACTGGCCACGACTCTGGACCATCTGCGGAATGCCCATGCGCGGGCCCTGGGCCGAGGCCAGGGCAATGAACACCCCGCCGATCATGTGGCCCAGCGCAATGGCGATCACGCCCCACAACAGGTTGAGGTGAAACACCTGGACCACCATCGCGCCGGTCACGATGGGCAGTGGAGCAATGTTGGTGCTGAACCAGAGGGTGAACAGATCCCGCGCTTTGCCATGGCGCTCGGCCAGGGGAACGTAATCGACGGTGTGGTTTTCAATCAAATGCGTGGCGTTGCCGCCATGATTCTCGGATGTAGTCATCGTTTCGCCTGAATTCTTGTCTTTGTGGCTAGCTAAAACCATGAAGCGACTGGCAGAGCCTTGCGGCCTTGGTGCGCGCCTTTCAACGCCGCAAACACATCCCTGCACTCACGAGCGAGGCAACCATATTATGGTATGCCAATATTTTACAACCGCCTGAACGGTATTTTTTACCAACGGCAAGGCTCAGATATACAAGGAAAAACCGGTTCAGCAAAGGCTGGAGCGCCGGTTTACAAGGGCTGCGAGGAAATCGAATAAATCCGGGGCGGGATCGACGAAAGAAAAAACACTTGCAGAAAAGGTATTACGGTATACCATCAGACACACAAAACTTATCGCCTTCGGCACCGAACCGCAGAGGTAGCAACATGATCGACGCAACCGTCTACAAGAACGTTATGGGCTCTTTTCCCTCTGGCGTGACTGTGATCACCACCCTCAATGACGACGGTGAAGTGGTCGGGCTGACTGCCAGTGCATTCAGCTCGCTGTCGATGGATCCGCCGCTGGTGCTGTTCTGCCCCAACTACAGCTCCGACTCCTACCCGACCCTGATCAAGAACAAGCGCTTCGCCATTCACTTGCTGTCCGGCTCCCAGCAGAGCGAAGCCTACGCTTTTGCACGCAAAGGCAAGGACAAGGCCGCCGGCATCGAGTGGACCCTGAGCGAACTGGGCAACCCGCTGCTGGCCAACGCCACCGCCATCATCGAGTGCGAACTGTGGCGCGAGTACGAAGGTGGCGACCACGCCATCATGGTCGGCGCGGTGAAGAACCTGATCGTCCCCGAGCAGCCCGCCAGCCCCATGATCTACTGCCGGGGCAAGATGGGCGCCCTGCCCGCCCTGGCTTGAAGCTCGTGACTTGCAGCTTGAAGCTTGTAGCTGCTCTCTATTACGGTATACCGAAAAACACCGCAGCGCGGTAAGAACAATCCGAGGTAAGCGTCATGAAATTTTCGTTGTTCGTTCACATGGAACGCTGGGATGAGTCTGTCAGCCACCGCCAATTGTTCGAAGACCTGACCGAACTGACGCTGATGGCCGAACAAGGCGGCTTCAGCACCGTGTGGATCGGCGAACACCACGCCATGGAATACACCATTTCCCCAAGCCCGATGCCGCTGCTGGCGTACCTGGCCGGCAAGACCAGCACCATTCACCTGGGCGCGGGCACCATCATCGCGCCGTTCTGGCACCCGTTGCGGGTAGCCGGTGAATGCGCGCTGCTGGATGTGATCAGTAACGGTCGCATGGAAGTGGGCCTGGCCCGGGGCGCTTACCAGGTCGAATTCGACCGCATGGCCGGCGGCATGCCTGCATCCGAAGGCGGCAAGGCGTTGCGCGAAATGGTGCCGGTGGTCAAGGCGCTTTGGCAAGGCGACTACGCCCACGACGGTGAAATCTGGAAATTCCCGACTTCCACCAGCGTGCCGAAGCCGGTGAAGACCCCGCCGATGTGGATCGCTGCCCGCGACCCTGACTCTCACAACTTCGCGGTGGCGAACGGCTGCAACGTGATGGTCACGCCATTGATGAAGGGCGATGAAGAAGTCGTCGATCTGAAGAACAAGTTCGAAGCCGCACTGGCCAAAAACCCGGGTGTGCCGCGCCCGCAACTGATGGTGCTGCGTCACACCCACGTGCATGCCGAGAACGACCCAGAAGGCTGGAAAGTCGGCGCACGGGCCATCGCGAAGTTCTACCGCACCTTTGATGCCTGGTTTGGCAACAAGACCACGCCGGTCAATGGCTTTCTCGCGCCGAGCCCGGAAGAGAAGTTCGCCGAACGTCCGGAATTCTCCCTGGACAGCCTGCACAAGACCGCGATGATCGGCACGCCCGAAGAAATCATCCCGCGCATCAAGTACTACCAGGAACTGGGTGTCGACGAGTTCAGCTTCTGGTGCGACAACAGCCTGCCCCACGCCGAAAAGAAGAAATCCCTGGAACTGTTCATCAAGCACGTGGTGCCGGCGTTTCGGTGAAACGGCGCACGGCTTGCGGGCGTCGGCGTTCTCAAGATCGCCCCCGCGGGCAAGCCCGGCTGCTACGAGGGCGAGGTGTTCGCGAGTTCTGTGTTCACACCAAACCCGTAGCAGCGCGGCTTGCCGGCGGGGACGTTCTCACGGCCGCCACCACGGGAACGCCCTGAACCTTGTAGGAGCGCGCTTGCCCGCGACGGCGTCGTGTCAGGCGACGGCGATGTTGCAGACAGATCGCTATCGCGGGCAAGCCCGCTCCTACAAAGACATCAATGCCCGAACAGCGCCTGCACCTGGTTGTAACCCATGCTGCTGTGGGTCACGGCATCGGACGCGCCCTCTTCCAGAAACCCCCGCGCCAGCTCTTCAGCCTGTCCCCAGAGATTGAGCACCATGCTCGAACCGGCACTCAGCCGATGCACGCCCAATTTCGCCAACTCATCGGCCGACGGCAGTCCAGGCCGGGCCAGCACGTTGATCGGCAGGTTCACTCCCGCAACGATGGCCTTGATCTGCTCCAGATCGGTCACCGCCGCCACAAACAACCCATCGGCCCCGGCCTCGCGGTACAAGCGCCCGCGCTTGAGCGTCTCCTCGACCCGCAACTCTTCACTCACAAGACTCGCCAGATACACATCCGTGCGCGCGTTGATGAACACGTCCAGGCCGTTACGCGCCGCCATGTCCTTGATCGCCTCGATCTTGCGCGCCAGCAATTCAGGCGCATCCGGGCCGTCCTCGAGATTGATGCCCACCGCGCCCACATCCAGCACCCGCTTGATATTCTGCGCGACGGTCAGCGGCTCGTTGGAGTAGCCGTTTTCGATGTCCACCGACAGCGGCACTTTGATCACCCGAGCGATGCTCTGCGCCACGTTGACGGCAACGTCCACGGGAAACACCCGGCCATCGGCATAGCCCTGGCTCCAGGCGACACCGGCGCTGGTGGTCGCCACCGCCTTGGCTCCCAGGCTTTCGACCAGCCGCGCACTGCCAGCATCCCAGACGTTGGGCAGACGCAGAACCGTGGTTTGGTGGTGCAGGTCACGAAAGGTCTTGGCAGAAGCAGGCATGTTCATCTCCATTGAAAGTGCTGTGATTATGCGAAAGTTGTGCGAGCAGGCAGTCTAGAACAGCGACGCCTGAACTGCTTGTCGGGGTGTACGCGGCAGACAGCCTTCCAACGTCAACAGCAAGGCCTTGGCCTCAAGCCCTCCGGCGAATCCTGTGAGCGAACCGGAACTGCCGATCACCCGATGACAGGGCGCGACGATGGAAATCGGATTCTTGCCGTTGGCCGCGCCCACCGCACGCACGGCCGCCGGATTGCCGATCTGGGTGGCGATGTCGAGGTAGCTGCGGGTCTGGCCGAACGGGATGGTCAGCAGTGCATGCCAGACCTTTTTCTGGAACTCGGTGCCGTGGAATTCCAGATCCAGCTCGAAACGATCGCGGGTGCCGGCAAAATATTCGGCCAGTTGCTGTTCGGCACGGTCCAGGATTTCGCTGCTCTCTGCCTCGGCCATGGGGCCGAGCAACACCCGATTGGGCCGTTCGTGCTCCCAGAGAATGGCCGCCAGACGCGGCCCCTTGGCCACCAGTTTCAACTGCCCGACCGGAGAGTCGATGAAGCGGTAGGTGAAGTTCATGGCAAGGCTCCTGCGCTTGACGATGAGCCCATGTTAACCGCGCCGGCGCGCAGTTCCATCCAGTTCTTGCGGTCTAATTCGGCTCAGCCGCCCTTGGCCTTGCCCGCTACGTCCGCCGCCGAATTCCAGATATGCAACGCCGCGTACGCACGCCACGGCCGCCAGGCTTCGGCCCGCGCCTTGTGCAACGCTAGCCTGGTGAGGGTCGGGTCCTGGCCGGTCATGAGGTTCATCAGCACCAGATCCGACGCAGGCCAGGCATCGGGGTCGCGCCAGGCGCGCATGGCGATGTATTCCACGGTCCATGGGCCGATGCCGGGCATGGCCAGCAATTGCTGGCGTAGCTCGCTGGTGTCGCCATGGGCGGCGTCCAGGCACAGCTCGCCACTGGCCACCGCTGCCGCCAGGCGTTGCAGGGTTTGCACGCGCTTGCCGGGCATGCCGATCTTGTCCAGGTTGACCTGCGCCAGCGCCTGCGGTGTGGGGAAACGCCAGGCCAGCGGATCGAGCGGATCGTCCGCCACCTGCGTCCCCGCCCGCTGCACCAGCCGCCCGACAATGGTGGTCGCGCCCTTGACGCTGACCTGCTGGCCAACGATGGTGCGCACCACCAGCTCGAAACCGGAAAACGCACCCGGCACCCGCAACCCAGGCCGCAGCTTGACCAACGACGCCAGCCAGGGGTCCGCCGACAGATCGGCATCGATCTGCCCCGGCTGGGCATACAGGTCGAACATATGGGAGATCGGCGCAATCAGCTCATCAATGTAAGCGCTGACCTCACCGTGCAAGGTCGCGACCAGGTGATTGCCCTCGGCGGCCAGCGTCACCGACAACCAGCCGAAATGCCCTTTGTAGTCGATGTTGCGCCGGTACTCGCCGCCAACAATGGCCTCGACTCCGGCGGTCGCACGGCCTGCGAAGAAGGCAAGCATGCGTGGCCAGTCGAAGGGGGGGATGAAGGGCAAGAGGCGCGTGGCGTGGGGAGCGATGAGTGCTGACATCGATAAGGCCGGGCAAGATAGGGACCAACCGAACGCTAACGCACTTTACAGGTTTACACAAAACCCGTAGCAGCACGGCTTGTCGGCGGGGACGGTCTCAAGGACGCCGTCGCGGGCAAGCGCGCTCCTACAGGTTCGAGGTCAGGGATACAACCACAGACACCCCGTGGCTTGCCGGCGTCGCGATGCAGAACCTTCGCAATGTCAAGGATCAGGTCGGACACCCCACCGCGCCGTCGTTAAGATTCTGCTTGTAGTTCTCGTACTGCAACGTGGCCTTGCCGTTGTTCCACTTCAGGGTGAGCACCAGCACGGAGTCGAAGTCATCGCCGGTCCAGTCGTCGACCAGCTTGAGGCGTTTGCCGGAGGCTTCCTCGGCGACCTTGTTGATCAGCTCGGGCAGGTAGCCGTGGGACCAGGCGGTGTAGATGGTGGCGTCGTGGTATTTGTCGCGCATGAGTTCGTCGGCCAGGTCGCTGGTGTCGTTGGCGGCGAAGTCGATGTTCACTGGCAGGCCCAATTTGATGGCGCTCGGCCCGACGGTCATCAAGGGTCGCAGGTAGCTGTAGGAGTGATCGCCCTCACCTTCTTCCACGTGGCGGCTGGGGTTGGCGGCGAAGATGAAGTCAGCCTTGCCGAAGGTGTTCGGCAGCACCGTGGAGAGGTCGATGGCGCGGTTCAAACCCTGGCAGTTGAGCTGCCCCAGGCCCATGGCCGGCTTTTCTGCGTGGCGCAGGAAGACCAGGGTCTGGGTGCCGTTCTTGGGTTCGGCGTGCACGCCCTTGCCTGCCACAAACCAGAACACTGCCGAGCAAACCAGCATGATCGGCAGGAAGAAATAGGCAAAACGCTGGCGTGCTAGGGAGAGAACGGAGGATTTGAAAAAGGTCATGTCGGCCTGGAGTTCTGATGATGCGTGAGGGGCATGTGTGCCCTGTGCAACGTCCCTGTGAACTGGCGATCAGCTAGCGAGATGCAGCCTAGCGAAGCTTTATGTCCGTATGAAGAATGACCATCAGATGGCAAATAGCCTCAGAGGTTGCATGCAAGCCCCTGATTTATCGAATTTTTGGCCCAACGGTATGTAAGAGAATGTGTATCGCGCGCCTCATGCAGGCAATTGCCGAGGCTTGTAGCGGCTGCACACCAGCGCGCTGACCACCACGGCAAGGCCCGCCAGGCTGTACACCCACACCGGTGACGCCACGGGCAGCAGAATCCCGGCCAGCAGCGGCCCGACCCCGGCACCGATGTCGCGCCACACCGCATTGCCCGCCAGCGCCTGCACCCGAGCCGCACCCGGATTGCGCTCGGCTACGAGGGTGGTCACCAGGGGCAACTGCAACGCCCGCAGGATCAGCACCCCACCTGCGCCGAGGATCAGCCAGTGAAAGCCGAAGGCGGTCAGCGCAAGCGTGGTCAGCGCGGAGAACACCACCAGCATGCGCACCGCGCCGTAACTGGCCGCAGCACGTCCGCCAAGGGGGCTGAGCAGCATTTCCGAGGCATAGCGCAGCGCCAGCAGCACCCCGGCAATGAACACCGCGTTGCCGCCCAGTACCGATTGCGCCTGCAAAGACAGGCCGAAGATGAACAGCCCGTCCAGTGCCACGCCTTCGATGAAAGACCAGATCGCCACGCTGTCCGGCGCCTTGAATCGGCGCCCTCCTGCCGTGGGCATTGCGTGGGGAATATTGGGCAGGCCTTTGGCAACCAGTATCGCCGCCAGGGAGAAGAACGCCAGAATCAGGAAAATCACTCGCGGGCCGTAATGCAGGCTTATCAAGGCGCCGATGGGCAAGGCCAGCATCGGGCCTATGGCGATGATCGCCCGCGATGTGCCGGACCTGCGCGCCGCACCACCGGCCTCGGATGTGGCCAGCGCCTGGGTTGAGAGGTTCAGCGCGCCAAAGGTCAGGCCCCAGCCCAGGCGCAGGATCAGCAACCACCAGAAACCGGTGATGAACGAATTGCCGAACGCGCACAGGGCCGACACCGTGGCCGCCAGCATCACGGTCGGGCGGTCGCCGAATCTTGCGTAGAACCGCACCACGTAGCTGTAGCCGAAAATCCGCACCAGGCGGTTGGCTGCCAGCAGTATCCCCGCTTCGGCCAGGGTGATACCGAATGCATCGGTGTTCATCGGCAACAGCAGGTACAACAGGACGTCACTGGGCAGGCACAGGCTTAGGACGGTCGCCGAACGGCGGGAGGCTGAATCGGCATCTCGGGCGGCAGGCATGCGCAGAAAGGTCCTGTAACACAAATGAAATTGCAGCATGCAGATATGGCCGGGCCATGGCAACAGGTGTTCACCACAAAACCCGTAGCAGCATGGCTTGCCGGCGGGGGCGTTTTCGAGGTCGCAATCCCGGGCAAGCGCGCTCCTGCAAGGCAGGGGTGCTCGCAGCATTTGGGTTCACCACAGAACCCCGTAGCAGCACGGCTTGCCGGCGGGGGCGTCCTCAAGATCGCTCCCGCCGGCAAGCCGTGCTGCTACGGGGGCCAATGTGGTCATGGGATTTGTGATGGGGATGCCCACCTTTCATCCGATCTTGTGTTGACGATTCTCGCGCTTTGGTGTTTCCTGAAACCGGTTTCAGAGCAACGCACGCTCTGCGAAAGAAAGCCTGCTGATAAATCCAATAAGGGTCAGGCCGTGAACAGTATTCCGACATCGACGCGCTCGCGCGTCACCATGAATGACGTGGCTGACCTGGCCGGCGTCTCCAAGGCCAGCGTCTCGCGCTTCATCGGCGAAGACCGCCAGTTGCTGTCCCAGGCCATCGCCCAACGCATCGAGCAGGCCATCGACACCCTCGGCTATCGCCCCAACCAGATGGCCCGTGGCCTCAAGCGTGGGCGCACGCGGCTGATCGGGATGCTGGTGGCCGACATCCGCAACCCCTACTCCATTGCCGTGATGCACGGCGTCGAAACCGCCTGCCGCAAGCACGGCTACAGCCTGGTGGTGTGCAACACCGACCGCGATGACGAACAGGAGCGCCTGCACCTTGCCGCGCTGCGTTCGTACAACATCGAAGGCCTGATCGTGAACACCCTCGGCCATCACCTGGACGAACTGCGCGAGCTGCACGAAGAACTGCCGATGGTGCTGGTGGACCGCAAGGTCGATCAGTTGCAGAGCGATCTGGTCGGCCTGAACAACGTCGCGGCAGTCAACCAGGCCCTCGATCACCTGCAGGAACAGGGCTTCGGCGACATCCTCATGGTCACCGAACCTCAGGACGGCACCAGTTCCCGCATCGAGCGAGTCGATGCGTTCAAGGCTGGCATCGCTCAGCGTCCGAATTTGCGCGGCCAGGTCCGCGAGACCGGCGAGCAGCTGCGCGAGCAACTGCGCGAATTCCTCGCCCAGCGCAGCCACGGCCACAAGGCGCTGTTCACCGCCAACGGCGTGGCTACCCTGAGCACCACCCGCCAGCTGCACGAACTGGGCTGCCGCCTGTTCGACGACATTGGCCTGATCGCCCTCGATGAACTGGACTGGTACCCGCTGGTGGGCAGCGGCATCACCTCGCTGGCCCAACCCACCCACGACATCGGTGTCACCGCCTTCCAATGCTTGCTCGACCGCCTGCGTGGCGATCAGGAGCCGGTGCGTCTGTATGACTTTCCAGCGCAACTGATCGTGCGCGGCTCGACACGACAGCGACCCTGAACCTATCCCTTTAGCGACCGCAGGTCCGCAAACCTGCTGATGTGAAGAACTTCCATCGGGCACCCTAGCTCGAACAAAAATGAAACCGGTTTCAGAGGACAATAACAATGAACCGATTCCCCGTTGCCATCAGCCTGGGCGCCTACGGTGCCGACTATGTGCGCCAGATCGGCCAGGCCAGTTTCATTCCCGTCCTGGCGGCCGCAGGCGTCACGCGCATCGAGGTGCGCGAAGAATTGCTGGTGGGCGAAGACCTGCCAACGCTGGCCCGGGCCATTCGCGACCAAGGTCTTGAGTGCCTGTACTCGGCGCCGCTGGAACTGTGGCTGGCAGGACAACACCAGCCCGACCCTGAGCTGGAAACCACCCTGCAACGGGCCACTGCCTGTGGCGCTGCCTGGCTCAAGGTATCCCTGGGACATTTCACCGAAGACAGCGACGTCGCAGCGTTGGCCGAGCGCCTGGCCCGCTACGATGTGCACTTGCTGGTGGAGAACGACCAAACGCCCCAAGGCGGCCGCATCGAACCCTTCAGGCAGTTCTTCGCGCGGATCGACGCCCTGCAAATGCCCATCGGCATGACCTTCGATATCGGCAACTGGAAGTGGCAGGAGCAGTCTCCAAGCGAGGCCGCACAGCATCTAGGGCGCCATGTCGAATACCTGCATTGCAAGGCCGTGTCGCGCAATGCCAGCGGCAAGCTGATTGCCGTACCGCCCCGCGAGGCCGATCTGCAGCAGTGGGAGCAGTTGCTCGCGCACATGCCGGTCGGTGTGCCCCGCGCCGTTGAATACCCATTGCAGGGCGAAAACCTGCTGGACGTCACCCGCACCCAGGTCGACGCCCTCGCCCGCCTCGGCCAGCCACAGCTTCAACATGCCCCGGAGGCGCTGAGCCATGCCTGAGATCGATATCCTTTCCTTCGGCGAAACCATGACCATGCTGGTGGCCGAACAGTCCGGCGATCTGGCTGCGGTCCGCCACTATGAGAAGCGCATTGCCGGCGCCGACAGCAACGTCGCCATCGGCCTGTCCCGGCTGGGTTTCAACGTCGCCTGGCTCAGCCGGGTCGGCAACGATTCGATGGGCCGTTTCGTCACCCAGAGCCTGGAACAGGAAGGCGTCGACTGCCGCCATGTGACGGTGGACCCGGCGCATCCGACCGGTTTCCAGTTCAAATCCCTTGAGCTTGAAGGCGCCGACCCCGTGGTCGAGTACTTCCGCCGTGGCTCGGCGGCCAGCCACTTGTCGGTGAATGATATCGTCCCTGACCTGCTCAAGGCCCGTCACTTGCACGCCACCGGGATTCCGGCGGCGCTCTCGCCCACCTGCCGCGAACTGTCCCACGTCTTGATGACGCAAATGCGCGATGCCGGGCGCAGCGTGTCGTTCGATCCCAACCTGCGGCCCTCGCTGTGGCCGGATCAGGCGACCATGATCCGCGAAGTCAACCGCCTGGCGGGTCTGGCCCATTGGGTCATGCCGGGCCTGGCCGAAGGCGAGCTGCTCACAGGCTTCGACACCCCGTCCGAGATCGCCCGGTTCTATCTGGACATGGGCGTGGAAGCGGTGGTCATCAAGCTCGGCGCCAAGGGCGCGTACTACCGCACGCAGTTGAACGAGGCCTTCGTCCCCGGCGTGCCGGTGGCCAAGGTCGTCGACACCGTGGGCGCAGGCGACGGCTTTGCCGTGGGCGTCATCAGCGCCCTGCTGGAAAACCTCGACTTCGCCCAGGCCACCGCCCGTGGCAACTGGATCGGCAGCCAGGCGGTCCAGAGCCGCGGCGACATGGAAGGCCTGCCGACCCGAGTGGCGCTGCAAACGGCCGAAACCCGTAAAGATCCGCGACGACAAACCGCCTGAATTCACATGCCTTGCAACGACTCTGTTCAATCACCTGCTGCGACAAAAACAACATGCTCAGGGAGCCCAACATGGAAAAGCTACTCGACACCGTGAAGCACGCCGGCCTCAAACGTCGCTGGCTGCTCATCATGCCTATTGTCTTCATCACCTACAGCCTGGCCTACCTTGACCGCGCCAACTACGGCTTCGCCGCCGCCTCCGGGATGGCCGAAGACCTGCACATCACCCCCGGCATGTCGTCACTGCTGGGCGCGCTGTTCTTCCTGGGCTACTTCTTCTTCCAGGTGCCCGGCGCGATCTACGCGCAGAAAAAGAGCGTGAAGAAGCTGATCTTCGTCAGCCTGATCCTGTGGGGCAGCCTCGCTACCCTGACCGGCATCGTCTCCAATGCCTACATGCTGATCGCCATCCGCTTCATGCTCGGCGTGGTCGAAGCAGCCGTCATGCCGGCCATGCTGGTGTACCTGTGCTACTGGTTCACCAAGGCCGAACGCTCGCGGGCCAATACCGTGCTGATCCTCGGCAACCCGGTGACCATGCTCTGGATGTCGGTGGTGTCCGGCTATCTGGTGGCGCATTTCAGTTGGCGCTGGATGTTCATCGTCGAAGGTCTGCCTGCGGTGATCTGGGCCTTCATCTGGTGGCGTCTGGTGGACGAGCGTCCGGCCCAGGCCAAATGGCTGACCGCTGACGAGAAGACCGAACTGCAAGCGCGCCTGGACGCCGAGCAAGTGGGCATCAAGCCGGTGAAGAACTACGCCGAAGCCTTCCGCTCGCCGAAAGTATTGCTGCTGGCCGCGCAGTATTTCTGCTGGAGCATCGGCGTCTACGGCTTCGTCCTGTGGCTGCCGACCATCATCAAGAAAGGCATGCAGATGGACATGGTGGAGGCCGGCTGGCTGTCGGCGCTGCCATACCTTGCCGCGGTGATCGGCATGGTCGTGGTGTCCTGGGCCTCGGACAAACTGCAGAAGCGCAAACTGTTCGTCTGGCCGCCGCTGCTGTTGGCCGCGTTCGCGTTCTACGGCTCATACGCCCTGGGCACCGAGCATTTCTGGTGGTCGTACTCGCTGCTGGTGATCGCCGGCGCCTGCATGTACGCGCCTTACGGGCCGTTCTTCGCCATCGTTCCGGAGATCCTGCCGGCCAACGTCGCAGGCGGCGCCATGGCGCTGGTCAACAGCCTCGGCGCGCTGGGCTCGTTCGCCGGCTCCTACCTGGTGGGCTACCTCAACGGCGCCACTGGCACCCTGAGCGCCTCGTACCTGTTCATGAGCGGCGCGTTGCTGGTCTCGGTTGTGCTGACGCTCATGCTCAAGCCGGACGCCGCCGCAAAGCCCCTGCGCGATGAGCCCAGCGTTCGTCGCAGCCCTGCGCACCCCTGATCTGGAAACCTTTGCATGAAACCACACGTCGTTCTCTACAAGTCCCTCTCGGCGCCGCTGATGCAGCGCCTGGAGGATCACGCGCAGGTCACACTGATTGAAGATGTCAAAAGCCCCGGCGGCCTGGCGCGCCTGCGAGATGCCCTGCCCCAGGCGGACGGATTGCTGGGCGCGAGCCTGAAGATAGACGGACCGCTGCTGGACCTTGCGCCCAAGCTGAAAGTTATCTCCAGCGTTTCCGTAGGCGTGGACAACTACGACCTCCAGGACCTGACCCGGCGCGGGGTCCAGCTCACCAACACCCCGGATGTGCTGACCGAAACCACAGCAGACACAGGCTTTGCCCTGATCATGGCCACCGCCAGGCGCGTCGTCGAACTGGCGAACATGGTGCGCGACGGCCAGTGGAAACAGAACATCGGACCCCGGCACTTCGGCAGCGATGTGCACGGCAAGAAGCTGGGCATCATCGGCATGGGCCGGATTGGCGAAGCGCTGGCGCAACGGGGCAACCTGGGGTTCGGCATGCCGGTGCTCTATCACAGCCACTCGCGCAAGCCGGCGGTGGAGGCACGATTCGGCGCGCAGTACCGCAGTCTCGAAGACCTGCTAAGAGAAGCGGATTTCGTTTGCCTGACGCTGCCCCTGACGGCAGACACGGAAGGCCTGATCGGCGCCGCTCAGTTCGCGCTGATGCGCCCCGAGACGATCTTCATCAACATCGCCCGGGGCAAGGTGGTGGACGAAAAGGCGCTGATCGAAGCCCTGCGCAACAAGCAGATCCGCGCGGCGGGGCTGGATGTTTTCGAGCAGGAGCCGCTGGCTCAGGACTCACCATTATTGGCGCTGGACAACGTGGTCGCCACCCCGCACATGGGTTCGGCGACCTTCGAGACCCGCGAGGCGATGGCGCGGTGTGCGGTGGACAATCTGCTGGCCGCACTGGCCGGCGAGCGGCCGCCGAATCTGGTGAATACCGGAACCTGAAACTCAACGACCTGTAGGAGCGCGCTTGCCCGCGATGGCGTCGTGCCTGCCACCCACAGGGTCGCAGACATATCGCATTCGCGGGCAAGCGCGCTCCTACGGACCAGGGTGTTCGGGCAATTGTTGTTTCACCTCACCCTCGTAGCAGCACGGCTTGCCGGCGGGGGCGGCGTGTCAGTCGACATCAGTATGTCAGGCAGACCGCTCCCGCCGGCAAGCCGTGCTGCTACGAGGGCCAGGGTGTTTGCAGGGTTTGTGTCCCGCTCAGATCTTGAACCGCGTCACCATCGCTTTCAGGTCCACCGCCAGACGCGACAACTCGTGGCTGGCGGCGCTGGTCTGGTTGGCCCCTGCCGCTGATTGCGCGGCCAGGTCACGGATGTTGATCAGGTTACGATCCACTTCGCGTGAAACCTGAGCCTGCTCTTCCGAGGCGCTGGCGATCACCAGGTTGCGCTCGTTGATGCGCGAGATGGCTTCGGTAATGAGTTCCAGCGCATCGCCGGCAGAACTCGCCAGGCTCAACGTGCTGCGAGTGCTGTCGGTGTTGCGCGACATCGACTGCACGGCATCCCCCGTGCGCGTCTGGATCCCCGCCACCATCTGTTCAATTTCCGTGGTCGACTGGGCTGTGCGGTGCGCCAGCGCCCGCACCTCATCGGCCACCACGGCAAACCCGCGTCCGGCCTCGCCCGCCCGCGCCGCCTCGATGGCGGCGTTGAGGGCCAGCAGGTTGGTCTGCTCGGCAATCGAACGAATCACGTCCAGCACCTTGCCGATGTCACGGCCCTGCTCGGCGAGACCTTCCACCAATCCGGTGGTGGCCTGGATCTGCTGGGTCATGTCCTGAATCGAGCGCACCGTCTCGACCACCCGATCACGCCCCTGACGCGCCGTCTGGTTGGACTCCTGCGACGCTTCGGAAGTGGACACCGCGTTGCGCGCCACCTCCTCCACCGCTGCGGTCATCTCGTTGACCGCCGTGGCCGCCTGTTCGATTTCATTATTCTGTTGTTGCAGGCCGCGGGACGATTCCTCGGTCACGGCGCTGAGCTCTTCCGCCGCCGATGCCAGTTGAGTGGCAGACCCTGCAATCAGCTCGATGGTCTTGCGCAGGTTCTGCTGCATGGTCGACAACGAGCGCAACAACTGCGTGGCTTCATCCTTGCCATCGATCTCGATTGGCTTGGTCAGATCGCCCCCGGCAATTTCTTCGGCTACACGAACCGCTCTATTCAGCGGGTTGACGATACTTTTGGTCAGCAGCCAGGCCAGGATCACCGTCAAGAAGACCGCAATAACCGACACCACGATGATGCCGATATTGGCATTGTCATATTGCTCTTTTGAAATAACCGCCGCTTCCCGGGCACCGGCCTTGTTGATAGTGATGAGCTGGTTGATCTGCACCCCCATCAAGTCGGTGGCATCTTTCATCCGCGTATTGATCAAGTTGCGCATTTCTTCGGCCTTGTCCTGGCGTGATAACTCCAGCACTTGAGCCTGTACATCGAGAAAGGTCGCCAGGGTCGCTTCGAACTGGTGATAAACCACCAGTTCCTCGCCTTCGGCAGGAAGTGCCGCGTAATTCTTCTTGGCTTCCTGCAACTTGCCGATCAGCTCGGCGATGCGCGCGTCGGTTTCACGCAGCGCCGCAGGATCGCGGTTGACCAGCGTGCGGAACGAGGTGATGCGCAGGCGCAGGCTGTTTTCCAGCATCCCGCCCAGGTAGCCGACACTGGGCAGCTGGTTGGTTTCCATGTCGGTGGTCGCCTGGCGAATCAGCGCCATGCGGTTGACGGAGAAAAAGCCGAGTCCGATCACCAGTACGGCGATGAACGCAAACCCCAGGAATGCGCGTGGCGCGATGTTCATGTTTCGTATCGACATGGAAGTACTCTCGTGAAAGATCCGGCTCATCGGATAAATGCGACTAACGCACCCACCAATGCCTTCTCTGATATCGGCCGGCTTTGTCGATAAATTCAGTGCGCTTTAATACTTTTTTTAAACACGCGCTTTAGTGGATCCAATACTTCAACGCAAAACGTTTGCGTGTTAAGCGAGCGTTACAGCGGAAAATAGAAGATGGGCATTTAACGGGCTGGCTTGTCGCAGAAGTAGTGGCCCAGTGCCTTAGTTTTAAATAACGATTGCGCATCAGAATCGTGCGCGCACGGATATAAAGGAATATGACCCACGTCAAAAATCTGTAATTTTTATGGTCTGTAGGATTTTTTTCTCACTACTGTCAGAACTCGGTGCTACCTTTATCTGGCGCGTCCACTTATCGACCAACGTGAAAGACATAACAGGTAGTGCGGAGCTCTGGCTCAAGCATTGCGCCGTTGCTCGAACCTGGCCTGACACAACCGTTTTCCTGCCCTGCGGAGCTACACAATTGCTCGATTGAACGAGGTGGGTCCCATGAATAAAGTCACGTTCCCCAACGCCTGCCAGCTGATGCGCTGGCATTTTCATCCTGTGGGCTTTGAAGCCAACATGGATGCACCCAGCAGCATGGTCGCGCGCCTGTTCGACCGTGCCAGCGGTGAAACGGTGATCGCCATTGCCGGCATCCCGTGCGCGACGGTGATGAACGCGATGGACGTGGAACGCATTATCGAGGCCATCGAGCTGGAACTGGAGACGTTCGTCCCCAGCCGAATCGAGTATTTGCAGCAGGCCTGACACCCGATCTCGACCCACTGCCACTTCCCTGTAGGAGTGAGCTTGCTCGCGATTTGGCATCACAGTCAGCACAGAGTTGGCTGGTCCGACGCCATCGCGAGCAAGCTCACTCCTACAGAAGGTGTCGATGGCCGTGGAAATTATGTTTCGGCAGTCATCCCGCCACGCCGATCCTCGAAAAACGCCTTGTCAGAGGCGATCCTCGCTGACGCCCTCGGCACCGCCGCCTCGTCATTGCCCGCCGCATCGATGAACCAGTAGCAATGGCGCACGGCGCGGGTGATCGCGACGTAGGCCAGGCGCAGGACTTCATCTTTCTGCGCGTTATCGAACGCCTCCAGATCGCCCTCCTTGCCCAACCCCGCCAACTGATAAACCTGATTCTTGTACGGCGATTGAGTCAGGTGCTGGCAATCGCCGAGCAGAAACACCGCATCGGCCTGCAGGCCCTTGGAGCTGTGATAGGTCAGTTGCTTGAGCCGCCGTTCGTGGGGCGGCAGCGCGTAGTCGGCATCGACCAGCGCGGTCAGCGCCTCGGGCAATTTGCTGCGCTCGCTGCCCTTGCGGTACAGCAGCAGCACCGAATCTCCGGCGTTGTAATGCTCGATCAGGCTGGCCACCAGGCGATCGTCGTCGCGGTCGAGCACCGTGACCGGCAGCAACTCCTGCACCGGCCCACTGGCCCGGGCCTTTTTGCCGCTGATCGCAGGCGCCGCGCGCACGATGTGCTCGGCGGCGTCGATGATGTGCTGGTGGCTGCGGAAGTTGTCGCTGAGCATGACCTTGGTGGTCGACGGCGACGAGAACTCCTTGGGGAACTCCATGAAGAACTTCGGCGAACTGCCGCGCCAGCCGTAGATCGACTGCCAGTCATCGCCCACGCACAACAGCGACGAGCGCTGGGCGCCACGCCCGACGTGTAGCGAGGCACCGCGGCTGCGCACTTCCCGCAGGCTGGCGCGAATCCAGGAAACGATCTGCGGCGAGACGTCCTGAAATTCGTCGATCATCAGGTGCGACAGCGGGCGCAATCCCTCGTCGCTGACCAGCTTGAGGTTCTCCGGCGAGTTCTCCCCAAACAGGGAGAACATGCGGTTGTAGGTCATGATCGGCGGTGTCTGGGCCAGCAAGTGATCCTCGAAAGCTTTCCAGAACAGGCTCAAGGCTTCGAAGAAGAAGCGGTCCGGGTCCTGATCGGAAAAGCTCATCTGCGCCACCGCGTCCGGCACGTCCAGGCCCAGGTTCTCGATGAAACCTGCGGCCGCGACGAAGCAATCGAGCAGCGGCGCAGCGCTCAGCTCGCCCTTGACCTTGTAATCGAAGCCCGGCCCCGCCACAGCGGCACCCGACAACGACTGCATCATGCCCCGCGAGGCCTCGTAGTTTTCCAGCCAGATCACCGGTTTGCGGCAGAACGCCTGGAACAGCGTGCGCTTGATGACCCACTCGGCCCACACCGGCAGCTTGGCGTCCGGGCGGCGCAGGTGCTGGTCTTCGCTGGGGTCGAAACCCAGGACGATCCAGGCGTCCAGTTCGACGGCGTGACCGTGGACATGGAACGTCAGGCCACTGACTTCGACTGTCTGACGCATCGGCTCCACGCCCAGGATCGGCCAGGCACCCTTGCGGATCCACAGGTCCTCGATGACGTCGCACAGTTCTTCGTCACGCTTGGACGACAGGCCCATGACGGTGATGCGTTTCTGCACGTCGGGGTGGTCGCGGTCCAGTTCCTTGAGCTGCAACGAATGCCGATACAGCGGCGCCATCACTTCGCGGAAACGCTGATTGCTGGCGTACAGGTCGCGGTAGCAGAGGTTCATCTGCTGACGCTGAGCGTCATTGATGCGCAGATCGAACGGGTTGCTGTCGGCGCCATCGTTCAGCAGCGGGTTGCCGAACAGGTCGGCGCTCTGGCTGCTTAGGTTCTCGAACGCCTGCAACTGCTCGAAGCCCGGCAGACTGCGCACCAGCGGCAGAATGCGCGAGTGGAAGGTGCGCACCACTTCGCGGGCCTGGCGTTGGGTCAGGTCATGGCCCCAAAGGCCCATGATCTCGATCAGTTTGTTGATGAAGTCCTTGCGTGACTCGCGGGTGAATGTCACCACGGTCATGGAGTCCAGCTCGAAACCCAGATAGTGGTTGAGCAGCAGCACCCGCAGTACCAGCGAGGTGGACTTGCCAGCCCCCGCGCCTGCGATCACGTAGGTGGACGGCGTGTCGCTGAAAATCATCTTCCATTGCGCGGTGGTCGGCTGCGCGTGGGGCGGGAGTTTTTCGGCGACGTCGGCCTTGATGCGCTTCTTCAGTTCGTTGGTCAGCGGCAGGCGCCAGTCATCGAACAGGCGCTCGTCAACCTTGGGTCCACGGTGTTCCTGAGGGCGCGTGTCACGAATCACCAGCACCCGGCGCCCTTCCTCGATGCCGTCCATGCGGCCCTCGGCATAGCCTTCGTCCATGCCTTCGGCGTGGCCGTTGAGGTAGCCATCGGCGTGGCCCTGATGCCAGGACGGCACGTGCTGTGCCTGCAGGCGCAAAAGGCTGCTACCGATCATGCGCGCCAGCAGGCGTTTGAAGAACGGCAGGCGCTCGGGAGGCGTGAGATCAGGTGGAAGATCGGGAGATGGCTTGGCGGAAAAATCGTGCGGCACGCAGGCTCCGGATATCAGTGTTGATGTAAAGGTGCCTATGGTCGCCCCATTCGCCGCCAAGCTCCAGCGAAATGCTTTGTGCTCATGGGCTTAGCCGATCAAGTGCAGGTAATACGGCAGAATAAGCTCAACAAACGCATCTAGGATTTCGATAATAATAACGCAAAACTTACGCTTTTTATCGATAATAGATTGTTGGATGATTGCTCCATCGACTAACCAGCGGCGCCGCGATAAACGGTCCGGCCCTGCTACGGAGGAACTGATCATGCTGCAACTTCGACCTTTCAAATCCCTCGGCGGTGCCGACCATGGCTGGCTGAACGCGCATCACCATTTCTCGTTCGCCAATTATTACGACCCAAGCCGCATGAGCTGGGGCCAGTTGCGGGTGTGGAACGACGACGTGATCCAGGCCGGGACCGGCTTCCCACGCCATCCGCACCGCGACATGGAAATCATCACCTACGTTCGTGAAGGCGCGATTACCCACAAGGACAGCCTGGGCAACGAAGGCCGTACCGAAGCCGGAGACGTGCAAGTGATGAGCGCTGGCACCGGCGTGGCCCACAGCGAGTACAACCTGGAAGCGACCGATACCAAGATCTTCCAGATCTGGATCATGCCGGACGAAGTCGGTGCGCCACCTTCCTGGGGTGCCAAGCCGTTTCCGAAAGCCAATCGCGAAGGTTTCGTGACCCTGGCCAGCGGCAAGGCTGACGATGACATCGAGCTGCGCATTCGCGCCAATGCCCGACTGGTCGCCGCCAACCTGAAAGCCGGTGAATCGGCCGAGTACGTGCTGGACGAAGGTCGCCGCGCCTATCTGGTGCCGGCCACTGGCGCCATCGAAGTCAACGGCCTGCAAGCCAGGGCCCGCGACGGTGTGGCAGTCGAAGACGAGCGTGTGCTGCGCGTGACGGCCATTGAAGACAGCGAGATCGTGCTGGTAGACGTGGCGTGATCGAGCTGAAATGAAAAAGCCCCGACGTATGAGCGTCGGGGCTTTTTTTTGCGTGTGCGGTTGCAAGCCACATAACGGCCTTGGCGAGCAAGCTCGCTCCCACAGGTGCGCAGGGCGTTCGAACAACCTGCGATCCTGTAGGAGCGCGCTTGCCCGCGATGGCGTCAGGTCAGTCACCTCTGAGGCGTCTGGAACAACTCATCGCGGGCAAGCGCGCTCCTACAGTCGGGTGACTCAAGCGATCACTGACACCCCATCGAACCTGTGGGAGTGAGCTTGCCCGCGAAGGCGTCCGTCGCCCGAACGCTTACTTCGGGGCAATCGCCGCATCCACCAACACCTGCGCTTCAGCCACCAGGCGCTTGAGGTGTTCTTCGCCCTTGAAGCTTTCGGCGTAGATCTTGTAGATGTCTTCCGTGCCCGAAGGACGCGCCGCGAACCAGCCGTTTTCGGTCATGACCTTCAACCCGCCAATGGCCTGGTCGTTGCCCGGCGCCTTGCTCAGGATGCCGGTGATCTTCTCGCCGGCCAGCTCCGTGGACGTCACTTGCTCCGGCGACAGCTTGCTCAGCAATGCCTTCTGCTCGAAGTTGGCCTTGGCCTCGACGCGGGTCGAAACCGGTTCGCCCAGCTCGTCGGTCAGCGCCTTGTACATCTCGCTCGGGTCACGCCCTTTGCGCGCACGGATTTCGGCGGCCAGCAGGGCCGGGATCAGGCCGTCCTTGTCGGTGGTCCAGACTGTGCCGTCGCGACGCAGGAACGACGCACCGGCGCTCTCCTCGCCACCAAAGCCCAGCGAGCCTTCGAACAGGCCCTCGGCGAAGAACTTGAAACCCACCGGTACTTCATACAGGCGACGGCCCAGACGCTGGGTGACGCGGTCGATCATGCCGCTGCTGACCACGGTCTTGCCCACGGCCGCATCGGCGCGCCACTGCGGGCGGTTCTGGAACAGGTAGTCGATGGACACCGCCAAATAATTGTTCGGTGCCAGCAAGCCACCGGTCGGGGTCACGATGCCGTGGCGGTCGTGGTCCGGGTCACAGGCGAAGGCCACCTGATAGCGGTCCTTGAGGCCGATCAGGCCCTGCATGGCGAAGTTGGACGATGGGTCCATGCGAATCTTGCCGTCCCAGTCCACGCTCATGAAGCGGAAGGTCGGATCGACGTGCTGGTTAACCACATCAAGGTTCAGGCCGTAGTGCTCACCGATGGCCGACCAGTAGCGCACGCCCGCGCCGCCCAAAGGGTCTACGCCCAGACGCAGGCTGGCGCCACGGATGGCGTCCATGTCGATGACGTTCTTGAGGTCAGCGACGTAGGTGTTGAGGTAGTCATGGCGATGGGTGGTGTCGGCGCGCAGGGCTTTTTCATGGCTCATGCGGGTCACGCCGACGATCTTCTCGGCGAGCAGTTCGTTGGCCTTGGTCTCGATCCACTTGGTGATGTGCGAATCGGCCGGGCCGCCATTGGGCGGGTTGTACTTGAAGCCGCCGCTTTCCGGCGGATTGTGGGACGGCGTGATGACGATGCCGTCGGCCAGGCCCGATGTGCGACCCTTGTTGTAGCAGATGATGGCGTGGGACACCGCCGGCGTCGGGGTGTATTCGTCGCCTTCGGAAATCATCACGTTGACGCCGTTGGCCGCCAGCACTTCCAGCGCCGACGCCGCAGCCGGAGTAGACAGCGCGTGGGTATCGGCGCCCAGGAACAGCGGGCCGTCGATGCCATTGGCCTGACGGTACAGGCAGATCGCCTGGCTGATGACCAGGACGTGCCACTCGTTGAAGCTCAGGTCGAACGAGCTGCCGCGATGGCCGGAGGTGCCAAAGGAAACCTTCTGGGTGGCGACCGAGGCGTCAGGTTGCCCGGTGTAGTACGCCGTGACCAGACGAGGAAGATCGACCAGCAATTCTGCAGGCGCCAGTTTGCCTGCGAATGGACTGATACTCATGCGAAACCTCCGTGGATGAAAAAAGAAATTAGCGTCGGCGAAACAGGAAAAAGGCCTGCGGCGCGGCAGTTTACTGGCACTTGGACCGTCGTGCTCGGGTATTGATCCGTAAACCGTTGAGACAAATAGCAGCTGTGATTCAGATTTGCCACCATGCCGGCAACAATTGCTGAATCCTGTGTTCGGCGAAGCGATCATCGATCAGAACCACCACGCCCCGATCCTCCGTGCCGCGGATCACCCTCCCGGCGGCCTGCACCACTTTCTGCATGCCGGGGTAGAGATAGGTGTAGTCGTATCCGGCGCCGAACAACAGGCCCATGCGCTGTTTCAGTTGCTCATTGACCGGATTGACCTGCGCCAGCCCAAGGGTCGCGATGAATGCACCGATCAGCCGTGCGCCGGGCAGATCGATGCCCTCGCCGAATGCCCCGCCCAGTACCGCGAAGCCGATACCCTGGCTGTCGGGGGTGAAGCGCTCCAGAAACGCCTGGCGATCAGCCTCGGCCATCCCCCGCGATTGCTGCCACATCGGGATCTGCGGGTGGCTGTCGGCCAGCAGTTGCGCCACCTGTTGCAGATAATCGAAGCTGCTGAAAAACGCCAGGTAGTTGCCCGGCCGCGCCTGAAACTGCCCGGCCAGCAGCTCGACGATGGGCCCCAGTGACGCCTGCCGATGGTTGAACCGGGTGGATACGTGGCTGGCGATCTGCACCTGGAGTTGCGAGCGCTGAAACGGCGAATCGACGTCGACCCAGGCCGTGGTGTCGGGCAAACCCAGCAGGTCCCGGTAGAAATGCCGAGGGTTGAGTGTCGCGGAAAACAGCACCGTGCTGCGCGCCGCCGTCAGCCGTGGCCGCACGAAACCGGCCGGCACCACGTTGCGCAACGTCAGCCGGGACAAGGCACGCTTGCTGCCCAGTTCACGCTTGCTGATGTCGAACAGGAAATGCTCGTCGAACAGCTCGGCGATGCGCCCGAACTGGATCGCCTCGAAGTAGAAGCCTTGCAGCTCACCGTTGGCGGCCTGGGGGTGGTCGTTGAAATAGTCGCCGAAGGCCGCGACACACAGGTTGAGGCTGGCGATGAATTTAGCCGGCGTTCCCGGATAGGCCTGATACGGCGCAATCTGCTCCTTGTGCAAGGCATTCCAGTCGCGGTTGAGCCGGTTCAGCGGCTTCTTCAAAGGCTCAGGCGCGGTCTTGCGCAGCAGGTCGAGGTTGTATTGGTCGAGGCTTGCGCTGTACATCTGCCGGGCGCGCTCGACCATGTTGTGCGCCTCGTCCACCAGCACCGCCACCTGCCACTGGTTGAACTGGCACAACCCGAACAGCAAGGCGTTCAGGTCGAAGTAATAGTTGTAGTCGGCGATCACCACGTCGCACCAGCGGGCCATTTCCTGGCTCAGGTAATAGGGGCAAATCTCATGGCGCAGCGCGACCTCCCGCATACCGGCCTGGTCGAGCCAGCCCTGTTGCGCCGCTTCCTGGCGCGCTGCGGGCAGGCGGTCGTAGAAGCCTTTGGCCAGCGGGCATGAATCGCCGTTGCATGCGTTGGTGGGGTATTCGCAGGCTTTGTCACGCGCCACCAGCTCCAACACCCGCAGTTTGAGCTGCGGGGCACTTTGGCCCAGCAAGCCCAGGGCATCCAGCGCGAGTTTGCGGCCAGGGGTCTTGGCGGTGAGGAAGAACAGCTTGTCCAGCTTTTGTCCTGGCATCGCCTTGAGCATCGGGAACACGGTGCCGATGGTCTTGCCAATGCCGGTAGGCGCCTGGGCCATCAGGCAGCGGCCGGTGCTGACCGCCTTGTACACCGACTCGGCCAGCACGCGCTGGCCACTGCGAAAGTCGGCGTGGGGAAATTTCAGGCCGGTGAGTTGGGTATTGCGGTTCTGGACGTAGGCGATTTCCTGGCGCGCCCAGTTCAGGAAAATGCCGCACTGTTGGTTGAAGACGGCATGCAGTTGTTCAGCCGTATGGCGCTCGCGAATCAGGGTTTCCTGTTCGCTGACGACGTTGAAGTAAACCAGCGCGAGGTTGATCTCGGGCAGTTGCAGCTGCTGGCAGAGCAACCAGCCGTAGACCTTGGCCTGGGCCCAGTGCAGTTGCCGGTGGTTATCCGGCATGGCGTCGAGCTCGCCGCGGTAGGTCTTCACTTCTTCGAGCTGGTTGAGGCTGGGGTCGTAGCCGTCTGCCCTGCCCCGCACGCTCAGTTCGTGGAAGGTGCCGGAGAGCGCCACTTCGGTCTGGTAATCCGCTGAGCGCCTGCTGGCCACGGTGCGATGCCCGGCGATGCCCTCAAGCGCCGTGGGCGATGGTGTGAAACGCAGGTCCAGGTCCCCGGCCTTGGCGGTAAACTCGCACATGCCGCGCACACCGATCGTGTAGCCCGCAGCGGCCGCAGGTTGGGGAAGGATGGTGGCGATGGAAGTCACGCGGATTCGGGCCGTTGGGCTGACACTGGACGAACGTACAGTTAACCGATCTGCGGCGCCGATGGCAAATGGAAATGGATCGGTGGTGGGTATCTGTTCGAGTCTGATCTGGCTGTCTCGGTGATCTCACCGCCGCTCCCGCCGGCAAGCCGTGCTGCTACGGGTTCAAGGTTTGCCCCGATATCGCGTACATACATCACACCTGTAGCAGCCGGGCTTGCCCGCGGGGGAGATCTTGAGGACGCCGACGCCGGCAAGCCGGACTGCTACGGGTTCAAGGTTTGCCCCGATATCGCGTGCATAGATTACCTCCGTAGCAGCCGGGCTTGCCCGCGGGGGCGATCTTGAGGACGCCGACGCCGGCAAGCCGTGCTGCTACGCAACATCCGGCTACACCCGCTCCTGCACCAGGGCGTTTCTGATCATCACCAGCATCGACTCGATGTTCTGGCTCCAGTCCGCCGCGCCGCTCAGGCACAGGCTCTGCTGGTGCAAGCCGCGCACGCTGAACAACTCTCCCGGCGCGATCACGATACGCTGTTCCAGCAACCGTTCGAACACCCGCGCCATCTCCACCCGGTGCACGCTCTCCAGCCACAGCGTGGCCCCGCCTTGAGGCTGTTCGAAACGCACCTCCTCGCCCAGGTACTGCTCGACCAGGCCGCCCAACTGCGCCATCCGCTCCTCCAGGCTCTTGCGCAGCCAGTGCAGATGCCGGTCCACCTGCCCCGAGCCATACAGCCGCGCGATAGCCTTCTGCCGAATCGGCGGCAGTCGAAACGAGCGCAGCAGCATCTGCTGGTGCCACAGCGCACTGGAATGCCGACTCAGCAGATAACCGAACGGCGCTTCCAGACCGATGCTCTTGTCGAACGCCCCCAGAATCAGCAGACGCCGGGGATCGATCAGGTCGCGCAAGGGTTGCGAATGCTCCACGAAGCACAGTCCGCCGTGGGTGTCGTTCTCCAGCACCCAGACCCCGCTGCGATTCAGTACCTCAGCCAGGCGCTGACGCTGCTCAAGCGCCCTGACCCTGCCGCGAATCGGCTGCATGCGCGAAGACAGGATCGCCATCTTGATCTCGCCACGCTTGAGCAGGCCATGGAGTTCCTGGACATCGGTCTCATCGCCGGCCTCGGTGCACCACTCCACCACGCGAATGCCAAAGGATTGCAAGGTGCGCAACAGGCTCCAGCTGCACGGCGATTCCACCAGCACGGCGCAGTCACGCAGTTGCAACGCCTTGAGCACGGTTTTCAGCACGCCGGTCTTGTCCGGGCCGACGAACACGTTGTCCGGGTGCCAGCAGTTCTCGGTGGACGAGGTGTAGTGCGCGGCCAGTGCCGTACGCAGTTCGATGTCGCCAAACGGCTGGAAACGCGGGTCAGGCTGGCAGGGATAGTGACGCACCAGCTCGCGCTCCAGGGTGAGCAAGGCGCCGTCCAGCGACTGCAGCAAGGTGGGCTCGTCAGCGCCGAAGACGAACATGTCGCCGCGCCGGGTGCTGGCCTGGTAACGCTCCAGCGGTGCGTCGCCCTCGCACAGGATGTCGTTACAGGGCTGGGGCAAGGCGTAATAGCCGGATTTGGGCACCGAGCAGATACGGCCTTCCTTTTCCAGTAATGAGTAGGCGTTCTGCACGGTGGAAATGGACACCCGCAAACGCCGGGCCAGCAGCCGCAGCGAAGGCAGCTTGACTGCCGGTCCCTGGGGCAGTTCATTGGTCAGGCGAGACAGGTAGCGGTACACCACCTGGTAGGCAAAATCGGTCTTGTTGTTATTCATCAGGCACACCCCATCCATGCGCAAGGCGCAGGGTCGTTGAGAGAAATCGCCCGTGGTGCGGCCGCCGGAGCCCGGCGCAACGGCATCACGGGCACAATGGTCAGCGACCGGAGATCAGTTCCGAGACCGTCTCGCCGGTTTCCTGGTCGATCGTCGTGACATGGCCCTTGTCGGGGTCGCTGGCGCGGACTCGGGCAATGATCGAGCTGTCGTCGCAGAAGTCCACGCGCCGTTTCGCGTAGAGACTCTGCAGGCATTTGAGCGTCAGGCCGCTGACATCCACCAGCCACTGGACCACCTGATCCGAGGCCACGTCGCCGGACAGCACCTTGTGCAGATCGCCCAGCGCCACCAGCATGCCGGGATGACAACGGCGCAGAAACGCTTCCAGTTGCGCGCCGCAATCGACGAAGGGCGCGAACATCAGGCAGACCAGTTGCGCCTCGTTCAGGCCGAACGCCTCAAACCCGTAACCGGCCGCCAGCTCGCGCCGTTCCAGCAATTTCTCGGGGCTGTCGTAGGCCGCCATGGCCTGTTCGATCAGGCGTCGCGGCATGCCTTTGCGCCGCATCATGCCCGCCGCCAGTTCCAGGTATTCCTTGATGCCGTCGGCGTATTCACGCCCCTGGACGAATTGCGCCTTGAGCCCGCGCATGTGAGCCATCAGCAGCGGGTTCGCGCAATCCGACTCACTGAAACTGAAGGCCAGATCGTCGAAACGGAACCCCAGGAAATCCGTCAGCAATGGCCAGTGATCCTCGACCCTGAAACCGATCAGGTCGGCCACCGTCAGGAACGCCGGAGTCACGGGCCGGCCCGGATACACCGGCAACCGCGGGGTAAACGCGGGCGGCTCGGCCTCTTCGCCATACAGCTCGTGGTAATAGGCCTGGCCGACGCTGTCGATGGTGCTCAGGGCCGTGCTGAAGCCGAGCTTGTGCCAGTGCTCGACCTTCTGGCCGTTCTGCCGCGCCAGACGCATGATCCAGGTGGCGTACTGTTTCTGCTCCTTGAGCGAATCCCCGCTGAGCACCGCGTCCACACCCTCGCCCCAACAGGCCGCACGGCCGAGGAACTCGGTCATGCCCAGATAGCAGCTGTTGCAGAAGGTGGTGCGGGCATCCCCTGCGGTCAGGTGCCCGCCCAGCAGCATGTCGGAGCGGTTCTGCTCGCGCCCGGCCGTGGAGAATGGCAAGTCGGGCTCGAAGGCCTGCACGTAGCGGTGATCCACCACCAGCAACTCGACCCGAGGGTCGTCGTGCAGGAACAGCGCCGAGTAACAGCGGTTGATGTTGTCCATCACTGCCGACGTCATCCCCGCATGGCGCATGTTGGCAATGCGCAGGTTGAAGGTGGTGGGCGCCCGGCAGGCGATGCTCAACTGGGCGGCGCGCAACAGGGCCACGGTGTAGGCGCTGTCCTTGCCGCCACTGAAAGCCACCAGAATCTTGTATTGCCCGACCCGCTCCATGCCACCGGCGGCCACTATCAGGCGTTGAATCAATAGTTGCAGCGCGGTGCGTTCCGCGCGGTTCAAATAACTCAACAAGCGCTGAAGAACTTGCTGATAGACATATGTCATTGCCTGTTCATGTATGGAACCCATTATCCGATCATCCGTAGTGCAGCCCTGCGACAACATCAAACTCTTGCGACAACACGCGTCATTGAAGAGTTGATCACCTTCTGCGTACCACGCTCAAACAGCGCGTGATGATATTCGCGATCAACTGCTGTCCTGAGTTGAACAGCACTGAAACGCCAGTGACGGGAAAGGCCCGCAAGCCATGGCAGGCGCGCCTTGCAGCGCACCGCACACGGGGTTGGACACAGACAAATATGGAAGACCGATAGTGGCGTGCATCCGGCACCGTATAACCATCGGCCACGACAGACAGTCAGGCATGACTCGTTCCTTGAGTTTTGGTTCACCCCGTCATTATCGGTATCTGATTCACAATTACAAGCTACAGAATGCCGACGGAATGCCTGTCAGCTTTCCACTGAAACATGCACACTTTTAAACAACTTTGTTTAATGATCGAACACCCTGAACAACACACAGCGCTCTAACTTCGCACACCGGGCAAAGTACACATCCGTTCAACAGGTTCCACCCCATAAACAAAAAAGCCTTCCTGAACGAATCGGGAAGGCTTTGTCGGGTCTTGCATGGCCGGTAAATGACGGGACGGACACCCCGAACCGGTGACCGGATCCACAACGCCGACGCCTGGGCCTGGGCGTCGAACAGTCAGCCTCGCGCGGTGGATTGCGCTCAGGCGGACTCGACTTCCACCACGACACGCCCACCTACCGGGCAGCCGTCCATTACACGATGGGCTTCCACGACCTGCTCGAACGGGAAGACCTTGGTCACCTGTGGCAGCAGCAGTTTGTCGCGGGTCAGCTCGTTGATCTTGAGCAGCGCGCGCTCGACCGCTTCCTTGTCCTGGGGGATACCCAGTTCCGGCTTGCCGGTGAAGTTGCCAACGCAGTGAACGAAGAACTGGATGTTCTTCTGGAACGCAGCGCAGGCCGGGAATTGCACCTGGTTGCCGCCTTGCAGACCGTACAGGATCAGGCTGCCGCGAGGCGCGAGGGCATCGCCCAGAATCGACATCTGCGGGCCGCCCAGACCGTCGAGGATGACGTTGACGCCAGCCTTGTCGGTGTACTTGTTGATCGCGAGCAGCAAATCCTGCTCCTCGGTCACCACCACCTTGTCGGCGCCCAGGGACGTCAGGTAGCGGCGTGAAGTGCCTTCTTCATCATCGGTCTTGATGGCCGCGATGACTTTCAGGCCCAGCGCCTTGCCCAGTTGCAGGAACGCGGGACCGGCGCAGTGACCGGCGTCAGTGATCAGGGCCACTTGCCCTTCTTTCACGCGGGCCAGCTCAACGTAGGCAAAATACGCCACCAGCATCGGGGTGTAGTGCACCGCCGCCTGATTGGGCGTGAGGATGTCCGGGTATTTGGTCACGGAGGTGCGTGGCAGGACGATGAACTCGCCATACACCGGATGCTCGTTAGGGTTGGCGGACGGAAAGCTTGCGACCTTGTCGCCGACCTTCAGGTCATCCACGCCATCGCCGACGGCGGTAATCACGCCGGCCATTTCAGAACCCAGGCCAGCGGGCAGCTTTGCCTGGGACGATGCCAGATTTTGTCGCCACAGCACGTCATACCAGGTGACACCAATCGCCTGGACGCGTATCTGCACCTCTCCGGGTGCTGGCAACGCGGCTTGCTGCTCTTCTACCTTGAGCACCTCGGCCGGGCCAAACTGATGAAAACGGATCGTGCGGGACATTTCGAACCTCGCCTTATGAACCTTGATGCCATGAACTCTATCCGGGCGCTGCCGGTAACACTATCAGTGGCTATTAATAGTCGACATGCCTGTCATCGATTCTGTTGTTGAAAGGCGGTCATTAGATAACCATCGAATGCTCACGTATTCAAGGCGGTCATTGTTCTTTTCTCGTATCGACAATGCAACCCGACGGCCATTTTCCGGATGAACGTACCGCCAGACGGCGCGTAAACTGCACGGGCGCTGCGGCACCCAGGCCAATCCGGGTGCTCATACCCATTGGTCAAGATCGCCGGGGCAAGGTTCAGCGCAAATTATCGACGGCCGTGATGGTTAACACGTTGGTATGCTTGCGGATGAATTTAACCGTGCGCAGAATCGGCCAATACCCGTACTATTCGTTCCTGAGCCAAAACCGGCCCTGCCTTGCGGGCGGCCAACGTATCGACCCACGTTCCCGAGACCCCGTCATGAATCGCAACGACCTGCGTCGCGTCGACCTCAACCTGCTCATCGTGTTCGAAACCCTCATGCATGAACGCAGCGTCACGCGTGCGGCGGAAAAACTGTTTCTCGGCCAGCCCGCCATCAGTGCTGCGCTGTCACGCCTGCGCGGGCTGTTCGACGACCCGTTGTTCGTGCGCACCGGGCGCAGCATGGAACCGACGGCCCGCGCCGTGGAAATCTTCGGCCTGCTCTCCCCTGCGCTGGATTCCATTTCCACCGCCGTTAGCCGCGCCGCCGACTTCGACCCGGCCACCAGCACCGCGGTGTTCCGCATCGGGCTGTCGGACGACGCCGAATTCGCCCTGCTGCCGTCGCTGCTCAAGCGCCTGCGCTCCGAAGCCCCCGGCATCGTCCTGGTGGTACGCCGCACCAACTACATTCTGATGCCCTCGCTGCTGTCGTCCGGCGAAATTTCCATCGGCGTCAGCTACACCGACGACCTGCCCGCCAACGCCAAGCGCAAGGTGCTGCGCCGTAGCCGACCCAAACTGCTGCGCGCCGATTCCATGCCCGGCGCCATCACTCTGGACGACTTCTGCGCCCGGCCCCACGCGCTGGTGTCGTTCGCCGGTGATCTGGGCGGCTTCATCGACGAGTATCTGGAAAAGATCGGCCGCAAGCGCCACGTCGTACTGGCCGTGCCGCAGTTCAACGGCCTGGCGACCCTGATTTCCGGCACCGACATCGTTGCTACCGTGCCCGACTACACAGCCGACGTGCTGACCGCCGCCGGCGGCGTACGCGCAGAGGAACTGCCACTGGAAGCCCGTACCTTCGAACTGCACATGGCCTGGCGCGGCTCCCAGGACAACGACCCCGGCGAGCGCTGGTTGAGGTCGCGGATTCAGATGTTTTTTGGCGACCCCGACAGCCTTTGATACCTGTGGGCATGCCCGCCTGGGCGTGCCCTTCATCGAGCGTTACAGCGGGCAAACCGCGTAATGCTCGAAAATCGCACAACCGTTCGATAATCGCACCAATTCCGCCAAACCCTCTCTACTGTTGCCCGATCTTGCGGCACGCTTAGCGCAACGCAACAAACAACGCCAAGCGCGACTGGCCCCTCCTTCAAAGGACGACGGCCAGACCGACAATCCACACTCCAGGAATGACCAGGAGCTCGCTTTGATCAATAAAACGTTCGAGTCCATCGCCAGCGCGGTGCAGGGAATCACCGACGGTTCAACCATCATGGTCGGAGGCTTCGGCACTGCCGGCATGCCGTCCGAGCTCATCGATGCGCTGATCGATACCGGTACCCGCGACCTGACCATCATTAGCAACAACGCCGGCAACGGCGAGATCGGCCTGGCCGCTCTGCTCAAGGCGGGCAGCGTGCGCAAGGTGGTCTGCTCGTTCCCGCGCCAGTCCGATTCCTACGTCTTCGACGAACTGTATCGCGCCGGCAAGATCGAGCTGGAAGTGGTGCCGCAAGGCAACCTGGCCGAGCGCATCCGCGCAGCGGGTTCGGGCATCGGTGCATTCTTCTCGCCGACCGGCTACGGCACCCTCCTGGCCGAAGGCAAGGAAACCCGCGAGATCAATGGCCGCCAGTACGTCCTGGAGATGCCGCTGCACGCCGACTTCGCGCTGATCAAGGCGTACAAGGGTGATCGCTGGGGCAACCTGATCTATCGCAAGGCCGCCCGCAACTTCGGCCCGATCATGGCCATGGCCGCCAGGACCGCCATTGCCCAAGTCGACCAGATCGTCGAGCTTGGCGAACTGGACCCAGAGCACATCATCACTCCGGGTATCTTCGTCCAGCGCGTGGTCGCCGTTTCCGGCGCCGGCGCTTCTTCGATCGCCAACGCTGTCTGAGGCCTGCCATGACCATTACCAAAAAGCTCTCCCGTGCCGAAATGGCCCAGCGCGTAGCCGCAGACATCCAGGAAGGCGCGTACGTCAACCTGGGCATCGGCGCACCGACTCTGGTGGCCAACTACCTGGGCGACAAGGAAGTGTTCCTGCACAGCGAAAACGGTCTGCTGGGCATGGGGCCAAGCCCGGCCGCCGGCGAGGAGGACGATGACCTGATCAACGCCGGCAAGCAGCACGTCACCCTGCTGACCGGTGGTGCTTTCTTCCACCATGCCGACTCGTTCTCGATGATGCGCGGCGGCCACCTGGACATCGCCGTGCTGGGCGCCTTCCAGGTGTCGGTCAAGGGCGACCTCGCCAACTGGCACACCGGCGCCGAAGGCTCGATCCCGGCCGTGGGCGGCGCAATGGACCTAGCCACAGGCGCCCGCCAGGTATTCGTGATGATGGACCACCTGACCAAGTCCGGCGAAAGCAAGATCGTGCCCGAGTGCACCTACCCCTTGACCGGCATCGGTTGCGTCAGCCGCATCTACACCGACCTGGCCGTGCTGGAAGTGACATCCGATGGCCTGAAAGTGGTGGAAATCTGCTCCGACATCGACTTCGACGAGCTGCAGAAGCTCAGTGGCGTGCCATTGATCAAGTAATCCGAGAAACCCCGAAATAGAGCCTCTGCACAGGTAAATATCATTCCCACTGATATTTACCTTCGTCGTATTCGATTCGTGCAATAAAACCCCCGGGAACAGAATCCGCCCATCTCAATAACATCGGCGGATTTTCCCATGGTTCAGTCACTTACTCCTTTGCGCTATCCCCTTGCCGCGCTGGCTCTGGTGGTGATCAGCGCTTGCGGCCGGACCCCAGAGGCGACGGTTGCCCCCGCAGCGGCGAAAGTCAACGTGGCCAAGGTGCTCGAGCAGCCGGTCAACGAATGGGATGAAGTAACCGCACGCCTTGAAGCCCCGGAAACCGTGCAGGTGCGTCCTCGGGTCTCCGGTCAGATCGACTCGGTGGCCTTCACCGATGGCGAGCTGGTCAAGAAAGGCGATCTGTTGTTCCAGATCGACCCGCGTCCGTTCGAAGCCGAAGTGCATCGTCTGGAAGCCCAACTGCAACAGGCCAAGGCGGCTTCGGTACGCAGCAACAACGAAGCACAACGTGGCGAACGCCTGCGCACCAACAATGCCATCTCGGCGGAGCTGGCTGACTCGCGAACCACCACCGCCCAGGAATCGAAGGCAGCGGTAGCCGCCATTCAGGCCCAGCTTGACCTGGCGAAACTGAACCTGAGCTTCACCCGCGTTGCCGCACCGATCACCGGTCGCGTCAGCCGTGCGGAAATCACCGCCGGCAACATCGTCACCGCCGATCAGTCGATCCTCACCAGCGTGGTCTCCACCGACAAGGTCTACGCCTACTTCGATGCCGACGAGCGCGTGTTCCTCAAGTACAACCAGCTGGCTCGCGACGGCAAGCGCGGTGCGACCACGCCGGTGTACATGGGCCTGTCCAACGAGGCTGAGAACCCGCATCAGGGCCAGATGAACTTCGTCGACAACCAGGTCAACCCGCGCACTGGCACCATCCGTGGCCGCGCCGTGTTCGACAACAGCAAGGGCGAATACACCCCGGGCCTGTACGCACGCCTGAAGCTGGTCGGCAGCGCCACCTACTCGGCGATGCTGATCAAGGACGAAGCCGTGGGCACCGACCTTGGCAAGAAATTCGTGCTGGTGGTCGACAAGGACAACAAGGCGACCTATCGCAACGTTGACCTGGGGCCGAAACTCGAAGGCCTGCGTATCGTGCGCAGCGGTCTGCAGAAGGACGATCGTATCGTCGTCAGCGGCCTGCAGCGTGTGCGCCCGGGCTCGCCGGTCGATCCGCAGGACACTCAGATGGCCAGCCCGGAAACCCTCGCTGCGCTGCAACAACAGCGCCAAGCACTTGAAGCCAGCAACCAACCCAAGGCCCAGTCGAAACTGGACGCCAAAGTTGCCGCTGCCGCTACGCCACGCGGTTAAGGGACAGACTCGATGAATTTTTCCAAGTTCTTCATTACACGGCCGATCTTCGCAGCGGTGCTCTCGCTGCTGATCCTGATCGCCGGCGCCATTTCGCTGTTCCAGCTACCGATCAGCGAATACCCGGAAGTCGTGCCGCCGACCGTGGTCGTGCGCGCCAACTTCCCAGGCGCCAACCCGAAAGTGATCGGCGAAACCGTGGCCGCGCCACTGGAACAGGCGATCACCGGTGTCGAGAACATGCTGTACATGTCCTCCCAGGCCACCGCCGACGGCAAGCTGACCCTGACCATCACCTTCGCGCTGGGTACCAACCTGGACACCGCGCAGGTGCAGGTGCAGAACCGTGTGACGCGGACCGAACCGAAGCTGCCTGAAGAGGTGACGCGCATCGGTATCACCGTGGACAAGGCGTCCCCGGACCTGACCATGGTGGTCCACCTGACCTCGCCGGATCAGCGTTACGACATGCTGTACCTGTCCAACTACGCGGTGCTGAACATCAAGGATGAGCTGGCTCGTCTGAACGGTGTCGGCGACGTGCAGCTGTTCGGTATGGGCGACTACTCGCTGCGTGTCTGGCTGGACCCGAACAAGACCGCTTCGCGCAACATCACCGCGACCGACGTGGTCACTGCCATTCGCGAGCAGAACCGTCAGGTTGCGGCCGGTCAACTGGGTGCACCGCCCTCCCCGAGCGCCACCAGCTTCCAGATGTCGATCAACACCCAGGGCCGTCTGGTCTCTGAGGAAGAGTTCGAGAACATCATCGTGCGCGCCGGCGAAAACGGCGAGATCACCCGCGTGAAAGACATTGCCCGCGTGGAGCTGGGTTCCAGCCAGTACGCCCTGCGTTCCTTGCTGAACAACCAGCCGGCTGTGGCGATCCCGATCTTCCAGCGCCCTGGCTCCAACGCTATCGACATTTCCAACGAAGTGCGCAGCGAAATGGAACTGCTCAAGAAGAGCTTCCCTGAAGGCATGGACTACAGCATCGTCTACGACCCGACCATCTTCGTGCGCGGCTCCATCGAGGCAGTGGTTCACACCCTGTTCGAAGCACTGATCCTGGTGGTGCTGGTGGTGATCCTGTTCCTGCAGACCTGGCGCGCCTCGATCATCCCGCTGGCCGCCGTGCCGGTGTCGCTGATCGGTACCTTCGCGGTCATGCACCTGTTCGGTTTCTCGCTCAACGCGCTGTCGCTGTTCGGCCTGGTACTGGCCATCGGTATCGTGGTGGACGACGCCATCGTGGTGGTGGAGAACGTCGAGCGTAACATCGAGCTCGGCCACCAACCGATGGAAGCCACGCAGATCGCCATGCGCGAAGTAACCGGCCCGATCATCGCGACCGCGCTGGTACTCTGTGCGGTGTTCGTACCGGCGGCGTTCATCTCAGGCCTGACGGGGCAGTTCTATAAACAGTTCGCCCTGACCATTGCCATCTCGACGGTGATCTCGGCGTTCAACTCCCTGACCCTGTCGCCGGCCCTGGCTGCCGTGCTGCTGCGCGCCCACGATGCACCGAAAGACGCCTTCTCGCGTTTCCTCGACAAGCTGCTGGGTGGCTGGCTGTTCCGTCCGTTCAACCGGTTCTTCGTCAAGGCCAGTAACAAGTACGTCGGCACCGTTGGCCGGGTCATCCGCGTCAGTGGCGTGGCACTGGTGGTGTATGCCGGTCTGATCGTCATGACCTGGCTGGGCTTCTCGACCACGCCAACCGGTTTCGTGCCGCAGCAGGACAAGCAATACCTGGTGGCCTTCGCTCAACTGCCTGACGCCGCCAGCCTGGACCGTACCGAAGACGTCATCAAGCGCATGTCGGACATCGCCCTCAAGCAACCGGGCGTGGAAAGTGCCGTAGCCTTCCCTGGCCTGTCGATCAACGGTTTCACCAACAGCCCCAACTCCGGGATCGTGTTCGTGACCTTGAAGCCGTTCGAGGAGCGCAAGCTGGCCAGTGAGTCGGCAGGCGCCATCGCCGGCCAGCTCAATGGCAAGTACGCGTCGATCCAGGAAGCCTACATGGCGATCTTCCCGCCACCACCGGTACAAGGCCTGGGCACCATCGGCGGTTTCCGCCTGCAGATCGAGGACCGTGGCAACCTGGGTTACGACGAGCTGTATAAAGAGACGATGAACGTCATCGCCAAGAGCCGCAGCGTGCCGGAACTCGCCGCCCTGTTCACCAGCTACACCGTGAACGTGCCGCAAGTGGACGCCGCCATCGACCGCGAGAAAGCCAAGACCCACGGCGTGGCCATCAGCGACATCTTCGACACCCTGCAGGTGTACCTGGGTTCGCTGTATGCCAACGACTTCAACCGTTTCGGCCGTACCTATCAGGTCAACGTCCAGGCTGAACAGCAGTTCCGTCAGGACGCCGAGCAGATCGGTCAGCTGAAAGTGCGCAACAACCTGGGCGAAATGATTCCGCTGGCGACGCTGCTCAAGGTCACCAACACCTCAGGCCCTGACCGCGTGATGCACTACAACGGCTTCATCACCGCTGAAATCAACGGTGCTGCAGGTCCAGGCTTCAGCTCGGGCCAGGCCGAAGCTGCGATGAACAAGCTGCTCAAGCAGGAACTGCCCAACGGCATGACCTACGAGTGGACCGACCTGACCTACCAACAGATCCTGTCGGGCAACACCGCGCTGCTGGTCTTCCCGCTCTGCGTACTGCTGGCGTTCCTGGTACTGGCGGCCCTGTATGAAAGCTGGAGCCTGCCACTGGCGGTCATCCTGATCGTACCGATGACCCTGCTGTCGGCCATCGCCGGTGTGATCATCGCCGGTAGCGACAACAACATCTTCACCCAGATCGGCCTGATCGTACTGGTGGGCCTGGCCTGTAAGAACGCGATCCTCATCGTCGAGTTCGCCAAGGACGAACAGGAGAAAGGCAAGACCCCGCTGGAAGCGGTTCTGGAAGCCTGCCGCCTGCGTCTGCGTCCGATCCTGATGACTTCCTTCGCGTTCATCATGGGTGTAGTGCCTCTGGTGCTGTCCAGCGGTGCCGGTGCCGAGATGCGTCATGCCATGGGCGTGGCGGTGTTCTCCGGGATGCTGGGCGTGACCTTCTTCGGTCTGCTGTTGACGCCGGTGTTCTATGTCCTGATCCGTAACTACGTCGAACGCAAGGAAGCCCGCAAGGCGGCCAAGGCTCAAAGCGTTCAGAAAATCGCTCCGGAGGCTCATTGATGAAGGCTGCAAAACTCTTCCTGCCGAGCCTGTTGGTCCTGGCGCTGGCGGCCTGTGCCGTCGGCCCGGACTACAAGAAGCCGGACACCGCCGCAGCCAACATTCCGGCCGCGACACAGGGCAACTATGACCGTAGCCACATCGAAACCATCTGGTGGCAGCAGTTCGACGATCCGACGCTGAACAAGCTGGTCGCGCAATCGCTGCAGGGCAACCGTGAACTGCGGGTGGCGTTTGCCCGCCTCAAGGCTGCGCGCGCCATCCGTGACGACATCAGCAACGATGCCATGCCGGTGGTGACCAGCCGCGCCAGCAGCCAGATCGGCCGCGCCCAGGTGCCGGGCGAAACCGAGCACCGGGTCAATCAGGAACGCTATGACCTGGGCCTGGACATGGCCTGGGAAATCGACCTGTTCGGCCGCATCCAGCGCGAACTGGAAGCCAGCGAGGCCGATCAGCAAGTGGCCGAGGCCAACCTGTACCAACTGCAGGTGACCATGATCGCCGAGCTGGTTGATGCATACGGCCAACTGCGCGGTGCACAACTGCGCGAGGACATCGCCCGGGCCAACCTGAAGAACCAGCAGGAATCCCGTGGCGTCACCGTGCAACTGCGTGACGAAGGCGTGGGTAACGAGATCGACGTGGTGCGTGCCGATGCGCGTCTGGCGGCGGTCGAAGCCAGCATTCCGCAACTGCAGGCCGAGCAGACCCGCGAGCGCAACCGCATCGCTACCCTGCTGGGCGAACGCCCGGATGCAATGACCGCGATGCTGGCGCCGGCCAAGCTGCCAGCGATTTCCAAGGCGTTGCCGATTGGCGATCCGACCAAACTGCTGGAAAACCGTCCTGACGTGCGCAGTGCCGAACGTCAACTGGCGGCGCAAACCGCGCGCATTGGTGTGCAGACGGCAGACCTGTTCCCGCGGGTCAGCCTCAGTGGCTTCTTGGGCTTCACCGCCAGCCGTGGATCGCAGATCGGTTCGAGTGCGGCGCAAGCCTGGGGCCTTGGCCCGAGCATCACCTGGGCAGCGTTTGACCTGGGCAGCGTGAAGGCGCGCATCCGTGGCGCCAACGCCGATGCCGAAGGCGCACTGGCCAACTACGAGCAGCACGTGCTGCTGGCCCTGGAAGAAACCGACAACGCCTTCAGCGACTACGACAAGCGTCAGCAGCGTCTGGTGTCGCTGGTGCGTCAGAGCGAATCCAGCCGCAAGGCAGCGGACCTGGCCAACATCCAGTACCGCGAAGGCACCGCCGACTTCCTGGTGCTATTGGACGCCGAGCGTGAGCGCCTGGCGGCCGAAGACAGCCAGGCACAGGCCGAGATCGAGTTGTACCGTGGCATCGTCGCCATCTACAAAGCCCTGGGTGGCGGCTGGCAACCGAACGCCTGATCCTTGCAATGCTGCGGTGCCACTTACCGGTTGCACCGCCCAAGCCCCGGGCTCACAAGGTCCGGGGCTTTTTTGTGGGTAGCACGCCTGGCCGGACCACCTTCAATCCTGTGGGAGCGGGCTCGCCCGCGAAGACGTCCGACCTGGCGCGCCGACGACATTTGCCCCACCGCTTTCGCGGGCAAGCCCGCTCCCACAAAATCCGGACCCGGACGGACGCCCAGACACCCGCCACACGATTGCCGTTTGACACCCGGCCATCGGTCCCCGAAGCTTGCCCCTCATGCAGAAACGGAAATCGGTATGCCTAACGCGCCCCAGCCACACTCCCCTTCACCGTTGAAGGCTCGCCGTCGCGGACGGGCTGTCGTGGTCGTGTCCGTGCTGTTGCTGCTCCTGGGCGCAGGTTGGCTGGTGCGTGGCTGGTACGCCCCGCCGGCCCCCGTGGTGGTCAATCACAGCTATGCCGAGGCGCTGGAGCAGGCCCACAACGGCAAGCCGGGCGCGGCGCGGGTGCTGTACCAGCAATTGAGCCGCACCGACCTTTCGGACATCCGCCGCGCAGGGCTGCTGGCTGAACTGGGCAACTACCCCAGCGCCCAGGCGCTGAAAATCCTCGACGGCGACCTCAAGCGCCCCGTGCCGCTGGTGCAGCAGGCAGCCATCGATGCAGTGACCAACATGGTGTCCAACGCCCAGCGCAGCATGCTGATCGGTCCGCTGCTGGACGCCCCCGACCAGAACGTTCGATTCAGCGCAGTGCGGGCATTGACCGGGCTCACGCCGGATGACCTGGGCCTGTACTTCAGCGCCTTCCAGGAGGCCGCCGATCAGTACCAGAACACCCTGGCGTCCCAGCCACCCAGCGGTCAGAGCCAGATCCAGCTGGCGAAGATACTGGTCACCCAGAACGCTCCCCGCAAGGCACTGGAGGCCCTGGACCTGGCGCTGAAACTGGAACCGAACAACATCGAGGCCGGAGTCGCCCAGGTGCAACTGCTCGACCGTCAGGGGCAGATGGAGCAGTCACGCCAGCAACTGGCGGCGTTGCTCGAAAAACACCCGCAATCCTCGCTGCTGCAACATGAACTGGGCACCTGGCTGCTGCGCCATCAACAGAACGAATACGCGCTGCTGGCGCTGGCCAAGGCAGTGGAACTGGACGCCGACAACACCCAGTACCGCTACGACCTGGCCGTGGCCCTGCATGACCTTGCGCAACTAGAACCGGCCCAGCGCCAACTCGAGGAAATCCTCCAGCGCCAGCCCGCCAACCGCCGCGCCCGAACGCTACTCATCGACTACTGGAAAGAAAACGGCCAGTTGCAGAAGGTGCAGGTTCTGCTGGCGGAACTGGAGCAGCTCAACCCCGACGACCCTGCCCTGCAACAGGGCCTGTAAATACGCCAGGGCCGCGCCAACCGCTGGCTTTGATCTTTTCCATAAATTGCCAAGTTTGAGAAATTACTTACAACGGCTGTTCTCCTGCTCCGGCATTTTCTGTCAGACCCGATAATTTTACATGGATGTTTCATTTAACAATTGCGCCCCGGCTATTTTACAACTCGAAAAAAAAGTGCATTATTTACCTGTCGCGCATCACAACTACCCTTTCGCTGATGTTGAGCTGACCGCCTGACGTTATTCCGATGTATGACGATCACGCCACGGGGTAGCCTTAAAAATGAGCACAGGACCCTTACATGCGTCCATGTTGCTTGGGTTGGGCTGACAACAGCCACTAATCGCCGGAGTACTATTTTTTGTCCAGACTTGCCGAGTTTCGCGCAGCAGAACGAGCCCTTCAGGAACAGCTGGCCCAGCTGGAAAGCCTGAAGAATGATGCCGGACTGAAAAAGGAGATCGAATTCGAACAGAAGCTCCAGGCCCTGATGACCAGCTACGACAAGAGCCTGCGTGATGTCATTGCCATCCTCGATCCCAACCCTTCGGCCGCAACCGCCGCGCCAGCAGGCCCGAAACGCCGCCGCGCTCGCGTGGTCAAGGTCTATCAGAACCCGCACACCGGCGAGCTGATCGAGACCAAGGGCGGCAACCATCGCGGCCTGAAATCCTGGAAGGAACAGTACGGCGCCGAAACCGTCGACTCCTGGCTGCGCGGCTGATCCCATCCCGTTGCGCAATGCTGTTATAAAAAAGCCCCGCTTGCCGGGGCTTTCTTATAAGCGCTAATAATACAAGACCTGGCCACATCCCCTTCTGCTAGTTCCTGTGCCCCGCGCAGTAACGGTTTGCCGCCTCCTTTCGTATAGTTATCGCCGCCTCGTCCTTCCTCGAAAGCAGTAATGAGTTGGTGTTATCGCCATGGCTGATACCGCGACAAAAGAACGTCACCCACAAACTATTGACGCCAAATGACAAGTGGTCGAGAAATATCTAGCAAAGCCGCCGAAGGGGAGTTTTCTTCACGTTTTTTTCACAAGCACTTCTACAGGATGAAGGCTGCTAAAGGATTAGCGCCCCATGCCCGCTTCGGCGGGCTTCTTTATGCCTGCGATTTGATCGCGATCAATTAAGATCATGGCGCGGCATTGAGTTTCAGGCTATCCCTTATACGCTGCACCTCTTCCTTGTTGGCCGCGTAACCATCGGCCGAGCCCGCATAGGACAACGACCAGGCCGTTTCCTTGTTGGCGGCCGCCACCAGGGTCTGGGTCATCACATGGGCGCCGTTCTGGGTAATGGTGCAGGTGGTTTCCATCGCCGGCACCTGGCTCAGGGTGCTTTCTTTCATCCGGGTGCAGACGCTCTGGAAGCCGCCGTGCACGAAGTTGACCTGCACCGCCTTGCGCATCTCCAGCAGCACGCCTTCGACGTTCACTTCATGACCGGCCTGCAAGCGGGTCTGGGTCAGTTCCACGACCATCGCCGGATCGCCGTTGCCATCGCTCTTGACCGCACGCTGGCGCACCTGCACCGAGGGCCGATCAGGGCCGGCTTCCTGCGTGGGCAGTGCCTCGACCTCCCAGTCGCTGGGCCAGACAATCATGGCGTCTGCCGCCAGGGCATGGCCTGCGCCAAATGCCAGACACATGCCGGCCAGGGAAACTGCGCGTAACGTTGAAAACATGAGCGATACCTGAGCGTAGAGCCACAAAGTGTGGGCCTGTCGCTCGGGGTTCACAAGCGCAGGCGTAAGGTTTGTGCACATTTCGGGTTTGGCTCGGGCGCCGGGTCCCGTATCATTGAGCAACATTTACAGGATCTATCCGGAGTCACCCATGAGTCTGCACGAACTGAACACCTTCCCTGGCGTTACCGCCCAACCGGACACCGCCACCGCCCAATTCGTGTTCAACCACACCATGCTGCGCGTGAAAGACATCACCGCATCGCTGGATTTCTACACCCGCGTGCTGGGTTTCAGCCTGGTGGAGAAGCGTGACTTCCCCGAAGCCGAATTCAGCCTGTACTTCCTGGCACTGGTCGACAAGGCGCAGATCCCGGCTGACGACGCCGCGCGTACCGTCTGGATGAAAGGCATCCCGGGCATCCTGGAGCTGACCCACAACCACGGCACCGAAAAAGACCCGGCATTCGCCTACCACAACGGCAACACCGACCCTCGCGGTTTCGGCCACATCTGCATCTCGGTGCCGGACGTGCACGTCGCCTGCGCGCGCTTCGAAGAGCTGGGCGTGGACTTCCAGAAACGCCTGACCGACGGGCGCATGAAGAGCCTGGCGTTCGTCAAGGATCCGGATGGCTACTGGGTCGAGATCATTCAGCCGACGCCGGTCGCCGAATAACGCCAGTGCTCTTGTAGGAGCGCGCTTGCCCGCGAGCGCAGTGTGTCTGCCGCCACTGCAGTGACTGACAACCCCCGTCGCGGGCAAGCGCGCTCCTACGGTTCGGTGGCCCATAAAAAAAACCTCATGATTACTCATGAGGTTTTTTTGTGGCGCCGTTTCAGCCAGCCATTACGCCGGAGCGCTGGTGCGGATCAGGTGGTCGAATGCGCTGAGGGAAGCCTTGGCGCCCTCGCCCACGGCGATCACGATCTGCTTGTACGGCACGGTGGTCACGTCACCGGCTGCGAAGATGCCCGGGATCGAGGTTTCGCCGCGGTTGTCGACCACGATCTCTCCCCGTGGCGACAGCTCGATGGTGCCTTTGAGCCATTCGGTGTTGGGCAACAGACCGATCTGCACGAAGATGCCTTCCAGCTCGATGTCCAGCACCTCATCGGTGGTGCGGTTCTTGTAGCGCAGGCCGTTGACCTTCTGGCCGTCGCCGGTCACTTCGGTGGTCAGGGCGCTGGTCAGTACCGTCACGTTCGGCAGGCTGTGCAGCTTGCGCTGGAGCACCGCATCGGCACGCAGGCTGCTGTCGAATTCCAGCAGGGTCACGTGGGAGACGATACCAGCCAGGTCGATGGCCGCTTCCACACCCGAGTTGCCGCCGCCGATCACCGCCACGCGCTTGCCCTTGAACAGCGGGCCGTCGCAGTGCGGGCAGTAGGCCACGCCCTTGTTGCGGTATTGCTGCTCGCCGGGCACGTTCATCTCGCGCCAGCGGGCGCCCGTGGCCAGGATCACGGTCTTGCCCTTGAGCACGCCGCCGCTGGCGAACTTGACCTGGTGCAGCTCGCCGTCCTTGCCAGGAATCAGTTGGTCGCCGCGCTGCAGGTTCATGATGTCGACTTCGTATTCCTTGACGTGCTCTTCAAGGGCAACGGCCAGTTTCGGGCCTTCGGTGTGTTGAACCGAAATGAAGTTCTCGATTGCCATGGTGTCCAGCACCTGACCGCCGAAGCGCTCAGCCGCGACACCGGTGCGGATGCCTTTACGCGCGGCGTAGATCGCCGCTGCCGAACCTGCAGGGCCACCACCGACGACGAGCACGTCGAAGGCTTCCTTGGCATTGAGCTTCTCGGCCTGGCGATCACCGGCGCTGGTGTCGATCTTCGCCAGAATCTCTTCCAGGTTCATGCGACCCTGGGCGAACAGTTCGCCGTTGAGGTAGATGCTCGGCACCGACATGATCTGGCGGTCCGTGACCTCCTGCTGGAACAGGCCGCCTTCGATGGCGACGTGCTGCACGTTGGGGTTGAGCACGGCCAAGAGGTTCAGCGCCTGGACCACGTCCGGGCAGTTCTGGCAGGTCAGCGAGAAGTAGGTTTCAAACTTGAACTCACCGCTCAGGGAACGTGCCTGCTCGATGGTGTCCTCGGTGGCCTTGGACGGGTAGCCGCCCACTTGCAGCAGCGCCAGTACCAGCGAGGTGAATTCGTGGCCCATGGGCAGGCCGGCAAAACGCAGCTTGATGTCCTGGCCTGGGCTGTTCAGGGCGAAGGATGGAGTGCGTGCGTCAGTGCCATTGGTGTTCAGGGTGATCTGGCTGGAACTTGCAACGATGTCGTTGAGCAGGACCAGCATTTCCTGTGATTTCGCGCCGTCATCGAGGGACGCGACGATATCGATCGGGCGAGTGATCCGCTCCAGGTACGATTTCAACTGGGCTTTGAGATTGGCGTCCAACATGATCGACTTTCCTTAATCAGCTTTTTTCAGGTCTTGAAATAAAAACGCCCAGGCGATGACCGCCCGGGCGTTTTTTTGGGGGCGATGCGGTTTACTTGCTTATGGGCTCATCGCCCCCGATCCGGTCACGAGGACTTAGATCTTGCCGACCAGGTCCAGGGACGGAGCCAGAGTGGCCTCGCCTTCCTGCCATTTGGCCGGGCAGACTTCACCTGGGTGTGCAGCGACGTACTGAGCAGCCTTGATCTTGCGCAGCAGCTCGGAGGCGTCACGACCAACACCACCGTCGTTCAGCTCGACGATCTTGATCTGACCTTCAGGGTTGATCACGAAAGTACCGCGGTCAGCCAGGCCAGCTTCTTCGATCAGCACGTCGAAGTTGCGGGAGATGGTCAGGGTCGGGTCGCCGATCATGGTGTACTGGATTTTGCCGATGGCTGGCGAAGTGTTGTGCCAGGCAGCGTGGGCAAAGTGGGTGTCGGTCGAAACGGAGTAGATTTCTACGCCCAGCTTTTTGAAGGCTTCGTAGTTGTCAGCCAGGTCTTCCAGCTCGGTCGGGCAGACGAAGGTGAAGTCGGCTGGGTAGAAGAACACCACAGACCATTTGCCTTTGAGGTCAGCATCCGAAACGTCAACGAAAGAACCGTTTTTGAAAGCGGTAGCTTTGAACGGCTTTACTTGGCTGTTAATGATAGGCATCGGGTGGATCTCCTTAGGGTTGAATGAATCAGGTCATTAATTCGATGGGAAGGATCTTACGCACAATCGGCGGCAGGGGCTCATTGGCAAACCTGATGCGGCTAATTGGTTTTCGCTATAAGAAGACTCTATTAATAGAAGAATTCAGTCAGTAGCAGAATCAGGTTACAGCTTGGCGAACCCGTCCCTGCCCAGCGACGGATCATCAGACGCCGTCCCAGCCTACCCAGTTCATCCCGCACTGTTCAACCCGGTGCAGACAACCTGCTGACAATGACGCACAATACGCGCCATTAGGTGGTACGTAATATGCGATACGTATCTGGTACGAATTGAACGGAAAGCATCATGGCAAGAAGCGGTATTAACAGGGCCGAAGTGCAAGCCGCGCGCAATGCGATCATCGCCCGGGGCGAAAACCCCAGTATCGATGCAGTACGCATCGAGATGGGCAATACAGGGTCAAAGACCACCATCCATCGCCTCATGCGGGAAATCGATGCTGAAGGCCATGATGCAGCGGCGTCGCAGATCGACGAGGAACTGACCGCCCTGGTCGCCCGACTGGCCTCGCGCCTGAAGGAAAAGTCCCGCGAGCAGATTGACGACGCCAGGGCCAGCCTCGACGCTGAGCGCCAGGCAATGCAAGGCGAGCTCCAGGACACACGCCGCCAGTTGGCCGAGTTACGCGAGCGGCATGCCGCGCAGACCACCACCCTGGGCAGCCAGACCGCCACCCTGCTGCAGGTGCGCGAGGCGCTGCAGAATGAGCAGAAGGAAAACGCCCGCCTGAGTCAGGCCGCTCAGGACACCGCCAGCCGCCTGGCTGACAAGGACGGGCAAATCCAGACCCTCAAGGAGCGGCACCTCGACGCCCACGGCCAAAGCGTCCTGCTCAAGGAGCGGGTGCGCAACGCCAAGGTCGAGATGGAAAAGCTCAAGCAACAACTGACCGAGCGCGACCAGCAGAACCGTGTACTGGAGCTGATCCTGATCAAGACCGAACTGGCGCTGGAAAACCTCAAGGGCGGCAAGACCGGCGCGCAACCGGACTAGTCAGCGCTTTCGATCAATCCGCGCACCCGCTGCGCGAGGTCGTCTATGGTGAACGGCTTGGTCAGCATGTCCATGCCGTCCTCCAGCACCTCGCCACGGACCAGCGCGTTCCCCGCGTAACCGGTCATGAACAGCACGCGCAAGCCCGGTCGGTGCTGCCGGGCAATTTCCGCCACCTGACGGCCGTTGAGCCCGGGCAAGCCGACATCGGTCACCAGCAAGTCGATACGTCCGCCACCCTCCAGAAACGGCAAGGCCGCCGCTCCGTCCGCCGCGACCTCGACCGAGTAGCCCAGCTCGCGCAACACATCGACCACCAGCATGCGCACGTCCGGCTCATCCTCGACCACCAACACTCGCTCACCCTGGCTCGCACGTGGCGGGGCGATGTCTTCGTCGTCTGCCGGGGTACCGCCATTGGATTCGAAGTGGCACGGCAGGTACAGATCGATGCGCGTGCCCTGCCCCTCGGTGCTGTCGATCAGCACCTGGCCACCGGTCTGGTTGATGAAGCCATAGACCATCGACAACCCCAGGCCGGTGCCCTGGCCGATGGGCTTGGTGGTGAAGAATGGATCGAAGGCCCGGGCGATGACTTGCGCCGACATGCCGGCCCCCGTGTCCTGCACGCCGAGGCGAACGTAGTCACCGGGCGCCAGGGCATCATGCATCACCGCCACATGCACCGCCTCGGTCTGGATCAGCAGACGGCCGCCGTTGGGCATCGCATCCCGGGCGTTGATCACCAGGTTGAGCAGCGCGTTTTCCAGCTGGTGCTCGTCAGTGCGGGTCAGGCGCAACGCGCTGCTGAGGTCGATTTCCAGCTCGATGCTTTCACCGGTGGTGCGCCGCAGCAGCTCTTCCATGGACATCACCATGCGGTTGATGTCCACCGGCTGGGTATTGAGTGATTGACGCCGGGCGAAGGCCAGCAGCCGGTGAGTCAGGGATGCCGCACGATTGGCCGAGTTCATGGCGGCATCGATATAGCGGCCGATCTCGCCGACACGCCCCGCTGCCACCCGGCGCTGGATCAGGTCCAGCGCACCGAGCACACCCGTCAGCATGTTGTTGAAGTCGTGGGCGATGCCGCCGGTCAACTGGCCGATGGCATCCATCTTCTGTGCGTGACGCAGCGCCTCCTCGGCCTGGGCGCGCTCGCTGATCTCGATCTGCAGGCGTTCGTTGATTTCGGCCAGCTCGCGGGTGCGCTCCGCCACCCGCCGCTCCAGGCTCTCGTTGAGTTCGCGCAGGGCATCCTCTGCTTTCACCTGGGCGGTGATGTCCGTGCTCGTGCCCAGCCAGTAGGTAATGTTGCCCGACGCTTCGCGGATCGGCAGCGCGCGACACAGGAACCAGCGGTACAGGCCATCCTTGCCCCGCAGCGGGAAGGTGTCTTCCCAGATGGAGCCCGTGGCGAAGCAGCGACGCATTCTGGAATCGACGCGCTCCAGGTGGTCCGGGTGATGCAGCGAGCGCCAGCCCAGGGCCATCATGGCCTCGTGGGAAGTGCCGGTGTAGCTGTACCAGCGGGCGTTGTACCAATAGATGCGTCCAGCCGGGTCCGCGATCCAGGCCAGCTGGCTCATGTTGTCGGCCAGGGTGCGGAACTGGCGCTCGCTTTCATGCAGCGCCTGCGCCTGTTCTGCGCCCGGCTCGTCAGGTCCTGCGGGATTCAGAGGCATGGATGCCGAAAAACTCTTTCTGGTCAAAAACTGGGTCCATCCCGTTCAAACTATACCCGTCCGGTCCTCATCCATGAGACCGGATCCTTTACATCCATGACATCAAGCGGTCAGCGGGTCGCTGTGCGCATGGTGACGAACTCTTCGGCTGCTGTCGGATGCACGCCGATGGTGTCGTCGAAGATCTGCTTGGTCGCGCCCGCCTTGAGCGCAATGGCCAGGCTCTGGACGATTTCGCCGGCGTCGGGCCCCACCATGTGGCAACCCAGGACGCGATCGGTCTTCCTGTCGACCACCAGCTTCATCAGGGTGCGCTCCTGGTTGTCGGTCAGGGTCAGCTTCATCGGGCGGAAGGTGCTTTCGAAGACCTGCACGTCGAAGCCATCCTTCTTCGCCTCTTCCTCGGTGAGCCCCACGGTACCGATGTTCGGCAGGCTGAACACCGCCGTCGGAATGTGGCGGTAGTCCACCGGACGATACTGCTCAGGCTTGAACAGGCGACGGGCCACCGCCATGCCTTCGGCCAGCGCCACCGGGGTCAGTTGCACGCGACCGATCACATCGCCCACGGCGATGATCGATGGCTCGCTGGTCTGGTAGTTGTCGTCGACCTTGACGAAGCCCTTGTCATCGAGCTCGACATTGACCGTCTCCATGCCCAGGTCGTCCAGCATCGGGCGGCGGCCCGTGGCGTAGAACACGCAATCGGTGTTCACCGAACTGCCGTCGTTGAGCGTCAGCTGCAGCGTGCCATCGGCGAGTTTTTCGATACTGGCGATTTCGGTCTTGAAGCGGATGTCCATGCCGTGCTTGGTCAGTTCCTGGTGCAGGTGCGTACGCACGCTGCCGTCGAAGCCGCGCAGGAACAGTTCGCCGCGGTACATCAGCGACACCTGGGCACCCAGGCCATTGAAGATCGAGGCGAACTCGACGGCGATGTAACCGCCCCCCACCACCACGACGCGCTTGGGCATCTGCTCGAGGAAAAACACCTCGTTGGAAGTGATGGCGTGTTCGCGACCCGGAATCTCAGGCACCTGCGGCCAGCCGCCGGTGGCGATCATGATGTGCTCGGCGGTGTGCACCTGGCCGTTGATTTCCACTTCATGGGGGCCGCGCAGCCTGGCGTGGCCTTCCATCAGGGTGACGCCGCTGTTGCCCAGCAGGTTGCGGTAGATGCCGTTCAGGCGGCTGATCTCACGGTTCTTGTTGCCGATCAGGGTCGGCCAGTCGAAATCGGCCTCGCCTGCCGTCCAGCCAAAGCTCTTGGCCTGCTCGAAATCTTCGGAAAAATGCGCCCCGTACACCAGCAGCTTCTTGGGCACGCAGCCGACGTTGACGCAGGTACCGCCCAGGTAGCGGCTCTCGGCGACGGCCACGCGCGCGCCGAACCCGGCAGAAAAACGGGCCGCACGCACGCCGCCGGAACCGGCACCGATGACGAAGAGGTCGAAGTCGTAGCTCATTTCTGTATCCTTGGCAGGCATGGATTTTCGCGGATTCATGGCGAATCGCGGCGCTGGCCAGGCCAGCGAAAGAGCCTAAGCATAACCGCTCCAGCGCGCCGGGCAAGGGCCAGGACCGAGAAACGACAAAGCCACCCGAAGGTGGCTTTGCAGAGCAGTACAGTTACTTGGCTTTGGTCGGTACAACGACCGGATCCAGCGACTTGCCCGTCTTGTAGAAATGCTCGAAGCAGAAGTTGGTGGCTTCGACGTAGCCCTCGGCACCACCGCAGTCGAAACGACGACCCTTGAACTTGTAAGCCAGCACGTTGCCTTCGGCAGCCTGCTTCATCAGTGCGTCGGTGATCTGGATTTCACCGCCCTTGCCTGGCTCGGTCTGTTCGATTTTCTCGAAGATGTCCGGGGTCAGGATGTAACGGCCGATGATCGCCAGGTTCGACGGTGCATCTTCAGGTTTTGGCTTCTCGACCATGTCGGTGACACGGTACAGGCCGTCCTTGATTTCTTCGCCAGCGATCACGCCGTACTTGTTGGTTTCGTTCGGGTCCACTTCCTGGATCGCGACGATCGAGCACTTGTACTGCTTGTGCAGCTTGACCATCTGGGCCAACACGCCGTCACCTTCCAGGTTCACGCACAGGTCATCCGCCAACACCACGGCGAATGCCTCGTTACCGATCAGTGGGCGGCCGCTGAGAATCGCGTGGCCCAGGCCTTTCATTTCGGTCTGGCGAGTGTAGGAGAAGCTGCACTCGTCGATCAGCTGGCGGATGCCGACCAGGTATTTTTCCTTGTCGGTGCCCTTGATCTGGTGCTCCAGCTCATAGCTGATGTCGAAATGGTCTTCCAGGGCGCGTTTGCCGCGACCGGTGACGATGGAGATTTCATTGAGGCCCGCAGCCAGTGCTTCTTCCACGCCGTACTGGATCAGTGGCTTGTTGACAACGGCCAGCATCTCTTTGGGCATGGCTTTGGTCGCTGGCAAGAAGCGAGTGCCGTAACCGGCTGCAGGGAACAAGCATTTCTTGATCATATAAGTCCTTGATGGTGCTGGGGGTGTTGCGGCGCAGTCTAATCAGGAGGCGATAACCTTACAATGCCCCCGACGCTGGCCGTTAGCTGACTTGGTAGAGGAACGGATGCGCAGATAGTTCCGCACGATTCCGGTTATTGCGACCACCGCGCATCTGCAAGCTGTCCGGGGACGGTTCGCAAACGTTTTTTCTGATCGGTGATTGCCGACTGTTCTTCACATCATCCGTACGAGGGTATCCATTTCCACGAAACGACCGAGCGATGACTGGAGCAAGCGTAGCCGGATTCATTCGATTGCGTAGGAAAATTATGCGCTTGCGCCGTATCATGGCGGCCTGAATCATTTATCGAGACGGATCGATGGCGGAAGTCAAAGTTGTAAACGGGTACCAGATCAAGAAAATGCAGGATGGCGGCTGGTGGCTGATCGGCCACGACGGCGAGCAGGTCGCCGGCCCCTTCCCGAGCGAAAGCAGCGCAGTCGAAGTGGCCTCGGTGTTCGAAGACCTGGCCCCGCGCAGCCGCCCGGGCAAGAAGTCCTGATCGAAAGACCGGTTCGGCCCCGCCTGTGCGGGGTCTGAGCCTCGGCGCACGGGTAAAAATGTTCCCGTGATGCCGGAACGATGGCACAGTCTTCCAGTCTTACCCAACGCCAGGCGCGATCCCCGCGAAAACCCTGGCGTTCATCTGGCCCTCATCGTGAAGCATCCGAAAATGATCAAGATCCTGTCCTTCGTTGTTGTCTTGGGCCTGACCGGCTGCGCCACCGCGCAAAACACTTACCTGAAGGATGGCAAGCAGGCCCTGAGTATCGACTGCTCGGGCGAAGCCATGTCCTGGGCCGCCTGCTACGAAAAAGCCGAGGCGTCCTGCGCAGGCACCGGCTACAACATCGTCAGCACCAATGGCACCCCGCAGCCCAAGGATGCCGACAAGACCCTGGGCGTGGACGTCGGCAACTACAAGACCCGCAGCGTGCTGGTGACCTGCAAGTAAGCGCGGTCACTCACCGGAAATACAGGCGTTGACCGCGTGCTGGATGTCCTTGGGGCGTAGCGGGTTGTTGCCACCACTCTCGAACAACTTGATGGAGCTGCCGCCCGAGCGCTTCTCGATATCGACGATCGCGGTCGGCGTCCCGTGGGTGAATTTCTGCGGGACGATGACCCGCATGCCCTCACGGTGCGGCTCGATCTGCGGCGGATTGCGGCTGTCGGTGATCCTGGCCACGAAGCAGTCGGCGTATTCCTGGGGGGATTTGCCAGACATCACGCTCATGGTCGGTGGCGTGTGTTCGATGTCCGCCACAGAGGCACAACCGGTCATCGCCAGGGCCAAAATAACAACAGCCAGTTTCATACAATCCCTCCAATAAATGTCCTACGACAAGCCGGACTTCGATTAAATCCCCGGGTTTTGCACTTTTTCATTGCCGCAATCGCCTCCATAGGCCATGTGGCGAGCAAAGGCCCGGGTTGCCGTGATATCGTTTCGGGTTTTCAAGCATGCCCTGTCCCTGGAGACACCCATGAAATTCGTACACCAGCGCGAGCACCTCAATGAAGACGACATGGTCGTCATCGAGTGCTCCCAGCTCTGCAACATCCGTCTGATGAGCGACGCGAATTTCCGCAGCTTCAAGAACGGCGGGCGCCACACCTACCACGGCGGCGCATTTGACCGCTTCCCGGCCAAGATCACGGTGCCCAGCAGCGGCTTCTGGAACATCACCATCGACACCGCCGGGCGCAAGATGGACAGCCACGGCGGCGGGCGCAAGACCACGTTCACCCACTCGATCAAGATCGTTCGCCGCACCTCGTCGCGCCTGAGCTGATTCTTTCATTAGACACCGGTGCGCGTGAAAGCTTCGTTGCAGCACGCGCACCTGACACCTGCCAAGGAACCCAACGTGAGCAACCAAGCCCCCGTCGTCAAATACGCCATCAGCTACAAACTCAACGGCGAGCGCCGCTTCGAGTTCGCCCTGCTGCAATCGCCGTCCGCCGAAGAAGCCCTGGCAGCCCTGCAGAAGATGCACGGCGACAGCGACGACGTCATCAGTGACGTCAAGGTCAGCAAAGCGCTGTAAGCGCCAACAGACAGCCAGGCACGCCGCGATGATGCAACGCAAAGGCACTACGCCCGCCACATTCGACCTGTTCGCCGACGACAGCCCGCAGCCGCCGTCCACCGAGCAGATCGGGGCGCAATCCTTTGTGTTTCGTGGCTTTGCCCTGCCCCTGCTAGACCGCTTGCTGCCTGCCCTGGAAGCGACGCTGACACAGGCGCCCTTTCGCAACATGGTCACCCCGGGTGGTTACACCATGTCGGTTGCGCTGAGCAGTTGCGGCCAGTTCGGCTGGACCACCGACCGCAACGGCTACCTGTATAGCCCCATCGATCCGCAGACCGGCCAGCCCTGGCCGGCAATGCCTGAAGTGTTCATGGAGCTGGCACGCGCAGCAGCCGAGGCTGCGGGGTTTGCGGGCTTCCAGCCTGATGCCTGCCTGATCAACCGCTACATTCCAGGCGCAAGGCTGTCGCTGCATCAGGACAAGGACGAGCGCGATTATCAGTGGCCCGTGGTGTCGGTATCCCTGGGCATTCCGGCCATTTTCCTGTTCGGCGGCCATGCCCGCAGCGACGCCACGCAACGGGTGCCGCTGTTTCATGGCGATGTGGTGGTCTGGGGCGGCGAAGACCGCCTGCGCTACCACGGCGTGATGCCGATCAAACAGGCGGAGCATCCGCAGTTGGGCGAGCAGCGGATCAACTTCACCTTTCGCAAGGCACGTTGACACTGATGCTGCAGGAGCGCGCTTGCCCGCGACGGCGGTGTGTCTGTTCCCATTGCAGTGACTGACACGCCGCAGTCGCGGGCAAGCGCGCTCCTACAGGTACGTAGCGATGCTTCTGTAGCAGCACGGTTTGCCGCCGGGAGCGATCTCAAGGCCGCCCCCGCAGGCAAGCCCGGCTGCTACGGGTATGCGGCGTGAATGCATCACTGCGTCACCGCATCCTCATGGGCGGCCCGGGCCCTGACCGGGCAGATCACGCGGTGCAGGTTCAGGGCGGTGTTGATGATGCCGATGTGGCTGAACGCTTGCGGGAAATTGCCGAGCATGCGCCTGGCCCTGGGATCATACTGCTCGGCCAGCAAACCGACGTCGTTGCACAGGCCGCACAAGCGGTCGAACAGCGCGGCCGCCTCCTCCTCGCGCCCCTGCAACACATACACATCCGCCAGCCAGAACGAACAGACCAGAAAGGTGCCTTCGCTGCCCGACACGCCATCGGTGCTGCGCTCGCTGTCATAGCGCAACAGCAGCCCATCCTGCATCAGCGCTTTCTCGACCTGCGCGATGGTGCCGGCCACGCGCGGATCCTCGACCGGCAGAAACCCGGTCAAGGCGATCTGCAGCAGGCTGGCATCCATTTCCTTGCCGCCGTAGGTCTGCACGAAGCTGCCCAGTTGGGCGTCGTAGCCCCTGGCGCAGACGTCGGCGTGGATCTCGTCGGCGATCTTGCGGTAATGCAGCCCACGCTCGCGGTCTTCCGGGTTGTCACTCTGCGCCAGCACACCGGCATTGCGGTCGAACGACACCCAGGCCATCACCTTGGAATGTGTAAAATGCCGTGGCTCGGAACGGATTTCCCAGATCCCGGCATCAGGGTTGCGCCACACGCTCTCCAGAAACGGCATGATGACCTTCTGGATCTCGATACTGCGCGGCAAGCGCGGCAGCCCGCTCTTGAGCGCCTGTGTCATGGCATCCGCCACTTCGCCATACACGTCCAGTTGCATCTGGGTGGCCGCTGCGTTGCCGATCCGCACCGGGCGCGAATCCTCATAGCCGCTGAGCCAGGGCAGTTCATATTCCGGCAGGCGCCGCTCACCGCCCAGGCCGTACATGATCTGCACCTGTTCAGGGTTGCCGGCCACCGAGCGCAACAGCCAGTTGCGCCACGCCGTGGCTTCATCGAAATAACCCAGGTTCATGAAGGCCAGCAGCGTCATGGTTGCGTCACGCAGCCAGCAGAAGCGGTAGTCCCAGTTGCGCTCGCCGCCCAGTTGCTCAGGCAGCGAGGTGGTCACGGCGGCGACGATGCCTCCCGTGGGCGCATAGGTCATGGCCTTGAGGGTGATCAGCGAGCGCTTGACCTGCTCGGACCAGGGGCCGACGTCGGGACAACGGTCGGAGAACTCGCGCCAGAAGCTTTCGGTCTGTTCCAGCGCCTGCTCGCAATCGAAGCCCTTGCGCACCGGCTCGTGGGACGCCTGCCAGGTCAGTCCGAAACCCAGGCGCTGGCCGGCCTTCACGCTGAACAGGCTTTCAGTGTGGTGATCCATCGGATGCACTTCGGCCGGTGTGCGCAACACCAGCATTTCCGGGCCGCCGACAGCCGTCATGACATGGGGCTCGCGCTTTTCGACCCACGGCACGTTGCTGCCGTAATCGAAGCGAATCGCCAGATCCATGCCGAGCTCGACCTCGCCTTCCAGCCCCACCACCAGACGCACCACGCTGTTATCGACTGCCATGGGCATGAAGTCGATGAGCATCGCGCGGCCGGTATCGGTGGTGAACAGGGTTTCCAGAATCAGCGTGCCGTCGCGATAACGGCGGGTGATCTGGCAGTTGGCGGTCTGTTGCGGGGCAATTTTCCAGCGACCGTTGTCGCTGTCGCCCAACAGGGCAGCAAAGCAGGCAGGCGCGTCGAAACGCGGAAAACACAACCAGTCCAGCGACCCGTCGCGGGTCACCAGCGCTGCGGTGCGGCAGTTGCCGAGCAGCGCGTAGTCTTCAATCGGTACAGCCATTAGGTGCGTGTCCTTCTGGTGTCTGGGTGAAGAACCCGTAGCAGCACGGCTTGCCGGCGGGAGCGGTGTGTCAGGCACAGAGGGTTTTCTGACACACCGCTCCCGCCGGCAAGCCGTGCTGCTACGGGGCATCGTTTGAATCCGCCTGGCAGGAGGTCAAGCT
>NZ_JBIVCV010000020.1:94036-114515 GCF_044746765.1 Pseudomonas sp. NPDC090203
CTTTTTTGTGGTGTGTTTTTTTGGGTTGTTGGCTCACCCCCCCGTCGCCTCGGGGGGGGGGGGGGGGGGGGGTGCGCCCGGCCCGTTTTTTTTTCCCCCCCCCCCCCCCCCCCCGGCAAGCCGTGCTGCTACGGGCAAGCGTTTGAATCAGCGTGGCAGGATGTAACGCTCGATGGCCGTCGCCAGCCCGTCCTCCAGGTTGCTGCCCGTCACGTAGTTGGCGTGGGTCTTGACCCCGGTTTCTGCCTGGCCCATCGCGATCGACAGCCCTGCACGCCGGAACATCGCCACGTCGTTGCCGGCATCACCTATGGCCGCTGTATGCGCCATGTCCACGCCCAGGGCCTGCGCCACTGTCGCCAGCGCCGTCCCCTTGTTGGCGTCCAGCGCCGTGACATCCAGGTAGTAGGATTGCGAGCGCGCCGCCAGAGCCGTCTGGGCGATCAGCGGGTTGAGCCGGGCTTCGAGCTGTTTGAGCAACTCGAAGTCCTTGCTGGCCGCGACGATCTTGTCGATGCGATCGATCACCTCGTCGAAATGCTCGACCTGCACGAAGTCATAGCCCAGGGTGTTGCGTTCGTGCTCGACGTAATCCCCTTGCGGGTCGAGCAGCAGCCATTGATCGTCGGCGAACACCCACACCGAAACCCGTTCGCCAGCGAACAGTTCAAGGCTGATGCGCGCAGCGTGGGGGTCGATGCGATGGGCCTTGAGCAGGCTGCCGTCAGGGTTGACGATATTGGCCCCGTTGAACCCGACCGTAGGCACATCGATGCCCAGCGCGCGGATCTGCTCGCGCATGGCCCGCGGTGGCCGGCTGCTGGCGACCGAGAAATGAATCCCGGCCTCCTTGAGCTTGCGCACCGCCTCGATGTTGGCCTGGCTCAGGCTGTGATCGGGGCGCAACAAGGTGCCATCGATGTCGGAGAGCATGAACTGGATGAGAGGTTGCGCAGATTCACTCATCCCAGACGTTGCCAACTGCGACCGTCACGGGCCAGCAGCTCATCCGCCGCCGCAGGGCCATCTTCACCCGCCTTGTAGAACTCCACGTGAGGATCCTTGGCCCAGGCATCGATGAACGGCTGCACGGCGCGCCAGCCGTTTTCAATGTTGTCGGCACGCTGGAACAGGGTCTGATCCCCGGTCAGGCAGTCATAGATCAGGGTTTCATACCCGGTCGATGGCTGCATCTCGAAGAAGTCCTTGTAGGCAAAACCCAGCTCGATGGTCTGCATGTCCAGGGTCGGCCCTGGCTTTTTAGCCTGCAGGTCGAACCACATGCCTTCGTCCGGCTGGATCTGGATCTTCAGGAAGTTGGGCTCCACGCGATCCACGTCGGTGTCGCGAAACTGCGCATAAGGCGCAGGCTTGAAGCAGATCGCGATCTCGGTATCACGCACGCTCATGCGCTTGCCGGTGCGCAGGTAGAACGGCACGCCGACCCAGCGCCAGTTGTCGATGAAGACCTTGAGCGCGGCGTAGGTTTCCGTGTTGCTGTCCGGGGCAACCCGGTCCTCTTCACGGTAACCGGCCACATTCTTGTCGCCCAGGGTGCTCTCGGTGTACTGACCGCGCACCGAGTTGGCCAGCGCCTCCATCTCCGACCAGGGCCGGATGGCCCCGATCACCTTGGCCTTCTCGCCACGGACCGCATCGGCGCCAAACGCCGCCGGCGGTTCCATGGCGACCATGGCCAGCAGCTGGAACAGGTGGTTAGGCACCATGTCCCGCAGCGCGCCGGTGGTTTCATAGAAACTGCCGCGGGTTTCGACGCCCACGGTTTCGGCGGCGGTGATCTGCACGTGATCGATGTAGTGATTGTTCCAGAACGACTCGAACAGGCCATTGGAGAAACGGCTGACAAGAATGTTCTGCACCGTCTCCTTGCCCAGGTAATGGTCGATCCGGTAGATCTGCTTCTCGCTCATCGCTTTGAGCAAGCAGGTGTTCAGCGCCACAGCGCTGGGCAGGTCATGGCCGAACGGCTTCTCGATCACCACGCGACGGAAATAGTCGTCGCCCTCCACCATCAGCCCTGACGAGCCGAGTCGCTTGGTCACTTCACTGAAGAAGCGCGGCGCGGTGGCGAGGTAGAACACGGCATTTTGCGTGCCGGTGCTCTTGATCTTCGCATCGATGGCCTGATAGGTACCGTCGTCGAGAAAATCCCCGGTGATGTAGCTGATGCGTTTGGCCAGACTGCCCCACAACGCGGGATCCAGAGGCTCTTCACCGCCCTGGGCGACCTTGCTGGCCGCCTCCTGACGAATGAAATCCTCGAGTTTCTTGGCGAAGTCGGCGTCAGTGACGGTGTTGTGGTCTACGCCTACGATGTGCAGGTTCTCATCGACCAGTCCGTCACGGAACAGGTTGTAGAGCGCCGGCATCAACAGCCGCTTGACCAGGTCACCATGAGCGCCGAACAGGAACAGCGTGGTTGCCGGAGCAACCGGGGCTTTCTGCTTGCTTCGCGATAATCCCATTATTTTGGTTCCTTATGACCACCAAATCCGAAACGCATGGCCGACAGCATCTTGTCGCCGTACGTGCTTTGTTGACGGGAGCGGAAACGGGCGAACAGCGAGGTGGACAGCACTGGAACCGGAACGGCCTGCTCCATGGCAGCCTCGATGGTCCAGCGTCCTTCGCCGCTGTCGGCGACCGAGCCTGAATAGGCATTGAGCTGCGGATCGGTCGCCAGTGCGTCGGCGGTCAGGTCCAGCAGCCAGGAAGACACCACACTGCCACGGCGCCAGACTTCGGCGATGTCGCCAAGGTTCAGGTCGAAACGCTGGTCGGCAGGCAGGTTGTCAGAGTTCTTGGTCTTGAGGATGTCGAAGCCCTCGGCGAAGGCCTGCATCATTCCGTACTCGATGCCGTTGTGGATCATCTTGACGAAATGGCCAGCGCCCGGCGGGCCTGCGTGGATGTAGCCCTGCTCGGCGCGCGGGTCGGCGTCCTTGGCGCGATCCTTGGTGCGCGGGATGTTGCCGATGCCCGGTGCCAGGGTCTTGAACAGCGGATCGAGGCGGTTCACGACTTCGGTTTCGCCGCCGATCATCATGCAGTAGCCGCGCTCCAGGCCCCAGACGCCGCCGGAGGTCCCGACGTCGACGTAGTGCAGGCCTTTTTCCTGGAGGGCGTGGGAGCGACGAACGTCGTCCTTATAGAAAGTGTTGCCGCCGTCGATGATGACGTCGTCCGGCTCCAGCAGGTCGGCCAGGACGTTGATGGTGTCTTCGGTCGGCGCGCCAGCGGGCAGCATGACCCACACCGCGCGCGGTTTTTCCAGTGCAGCCACCAGTGACGCGAGGTCATTGGCTGGCGTCGAACCCTCGTTGGCGAGCACGGTGCGAGACTGCTCATCGCGATCATAGACCACAGTGGTGTGGCCATTGAGCATCAGTCGACGTGCGATGTTGCCGCCCATGCGGCCTAGTCCGACAATCCCGAGTTGCATGTAGAGGTGCTCCTTAATCAAAAAACGGGTGCCCCATTTTATAGCCCAGTACCGCCTGTTGGGTTAGTCCGGGGCGCAAAACGAAGGTTTCAGGGTGAAAATAGTTTCATCTTGGTGCGCAAGACCCGCTCTAAACTGCCGTTTGTCGCGAGGGGCGCACCTTAGCGACAATTCAAAATAAAAAAGTTCCCTTTTGCGTCAAAAGAAATCAGAATCCGCGCCGACAAAGGTAGGAAGCATAGGCAAGTCGGGTAGCGATGCTGTCATTGCTTGAACCTTACGATGTTGAATCCGCCATTTGCGAGGTGAGCAATGGGCACAGTACTACCTGCAAGCGTTCCACAAACCCTGTACGTTACCATTCGTCGCGACGAACTGCGTGAATTGAAAGAAGAACGCGATCAGTTGCAAAAGAAAGTGGCTCAGCTGACTCAACTGCTGCAGCACACTCAGATCGCTTCGTCGGGCACCGCCCTGCAAGCCTGATCCCCGCTCCGCCCGCCTTCCCCGTACATGGCAAGCCCGATCTGCCGGCTTGCCCCCTGGTTGATCCCCCGCTGCCTTCCCCCTCTTGAAACTCGACCTGCCAAGCGTCGGACCCGTTGCGCGATGTATCGTTCAACCGCCCTGGAAGCACATTTGTGTGTCAAACGACACCGTCCCGACACCCGTCTCACATATTTTTCACCTGCCCATCACCATACTCACGCCCCTCTGTGACGCGTCCGTGCTGTTCGGCCGCGCGAAAGATCCATAGCTGGAGCGCCTGATGGCAACAACGCAACGGAGCACCCCGACTCCGAAAAAATTCGACTGGGCGGGTCTCGCCTGGCTGTTCGTCTTCTTCTGGTACTTCTCCGGAATCACCCAACTGCTGATCCAGTTGACCGGCATCACCGGCTTTGCAGGATTTCGCCAGGCGTTCGTGATGAGTGGCATCTGGCTCGCGCCGATGCTGCTGTTCCCCAACAAGACCCGCGTGATGGCCGCCGTCATCGGCGTGGTGCTGTGGGCCTGCTCCATGGCCAGCTTGGGTTACTTCTTCATTTATCAGCAGGAGTTTTCCCAGAGCGTCATCTTCATCATGTTCGAGTCGAACATCTCTGAAGCTGGCGAGTACATGACCCAGTACTTCGCCTGGTGGATCGTGCTGGCCTTCATCGCCCACACCGCCTTCGCGATTTTCCTCTGGACCCGCCTGCGCCCGGTGTACATGCCCCGTGGCCGCGCCTGGGTGACCGCCGTGGCATTGCTGGTGGCGATCATCGGCTACCCGCTAGCCAAGCAGATGTCGCGCTTCGACACCACCGCAGCCGGCCTGGAAGCCTTCGAGTCGCGCATCGAGCCTGCCGTGCCATGGCAGATGCTGGTGGCCTACCATCGCTACACCCAGCAACTGGACAGCATGCAGGACATGCTGGCCACCAGTAGCAGCATCGCCCCGCTGAAGAACCTCAAGGATCAGCAAGCCGGCCTGCCCACTACGCTGGTGCTGGTGATCGGCGAGTCCACCAACCGTGGCCGCATGCATCTATATGGCTACCCACGCCAGACCACACCCAACCTGGACGCCATGAAGGACCAGTTGCAGGTGTTCGATAACGTCATCACCCCGCGCCCCTACACCATCGAGGCGCTGCAGCAGGTGCTGACCTTCGCCGATGAAGAAAACCCGGACCTGTACCTGAAGACGCCATCCATCGTCAGCGTGATGAAACAGGCGGGCTACAAGACCTTCTGGATCACCAACCAGCAGACGATGACCAAGCGCAACACCATGCTCACGACCTTCTCCGAGCAGGCCGACGAGCAGGTGTACCTGAACAACAACCGCAACCAGAACGCCCGCCAGTACGACGGCGACGTGCTGGAGCCGTTTGCCAAGGCATTGAATGACGCGGCGCCGCGCAAGCTCATCGTGGTGCACCTGCTGGGTACGCACATGAGCTACCAGTACCGCTACCCGCAGGACTACGAGAAATTCACCGGCCGCGACGGCGTTCCCGCTGCCATCGATGACAGCAAGCTCGAGCTGTACAACAGCTACGACAACGCCGTGCTGTACAACGACTTCGTGGTGTCGAGCCTGATCAAGACCTACAGCAAGGCCGATCCGAATGGCTTCCTGCTGTACCTTTCCGACCACGGCGAAGATGTCTATGACTCTGCGGGCCACGACACCCTGGGGCGCAACGAGGCCAAGCCGACAATCCCGATGTACACGGTGCCGTTCATTGCCTACGCCTCGCCGAAATGGCGCGAGACCCACGACTGGAACTTCGACAGCATCCACAACCGGGCGTACACCAGTTCGAACCTGATTCACACCTGGGCGCAACTGGCGGGCCTCAGCTTTGACGAACTGGACACTAGCAAGAGCCTGGTCAGCCTGGACTTCAAGGCACGCCCACGGCTGATTGGCGACCCGTATGCGCAGAAAGGCCTGAGTGATTTCGCGGTGATGGAAAAGGCGGCGAAATCTCCGGAAGTGGTGACCAAGTAACTCGCCGCCGCCACGGACCGTAGGAGCGCGCTTGCCCGCGACGAGGGAGTGTCAGCACAGTATCAATGGGCTGACACACCGCCGTCGCGGGCAAGCGCGCTCCTACAGGTGGTCACTGCGCTTATAGCTTGCGCAACAACACCCGCGTCACCCGCCGCTCCTGCACTTGCACCACCCTCACATTCCACCCTTCCCATACCAGCTCGTCGCCGATCACCGGCAATCGATCCAGCAGGCTCATGATCAGCCCCGCCAGGGTCTGATACTCGTCGGTGGCGCGGGCCTTGAAACCGATGCGTTCGCGCAGGTGACTGAGGTTCATGGCCGCGTTGACCAGCACACCCTCGCCCTCCTCGATCAGGTCCGGCCCGTCGATTTCGCTGGCGTCGGGCAACTCACCGGCGATGGACTCCAGGATGTCGGTCATGGTCAGGATGCCGGTGAAGTCACCGAACTCGTTGACCACGAACGCGATGTGGGTCGACTGGCTGCGCATCTGCTCCAGCGCATTGAGCACCGAGAAACTGTCCAGCAGGTTGGGGGTGGGTCGCACCATGTGCTCCAGGTTGGGCTCCACGCCCGCCAGCATCGCCGTGAGCATTTCCTTCTTGTGCACGAAGCCCAGCGGCTCGTCGATTCGGCCACCACGCACCAGCGGCAGGCGCGAATAGGACGAGTTCATCAGGCGCTGACGGATGCTTTCCTGATCGTCGTCCAGATCGATCATGTCCACGTCGTTGCGCACCGTCATCACCGTGCGCACCGGGCGCTGGGCCAGTTGCAGCACGCCGCTGATCATCACCCGCTCGCGCCGGTCGAACACCACTTCTTCGGCATCGCCGTCGAACATGTCGGCGATGTCCTCGCCCACTTCTTCGACACCCGGCTTTCTGCCGCCCATCAGGCGCAACACCGCATGGGCCATGCGCTCACGGCGCGACAGATGGCCCTTGAGGCTGCGTTTGCGTCGGGAACGGGCGATCTGGTTGAACACCTCGATCAGGATCGAGAAGCCGATTGCCGCGTACAGATAGCCTTTCGGGATGTGGAAACCCAGGCCATCGGCGGTCAGGCTGAAACCGATCATCATCAGGAAGCCCAGACACAGCATGATGACCGTCGGGTGGGCGTTGACGAAGGCGGTCAGCGGCTTGCTGGCGACGATCATGATGCCGATGGAGAAGATCACGGCGATCATCATGATCGACAGTTCATCGACCATCCCCACGGCGGTAATCACCGCATCCAGCGAGAACACGGCGTCCAGCACCACGATCTGCGCCACGATGGGCCAGAACAGTGCGTAGGTGGCGCTGCCCGATTGCTGGGCCACATGGCCTTCCAGGCGTTCGTGCAGTTCCATCGTGGCCTTGAACAGCAGGAACACGCCACCGAACAGCATGATCAGGTCGCGTCCGGAGAAGCTTTTGCCGAAGACCTCGAACAACGGCTCGGTCAGCGTCACCATCCACGAAATACTGGCCAACAGGCCCAGGCGCATGATCAGCGCCAGGGACAGGCCCAACACCCGCGCCTTGTCGCGCTGCTCGGGCGGCAGTTTGTCGGCGAGAATGGCAATGAACACCAGGTTGTCGATACCCAGCACCAGTTCCAGCACGATCAACGTCAACAGGCCCAGCCAGGCCGTGGGATCAGCAAGCCATTCCATGGATCAATGCATCCTTATCAGTGGCGAGAGGACAGGCACGACGAAGCCCGACGTGCCAGCAGGCAGGTCGTTCTGGGGAAGAATAATCGTGATCAGGCGCGAATCAGCGCCAGGAGAAAGAAAAAAGCGATCTGCGGTCAGTGGGCACAATCGGCAACTGGGAGGTTCCAGTGAGAGAGACATGGGTGTCCTGAAATGAATACGGGAGGCGATCCTACCTCGCGCAAGGAATATTCCTACAGGACTTAACTGTTACAAATATTTTGAAAGGTGTTGCCCAGGCAACAGTGAAATGTTCAGGACCGCTCCCGCGGGCAAGCCCGGCTGCTACGGGACTGCGTCGTGCTTCGATCCGGTTTTGGCCGAAGGCCGTAGCAGCACGGCTTGCCGGCGGGGCGATTCTGAACGCGCCCCCGCCGGCAAGCCGTGCCGCTGCAGGAAGATCGGTGCCTTTACAACGCCTTCTGCCAGAACAACGCGCGGCCCATCTGCGGGTCGAGCTGGTAGTCGCTGAAACCCAGCTTCTCATAAGCGCCGCGGGCCGCCGTGTTGCCTTCGAGCACTTCCAGGGTGATCTTGCAGCAACCGCGCTGACGGGCGATTTCTTCGACCTTGGCCAGCATCTTCTGGCTGATGCCCTGCCCACGGGCAGACGCGATCACCACCACGTCATGAACGTTGACCAGCGGGCGGCAAGCGAAGGTGGAGAACCCCTCGAAACAGTTGACCAGCCCCACCGGCTCGCCCGCGATGAAGGCCAGCACGCTGAACGCATGGGGACGTTTGGCCAGCTCGATCGCCAGTTGCTCGCGAGTGTCCATGGACAGGGAGTGGCCCCCGCCCATTGGGTCTTCGGCATATTGATTGAGCAGAAAGCCGATGGCTTCGGCGTGGACCGGGTTGCTATAGCTGGCTTGCAGGACCAGCACCTCAGGGGCTTGCATTGACTTCCTCTACAACTGGAAAAGGTGACTGGCAACGGGCCAGAGAGCCGGTTGCCGCGTGACCGGGATTCTACCGTGGGACGCACGCAAAAGGACCGGTACAAAAGTAGGATTTTTCTCCGAACGCACAAGAATCGATCCATGACGCACCGAGAAATGGCATCTCGTCGAATTTTCGTGACCGGGTGGTCGCAAAACAATCTTTAAACGCTATGCTCCGTCGGCCCCATTGGTTTGATTGTCGAACAATCCGATCAACGGTCGTCCACCCGTTTTTCCCGTTTACCCTGCGCCAAGGCGGCGCACGGCCCGGCCATGGAGATGGTGTAGCAAGATGAAATTTTTCCTACAAAAAGCTGCCGTGCCCCGTCCCAGACATATCCTTGAAAAAAAGTCGAAACTTCTGCAAAACCCCCGGGTCAGCACAATAGAGCGCCTATGCTATTGGTTGAAGCCCGAGCAGAGGCCGCTTTCACCCTGTCCTTCACTATGCAGTCGGTAAATGGGTATCGATCTTGCGTAGGTCTTGTGTGCCTGGCCATAGGACATGGCCAATTACAACTCAAGTGCTGTACCAACACTGCGTATCGAATGGGAGAAAACGATGATTAGTGCCGCTGTCAAAACCCAGAAGGGAGAGAGTTTTAATCAGCCGGCCAGCGAGCTGACCCATCTGCCGGTCTTCGCAACGACGAGCGCACCTCTGCTGCAACTGCCCCCTGTACAACCAGGCATATCCATGGTGAACAGAAAGAAGGTTCTGTTCGTCACTTCGGAAATGGCCGATCTGGTGAAAACCGGCGGTCTGGGTGATGTGTCTGCTGCACTGCCGCGCGCCATGCGCCACCTGCACGATGTACGCGTGCTGATTCCCGGCTACCCACAGGTCATCAATAGCGGAAACCCGATTCATATCATCAGCGAGCTGGGCGGCCATGCGGCCCTGCCTCCCTGCAAGATCGGCCGGATGGACATGAAAGACGGCCTGGTCATTTATGTATTGATCTGCCCCGAACTGTACGAACGCGAAGGCACGCCCTACGGCGACAACCATGGCCGCGACTGGTCGGACAACCACATCCGCTTCGCCCGCCTGGGCCTGGCGGCTGCGGACTTCGCCGCCGGCGCCGTGAAAACCCAGTGGTGCCCCGAGCTGGTTCACGCCCACGACTGGCCAGCGGGCCTGGCCCCTGCCTACATGAAGTGGCGCGGCCAGAGTACGCCGAGCATTTTCACTATCCACAACCTGGCCTATCAGGGCTTCGTCAGCACCGCATCGAGCCGCGAGCTGGGGATTCCCGATCAGGCACTGGGTCCCGATGGCATGGAGTTCTACGGTCGCCTGTCGTTCATCAAGGCGGGCATGGCCTATGCGAGCCACATCACCACCGTCAGCGCCACCTATGCCAAGGAAATCACCACCCCGGATTTCGGCTGCGGCCTGGAAGGCTTCCTGCAGAGCAAGGCCAATCGCGGCCAACTGAGCGGGATTCCCAACGGCATCGATGAAAGCTGGGATGCGGCCACCGATGATCATTTGATCTGCAACTTCGCGCCCAACGAGTGGACCCGCAAGGAGATCAACGCCGATCACGTACGCGAGTTGTTCGAACTTGAGCCTTCCACCGGCCCGCTGTTCGCCGTGGTTTCGCGCCTCGTGTACCAGAAGGGTCTGGACCTGACCATCGGCGTGTCCGAGTTCATCGTCAAGAATGGCGGCCAGATCGCGATCATCGGCCGTGGCGAACCCGACGAAGAAGACGCCATGCGCGCCCTCGCCGCCCGCTTCCCCGGTCAGATCAGCGTGCGTGTCGGCTTCAACGAAACCGACGCCCGGCGCATGTTCGCCGGCAGCGATTTCCTGCTGATGCCATCGCGCTACGAGCCTTGCGGCCTGAGCCAGATGTACGCCCAGCGTTTCGGCTCATTGCCAGTGGCCCGCTGCACCGGCGGTCTGGCGGACACCATCGAAGACGGCTGCACCGGCTTCCTGTTCAACGAATCCACCGTTGAAAGCTACACCGAAGCCCTGACCCGCGCCTTCAAGGTGTTCGAGAACCCGCCTTTGCTCAACGCCATGCGTTGCCGCGCCATGGCTGCACCTTTCGACTGGCACAAGGCCGTTGAACCCTATGCCGATCTTTATCAGGAGCTGTTGAAGAAGAACGTGGGGGCTGCACTGCATTACTGAGTCATACCGAACACAGATAAGGGGTAACGGATGCCATCGCGCACGGATGAGAGCTGGCGCCACGGCGCCGTCTTGCTGGATCCCGAACACACCCGGTTCGCCCTCTGGGCACCGGATGCCTACTACGTCAGCGTCGAGTTAGAGGACGGGCCATCACTGGCCCTCCTGCCGCAGGAAAACGGCTGGTTCGTCCTTGATACCCGATGCCCGGCAGGCACAGGCTATCGCTACACCATCGATGAAAACCTCAAGGTACCTGACCCGGCTTCCCGGGCTCAGGTCAGCGAGGTGCATGGCTACAGCCGGGTCGTCGATCACAACGCCTTCGAATGGCAGCACAGTGCCTGGAGCGGACGCCCCTGGCACGAGGCGGTCATCTACGAGCTGCACGTCGGCGCCCTCGGCGGCTTTGCGGGGGTCGAGCAGCACCTGCAACGGCTGGTGGATACCGGCATCACGGCCATCGAACTCATGCCCATCGCGCAGTTTCCCGGCGAGCGTAACTGGGGCTATGACGGCGTGCTGCCCTACGCACCACAGTCTTCCTACGGCACGCCCGAGCAGCTCAAGCATCTGATCGACACCGCCCACGGCCTGGGCCTGATGGTGATTCTGGACGTGGTCTATAACCACTTCGGGCCGGACGGCAATTACCTGAACGCCTACGCCAAACACTTTTTTCGCAGCGACAAGAAGACGCCCTGGGGCGATGCCATCGATTTCCGCCGCCGCGAGGTGCGCGACTTTTTCATCGACAACAGCCTGATGTGGTTGCTCGACTACCGCTTCGACGGCCTGCGTTTCGATGCCGTGCACGCCATCGAAGATCCGACCTTCCTGCAGGAAATGGCGCAGCGGATTCGTCAGGCAGTTCCGCCCTCCCGGCATGTATGGCTGACCCTGGAAAACGAATTCAACCAGGCCAGCCACATCACCAAAGGCTACGACGCCCAATGGAACGATGACGGCCACAACACCTTGCACGTACTGCTGACCGGTGAGACCGACGCCTACTACACAGACTTCGCCGAGCAGCCCACCCACAAGCTGGCGCGGCTGTTGGGCGAGGGGTTCGTCTATCAGGGCGAAACCACCCGCCATGGTCACGCCCGTGGTGAACCCAGCGCCCATCTGCCGCCGACCGCGTTCGTGCTGTTCCTGCAGAACCACGACCAGATCGGCAACCGCGCCCTGGGCGAGCGCCTGATTCAACTCTGCCCGGCCCCTGCACTGCGCGCGGCCACGGCCTTGCTGTTGTTGTCGCCGATGATTCCGCTGATGTTCATGGGCGATGAATGGGGGGCCAGCGAGCCGTTCCTGTTCTTCACCGACTTCCACGATGAACTGGCCGATGCCGTGCGCGAAGGGCGGCGCGGTGAGTTCGCCGACTTTGCCGCCTTCGCGGATCCTGCTCGACGTGAACGCATCCCCGACCCCAACGCCTTGCAGACTTTCCTCTCCTCGCGCCCGGCCGCCGACGCACTGCTGCTGGAAACCGACCTGGGGCAGGATCATCGCAACTGGCAGGCGCTGTACCGCGAACTGCTCGCGGTCCGCCACGCGCACATCGTCCCGCGTCTGGCCGGCGCCAGGGCGCTGGGTGCCCAGGTGCTGGCCGACAAGGCGGTCAGCGCGCGCTGGGAGATGGGCGACGGCCAGGTGCTGCGCATTGATCTGAACCTCAGCGAACACAGCGTGCAGGTCGACAGCCATGGCGTGCAGCATGTTCTTCATGAATCCCATCCACAATCGGCAGAACTTTCACGCCGGGGCAGCCTCAATCCCTACACGGCCATTGTCAGCCTGATATCGAGTGACGTTGCGGAGGATACGGATGAGCAATGAGCAACTGGAAATGCTGGCGACCGAGGCGGGATTGTCGGTCGACTGGAAAGACGCCAACGCACGACCGCAGCGGGTCAGTCCCGACGTGCTGCGCAAGGTACTCGAAAGTCTCGGCCACCCCGCCGCAGACGACTCACAGATCGCTGCCAGCCTTGAGCGCCTGCAGCACGAGAGCCAATCGACCACCCCGCCACCGCTGCTGACGGTGGATCACGGCAGCAACCTCGACCTCTCGGCATGGTTCAAGCCGAACACCCCATTCGTGCTCGAACTCGAAGACGGCTCGCGCCTGGAGGCCAACCTCACCGCCGATGCCGAGCTGCCCGCGCTGGCCACCGTCGGTTATCAGCAACTGGCCATCGACGGCCAGCACCTGACCATCGCCGTGGCGCCCAGGACCGCCTACAGCCTGGCCATGGCCACCGATACCAGCGTCCCCCGTGCCTGGGGTCTGACCCTGCAACTCTACTATCTGCGCAGGAGTGGCGATGGCGGCTTCGGCGACACCCAGGCGCTGGAGACTTTCGCCCGGGCAGCCGGGGAGCGCGGCGCCGCGGCGATCGCCATCAGCCCTGTGCACGCGATGTTCGCCAGCGACACCGAGCGCTTCAGCCCCTACTCGCCATCGAGCCGGTTGTTCCTCAATGCGCTGTACGCGGCCCCCGGTGCAATTCTCGGCGAGCGGTCCCTGCGCACCGCCATCGACGAAACGGGCCTGGGTGAAGAACTCAAGCGTCTGGAGGAACAATCCCTGATCGATTGGCCCGCCGCTGCGGCGGCCAAATGGAAGATTTTCCGTGCGTTGTACGCCTCGTTCATCGCCAGTGGCAATCCGCTGCACGAAGACTTCAAGAGCTTCCGTCACGCCGGTGGCGAGGCACTGGAAAACCACTGCCGCTTCGAGGCCCTGCGTGACCAGTGTGAAACACTCGGCATCAGCGGCAACTGGCACGAGTGGCCCGAACAGTTCAAGAACCCGCGCAGCCAGGCCATCGACGAGTTTGCCGCCAGCCACGCCGAGCAGATCGGTTTCCACGCCTTCGCCCAGTGGCTGATCGCCCGAGGCCTGGAGCGGGCGCAGACCGCCGCGCGTGGCAGCGGCATGAGCGTCGGCTTGATCGGCGACCTTGCCGTGGGTGCCGACGGGGCCGGGAGCCAGGCCTGGAGCCGCCAGGATGAACTGCTCTCGGCGCTGACCGTAGGCGCGCCGCCCGACATCCTCAACCGCTCGGGGCAAAGCTGGGGCATCTCGGCGCTCTCGCCAACAGGCCTCAAGCGCAATGGCTTTCGCGCCTTCATCGAAATGTTGCGGGCCAACTTCGCGCACGCCGGCGGCCTGCGCATCGACCACGTGATGGGCCTGCAACGCCTGTGGGTGGTGCCGCTGGGCTCACCGCCAAGCGAGGGCGCGTACCTCAATTACCCGCTGGACGACATGCTGCGCCTGTTGTGCCTGGAATCCTGGCGACACAAGGCGGTGGTCCTCGGCGAGGACCTGGGCACGGTGCCCGAGGGCCTGCACGACAAGCTTTCGGCCCGGGCCATCCTGGGCATGCGTGTGCTGTTGTTCGAGCAGGACAACGCCCATTTCAAGCCGATCATCAAATGGTCCGACGATGCCCTGGCGACCACCAGCACCCACGATTTGCCCACCCTTACCGGCTGGCTCAGCGAGCTGGACATCGACTGGAACAAGACTCTGGGCCACATCGACGACGACACCGAACGCCAATGGCGCGAAGCCCGCGAACGCGAACGTGAAGGCCTGCGCGCTGCGTTGCGCCTGAACTACGGCATGCACGACAGCAACGACAGCGACATGATCGACGGCAGCGTGCGCTATCTGGGCCACACCCGTGCGCCCTTGGTGCTGCTGCCCATCGAAGACGCCATGGGCATCGAACAACAGGCCAACCTCCCCGGCACCATCGACAGCCACCCCAACTGGCGCAGACGCCTGCCCGGCGACAGTGCCGGGTTGCTGGACAACGCCAACGCCGCACGGCGTCTGGAAATTCTCGCCGCCGCGCGGCAACAGGCAGCGGAGCGTGACCAATGAACCCGCCGGTCAACCCCGTCTTGAGCCCGCTGCGGGCGACCCAGCGCCTGCAATTTCATAAAGACTTCACCCTGGACGATGCCGCGAAACAGGTGCCCTACTTCGCAAGCCTGGGCATCAGTCATCTCTATGCCTCGCCGCTGCTCAAGGCCCGCGCCGGGTCCATGCACGGCTATGACGTGGTCGATCCGCGCATCATCAACCCGGAGCTGGGTGGCGAACCTGCCCTGCGCCGGCTGGTGGCGACGCTGCGCGAGCACGGCATGGGGCTGATTCTGGATATCGTTTCCAACCACATGGCCGTGGGCGGTGCGGACAATCCGTGGTGGCTCGACCTGCTCGAATGGGGCCAGCGCAGCCCCTACGCGAAGTTCTTCGACATCCAGTGGAATTCCCCCGACCCGCTGCTCAAGGGCCAGTTGCTGCAACCCTTCCTGAGCACCGACTACGGCACCGTCTTGCAGAACGGCGAAGTGCCGCTGCGCTTCGATGCCGAGCATGGCAGTTTCCGGGTCGAGCATTATCAGCACCACTTCCCGATCAACCCCGGCACCTACGCCCCGCTGCTCAACGCCGCGCGGCGCCCCGAGCTTGAGGCGCTGACCCAGGCCTTCGCCCGGCTGGACAACCATCCGCAGGCCTATGAACAGGCCCAGCAGCTCAAGGACGAACTGGCCGACTTGCTCAAAGCCAACCCCGCGCTGATCGAGGCCATCGAGACCGGGCTTGAGCAGTTCGATTCACGCCAGCCTGATGGCTTCAAACGCCTGCACCGCCTGCTCGAGCAACAGGACTATCGTCTGGCCAGCTGGCGTACCGCAGGCGACGACATCAACTGGCGGCGCTTCTTCGACATCAACGAGCTGGGCGGCCTCAAGGTCGAGCGCTCCCAGGTGTTCGAAGCCACCCACGCGAAGATTTTCCAGTTGATCGCCGAAGGCCTTGTAGACGGCCTGCGCATCGATCACATCGACGGCCTGGCCGACCCTCGGGGTTATTGCCGCAAGTTGCGCCGTCGCGTCGACAGCCTGCTGTCGCGGCGTCCGGCGGGCACTGAACTTGCGCACCTGCCGATTTTCGTCGAGAAAATCCTCGGCCCCGATGAGCAACTGCGCAGCGACTGGAACGTGGACGGCACCACCGGCTACGAGTTCATGAACCAGGTGTCGCTGCTGCAACACGACCCCAGGGGCGAGGAAATCCTCGGCGAGCTGTGGAGCCGGATCAGCGGTCGCACCGCCGACTTCAACCTGGAAGTGCTCGAAGCCCGCGACTTGGTGCTGCACGGCACCCTGGCCGGTGATTTCGAAAACCTGGCCCAGGCCCTGCTGCAAGTGGCCCGCAGCGATGTCATGAGCCGCGACCTGACCCTGGGCGCGATCCGTCGCTCGCTGCTGGCGCTGGTGGGCAACTTCCCGGTCTATCGCACTTACATCAATGCTTGCGGCCGCTCGGCCGAGGACCAGCGCTTCTTCGACCAGGCCATGGCCGGCGCCCGGGACATGCTCAGCGAAGGCGACTGGCCGGTGCTCGACTACCTGCAACGCTGGCTCGGCGGCGAAAGCCTGCGCGACTACCCCACCGGTCCCTTGCGCGAGATGCGCCGCAAGGCCGGCAACCGTTTCCAGCAACTGACCTCACCGGTGGCGGCCAAGTCGGTGGAAGACACCTCTTTCTACCGCTCGGCCGTGCTGTTGTCGCGCAACGATGTGGGCTTCCACCCGCAACATTTCAGTGCGCCGGTAGAGGACTTTCACCAGGTGTGCATCCAGCGTGGTGCGACCTTCCCCGACAACCTGCTGACCACCGCCACCCACGATCACAAGCGCGGCGAAGACACTCGCACCCGCCTTGCCGTGCTCAGCGAGAACGCCGGCTGGTACGCCGAACAGGTCGAGCGCTGGCTCGCGTTGTCGGCGCCGCTCAAGGCCGGTGATACGGCGATCAGCCCGGGCGACGAACTGATGCTGTACCAGGCGATCCTCGGCAGTTGGCCGCTGGACCTTGCCGGCGACGAAGCCTTCCAGGCCTATGCCGAACGCCTGACCCGCTGGCAGGAAAAGGCCCTGCGCGAAGCCAAGCTGCAAAGCAGCTGGAGCGCACCGAACGAGGCTTATGAAAGCGCCTGCCGCGAGTTTCTGCAGCAGTTGTTGCTCAGCCCCGATGCGCTGGCGCTGCGTCAGTCCATCGGTGCCACGGCCAACCGCATCGCCCCTGCCGGTGCCTTGAACAGTCTGGCGCAAACCTTGCTGCGCATGACCGTGCCCGGTGTGCCTGATCTGTATCAGGGCACCGAGTTCTGGGATTTCAGCCTGGTCGATCCGGACAACCGTCGCCCAGTGGATTACCCCGCTCGCGAGCGCGCATTGAGCCAGGCTGCAACACCGGCCGAACTCCTGGCGCACTGGCAGGACGGACGCATCAAGCAGGCGTTGATCGCGCAGGTGCTCATGCTGCGCAAACAACACCCTGCGCTGTTTGCCGAGGGCCGCTACACACCGCTTGAAGTGGTCGGCGAGCAGGCCACGCACATCATGGCGTTCGCCCGGGAATCGGAGGGTATCCGGGCAATCGTTGTGGTTCCACGTTTGCCGGCTGAACTATTGGGCACCGCGCAAACTCCATTCATCAACGCGGCAAATTGGGGCAATACACGAATCATCCTGCCGTTCGCTGATTCAGATCCAAATTGGAAGGGACTTTTCTCGCAGGCTACAGTCACAACCAACAAGGAAATGTCGCTCAGCGCAGCGCTCAAGGAATTTTCCGTAAATCTGCTAATACAAACCTTGTAATACCTGGGAGTGTCGAGATGAGTGCCGACGAGAAACGTATCAGCGAGCTGGCCCACCAAATCTGGGAAACCGAGGGCAAGCCTCACGGTCAGGATGCACGTCATTGGGAGATGGCTCGCAAACTGGCGGAAGCCGAAGCCAAGGCGCCGAAGAAGGCGCCTGCTGCCAAGGGCGCTGCAAAACCCAAGGCCGAGCCCAAGGCTGCAGCGGCGAAATCTGCCGCAAAGCCTGCAGCGAAACCTGCGGCCAAGGCTGCTGACAAACCTGCTGCCAAGGCGCCAGCCAAACCCAAGGTAGCCGCCAGCGGGGCAGACAAGCCAGCGCCAGCCAAACCTGCGGCAAAACCTGCCGCCAAGCCGGCCGCGAAAAAGGCCCCGGCGGCCAAGCCTCCGGCGCCGTGAGCCTGCGCAACAGACGAACGAGCATCGTCTGACAAAACCCCTGCCGCAGGGATCGCCTGAAAACGATCACAACCCCCCTGCGGTATTCACCTGCCTGTTTTTGATCATTGGCGCAGCCCTCCTGCGACAAAGGTTTTGTTCGCCTTCAGGAAATCATTCGAATTTCAGGAATCACCATGAGCAAGCAAGAGAAAAACACCGCCCCCCAGAATGACACCCCAAAGGCCGACAGCCCGCAGGCCAACGCAACCCGCATCCGTGAAGGCCTGCCCTTCCCCCTCGGCGCCAACTGGGACGGCCTGGGGGTCAACTTCGCGATCTTCTCGGCCAACGCCACCAAGGTAGAACTGTGCCTGTTCGACTCCACCGGCGAGACGGAACTGGAGCGTATCGAACTCCCGGAATACACCGACGAGATCTTCCACGGCTACCTGCCGGACGCCCATCCGGGGCTGGTCTACGGGTATCGCGTCTACGGCCCGTACGATCCGAAGAACGGCCATCGCTTCAACCACAACAAGCTGCTGATCGACCCCTACGCCAAGCAACTGGTCGGCCAGTTGAAATGGTCCGAAGCGCTGTTCGGCTACACCATCGGTCACCCCGATGACGACCTGAGCTTCGATGAGCGCGACAGCGCGCCGTTCGTGCCCAAGTGCAAGGTCATCGACCCGGCCTACACCTGGGGTCGCGATCAACGGGTCAACGTGCCGTGGGAAAAAACCATTTTCTACGAGACCCACACCCGCGGTTTCACCATGCGTCACCCATCTGTGCCGGATGAGCTCAAGGGTACGTTCTCGGGCCTGATGGTCGATGACGTGATCCAGCACATCAAGGGCCTGGGCGTGACCTCGATCGAGCTGTTGCCGATCCACGCCTTCGTCAACGACCAGCACCTGCTGCAGAAAGGCATGACCAACTACTGGGGCTACAACACCATCGCCTTCTTCGCCCCGGACCCGCGTTTCCTCGCCCACGGCAAGATCGCCGAATTCAAGGAAATGGTCGCGCACATGCACCATGCCGGGCTCGAGGTGATTCTGGATGTGGTCTACAACCACACCGCCGAAGGCAACGAGCGTGGTCCGACCCTGTCCATGCGCGGCATCGACAACGCCTCCTACTACCGCCTGATGCCGGATGACAAACGCTTCTACATCAACGATTCAGGCACCGGCAACACCCTGGACCTGAGCCATCCCTGCGTGCTGCAGATGGTCACCGACTCGCTGCGCTACTGGGCCACCGAGATGCATGTCGACGGTTTCCGCTTCGACCTGGCAACCATCCTGGGCCGCTACCACGATGGCTTCGACGAGCGCCACAGCTTCCTCGTCGCCTGCCGCCAGGACCCGGTCCTGCGTCAGGTCAAACTGATCGCCGAGCCCTGGGACTGCGGCCCTGGCGGGTATCAGGTCGGGCATTTCGCACCGGGCTGGGCCGAGTGGAACGACAAGTTTCGCGACACCGTGCGCGCTTTCTGGAAAGGCGATGAAGGGCAACTGGCCGACCTCGCCAGCCGCCTGACCGCGTCGGGCAACATGTTCAACCAGCGCGGACGCAGGTCCTATGCGTCGGTCAATTTCGTCACCGCCCACGATGGCTTCACGCTGCACGATCTGGTGTCCTACAACGACAAGCACAACGAAGACAACGACGAGAACAACCAGGACGGCAGCAACGACAACCGCTCCTGGAACCATGGCGTCGAAGGGCCGACCGAAGACCCAGAGATCAACGCGCTGCGCCTGCGCCAGATGCGCAACTTCTTCGCCACCTTGCTGTTCTCCCAGGGCACGCCGATGATCGTGGCCGGTGACGAGTTCGCCCGCACCCAGCACGGCAACAACAACGCCTATTGCCAGGACAGTGAGATTGGCTGGGTCAACTGGGAATGGGACGAAGACGGCACCGCGCTGCATCGCTTCGTGCAGCGCCTGATCAAGCTGCGCAAGACCTATCCGATCCTGCGTCGCGGACGCTTCCTGGTCGGCGACTACAACGAGGAGCTGGGGGTCAAGGACGTGACGTGGCTGTCCCCGAGCGGCGAGGAGATGACCATCGAGCAGTGGCATGACGCCAACGGCCGCTGCCTGGGCATGCTCATGGACGGCCGCGCCCAGGAGACCGGGATTCGTCGTCGCGGCTCGGAGGCGACCCTGTTGCTGATCGTCAACTCCCACCACGAAGGCGTCAACTTCACCCTGCCGCAAGTGCCTGAAGGCACCGACTGGGTCAGCCTGATCGACACCGACCAGCCCGACATCCGCGGCAAGGACCACTTCGCCTTCAACACCGAATACACCGTGTCACCGCGCTCGTTGCTGCTGTTCGAGTTGCAGAGGGAAGATCAGGGCTAAGCCAGAGCCCGGTACTTTTTTGCACAACGATTTCTGTGGGAGCGGGCTTGCCCGCGAATGCGATCGGCCAGCCACCTCATGGGTGGATGGCACACCGCTTTCGCGGGCAAGCCCGCTTGTATGGTAGGACTCGAAGGGGTGGGTGGGACCAAAAGCCAGCTTCTGACTGTTAGCCGCAGTACAGACCGTGGGAGAAATCGTCCCCACCCCTTCCACCAAAGCGCCGATAAAGAATGCTTCGTTTTC
>NZ_JBIVCV010000021.1:0-93139 GCF_044746765.1 Pseudomonas sp. NPDC090203
CGTCTAACTCGTTGATATTCAAGGAGTTTTCCGTTCCGACTGCGCCGGAAGTGGGGCGAATTATAGAGAGATTCGAGGGGGCGTCAACACTTAATTACATTAAATTGTCATATCGGTCAGAACGGCCTGAAAAGCAAAGGGGCGAGCCTTGCGGCCCGCCCCTTTCGGTCAAACATTACAAGCTTGGGAAGGCGAACTGCGACGCCTCGTGGCTCGCACGTTGCGGCCAGCGCTGGGTGATCGCCTTGCGACGGGTGTAGAACCGCACGCCATCCGGGCCATAGGCATGCAGGTCGCCAAACAGCGAACGCTTCCAGCCACCGAAGCTGTGGTACGCAACCGGCACCGGCAGCGGTACGTTGACGCCCACCATCCCGACTTCGATTTCATCGCAGAACAGACGCGCCGCTTCACCGTCACGGGTAAAGATGCAGGTGCCGTTGCCGTATTCGTGGTCGTTGATGAGCTGCATCGCCTGCTCAAGGCTGTTCACACGAACGATGCACAGCACCGGCCCGAAGATCTCTTCTTTATAGATGCGCATTTCTCGGGTCACCTGATCGAACAGGCAGCCACCCAGGAAGAAGCCGTCTTCGTGACCGGCCACGGTCAGGCCACGACCATCGACCACCAGCCTGGCACCGCTGCTGACGCCGTCTTCTATATAGCCGCTGACCTTGTCGCGATGTTGACCGGTCACCAGAGGCCCCATGTCCAGGCCACAGGAAGTGCCCGCGCCAATCTTCAGCGCCTTGATCTGCGGGACCAGCTTGGCCACCAGTGCATCGGCCACCTGGTCACCCACGCACACGGCAACCGAGATCGCCATGCAACGCTCGCCACAGGAACCGTAGGCGGCGCCCATCAGAGCGCTGACAGCGTTGTCCAGATCCGCATCCGGCATCAGGACCGCATGGTTCTTCGCGCCACCCAGTGCCTGTACGCGTTTGCCACGGGCGGTCGCTTCTTTATAGATGTACTCGGCGATAGGAGTCGAACCCACGAAGCTCAGCGCCTTGACTTCCGGCGCCTCGATCAGCGCATCCACTGCAACCTTGTCGCCATGTACCACGTTCAGCACGCCTTTGGGCAAACCGGCTTCGTGCAGCAACTGGGCGATCAGCAAGGTGGAGCTTGGGTCGCGCTCCGATGGTTTCAGGATGAAACAGTTGCCGCACGCAATTGCCAGCGGATACATCCACAGCGGGACCATCGCCGGGAAGTTGAACGGTGTGATACCGGCCACCACGCCCAGCGGCTGGAAGTCCGACCAGGCATCGATGTTCGGGCCCACGTTGCGGCTGTACTCGCCCTTGAGGATTTCAGGGGCGGCACTGGCGTACTCGACGTTTTCGATACCACGCTTGAGTTCACCGGCGGCATCTTCCAGCGTCTTGCCATGTTCTTCGCTGATGAGCTGGGCGATGCGTGCCTCGTTCTGCTCCAGCAATTGCTTGAAGCGGAACATCACCTGGGCGCGCTTGGCAGGTGGTGTGTTGCGCCATGCCGGGAATGCAGCCTTGGCCGAGTCGATGGCTTGCTGGACGGTTTCACGGCTGGCCAGCGAAACCTTGTGAATCGCCTGACCGGTGGACGGATTGAAAACATCGGCGGTACGGCCGCCGTCGCTGACCAACTCGCCATGAATCAGGTGTGCAATGGTGCTCATGCGTTAACTCCGAGGAAGTGGTGCCCGCAGGCGCAACCCGGGCTGCGCCTGTTGATAAGTGAGAGGGGAATCAGTCGATCTGGTTGAGCGCTTCGCCCACCGCATCGAACATGCGGTCCAGGTCCTGCGGCTTGCTGTTGAACGTTGGGCCGAACTGCAGGGTGTCGCCGCCAAAGCGGACGTAGAAACCGGCTTTCCACAGCTTCATTGCAGTCTCGAACGGCCGAACGATGGCATCGCCATCACGGGCAGCGATCTGGATTGCGCCGGCCAGGCCGTAGTTGCGGATGTCGATGACGTTCTTGCTGCCCTTGAGGCCGTGCAGCGAATTCTCGAAATGCGGGGCAGTTTCAGCCACTTGCTGCACCAGGTTTTCGCGCTTGAGGATATCCAGCGCCGCCAGACCTGCTGCACACGCTACCGGGTGCGCCGAGTAGGTGTAGCCGTGGGGGAATTCCACCGCGTATTCCGGCGTCGGCTGATTCATGAAGGTCTGGTAGATCTCGCTGCTGGCAATCACGGCGCCCATTGGGATTGCACCGTTGGTGACCTGCTTGGCGATGCACATCAGGTCAGGGGTGACGCCAAAGCTGTCGGCACCGAACATGGAGCCAGTGCGGCCGAAGCCGGTGATCACTTCGTCGAAGATCAGCAGGATGTTGTGCTGATCGCAGATTTCGCGCAGACGCTTGAGGTAACCCTGCGGCGGAACGATCACGCCAGCAGAACCTGCCATCGGCTCGACAATGACGGCCGCGATGTTCGAGGCGTCGTGCAGCTCGATCAACTTGAGCATTTCATCGGCCAGCGCGATGCCGCCCTGCTCCGGCATGCCGCGGGAATAGGCATTGCTGGCAAGCAGGGTGTGAGGCAGATGATCGACATCCATCAACTGGCCGAACATCTTACGGTTACCGTTCACGCCACCCAGGCTTGTGCCCGCAATGTTCACACCGTGATAGCCACGGGCACGGCCGATCAGTTTGGTCTTGGTCGCCTGGCCTTTCAGGCGCCAGTAGGCGCGCACCATCTTCACGGCGGTGTCCGCACACTCGGAACCGGAGTCGGTGTAGAACACGTGGTTCAGGTTGCCCGGCGTCAGCTCGGTGATCTTTTCAGCCAGCTGGAAAGACAGCGGATGCCCGAACTGGAAAGCCGGCGAGTAATCCAGCGTGCCCAGTTGTTTGGCGACGGCTTCCTGAATCTCCTTGCGGGTGTGCCCGGCGCCGCAGGTCCACAGACCGGAAAGGCCATCGTAGATCTTGCGCCCCTTGTCGTCTGTCAGATAACTGCCCTCTGCCGCCACGATCAGTCGCGGATCGCGCTGGAAATTGCGGTTCGCGGTGTAGGGCATCCAGTGCGCATCGAGCTTGAGTTGGCTGGCCAGCGACATATCGGACGATTCGGGCATGTTCATTGTAATAACCTCACAAGGACGTGGGTGGCCTGTCTTCCTCTCCCTTCAGGGAAGCAGGGCCGGTTGCAGCTAAGTTGCCATGGGCATAAAGTCGCTAAAATCCTGCTTTTATGATCTTTAGTTGGTGGACTACTAAACAATGAGCACACGCCGTCCCGATCCCCTGGCCCAGGTCAGCGACTTCGACATTCGCCTGCTGCGCATTTTTCGAAGCGTCGTCGAATCAGGCGGCTTTTCTGCTGCGGAAAGTGCGCTGGGCATCGGGCGGTCGGCCATCAGCCAGCAGATGAGCGATCTGGAGCAACGCCTGGGCCTGCGCTTGTGCCAACGGGGTCGAGCGGGGTTTTCTCTGACAGAAGAAGGCCGCGAGGTCTATCAGTCATCGCTGCAGTTGTTGAGTGCACTGGAAAGTTTTCGTACAGAGGTGAACGGTCTGCACCGACACCTGCGCGGTGAACTGAACATCGGCCTGACCGACAACCTGGTCACCCTCCCCCACATGCGCATCACTCACGCACTTTCGCACCTGAAGGAGCGCGGCCCGGACGTTCACATCAATATCCGCATGGTCGCCCCCAATGAAGTGGAACAGGGCGTGCTCGATGGCAGCCTGCACGTGGGCGTCGTGCCCCAGGCCAACGCCTTGTCGGGCCTGGAGTACCAGCCGCTCTACAGCGAACGCTCGTTGCTGTATTGCGCGGTCGGCCATCCGTTGTTCTATGTTGACGATGTGCAACTGGACGACACTCGCCTGGCTGAACAGGAAGCGATTGCGCCGACGTTTCGTCTGCCCGCCGACGTTCAGGCCCATTATCAGGCCCTGCGGTGCACCGCCAGTGCGTCGGATCGCGAGGGGATGGCGTTTCTGATTCTCACGGGGCGCTACATCGGCTATCTGCCGGATCACTACGCCAGTTTCTGGGTGCAGCAAGGGCGGTTGCGTGCGCTGAAACCCCAGTCACGTTTCTACGACCTGAGCCTGGTGACCGTGACCCGTAAGGGCCGGCGCCCGCATCTGGTGCTCGAAAGCTTTCTGGAGAGTCTGGCTGCGACGCGCTGAACCTATTTGCGCAGCCGACTCTTGTGGGATCGTGCCGGGTGCGTTATCAGTTCACCCCGTCGCAGCCAATGATCCGTCTGGAATCGCACATGACCCTTGAAGTACCTGCTCACAGCGTCAGCACCAGCAAGCCGGCAAGCCGCATTCGTCAAAAGAACGAAGAAACGATCATGAAAGCCGCCGAGGACGAATTCGCCCGCCACGGTTTCAAAGGCACCAGCATGAACACGATCGCGCAGAACGCGGGATTGCCCAAGGCCAACCTGCATTACTACTTCACCAACAAGCTGGGGTTGTACGTCGCGGTACTGAGCAACATCATCGAGCTGTGGGACAGCACCTTCAATAACCTAAGCGTCGAAGACGATCCGGCCCAGGCGCTGACCCAGTACATTCGCGCGAAGATGGAGTTTTCCAGGCGCCAGCCACAGGCTTCGCGGATCTTCGCCATGGAAATCATCAGCGGCGGCGAGTGCCTGAACGAGTACTTCAGCCAGGACTATCGCGAGTGGTTCAAGAGCCGTGCGGCGGTGTTCCAGGGCTGGATCGACGCAGGCAAGATGGACCCCGTCGACCCGGTGCACCTGATCTTCCTGCTGTGGGGCAGCACCCAGCATTACGCCGACTTCGCCACCCAGATCTGCCAGGTCACCGGGCGCACACGCCTGACCCGACAGGACATGGAAGAAGCCGGTAACAATCTGATCCGCATCATCCTCAAGGGCTGTGGCCTCACGCCGCCCCTTTGAATGCTCAAGAACCTTGCCTTATAGCTGGAACCGTCAATGCCCTCTACTCTCGTCGGCCCTTGTGAGTTTCGCGAAGAAATCCGCAAGAGCCGCTTCATCACCCTGGCCGCGCCCATCAACAGCCCAGCTGAGGCCCAGGCGTTCATCGAGCAGAACAGCGACCTGAATGCCACCCACAATTGCTGGGCATGGAAACTCGGCGCCCAGTACCGCAGCACCGACGACGGCGAACCGGGCGGTACCGCTGGCAGGCCCATACTGGCCGCCATCGAAGCGCAGGATTTCGATCAGGTCGTGGTGTTGGTGATTCGCTGGTATGGCGGCATTCAACTGGGCACCGGTGGCCTGGCTCGCGCCTATGGCGGAGGGGCGAACAAGTGCCTGCAACAGGCGCCGCGCTTGCCGTTGATTGACCGGGTGTCGCTGGAGTTCGACTGTTCCTTCAGCGAACTGGCTCTGGTGAAGCTGCGCCTGGCCGAACTCAACGGGCTGGTCGATCAGGAGACCTTCACCGCCTCGGGTGTCGATCTCGTCGTCGCGCTGGGCCCGGAGCAGATTGAAACCTTTCAACGACAGCTCTCGGACATCAGTCGCGGGCGCATCGTGCTGCAACGCCAGGGCGGTGCATAACCTGCACCACCTGCGTATGTTCAAAGCCAGCACTTTGCCCACATCTACTGTGCATCCGCCTGTGGACAAGCTGAGCACATTCGCCCACAGCCCTTGCTGCACACGGCCTGCAGCAGTTCGATCATTATTTGATCAATTTACTTATCCACCGGACAAATTCACCGCAAAACAGGATGTTAGAGTGCCTTATCGCGACTCGGTACTACCGCAGAGGTGCTTATACCGCGGGCTTTCGCTTGCGCACATTAACTGTGGAGCAACCTGTGGATAACAGGTGCAAGCTTGTCCACAGGGCCGGGGATATCTCGCTTGCTGACATTTGGTCATTTTTCATCCAAATTTCATGAACTCTGATCAACCGACGGCCAGGCTCTGGTCAAACGCCGATCCCGCCGCCGCGTCGCCCATTCTTGTGGCAAGCTGAGGGTGACTTCCTGGCACTGCCAAATCCACTGTTGCAAGGAGATGCACTGATGGCTTCAAACAAAACCGCACTCATTATCGGCGCCTCACGGGGCTTGGGCCTGGGGCTGGTACAACGCCTGAACGAGCTTGGCTGGGAGGTGACCGCCACCGTCCGGGATGTGAACAAGGCCGACGAGTTGAAAGCCGTTTCCGGCGTTCACATCCAGACATTGGAAATGGACCAGCCAGCCTCGCTGGATTCACTTGTCCACAGCCTGAAGGGCCAGGTCTATGACCTGCTGTTCGTCAACGCCGGCATCATGGGCCCGCTGCACAGCAATCCCACCGACGCCAATGCAGAAGAACTGGGCCAACTGTTCCTGACCAATGCGGTCGCCCCCGTACGCCTGGCCAAGCGTTTCGTCGATCAGATCCGCCCAGGCACCGGCGTCATTGCCTTCATGAGTTCGGTACTCGGCAGCGTCACCATGCCCGACGCGCCCGAAATGGCCCTGTACAAGGCCAGCAAGGCGGCCTTGAACTCCATGACCAACACCTTCGTCACGCAACTGGGCGACAACAAACCCACCGTCCTCTCGATGCACCCCGGCTGGGTCCGCACCGCAATGGGCGGCGAAGGCGCCGATATCGACGTGCAAACCAGCGCGCGCGGGATGGTCGAACAACTGGAACGCTTCGCCGGAAAAGGCGGGCATCACTTCGTCAATTACAAGGGTGAGACGATTCCCTGGTGACACCCCACTGCTCGGGCGGGCACTTGATCCACACCCCGCCCACGCCCTAAACTCCCGACCCTCGCTTCGCGGCGCATTCGATGCTGCGGCGACCCTGGATCAGCAGACAGGGCAAAACTGAGCTGGCGACCTGAACCCACTTTCAGAGGAGCCGGCCCATGCCCGCTATCCGTATCTGGTTGAAAAATCCCCTTGCCGTGTTCACTGCCAACGACCTCGATGCCCGAGGCGGGCTGGTGGTCGAGGACGGTGTGATCGTTGAAATGCTCACCGCCGGGCAAACACCTGCCCAGCCTTGCGATCAGGTATTCGATGCCCGTGAGCATGTGCTGCTGCCGGGTCTGATCAACACCCATCATCATTTCTACCAGACGCTGACTCGCGCCTGGGCGCCGGTGGTCAATCAGCCGTTATTCCCGTGGCTCAAGACGCTGTACCCGGTCTGGGCACGCCTGACTCCGGAAAAACTCGCGCTGGCCAGCAAGGTCGCCCTCACGGAATTGTTACTGTCGGGCTGCACCACGGCAGCGGATCACCACTACCTGTTTCCGGATGGACTGGAAAACGCCATCGACGTGCAGGTGCAGAGTGTTCGGGAGCTGGGGATGCGCGCGATACTGACCCGTGGTTCGATGAGCCTGGGTGAAAAGGATGGCGGCCTGCCACCGCAGCAGACCGTGCAACAGGGGCAGGTGATTCTGGAAGACAGCCTGCGCCTGATCGACCGCTATCACGAACGTGGCGACGGCGCGCAGATCCAGATCGCCCTGGCGCCGTGTTCGCCGTTTTCGGTGACCACCGAAATCATGTCTGAAAGTGCCGCGCTGGCCGAGAGGCTCGATGTGCGTCTGCACACGCATCTGGCTGAAACCCTGGATGAAGAAGACTTCTGCCTGCAACGCTTTGGCCTGCGCACGGTGGATTACCTGGACAGCGTCGGCTGGCTCGGGCCTCGCACCTGGCTGGCCCACGGCATTCATTTCAATGAGCAGGAGATTGGGCGTCTGGGCGAGGCAGGTACGGGGATTTGCCATTGCCCGAGCTCGAACATGCGCCTGGCCTCGGGCATCTGTCCGACGCTGGAGCTGACGGCCGCCGGGGCGGCCATCGGATTGGGCGTGGATGGCTCGGCTTCCAACGATGCCTCGAACATGATTCTGGAGGCGAAACAGGCGCTCTATCTGCAGCGCTTGCGCTATGGCGCCGAGAAAATCACTCCGGAACTGACATTGGGCTGGGCAACTCGCGGTTCGGCGAAGCTGCTGGGTCGCGAGGATATCGGTCAACTGGCGGTCGGCAAGCAGGCCGACCTTGCGCTGTTCAAACTCGATGAACTGAGATTCTCGGGCAGCCATGACCCGATTTCAGCGCTGCTGTTGTGCGGTGCCGATCGCGCCGACCGGGTGATGATTGGCGGCAAATGGCGGGTGATCGATGGGCAAGTTGAGGGGTTGGACCTGAAGGGTCTGATTGCAGATCACCGCCAGGCGGCAGCGGAGTTGATTCGCGGCTGATCCAGACGCGGTTCGGCTCGCCGACGTTGGCGACCTCAGGATCGCTCCCGCGGGCAAGCCCGGCTGCTACAACGATCTATGTTGCTGCACTGTCCGTAGCAGTCCGGCTTGCCGGCGTCGGCGTTCTCAAGATCCCCGACGCCGGCAAGCCGGACTGCTACGGGCGGGAGAGCACAAGAAATCGTCGTAGCAGCCGGCTACATCCCCAACAACGACAACATTACAAAGGTCGCGAACAGCACGAAGTGCGTCATGCCTTCGATGGCGTTGGTTTCGCCGTCGTTGAGGTTGATGGCACTGACCAGCAAGGTGACGAACACCATCACGGTCTGCACCGGCGTCATCGCCATCTGGAACGGCTGACCGGTGTAGAGCGCCATCGCCTCCATCACCGGCACGGTCAGGATCACCGTGGACAACGATGCCCCCAGCGCAACGTTGACCACCGATTGCATGCGATTGGCCAGCGCCGCTCGCAGCGCCGTGAGGATTTCCGGCGCAGCGGAAATCGCCGCCACCAGAATCGCAGTCATGACCGGCGGTGCGCCGCTGCCTTCAAGGCCCAGGTCGATGGTCTTGGACATGACCTCCGCCAGCGCGCCAATGACCACCACCCCAAACACCAGCGTGGCGATCGACAAGGTCAGATTCACCGGCGTGCCCTCCTGTTCGGGCTGATCCTTGCGCCGCTTCTTGTCCGGGTAGCTGTAGCTGAAGAAATAACTGTGCGGCCCCACCTGCATGCGCAGAAACAGACCGTACAACAACACCATCGCGCCAATGGTAAAGGCCGAGTACACCTTCCATTTGGACTCGGGTATGAACTCCGGCACCACCATCGATACGGCCATGGCGGTCAGGATCATCACACTGTAAGAGCGCGCGGAGTCATCGTTGTAGGACTGCTCGCCGTGCTTGAGCCCGCCCATCAGCGCCGCGAGCCCCAGGATGCCGTTGATATCCAGCATCACCGCCGAGTAGATGGTGTCTCGCACCAGCGTCGGCGACGGCTCGTTGCTCATCATGATCGCCAGGATCACCACCTCGACCAGCACCGCCGACAGCGTCAGGATCATCGTGCCGTAGGGGTCGCCGAACTTCTCCGCAAGCAACTCGGCATGGTGGGCGACGCGCATCGAGGCACAGACGATGAACACCACCAGGGCGACGCCCGCGAGCAACGCAACGGTGTGCCCATGGCCGAGCAACTGGTGTTCGAAGAAGTAGGCGAGACAGGCCGCAATCACCGCCAACAGGAGAAATTTTTCTTGCTTGAGAATCGTGGCCATCGTTGCCTTATTGCCTCTGCGACGCGGGTCGCTCATCCGTGGAGTATTGCCTGCTCAAGCGGTGAGAGTGCAGTTTGTAAATAAAGGTTTCAAGACAGCTGAACCTTCCGGTCAGGTTTTTAACCAGTCATCGCCCTTGAATCTGTAGAATCACTCCATTGCACCTGATGAGAAAAGAACATGTACGACTGGCTGAATGCCCTGCCCAAGGCTGAACTGCACCTGCACCTTGAGGGTTCGCTGGAACCTGAACTGCTGTTCGCCCTGGCCGAGCGCAACAAGATCGCACTGCCGTGGAACGACGTCGAAACCCTGCGCAAGGCCTACGCCTTCAATAACCTGCAGGAGTTTCTCGACCTTTATTACCAGGGCGCGGACGTCCTGCGTACCGAGCAGGACTTCTACGACCTGACCTGGGCCTACCTTGAACGCTGCAAGGCTCAGAACGTGATTCACACCGAACCGTTCTTCGATCCGCAGACCCACACCGACCGGGGCATCCCCTTCGAAGTGGTGCTCAACGGGATCACTGGCGCGCTCAAGGACGGCAAGGAAAAACTCGGCGTGGGCAGCGGCCTGATCCTGAGCTTCCTGCGGCACCTGAGTGAGGAAGAAGCCGAGAAGACACTGGACATGGCACTGCCCTTCCGCGATGCCTTCGTCGCCGTCGGCCTGGACAGCTCGGAAATGGGCCATCCGCCCAGCAAGTTCAAGCGCGTGTTCGACCGCGCCCGTGGAGAAGGCTTCCTGACCGTGGCCCACGCCGGCGAGGAAGGTCCGCCCGAGTACATCTGGGAAGCGCTGGACCTGCTGAAGATCGAGCGGATCGACCACGGCGTGCGCGCCATCGAAGACGAACGGCTGATGCAACGCATCATCGATGAGCAGATCCCGTTGACGGTCTGCCCGCTGTCCAACACCAAGCTCTGCGTGTTTGACCACATGAGCCAGCACAACATCCTCGACATGCTCGAGCGTGGCGTGAAAGTCACCGTAAACTCGGACGACCCGGCCTACTTCGGTGGCTACGTGACCGAAAACTTCCACGCGCTGCACACTCATCTGGGCATGACCCAGGATCAGGCCAAACGCCTGGCACAGAACAGCCTGGATGCGCGTCTGGTCAAACCGTGACCTGAGCGTGATTCATGGCAGCAGGGCCTGCCAGCGGGTGCCACTCCAGGCCTCCCGCCGGCAAGCCGTGCTGCTACAGCGTCTGCATTCAGGCAGCGGACGCGATCTTGTTGATCTCACGCTGACCATTGGAAGACACCTGCAAGGTGGTGGCCTCTTCCGTGGCACGCAACCACCCCAGTTGCATGAAAAGCTGCAGCAATCCCGCCCCCAGCGCACCGCCCAGGTGCGGACCGCGGTCACTGCATTCGGCGCACTCGCAGACAGTCTCGCGCTGCCGGTGGGCCAACGCAGGGATGAAAATGCCCCGCTCGGCAAATCTCGATATTCCGACACTCGTCACTTCCAGACGATGCTCCGACTGCTCGATCCAGCCCGCCCCGAGCATCCGCTGATACAGATCCGTGGCCAGGTCGCCGCCCAGATGATCGGCGCACACCAGAGCCCGGCGCAGTGGCAGCGGCGGCAAGGGCTGGGCGACGCTGCGGCTGATGATCTCGGCGCTGACCATCGATGCGCTGGCCAGTGCCTGCACCGCCGCTCCGACCTCAGGCGCCGCCAGCCTGAAGAAGCGCTTACGGCCGCGCGACTCCTGGCGCAGCAAGCCTCCCGATGCCAGCCGCGCCAGGTGCGCGCCCACCGATGAGGTGGACAAGCCCACCAGCAATGCAATCTCGTCAGCTGCCCGCGACGCGCCGTCCATTAACGCCCACATCATGGCACTGCGTTTGGGGTCGGCCAGCAGCGCGGCAATCTGACTGATGCATGGTGCGTGTTCCATGTATTCACTCCCTGTTGAATCATTGGTCTTTTGCGATGGCCGACTCGCCCTCTACAGCGGCCATCATCGTTGCATAGGGCGAACGGCAGCCTTGATCTGCATCACCTCATGGGAGCTTTGAGCAGAACAAGTGCCGCACTAGTACAGATTTAGTTAAGTAACCGTGACAGTATCGAGCATCCGTTATTGGATCGGATCCACTCTAAAGACACAGTATAAGGGCTGGAGGACAGCGGCGGATTGCTCAGGATTTGTTGTACCCGAAGCACCGTAGGGCCGCCGTGCGAAACATCAGGCAAAGTCTCCCGTTAGACAACAGCCTCTCCAGCACATGTTTTAGCGCCGAAAAGGCCGGAATAGCGGGCCTCTGATGGCATTTCGGGGAAGTGACGTCAACTGAAGGCAGCGCAAATTCCTACAGCAAAAACTCCATTATCCCGCAGGAAAAATAGCCAGGGTTTTCCATAGGGAGGCGGATTTTTTAACCAGATATACTGTCACGCCTTCCCCCCAACGAAGTGCGTGTACGAAAGGTCTGCCGGGAGAGTAGTAATAGTCTGCACTTCTCTCATTTGTTCACTGCCATTAACAATCAATAACAGTGCACCGGTCAGCACAGCTTTTCAATAAAAGAAGCAGGAAGTCCGGCAACGCGGTGACGTTGCCGGAGCGGGTCAGATGCGTACGTCAGTGGGCGCAACCTGCGCATCACGCCTGCCCTGGGCGCGTCGGGTAATCATCGCGAGCGTCACGGCCAGCACCCCACACAGGGTGATAACCGTCGCCATGGGCACGGCGGTGCCATCATGCAACACCCCGACCAGCGCCGCTGCCCCCGCCGCCACGCTGAATTGCAGGCAGCCCAGCAAGGCCGAAGCGCTGCCTGCACGCTTGCCCTGCCCCGCCATCGCACAGGCCGAGGCGTTGGGGATGATGCAGCCAAGGCTGGCGATATAGATGAACAGCGGGATCAGCAACGGCCAGAGCTTCTCGGTGTGCATCGAGGCAATCGCCAGCAGCACCACGGCGGCGCTCAGGTAGATCCATACCGCGCGGGACAGCAGCCACGCCGGGCCAAAGCGGCCCACGAGCCGGGCGTTGACTTGCGCGACGAGGATAAAGCCCGCCGCGTTGGTGCCGAACAGCCAGCCGTAATGCTCGGCAGGCACGCCATACAGCTTGATGAACACGAAGGGAGAGCCTGCGATATAGGAAAACATACCGGCAATCGCAATGCCGCCGGTCAAGGCGTGCCCCAGGAAGATCCGGTCGCCCAGCAACGCCCAATATGAGCCCGCCGCGCCGGACAGCGGTGGACGGGGGTGGCCTGCGGGCATGCTTTCAGGCAAGCCTGCAGCCACGGCGCATGCCGTGAGGGCACTGAAGAATGTCAGGCTCAGGAAGATCGACTGCCAGCCGTACACATTTACCAGCAAACCGCCGAGCATCGGGGCCAGGATCGGGGCCAGGCCCATGACCAGCATCAACTGGGAAAACACTTTCGCCGACTCGACGGGCGAGCACTTGTCGCTGACAATCGCCCGCGACAGCACCATCCCCGCACAGCCACCCAGGGCCTGGACGAAACGTGCAACGATCAGCCACTCAAGGTTCGGCGCAAACGCGCAGGCCAGCGACGCCAGCGTGAACAGTCCGACGCCGAACAGCAGCGGGATGCGGCGGCCAAACCGGTCAGCGATCGGCCCATAGGCCAGTTGCCCGATGCTCAAGCCCAGGAAGTAAGAGGCCAGGGTCATCTGGACGTGTTTTTCGTCCGTGCCAAATGCCAGTGCCATTGCCGGAAAGCCGGGTAGATAAAAGTCGATGGCCAAAGGGCCAAATGCGCTGAGAGCGCCAAGAATCAGAATCGTTCTAAGGTTCATTGATCTTCCAAAGCAGTTGCGCGCAGCCTGACAGTTTAACAACCCGCCATCTTCTCAGGCCGTCGCAGGGAAAATTATTAAAAGTTTTTCAGGTTTAATTACCGTCAGGCGGGATCGCGGAACTAATCGACCCGTACCGGACATCGGCCAATGGATTTCTCACACCGCTTTTACAAATAACTCACAGATATGCTTCTAGAATTTTTCATATCTGTAGAGGAAATGGATATGAACGCGCGTTGGGTTGTGCTGTGGTGTCTTGTGGTTGTCGCCGGCTGTCAGTCTACCCACGACCAGTTACTGGCCGAAGGTTATCCGCCGGCATTTGCGGACGGTTTCCAGGATGGCTGCGGCAGTGGGCGGCAGTCAGTGGATGTCATGAAGGGCCAATACAAGAAGGACGTGCCGCGTTACTTGCGTGACACGATTTACGCGCAGGGCTGGGGGGATGGTTTCCGCCAGTGTCAGGCGCAACTGGAGAACCGCAACGTTCAGGATCAGGGTCGCGACAGCATCTGGAACGACCGCGACCGCGCCTGGGAACAAGAGAAGACCCAGGACGCGGCCAAGGCGTATCGCTCTCGCTGAAGGCCATGTCGCTGCGGGGCATCTGGCGAAACTTCTGGAGTGCAAGGATGGCCCAACCTTCATGTACTGAACAGGGAGCACGCCATGAGTCGGGCCTTCGTCAACGAAGACGCCGCTGCCGCGCAGGTCAGCCAGCCGGTGGAGCGGCACGTCAGCGCGCAACCCAATTACGTGACCGCCAGCGGTCTTGCCCAGTTGCAGGCCCATGTCGCCGCGTTGCAGGCGCAGCACAGCGAGCAGTCCGCGCGCGGTGAGCGTGCAGACAAGCAGCGGCTGGCGGATATCGAACGGGATCTGCGTTATTTCAATCAGCGTCTTCACAGTGCTCAGGTGGTGACACCTGCCATCTCTACTGACAAGGTGCAGATCGGCAGCTGGGTGACCTTCGCCGATGAAGAGGACGTGCAGCAGCGGGTGCAATTGGTGGGTGAAGATCAGGCTGATGCCGCGAGCCAGCTCATCAACTGGGCCTCGCCGCTGGGCAAGGCGCTGATGGGCGCGCACGTGGGCGACGAAGTCACCTGGCAGCGTCCGGCGGGAGATCAGGTGATCGAGGTGGTGCAGATTGAGGCGGATGTTTGAAAAAACGGAGCCACTGCGCCCTTGGATACTCTACAGGGGATCAAGCTCGAATTTATGTATGTACTCGCAGCCGATACGCCAAGCCATATTTGTGGGAGCGGGCTCGCCCGCGAATGCGTCACACCTGCCGCATCAAAGGAGTCTGACACACCGCTTTCGCGGGCAAGCCCGCTCCCACAAATCATCACTGATCGACAATCGTCGTTATCCCCATCCCGCACGACAGAAACTTGTCCAAAAAAAAACGGAGCCCGAAGGCTCCGTTTTTCATGACGCTGGCCCCGATCAGGCCAGCTTCTTGTGACGCACGCGGTGCGGCTGGGCTGCGGCTTCGCCCAGGCGTTTCTTGCGGTCGGCTTCGTACTCGGTGTAGTTGCCTTCGAAGAACACCGCCTGCGAATCATCTTCGTAGGCCAGGATGTGAGTCGCGACGCGGTCCAGGAACCACCGATCGTGGGAGATCACAATCGCGGCGCCCGGGAAGTCCAGCAGGGCTTCTTCCAGGGAACGCAGGGTTTCAACGTCCAGGTCGTTGGACGGTTCGTCGAGCAGCAGGACGTTGCCGCCCTCTTTCAGAGTCAGCGCCAGGTGCAAGCGACCACGCTCACCACCGGACAGATCCTTCACGAACTTCTGCTGATCGCCACCCTTGAAGTTGAAACGGCCGACATAGGTACGCGACGGAATCTCGTAGCTGCCGATCTTGATCTGATCGGAACCGTCGGAGATCTGCGCGAATACGGTCTTGCTGCCGTCCAGGTCGTCACGGCTCTGATCGACGCAGGCCAGTTGCACGGTTTCACCGATTTCGATGGAGCCCGAATCCGGTTGCTCCTTGCCCATCAGCATGCGGAACAGCGTGGATTTACCCGCACCGTTACCACCAATCACACCAACGATGGCGCCTTTAGGCATGGAGAACGACAGGTTGTCGATCAGCACGCGGTCGCCGTAACCCTTGGTGACGTTCTTGAATTCAATGACCTTGTCACCCAGGCGCGGACCGGCCGGGATGTAGATCTCGTTGGTTTCCGAACGCTTCTGGAATTCCTGCGACTGCATTTCTTCGAAGCGCTGCAGACGGGCCTTGGATTTGGACTGACGAGCCTTGGCGCCTTTGCGCACCCACTCCAGTTCCTCTTTCATGGCCTTCTCGTGAGCCGACTGCTGCTTGGATTCCTGGGCCAGACGATCGGATTTGGCTTCCAGCCAGCCCGAATAGTTGCCCTCGTACGGAATACCGGCGCCGCGGTCGAGTTCCAGAATCCAGCCAGCGACGTTGTCCAGGAAGTAACGGTCGTGCGTGATCGCAACCACGGTGCCCGGGAAGTCGTGCAGGAAGTGTTCGAGCCAGGCGACGGAATCGGCGTCCAGGTGGTTCGTCGGTTCGTCCAGCAGCAGCATGTCAGGGGCCGACAGCAGCAGGCGGCACAGGGCCACGCGGCGCTTCTCACCACCGGACAGGTGCTCGACCTTGGCATCCCAGGCCGGCAGACGCAGCGCATCGGCGGCGACTTCCAGCTGGCGCTCGAGGTTGTGGCCGTCGCTGGCCTGCAGGATGGCTTCGAGCTTGGCCTGTTCGGCGGCCAGTTTGTCGAAATCGGCATCCGGTTCAGCGTAGGCCGCGTAGACCTCGTCCAGACGCGCCTGGGCGTCCTTGATGACGCTGACCGCTTCCTCGACCACTTCGCGAACGGTCTTGGTCGGGTCCAGTTGCGGTTCCTGCGGCAGGTAGCCGACGTTCAGTTCCGGCATCGGGCGCGCTTCACCATCGAACTCGGTGTCGACACCGGCCATGATTTTCAGCAGCGTGGATTTACCCGAACCGTTGAGGCCGAGGACGCCGATCTTGGCGCCCGGGAAGAACGACAGGGAGATGTTTTTCAGGATTTCCCGCTTCGGCGGAACAACTTTGCTCAGCCGATGCATGGTGAAGACGTATTGAGCCATGGAATGAAAACCTGGATTGGGACAGTGAATAAGGGCGCGAGCTTAGTGCTCCGTTGCAAAAAATGCTTTTTATTTATCGTCGCAACTTGCCGTGTGGCGTATCCGGGCCTTGAATTGGTTAAGGCTTGACCAGAAAAGCCGCGACAGAAAACTTACCGCGTAAGTCATAAAGCTGGAGCAAGGATTGCAAGCATTATGAAAAATTACAGGAATCGGGCACCTCGCGCGTGCCGCAAAGCTACCCGAATGCCGTCAACAGGGCAAACCGCGCAGCCCAATGGGGCTGGCACTTAGCCACAACTCAAGGCATGCTAGCCGCCCTTTGGGCGTCCAGCTTATAGTGCATTTCGCACACGCTGATTCAGTCCAGCAGTCAGGATCACAGTTTGTCCACACCAGCACCCACTCCTCCGTTGCGTTCCTCCAATAGCGCGGCGTCCGCGCCTTTACGAGGCTCGTTCAAAGGCGCACTGGCAGTGCTGGTGCTGCTGATGCTCGTGCTTTTGTTATGGCAGCTGGTTGAGCAGTTCCAACAGACCCAGGATCGCCAGCATCAGCGCAGCGTCGATTACAGCATCCAGTTGGCCGACCGCCTGAGCCTGAACATGGCGCTCAACGCCCAGGTCGCGTTGAACCTGCTGGACGACGCCAACGGCAAGCCCGAGACCCAGGCGCAGACCGCCGCGATGCTTGAGCGCCTGCGCAAATCCATGCCGGGGCTGCTCAGTGTCGCCTGGCTGGACAGCTCGGCGGGTATCGCAATGGACAGCGCCACGGACAGCAAGGACGTCAGTTTCTTGACTCAATTGCACGCACGGGTCGAAGGGCATCCTTACTACTATGCCGATGCGCCGGACGGCTCGCTGTTCTACCTGCTGGTTCGCCAGCCCGGCAATGACAACCAGCGCTACTGGGCCATACGCCTGGACCCACAGGCGCTGAATTCCCTGACCCGCCAGAGCGCACAGGACTACCGGCCACTCTGGCGGCTTGAGAACACCTCGTCCCTGCACCTGGTTTTCCAGGGTGAGCCCAGTGACAGCCAGGCCGCTGGTGGCAATCTGCAGACCGTGCTGCTGGAGCCTGTGGCCAACAGCGACTGGCAGTTGCGCGGGCTGTTCGACCCGGACCGGGCTCGGGAAGCGCTGATTGCGCCGTTGCTGGGCAAATGCCTGATCGCGCTGCTCTGCTCTATCGTGCCGTTGCTCGCGCTGCGCAGCCTGCGTCGTCGCCAGTTGCAACTGCATGAGAGCCGCCGACGCTACAAGGACATCTTCGAAGGCACCGGCGTCGCGCTGTGCGTGCTCGACCTCTCGGGCCTGCCGGAATACCTCAAGCACCTGCAACTGAACAGCAGCGAGGAGTTGCACAAGCGGCTGATCAATCACCCAGACCAACTCAAGGGCCTGCTGCATCAGTTGCGCATCACCGAGGTCAATCAGGTGGCCTCCAGCCTGCTGCGCGCTGATTCCGCGCAGAAGGTCTGGCAGCAGTTGATCGAGGGCTGCCCGCGTTCCCGCCAGGGCATTGGCGTGCAACTGATCGGCGCGGTACTCGATGGCCGGCCTCAGCTGGAACTGGAAATCCTGCTGCCCGACGCGCAAGGCCAGGACCAGCATCTATGGCTGGTGGTGCGCCTGCCCGAGCAGCCCGAAGACTTCAATTCGGTGATCCTGAACATCAACGACATCACCAACCGCAAGCAGACCGAAATCGAACTGCTGGAGCGCGAGAGTTTCTGGTCGGATGTGGTGCGCACCGTGCCCGACCATCTGTACGTTCAGGACGTCGTGACCCGGCGCATGATCTACAGCAACCACCACCTGGGGCACACGCTCGGTTATAGCCGCGAAGAACTGCAGCAGATGGGCGAATATTTCTGGGAAATCCTTCTGCATCCCGATGACGCCGAACCCTACGAGCAACTGCGCCTGGCCCGCAGCGAACAAGGTCTGAGCGCGCTGACCGAGTGCCAGTTGCGCTTTCGCGACCGGCGCGGCAACTGGCGGCGTTTCGACATCCGCGAGCAGGCCCTGGCGCCGGACAGCGATGGCCAGGTCACGCGCATCATCGGCGTGGCCAAGGACATCACCGAACAGATCGAAGCCAGCCAGTCCCTGCGTGACAGCGAGCAGCGCTACCGGATGCTCGCCGAAAGCATCAGCGACGTGATCTTTTCCACCGACCCCAAGCTTGCGCCCAACTACGTCAGCCCATCGGTCAACACCGTGCTGGGGTACAGCGCCGAATGGATTCTGGATAACGGCTGGAACTCGATCATCGCCAACCCGCAGCAACTCACCAGCCTGAATTCGCTGCTGCACGTGATTGGCAAAGCGCTGAACAAACCCGAAGCGCTGGCGGCCCTGCGCCGTGAAATCACCACGCAGTTGTTCCTGTTCGACTGCCTGCGTGCCGATGGGCGCAAGATTCCGGTGGAGTTGCGTCTGGTTCTGGTGTGGGACGAATCCGGCGCATTTGAAGGCATTCTCGGTGTTGGCCGTGATATCAGTCAGCAGCGCCGTGCGGAAAAAGACCTGCGCATGGCCGCGACGGTGTTCGAGCACTCGACCTCGGCCATCCTGATCACTGACCCCGCCGGTTACATCGTGCAGGCCAACGATGCGTTCAGTCGGGTCAGCGGCTACGCGGTGTCCCAGGTGCTGGACCAGTTGCCGATGATGCTGACCGTCGACGACCAGCAGGAAGCCCACATGGGCTACATCCTCAAGCAGTTGAACCAGCGCGGCAGTTGGGAGGGCGAGCTGTGGCTCAAGCGTCGTGACGGCGAACACTATCCGGCATGGGTCGGCATCACTGCGGTGCTGGACGATGAAGGCGACCTGGCCAGCTACGTGTGCTTCTTCAGTGACATCAGCGAGCGCAAGGCCAGCGAACAGCGCATTCACCGCCTGGCCTACTACGACGCCCTGACCCACCTGCCCAACCGCACGCTGTTCCAGGACCGCCTGCACACCGCGCTGCAGCACGCCGAGCGCCAGCACGCCTGGGTGGTGCTGATGTTCCTGGACCTCGACCGCTTCAAGCCGATCAACGACTCCCTCGGCCATGCCGCAGGGGATCGCATGCTCAAGGAAATGGCCTCGCGCCTGCTCGCCTGCGTGGCCGAAGACGACACCGTGGCGCGCATGGGTGGCGACGAATTCACCCTGCTCCTGCAACCCGGCGCCACCCAGCAGGCAGCACTGACCCGGGCCATTCATGTGGCCGAACAGATTCTCGCAAGCCTGGTGAAACCCTTCGTGCTGGAAGGCCGGGAGTTTTTCGTCACCGCCAGTATCGGCATCGCCCTGAGCCCCCAGGACGGCAACGAGCTGAGCCAGTTGATGAAGAACGCCGACACGGCGATGTACCACGCCAAGGAGCGTGGCAAGAACAACTTCCAGTTCTACCAGGCAGACATGAACGCCAGCGCCCTGGAGCGCCTGGAACTTGAAAGTGACCTGCGCCACGCGCTGGAGCAGGAGGAGTTCACCCTCTATTACCAGCCGCAGTTCAGCGGCGACGGCAAGCGCCTGACCGGTACAGAAGCCCTGCTGCGCTGGCGCCATCCGCGCCGTGGCCTGGTGCCGCCGGGGGATTTCATTCCGGTGCTCGAAGAGTTGGGGCTGGTGGTGGAAGTCGGCGAATGGGTGCTGAAGGAAGCCTGTCGCCAGTTGCGCGAGTGGCATCTGGCCAAGGTTCGCGTGCCGAAAGTGTCGGTCAACATTTCCGCGCGGCAGTTCTCCGATGGCCAGTTGGGCACGCGCATCGCCAACATCCTCCAGGAAACCGGCCTGCCGCCGGCGTGCCTTGAGCTGGAGCTGACCGAAAGTATCCTGATGCGCGAAGTCAGCGAGGCCATGCATATCCTCGACAGCCTCAAGCGCCTGGGGCTGAGCATCGCGGTGGACGACTTCGGCACCGGTTACTCATCGTTGAACTACCTCAAGCAGTTCCCCATCGATGTGCTGAAGATCGACCGCACCTTCGTCGACGGCCTGCCCTCGGGCGAGCAGGACGCCCAGATCGCCCGCGCCATCATCGCAATGGCCCACAGCCTGAACCTGGCGGTGATCGCCGAGGGCGTGGAAACCCACGAGCAGCTGGATTTCCTGCGTGAGCATGGTTGCGACGAGGTGCAAGGCTACCTGTTCGGCAGGCCGATGCCGGCGCAGCGCTTCGAGGCGCAATTCAGCAATGATGCCCTGTTCATGATCGACTGATCCGTAGCAGTACGGCTTACCGAGGCTTGATCCTTGTAGGAGCGCGCTTGCCCGCGACCGCGTCCGGGCAGACACCGCTGCACTGGCTGACACACCCGGTCGCGGGCAAGCGCGCTCCTACAGGTCGTGAGTGAAAGCCGCTTGTCCACGACATGACCGCCTTTCATATGCCATATAAAACCCGATGTTGTAGAATGCCCCCCTTTTCTACTGCACGATCCCCGAGGACCGCCATGTTCAGCCGTAATTTGACTATCGCCAAGTACGACTCCGACCTGTATGCCGCTATGGAACAGGAAGCCAAGCGCCAGGAAGAGCACATCGAGCTGATCGCCTCGGAAAACTACACAAGCCCTGCCGTCATGGAAGCCCAGGGCTCGGTGCTGACCAACAAGTACGCCGAAGGCTACCCAGGCAAGCGTTACTACGGTGGTTGCGAGTACGTCGACATCGTCGAGCAACTGGCCATCGACCGCGCCAAGGAGCTGTTCGGCGCCGACTACGCCAACGTCCAGCCGCACGCAGGCTCCCAAGCCAACAGCGCCGTTTACCTGGCTCTGCTGAACGCCGGTGACACCATCCTGGGCATGAGCCTGGCCCACGGCGGTCACCTGACCCACGGCGCCAGCGTTTCTTCGTCCGGCAAGCTGTACAACGCTGTTCAGTACGGCATCGACGGCAACGGCCTGATCGACTACGACGAAGTCGAGCGCCTGGCTGTCGAGCACAAGCCAAAAATGATCGTGGCCGGTTTCTCGGCTTACTCGCAGGTGCTGGACTTCGCCCGTTTCCGCGCCATCGCTGACAAGGTCGGTGCCTACCTGTTCGTCGACATGGCCCACGTGGCCGGTCTGGTCGCCGCTGGCGTCTACCCGAACCCGGTTCCGTTCGCTGACGTCGTGACCACCACCACCCACAAGACCCTGCGCGGTCCACGTGGCGGCCTGATCCTGGCGCGCGCCAATGCCGAGATCGAGAAGAAACTGAACTCCGCCGTATTCCCGGGCGGCCAGGGCGGTCCTCTGGAGCACGTCATCGCTGCCAAGGCGATCTGCTTCAAGGAAGCGCTGCAGCCTGAGTTCAAGACTTACCAGCAACAAGTCGTCAAGAACGCCAAGGCCATGGCCGCCGTGTTCATCGAGCGTGGCTTCGACGTGGTTTCCGGCGGTACCGAGAACCATCTGTTCCTGCTGTCGCTGATCAAACAGGACATCTCCGGTAAAGACGCCGACGCCGCACTGGGCAAGGCTTTCATCACCGTGAACAAGAACTCGGTGCCAAACGACCCGCGCTCCCCGTTCGTCACCTCCGGCCTGCGCTTCGGCACCCCGGCTGTGACCACTCGCGGCTTCAAGGAAGCAGAGTGCAAGGAACTGGCTGGCTGGATCTGCGACATCCTGGCTGACCTGAACAACGAAGCGGTGATCGACGCCGTTCGCGAGAAGGTCAAGGCCATCTGCGCCAAGCTGCCGGTTTACGGCGCTTGATAGCGGTTGCCTGATATGAAAAAGCCCGGCTCTTGAGCCGGGCTTTTTTGTGGGCAACGATGATCGCTTGCAGGAGCGCGCTTGCCCGCGATAGCGGTTTGTCTGACGCCGGTGCGGTGAATGACACACCGCCGTCGCGGGCAAGCGCGCTCCTACAGTTGTCAGCTACGCTGCAGCGACCCTGGCAAACCCTTCGCGAATCTTCTCTTCCGGCAACTCGTCGGCGATGAACACGATCACGCTTTCGCGTTGCTCGTCCGCTGCCCACTCCACGTCGAAATCAAAACCGTAGAGCTTGAGCACGCCCTGAAACACCAGCTTGCGGTCTTCGCCGGCGATGTTCAGCACGCCCTTGTAGCGCAGCAATTGCTTGCCGTGGTCTTCCAGCAGTTCGTTCATGAACTCGCTGAGCTTGTCGATATCCAGCGCCTTGTCGCTGCGCAACACCAGGCTGCTGATGCGGTCGATGCCGCGCCCTGCCGGTGCGACCGGACGCAGGACCATCCCGCCGACATCCGCGTTCAGGTTGAAGCCGCGCACGTCCAGCAGTTCGGCGAGGTCGATCTTGCCGTGCTCGACCACGCGGATCGGCGCACGGCGGTTGATGCGGGTCAGGCGCTCACTCAGGGCCTTGAACGTCGCCTCGTCCACCAGATCGGTCTTGCTCACCAGCAGGCGGTCGGCGAAACCGATCTGCGCCTGGGCGATGGTCTGCTCCAGGTGGGTGTCGGCGTGGGCGGCGTCCACCAGGGTGATGATGCCGTCGAGGATATAGCGCTCGCGCAGTTCTTCATCGATGAAAAAGGTCTGGGCCACCGGTGCCGGGTCGGCAAGGCCGGTGCATTCGATCACCAGGCGGTCGAAGGCGATCTCGCCGCTGTCCAGCCGCTCCAGCAGCAGGACCAGCGCTTTGGTCAGGTCGGTGTGAATGGTGCAGCACACGCAGCCGTTGGACAGGGTCATCACTTGTACCGGCTCATCGCCCAGCAACTGGGTGTCGACACCTGCGTCGCTGAATTCGTTTTCGATCACGGCGATCTTCAGGCCGTGTTCCGCCTTGAGCAGGTGACGTAGCAATGTGGTCTTGCCCGCGCCGAGGAAACCACTCAGAACGGTGACGGGGATGGGTGTGAACACAAGAAATCTCCAGCACTCATGAATAACCGTAGGAGCGCGCTTGCCCGCGACTGCGTAGTGTCAAACGACGTATGGGGTGCAGACACACCGCAGGTCGCGGGCAAGCGCGCTGCTACAAAAGAAAACGCGCCACGACAGGCGTGACGCGTTTTTAACACAAGTTGCGACAGTCAGCCGATCAACAGCACTTCGGCCCACCCTTGCCGCCGTAACGCGCATCCTGGCGTTCCCGGAAGAACGCCTCGTACGACATCACCGGCTTGTCAGGGTGTTTGGTCTGCATATGTTCGACGTAGGTGTCGTAGTCCGGCATGCCGACCATCAGGCGCGCGGCCTGACCCAGATACTTACCCAGACGACTCAGGTCATTGAACATATGCAGCTCCTCGCCTTACAGCGCACTCAGTTGGTTTTCGGGAAGGCCTGGAATGGCGCTTCCTTGTCGCTGCGTTCTTTCTTGATCCAGGCGGCCCGGCCGACCTTGATCGCGTAGAACAGGATGCTCAGCACCACGAACAGGAACAGCGTGGTCAGCGCCGCGTTGGTGTACGCGTTGAAGATCACATGCTGCATCTGGTCGGCGGTCTTGGCCGGGGCCAGGATCTGACCGGCGTCAGCCGCCGCGCTGTATTTCTTCGCCAGGGCCAGGAAGCCAACGGCCGGGCTTGGGTCGAACAGTTTGATGAAGCCGGCCGTCACGGTGCAGATCAGCAGCCAGGAGGCCGGCAGGATGGTGACCCAGACGTACTGCTGACGCTTCATTTTAATGAGCACAACAGTGGCCAACATGAGGGCAATACCGGCCAGCATCTGGTTGGAGATACCGAACAGCGGCCACAGGGTGTTGATGCCGCCCAGCGGATCGATCACACCTTGATACAGCAGGTAACCCCACAGCGCCACGCAGCCACCGGTACCGATGGCGTTGGCAGTCCAGGACTCGGTGCGTTTGAGCGAAGGCACGAAGCTGCCGAGCAGGTCCTGCAGCATGAAGCGACCGGCACGGGTACCGGCGTCAACGGCCGTCAGGATGAACAGCGCTTCGAACAGGATCGCGAAGTGGTACCAGAACGCCATGGTGTCCTGACCAGGGAAGGCCTGATGCAGGATCTGCGCGATACCGACGGCCAGGGTCGGCGCACCACCGGCACGGGCCAGTACGGTGTTCTCACCAATTTCCTTGGCCACGGCGGTCAGTTGATCCGGGGTGATGACAAAGCCCCAACTGCTGACCATCTGTGCAACCGCGTTGACGTCACCGCCGACAATCGCCGCCGGGCTGTTCATCGCGAAGTAGATGCCTGGCTCGATGACCGAAGCCGCCACCATGGCCATGATTGCCACGAAGGATTCCATCAGCATGCCGCCGTAGCCGATGTAACGGGCGTTGACTTCGTTATCCAGCAGTTTCGGCGTAGTACCCGACGAAATCAGCGCATGGAAGCCCGACACTGCACCGCAGGCAATGGTGATGAACAGGAACGGGAACAGGGTGCCTTTCCAGACCGGGCCGGAACCGTCGGTGAACTGGGTCAGGGCTGGCATTTTCAGCTCAGGCGCCAGAATCAGGATGCCGATGGCCAGGGCGACGATGGTGCCGATCTTCAGGAAGGTCGAAAGGTAGTCGCGCGGTGCCAGTACCAGCCAGACCGGCAGCATGGCCGCAACGAAGCCGTAGCCCACCAGCAGCCAGGTGATCTGCACGCCGGTGAAGGTGAACACCGGTGCCCACTCAGGGCTTGCAGCGACATGGCCACCGACCCAGATCGACAGCAGCAGCAAGACCACGCCAATCACCGAAATTTCACCGATACGGCCCGGGCGGATGAAGCGCATGTACACGCCCATGAACATCGCAATCGGGATGGTCGCCATGACGGTGAACATGCCCCACGGGCTCTCGGCCAGGGCCTTGACCACGATCAGCGCCAGCACCGCAAGGATGATGATCATGATCAGGAAGCAGCCGAACAGGGCGATGGTGCCCGGGATGCGGCCCATTTCCTCGCGGACCATGTCGCCCAGCGAACGGCCGTTACGGCGAGTGGAGAGGAACAGGATCATGAAGTCCTGCACCGCACCGGCCAGCACTACGCCAGCGATCAGCCACAACGTGCCGGGCAGATAGCCCATCTGCGCAGCCAGCACCGGACCGACCAGCGGGCCTGCCCCGGCAATGGCAGCAAAGTGGTGGCCGAAAAGAATGTGTTTGTTGGTCGGAATGTAATCAAGACCGTCATTGTTGAGCACGGCAGGCGTGGCCCGGTTCGGGTCCAATTGCATGACGCGCGATGCGATGAACAGGCTGTAGTAACGATAGGCAACCAGGTAGATAGCGACCGCAGCGACCACGATCCAGAGTGCGTTGATTGCCTCTCCCCGACGCAATGCAACCACCCCCAGGGCCCAGGCCCCGAGAATCGCAACAATCAGCCAGGGCACATGGCGCAGCAGACTATTATTGTTTTTCATTTTTTATTTCCAACTGAGTGGACTTGTTTTGAACGGCCTATTGAGTTTAGCGCCGCTGAAGCGAAAGGCCACCCCCACAATGGTCTAGCGCCGGATTTGACCTATAGTCAAAACATCCAAGGAGAAGTCGACTCATGACAGATTCCCACGAAGAGCGTCGCCGTTTTAAACGTATCTCGTTCGATGCCAAGACCGAACTGACCCAAGGCCCGAAAAGCTGGCCGGTGCATTTGATCGATCTGTCACTCAAAGGACTTTTGATCGAACGCCCCTCGCCCTGGCTGGGCAATCCGGATGAGCCGTTCATTGTCGATATCCATTTGAACGTCGATATCGACGTGCGCATGGAAGTGCGCCTGACCCACGACGATCACAATCATCTGGGGTTTGTCTGCGAACACATCGGGCTGGAATCGGTGACGCACTTGCGGCGGCTGATCGAGTTGAACCTGGCCGATCCTGCAGAGCTTGAGCGGGAGTTGGCGGCGTTGATCGAGGTCTGAACAACACCACTGTAGGAGCGCGCTTGCCCGCGATTGCGATGTGTCTGAAACATCAATGCTGTCTGACACACCGCAATCGCGGGCAAGCGCGCTCCTACAAGGGTTGCGGCCGCCAGGTGCTACTCCTCGAACAACGCATCCAGCGCCTGATCGAGCCGGGTCACGGCGATCACGGTCAGGCCTGGCGGAGATTCCTTCGGCGCATTGCCCTTGGGCACGATGGCGCGTTTGAAGCCGTGCTTGGCGGCCTCTTTCAATCGCTCCTGCCCGCTCGGCACCGGCCTTACTTCACCCGACAGCCCCACCTCGCCGAACACCAGCAGGTCACCCGGCAGCGCGCGATTGCGCAGGCTCGACATCACGGCGGCCATCAAGGCCAGGTCAGATGCCGTTTCCAGCACCTTCACCCCGCCGACCACGTTGAGAAACACGTCCTGATCGTGGGTCGGAATGCCGCCATGGCGATGCAGGACCGCCAGCAGCATCGCCAGGCGGTTCTGATCCAGGCCCAGGGTCACTCGGCGCGGGTTGGAGAGGTGACTGTCATCCACCAGCGCCTGCACCTCCACCAGCATCGGCCGGGTGCCTTCCCACGTGGCCATGACCACGCTGCCTGCCACGGCTTCCTGTGCACGGGTCAGAAAGATCGCCGACGGGTTTGAGACTTCTTTCAGGCCCTTGTCAGTCATGCCGAACACGCCCAGTTCGTTGACCGCGCCGAAGCGGTTCTTCACCGCCCGCAACAGGCGAAGACGACCGTCCGATTCGCCCTCGAAATACAGCACGGTGTCGACCATGTGTTCGAGCACGCGAGGCCCGGCCAGTGCGCCCTCTTTGGTCACGTGGCCTACCAGGAAGATCGCCGTGCCGCTCTGCTTGGCGTAGCGCACCAGCAGGGCTGCGCTTTCACGCACTTGCGAGACACCGCCCGGCGCCGATTGCAGTTGCTCGGTGAAGATGGTCTGGATCGAGTCGATGACCATGACCTTGGGCTTCTCGACCCGGGCCGTGGCGATGATGCTCTCGATGCTGGTTTCGGTCATGACCCGCAGCTTGTCCTGAGGCAGGCCGAGGCGGCGGGCGCGCATGGCGACCTGTTGCTGCGATTCCTCGCCGGTCACGTACAGCGCGGGCATGCGTTCGGCGATGGCGCAGAGCGTCTGCAGCAGGATGGTGGATTTGCCGATACCGGGATCACCGCCGATCAGCACCACCGAGCCGTCCACCAGGCCGCCGCCCAGCACCCGGTCAAGCTCGGCCGAGTTGGTGGAGAAGCGCGGAATCTCTTCGACGCTGACTTCGGCCAGGGTCTTGATCTGCGCCTGCTGGCCGGTCCAGCCCGAGCGGCCGCTGGGGGGCGCTGCGCCGCCGCTTTCGATCATGGTCTCGGTCAGCGTGTTCCACGCGCCGCATTCGCCACACTGCCCCGCCCACTTGGGAAAGGTCGCGCCGCACTCGGTGCAGCCATACATGCGTTTGGCCTTGGCCATGGAACCCCCGCCGCAAAAAAGGGCCAATCATACCTCATGGCCAGAAACCCGGTGGAATGCGGCTCGTGACGAGGTTTTGCACGCAATCGGATAAAACTTCCACGTACAGACCCGGTCGATTGCAGGGATTACGCGAGATGCGTGTAGCTGTCATACACTGCATCCACCACCCTCATCTGTAACAAAGGAATACACCATGAGCGTACTAAGCGAGTTCAAAGCCTTTGCCGTCAAAGGAAACGTGGTCGACATGGCCGTCGGTATCATCATTGGCGCGGCATTCGGCAAGATCGTTTCGTCGTTCGTCGGCGATGTAATCATGCCGCCCCTGGGGCTGCTGATTGGCGGCGTGGACTTCAGTGATCTGGCGATCACGTTGCGAGGCGCGGAAGGAACAGCCCCGGCAGTGGTACTGGCCTACGGCAAATTCATCCAGACCGTGATCGACTTCATCATCGTGGCGTTCGCCATTTTCATGGGTGTGAAGGCGATCAACCGCCTCAAACGCGAAGAAGCCAAGGCCCCGACCGTGCCACCGGTTCCGACCCCACAGGAAACCCTGCTGACCGAAATCCGCGACCTGCTCAAAGAGCAGAACAGCAAACCGGCGGCGCCGATCCAGGTCAATCCTGATCGTTTGGTCTGATACCGCACTATCGTCCAAACAATGCTTCACCTGTGGGAGTGAGCTTGCTCACGAAGGGGCCGGTACATCCGCCAGATATGTAGCGGATGGAACACAGCCTTCGTGAGCAAGCTCACTCCCACAGGTTTTGTGATCACCCGATGACCGCGCAGCGCCAGCGGGCGTTTGTTTTACCAATAATTCTCAACGGCGATCTGGCCCGGCTTGCGGGTCAATGCCAGGCGCATGTCGCGGGTCTTGAGCAGCGCGCGGGTGTCTTCGATCATCTGCGGGTTGCCGCATATCATCACTCGCGAATGTTCAGGCGTCAGTTCCACGCCCGCCACTCGCTCCAGCTCCCCGTTCTCGATCAACGTGGTAATACGCCCATGCAACGCGCCGGGGTGTTCTTCGCGGGTCACCGTGGCGATGAACTGGAACTTGTGGGCGTATTCGGCCAGGTATTCGCGCCGGGTCAGCTCGGCGATCAGCTCCTGATACGCCAGCTCCGCCGCCTCGCGCACGCTGTACACCAGAATGATGCGCTCGAATTTTTCCCAGACTTCGAAGTTCTGCAGAATCGACAGGAACGGCGCTACGCCAGTGCCTGTGGATAACATCCACAAATCACGGCCATCGGTGAAGCGGTCCAGGGTCAGGTAGCCGGTGGCCTGCTTTTCCACCATCAGCGTGTCGCCCGCACGCAGGCGGCTCAGTTCGCTGGTGAACTCGCCACCCGGCACCACGATAGAGAAGAAATCCAGATACTCGTCGAACGGCGACGACACCACCGAATACGCCCGCCACACGGTGCTGCCGTCGGCCTTGGTCACGCCCAGGCGCGCGAACTGGCCTGCGGTGAAGCGAAAGCCGGCATCACGGGTCGTGCGCAGGGTGAACAGGCTGGGGGTCAGCGGCGTGACGTCGAGCAGCGTTTGCCGGGTGAATTTCTCTGCACTGGCGTTCATGGGCGCTCCGGGCTCCTTCGATTGCAATCAATACGCTCAGTGTCCCGCAAACCGACGGTTATAAACACCGCAGGTTTGTAGTGGTATCGGCAAATCCGTGGCGCGGCTTTTAGAGTATTTCGCGATAGGCGTTATCGCGAAGGCGTCGCACCCATGCATCGCAAGGCGACCAACCCCTTGATCTGAAAGGAAATGAGGAATGCCGCCGACAGCCTGGCCGCGATCCAGGCTGCCCCCCCACGCTGCGAACACCCTGCCACTGAGAGGCATCCTTTCCTAGACTTCAGTGAGGACGGGATCTGACAAGGCACGCATGGAGGCTGGCATGGAACATACAAATCCGGACATATCAGTACAGACACACTGCTACAAAGGCCTGACGCTTCGGGAGGTTGAAGTGCTCAAATGGTCGGCCGAGGGCAAGACCGCCGCGGAGGTGGCGATCATTCTGGATTTGAAGATACGCACGGTGAACTTCCACATCGGCAGCGCCAAGCGCAAGATCGGGGTCACCAACAAGACGTCGGCGGTCGTCCACGCCGCGCTGCAAGGACTCTTCTAGCCGGGATGCGGGCGCATTCGCCAACCCACAAAAACCTCAGGTACAGGCAGCGGAAAACACGTAAAATCGCCGATTTCGCGAGTCACCCAGCACGGCTTGAATAGCTGTCACTTAAAGCCCGACCGCGTCGTCAACGAATGGAAATGCCCTACCCATGCCCCTGCTCACCACGCCTTTCGCACAGCTCGACCTGATTCGCCAGCCCGAGCAGTCGGATGAACCGTTGCAGGCCTTCGATGCGGCCGACGAGTACCTGCTCAACCACCTGGCCGAGCATGGCCTGACCTTGCAGACCCGAGTGCTGATCCTCAACGATAACTTTGGCGCACTGGCCGCAAGCCTTGCGCCCCATGCAGCGGTTTTCAGCAGCACGGATTCGTTTCTGGGCGTTCAGGCACTGGAGAAAAACCTCGCCCGTAACGGCCAGGCGTTCGATGCCGTGCCGGTGATTCCGGCGAGCGAGCCGCTGGTCGGGCCCTTCGACTGGGTTTTGATCCGCGTGCCGAAAACCCTGGCACTGCTGGAGGAACAACTGATTCGCCTGCAAGGCCAACTGGCCCCGGATGCCAGGGTAGTCGCGGCAGGCATGATCAAACACCTGCCACGCTCGGCCGGTGAGCTGATGGAAGAGTACATCGGCCCGGTGCAGGCCTCGCTTGCGGTGAAGAAAGCCCGGCTGCTGTTCTGCACCCCTGAAGCCAAGCCGTTTCAAGCATCGCCCTTCCCGACCCGCTACACCCTGGATGAGCCGAAGATCGAGCTGGTCAATCACGCCAACGTTTTCTGTCGCGACGGCCTGGACATCGGCACCCGAGCGTTCCTGCCGCATCTGCCGAAAAACCTCGGCAATGCCCGGGTGGCGGACCTGGGCTGCGGCAACGGCGTGCTGGCGATTGCCAGCGCACTGGCCAACCCCGACGCGCAGTACACGCTGGTGGATGAGTCGTACATGGCGGTGCAATCGGCCCGGGAAAACTGGCGGCTGGCGCTGGGGGAGCGTGAGGCGGTGATCCGCGCGGGCGATGGCCTGGCGGGTCAGGAAGAGGATTCGCTGGACGTGGTGCTGTGCAATCCGCCGTTCCATCAGCAGCAAGTGGTGGGAGATTTCCTGGCCTGGCGCATGTTCCAGCAGGCGCGCTCGGCGCTGGTCACCGGCGGCGCGCTGTACATCGTCGGCAACCGGCACCTGGGCTACCACGCCAAGCTGGCGCGGCTGTTCCGTGGGGTGGAGCAAGTGGCGGCGACGCCGAAGTTCGTGATTCTCAAGGCCCGCAAGTAACACCACCCCACAACGTAGGAGCGCGCTTGCCCGCGACGGCGGTGTGTCAGTCAACTAACATGTGTTGACCCTGCGCCGTCGCGGGCAAGCGCGCTCCTACAGGGTGGTTTGATCAGTGGGTTTTCATCCCCGCCGCCGTCATGAACATCCGCAGCAGGCTGGCGACCACGAACAACGCCAGCACACTGCCTGTCCAGATCACCACCAGCCAGCCAAGCCGCTGCCAGAGCGGCTTTTTCACAGCCGCATCGTCATCATTCAGAGAATCCTTGCCGGTCATCGCCGCGTCCTCAGTGGTAGCCGTCTTCGTGGGTGACCTTGCCGCGGAACACGTAGTAGCTCCAGAAGGTGTAACCCAGGATGAACGGGATGATGAACAGCGTACCGACCAGAATGAACCCCTGGCTCTGCGGCGGCGAAGCGGCGTCCCAGATCGAGACCGCTGGAGGGATGATGTTCGGCCACAGGCTGATGCCGAGCCCGCTGTAGCCCAGGAACACCAGCACCAGCGTCAGCAGGAACGGTGTGTAGTGCGCGTTGCGCTCGATCGCCTTGAAGAAGAAGTACAGGGTGACCAGCACCAGCCCCGGCACAGGCATGAACCAGAACAGATTCGGGATGCTGAACCAGCGGTCGGCAATTTCCGCATGGGCCAGCGGCGTCCACAGGCTGACGGCGGCCATCACCGCCAGCGTGACGAGTGCCAGAGGCCGGGCCAGATCGTGCATCGCCTTCTGCAGGGCGCCTTCGGTTTTCATGATCAGCCAGGTGCAGCCCAGCAACGCGTAGGCCGCGATCAGCGCGACACCACAGAACAGCGAGAACGGCGTCAGCCAGTCCAGCCCTCCGCCCGCATAGGCGCGATTGACCACCGGAATGCCATCAATGTAGGCCCCCAGCGCCACACCCTGGAAGAAGGTCGCCACCAGCGAACCGCCGATGAACGCCTTGTCCCACAGGTGGCGCTTGGCGTCGGTTGCCTTGAAGCGAAACTCGAACGCCACACCACGGAAGATCAGGCCGATGAGCATGAAGATCAGTGGCAGGTACAGCGCTTCGAGAATCACCGAATACGCCAGCGGAAACGCGCCGAACAACGCAGCGCCGCCCAGCACAAGCCAGGTTTCGTTGCCGTCCCAGACCGGTGCGACGGTGTTCATCATCACGTCACGATCGGTCTTGCCCTTGATGAACGGAAAGAGAATGCCGATCCCGAGGTCGAAGCCGTCCATGACGACGTACATCATGAGGCCGAAGATGATGATCACGGCCCAGATCAGTGGAAGATCGATACCCATGACTCAGTTCCCCTCACGCACGGTGTCTTTGTGGCCTTCTTCGCTGCCTTCGTCGGCAGCAGAGAGAGGACGTGCAGGCGTGCGTTTCTGGCCCGGCCCGCCATGTGGCGTGTCATCGCCCTCATGGGTTTTCGGCCCTTTGCGCACCAGGCGCATCATGTAGCCGAACCCTGCGCCGAACAGCATGAAATACACCAGGACGAACAGCACCAGAGTGATGGTCAACTGCTCTACGCTGTGGTTTGAAGATGCGTTGGCCGTGCGCATCAGCCCGTAGACTACCCACGGCTGGCGTCCGATTTCCGTGGTGAACCAGCCCGCCAGCATCGCGATCAGGCCAGCCGGACCCATGCACATCACCAGCCCCAGGAACAGACGATTGCTGTACAGCCCGCCGCGCCAACGCAGCCAGGCACTCCAGAGGCCGACGAAGATCATCAGCATGCCCAGCGCCACCATGACCCGGAACGACCAGAAGACGATCAACGAGTTGGGACGGTCTTCAGGCGGGAACGACTTGAGCGCCGGGATCTGTTTGTCCAGGCTGTGGGTCAGGATCAGGCTGCCCAGATACGGGATTTCGACGGCGTATTTGGTGCGCTCCTCTTTCATGTCGGGGATGCCGAACAGGATCAGCGGGGTGGGTTCGTCGCCGATATTCTCCCAATGCCCTTCGATGGCCGCGATCTTCGCCGGCTGGTGTTCCAGCGTGTTCAAACCGTGGGCATCACCGACCACCGCCTGAATGGGCGCGACGATCAGCGCCATCCACATGGCCATCGAGAGCATTCGGCGAATGGCCGGGTTATCGCGCCCGCGCAGCAGGTGCCAGGCCGCCGAGGCACCGACGAAGAACGCCGTGGCGACGAATGCGGCAATGGCCATGTGCGCTAGGCGATAGGGGAATGAAGGGTTGAAGATGACGGCGAGCCAGTCTACCGGAATCACCCGGCCGTCGACGATTTCGAAGCCCTGCGGGGTCTGCATCCAGCTGTTGGACGCCAGGATCCAGAAGGTCGAAATCAAGGTGCCCACTGCAACCATGACGGTGGCGAAAAAGTGCAGCCCGCGCCCCACGCGGTTCCAGCCGAACAGCATCACGCCCAGGAAACCGGCCTCGAGGAAGAAGGCGGTGAGCACTTCGTAGGTCAGCAAGGGACCGGTGATCGCGCCGGCAAAATCCGAGAACCGGCTCCAGTTGGTGCCGAACTCGTAGGCCATGACCAGCCCGGAGACCACGCCCATGCCGAAGTTGACGGCGAAGATCTTCGACCAGAAGTGGTACAGATCGCGGTAGGTGTTGTCGTGGGTCTTGAGCCACAGACCTTCGAGCACCGCGAGAAAGCTCGCAAGGCCAATGGTGATGGCAGGAAACAGAATGTGGAACGATACGGTGAACGCGAACTGAATTCGGGCGAGATCGAGCGCCTCTAAACCGAACATAGGTCTTCCTCTATCAGGTGATACCGGCATCAGACCTGGGGGCCTTTGGGCGACTGCCCCCACGAAGTATTGAGTACGCCTGCGTGCAATTGTTCTTTTTGATTTCGCGCTCAGGCCACACGGAAAAAGCCTCGCGAGTGAAGCGGGTCTGTTTGAGCGTTGCGTCAAGCCGACCGGTCAATCAAAGCGCCCGAGGCGATTGATTCAGGTCAACCAACGTTGAAAGAGTAGTCCCATTTCGGCACATGGCCTGCGTGGTCTTTTGCCGCGTGGCGAGTTGTCTCACCTGTTGATGCCTGTAGGAGTGAGCTTGCTCGCGATTCGGTGTGCCAGACGACACAGCGGTGTCTGAACGGACGTATCGCGAGCAAGCTCACTCCTACAGGCGGGGGCGATCTTGAGGCCGCCCCCGCGGGCAAGCCCAGCTGCTACGGGACCGCGTGAATCATAGGGAGCTGCGCAGAAACCCCAGCAACGCCGCGACCAGACGCCGATACAGCGCATCCACTTCCGGTACCCGGCCTTTGCCGCGCAGGCTGCCGTGGACCAGGCCGAGGCCCGGGTCGAATTCGGTGGGCACGTCGGCCTCGCGCAGGGCGCGCTCATAGCAGACGCCGTCATCGCGCAGCGGATCGAACTGGGCGACGGCAATGAAGGCCGGGGCCAGCCTGCGGAAGTCAGTGGCATTGAGCGGCATGGCATAAGGGGAGCGCTCGTCCTGCGCCAGGTACAGATTGCGGTAGAACGCCAGATCCGCCGTGCCCAGCAATGGCGCATCGAAACACTCGCTGCGCGACGGCAGCTCATCGGCGCCGCCCAGCCCTGGGTAGATCAGCGCCTGCCCCACCGGCTGGCGCTCGCCCGCTTCGCGCAAGGCCAGGCAGACTGCTGCGGCGAGGTTGCCGCCGGCACTGTCTCCGGCGATGGCAACACGGCGCGGGTCGATATCCAGCCGTTGTGCCTGGGCCTGCAACGCATGCCACGCCTCAAGGCAATCCTCAAGCCCGGCGGGAAAAGGGTGTTCAGGTGCCAGCCGGTAGTCCACGGCGATCACCACGGCGTTGAGGTCCGTGGCCAGGGCTGCGGTGAGAAAGTCGTGGGAATCCAGATCCCCCACCACCCAGCCGCCACCGTGCAGGTACAGCACACAGGGTGAGGGATGTTCGAGGGAAAGATGATGAGGGCGGTAGCTGCGGACCGCCACCCCACTCAGGCTAAAATCCTTGACGGAAAGTTCAGCGGGGCGCGTCGGCGTAAAGGCTTCGCACATGCGCGAATAGGCACGACGCTGGTCAGCGATATCCAGCGAGTCAACGCTGTAGGAGAGGGTCTTTTCGACGAAGTTCGCCATTTCTGGCGACAGGGAATAAGGCATCAGGCGCCTCCACTATCTATCAGGCGCAAACGCCCCGTAGCAGCACGGCTTGCCGGCGGGGCGGTGTGTCTGTGACGAATAAGTCGCCTGATACACCGCTCCCGCCGGCAAGCCGTGCTGCTACATATGATCGTCGTTGCTTACTTGTTCACCGCCACCTGCACGGCCGCTGTCGCGTCCTTGCCCTCGAAGGTGGTCACGCCATCGAGCCAGCGCTTCACATCTTCCGGGTGATCCTTGAGCCATTGTTTGGCGACGTCGTTCGGGGCCTTGCGGTCCATGATCGGCACCATCATCTGGCTTTCCTGCGCCGCCGTGAACTTGAGGTTGCTCATCAGCTTGTTGACGTTCGGGCAACGGGTCGCGTAGTCAGGGGCGGTCACCACCGATACGGTCGCCGCACCTTCACCCGGGCCAAACACGTCCTCGCTGCCGGTAAGGTAAGCGATTTTCATGTTGATGTTCATCGGGTGTGGGGTCCAGCCCACGAAGACCACCCATTCGTTACGCTTGGTAGCGCGCTGCACGGCGGCCAGCATGCCCGCCTCCCCCGACTCCACCAACTGGAAGCCGCCCAGACCGAACTGGTTCTTCTCGATCATGCCCTTGATGTTGGCGTTGGCGCCGGTGCCGGGCTCGATGCCGTAGATCTTGCCGCCCAGCTTGTCCTTGAATTTGGCGATGTCGGCGAAGGTCTTCAGGCCGCCGTCGGCCACGTACTGCGGCACGGCCAGGGTGGCCTGGGCGTCGTTCATGCTCGGGGTGTCGAAAACCTTGACCTGATTGGCCGCCACGAAGGGTGCGATGTTCTTGTCCATCGCCGGTTTCCAGTAACCCAGGAACACGTCCAGGCGGTCATCGCGCAGGCCACCGAAGACGATCTGTTGAGCGGCGCTGGTCTGCTTGACGTCGTAACCCATGTTCTGCAGCAGCACCTCGGCCACGGCGCTGGTGGCGATCACGTCGGTCCAGTTGACCACACCCATGCGCACGCTCTGGCATTTGGCAGGCTCGGCTGCCATCAAGGCCGTGCTGCTCAGCATCAACACACCGCAACTGATCTGACGAATAAATCTCTTCATGCGTGCTCCTCGGGTCGGCTCGTTATTTTTAATCAGCTCTTTTTGGCAGTTCTTTTAAGGCTTCAAGACCCACGGCTATCTGAATGCTGCCGCGTTGGAGCAAATTACGCAGGCCCACCCGGCGCGAAACGCACCAGCGCGACCTGTGCTTGCACTGGGGCGACATCCCACCCCATTGGCCAAACCTGCTGGTATGATGCGCGGCTTTTTCCGACTGGCAGAATTTATGCAGGCTGTTTCGACAGGCTGTGCTTTTCTCTATTAGTCGATTCAACTCACGGCGCCATGCGCCAAAGGAAGCCATAAATGCTGGAGCGGCTGTTTCAACTCAGGGCACATAACACCAATGTGCGCACCGAAATCCTGGCCGGGGTCACCACCTTCCTGGCCATGGCCTACATCCTGTTCGTCAACCCGAGCATCCTCGGCGAGACCGGCATGGACAAGGGTGCTGTATTCGTCGCCACGTGCCTGGCCGCCGCCATCGGCTCCACGGTCATGGGCCTGATCGCCAACTACCCGATCGCGCTCGCGCCGGGCATGGGCCTGAACGCCTTCTTCACCTACACCGTGGTGCTGCACATGGGGCACACCTGGCAGGTGGCGCTGGGTGCGGTGTTCATTTCGGCAGTGATGTTCTTCCTGCTGTCGATCTTCCGCATCCGCGAATGGATCATCAACAGCATCCCGTTGCCGCTGCGCTCGGCCATCGCAGCCGGTATCGGCCTGTTCCTGGCGCTGATCGCCCTGCACAACGCCGGCATCGTGGTCAGCAACCCGGCGACCATGGTCGGCCTGGGCGACCTCAAGCAACCGGCACCGATCCTGGCGACCCTGGGCTTCGTGCTGATCGTGGCGCTGGAAGCCCTGAAAGTGCGCGGTGCGGTGCTGATCGGCATTCTGGCGGTGACCATCGTTTCGATCCTGCTGGGCTTCTCTCCGTTCGGCGGCGTGATGTCGATGCCGCCTTCGCTGGCCCCGACCTTCCTGCAACTGGATATCCCGGGCGCCTTGAACATTGGCCTGGTGAGCGTGATCTTCGCGTTCCTGTTCGTTGACCTGTTCGACAACTCCGGCACCCTGATCGGCGTCGCCAAACGCGCCGGGCTGATGGGCAAGGACGGGCACATGCCGAAAATGGGCCGTGCGCTGGTCGCCGACAGTACCGCAGCGATGGCCGGCTCCCTGCTGGGCACCTCGACCACCACCAGCTACATCGAGTCGGCGGCGGGCGTCAGCGCCGGTGGCCGCACGGGCCTGACCGCCATCGTGGTCGCGGTGCTGTTCCTGCTGGCGCTGTTCTTCGCCCCGCTGGCAGGCAGCGTTCCGGCCTACGCCACCGCCCCTGCCCTGCTGTTCGTGGCCGTGCTGATGACCTCGGGGCTGGCGGAAATCAACTGGGACGACATCACCGAAGCCGCACCGGTGGTCATCACCGCCCTGGCGATGCCGTTCACCTACTCCATCGCCAACGGCATCGCCTTTGGCTTCATTTCCTGGACAGCGATCAAACTGCTCAGCGGCCGTGGCCGTGAGCTGAATCCGGCACTGGTGATTCTGTCGATCCTGTTCGTGATCAAGTTGGGCTGGTTCAACGCATGAGTTCTGTTTTCGACCCCGCGAGCTACAGCCGTCAGCTCGACGAAAAAGCCGAGCGGCTGCGCGAACTGCTCAAGCCGTTCGACGCACCCGAGCCGCAGGTTTTCGATTCGCCGCGCGAGCATTACCGCCTGCGCGCCGAGTTCCGGCTGTGGCGTGACGAGGGCAAGCGCCATTACGCGATGTTTGCTCCCGGCGACAAGCACACACCGATCCTGATCGACGATTTTCCCATCGCAAGCCTGCAGATCAACGCGCTGATGCCGGTGCTGCGCGAGCGCTGGGAAGCCAGCAAGACGCTCAACCACAAGCTGTTCCAGGTGGACTTCCTGACCACCCTGGCAGGCGACGGCATGGTCACCCTGTGCTACCACCGCCGGCTGGACGAGGCCTGGCAGCAGGAAGCCGAGCAACTGGCGAAGGACCTCGACGTCAGCGTGATCGGCCGCTCCAAGGGCCAGCGTCTGGTGATCGGCCGCGACTACGTGACCGAGCAACTGGACGTGGCCGGACGCACCTTCAGCTATCGCCAGCCCGAAGGCGCGTTCACCCAGCCCAACGGCACGGTGAACCAGAAGATGCTGAGCTGGGCCTTCGAAGCCCTGGGCGAGCGTGAGGATGACTTACTGGAGCTGTATTGCGGCAACGGCAACTTCACCCTGCCGCTGGCAACCCGCGTACGCAAAGTGCTGGCCACCGAGATCAGCAAGACCTCGGTCAACGCTGCGCTGAGCAATCTGGCGGACAACGCTGTGGATAACGTCACCCTGGTGCGGCTGTCGGCTGAAGAGCTGACCGAAGCGCTGAATGACGTGCGCCCGTTCCGGCGTCTGGCCGGTGTGGATCTTAAAAGCTACGACTTCGGCAGCGTTTTCGTCGACCCGCCCCGCGCCGGCATGGACCCGGACACCTGCGAGCTGACCCGGCGTTTCGAACGCATCCTGTACATCTCCTGCAACCCGGAAACCCTGGCCGCCAACATCGCCCAGCTGCACGACACTCACCGGGTAGAGCGCTGTGCATTGTTTGACCAGTTCCCGTATACCCATCATATGGAATCGGGTGTGCTGCTGGTCCGCCGGTAAACGCCTTTATGATCGTTCCCACGCTCCGCATGGGAACGATCAGCATGAAATAGGGTGTGCTGCTGGTCAGACGCTAACCCTGTAGAAGCGCGCTTGCCCGCGATTGCGGTGTGTCAGGTACAGAGATTTCGTCTGGCACGACGCCATCGCGGGCAAGCGCGCTCCCACAAGAGCATATTGCACCCCGCGACCTTAAAATTTCTGACAGTAAGCGGCATATACCTGCTTACCGGTGTATAACAGTCGGCCGTCTCTCGCTTCGATGGATGTCCTGCCTTGAGTTCCGAAACGCCTGCCTCTGCGACCGCTTCCGAAAGCGCGCTCAAACTTCCCGGCTTCTTCGCTTTTTTGACGGCACGCCTGGCGGCCGTTTTCGCCATGCAGATCCAAGCGGTGGTCGTGGCCTGGCAGGTCTACGACATGACCCGCAGCCCGATCTCGCTGGCGTATGTGGGCCTGGCGCAATTCATCCCGATGCTGTTGCTGTTGATGCCGGCCGGCGATCTGATCGACCGCTACGACCGCAAGCTGATCCTGAGCATCAGCTGGATCGTGCAGGCCCTGTGCAGTCTGATGCTGATGCTGTTCTCGGTGACCCATCACCAGGACACCCGCCTGATTTACGCCACCCTGGCCCTGTTCGGTTGCGCCCGGGCCTTTACCGGTCCCGCGCTGCAAAGCCTGTTGCCTCAGGTGGTTCCACGGGAAAAACTGGCCTCGGCGATTGCCACCAACAGCATGATCATGCGCATTGCGACCATCGCAGGCCCCTTGGTCGGCGGCGGACTTTACGCACTGGGCGGCGGAGGCCTGACCTATACCGTCTGCATGTGCAGTTTCATTGCGGGCGTGTTGCTGCTGACGCGGGTTCCAGTGCTCTTCGCGGGCAAGAAACAGATTCTTGAATCCACGGCCTGGAAACGCTTCACCGCCGGCATCGCCTTCATCCGCTCGCGGCCAATCATTCTGGGGACCATTTCCCTGGATCTGTTCGCCGTATTGCTGGGCGGCGTGGTGGCACTGCTGCCGATCTACGCCCACGAAGTGCTGCATCTGGGGCCGCAAGGCTTGGGCGCCCTGCGCAGTGCGATGAGCCTGGGCGAAGTGAGCACCGGCCTTTACCTGGCAGCGCGGCCATTCGACCGCCATGTGGGCCTGGTGATGTTCATCGCGGTGGCGGTGTTTGGCCTGGCGAACCTGGTGTTCGCGCTGTCGACGCTGTTCTGGCTGTCGTTGCTGGCGCTGATGATCGCGGGCGCCGCTGACATGGTCAGCGTCTACATTCGCTCGACCCTAGTGCAGTTCTCGACACCCGATGAGATGCGCGGCCGGGTCAACGCCGTGAACATGCTGTTCATCGGCTCATCCAACGAGCTGGGCGAGTTCCGCGCCGGCAGCAGCGCGGCCCTGTTCGGCGCAGTTCCCGCCGCTGTGATTGGCGGGCTCTGCACCCTGGGCGTGGTGGGCACCTGGATGGTCGGGTTCAAGACCCTGCGCCAGGTGAACCACTTCGCCGAGGCGTCACCCGACTCAGTCACTGCCATGGCGGCTAAAGCCGCATAACCCTGTAGGAGCGCGCTTGGTCTGGGCCGCATCCGGACGACTGCGGTGTGTCAGTTGAGCGGTCTTGTCCGGACACACCGCCGTCGCGGGCAAGCGCGCTCCTACAAGGGTCTGATCTGGCCTATTGCGACCGGCCGGGTGCCCTCGCCAATACCGTTCTCCAGCGGCGCCCCGAATTCATCGAGGCTGATCTGGAAACGATCCCCCGGCTGGGTCTTCACGCCATCGGCGAACGACAGGGTCGCGGTGCCGAAGTAGTGAATGTGCACATCGCCCGGACGCAGGAACTGCGCGTACTTGAAGTGGTGGTATTCGAGGTTGGCCAGGCTGTGGCACATGTTGTCCTCGCCACTCAAGAATTCCTTCTCCCAGATCACTTCACCATCGCGCTTGATGCGGCTCATGCCGGACAGGTGACGCGGTAACTCACCGATACGCAGTTCAGGGCCGTAAGCGCAGTAGCGCAGCTTGGAGTGGGCCAGGTACAGGTAGTTGCGGCGTTCCATGACGTGGTCGGAGAACTCGTTGCCCAGCGCGTAGCCCAGGCGATAGGGCTGGCCGTCGTCACCGATGACGTAGAGGCCGGTCAGCTCGGGTTCTTCTCCGGCGTCTTCAGCGAACCCCGGAACCGGAAAGTCAGCGCCCGGCCGCACCACGATGCTGCCGTCACCCTTGTAGAACCACTCCGGCTGCGCACCGACCTGGCCCTGCGCCGGTTTGCCGCCCTCGATACCCCATTTGAAAATCTTCATGGTGTCGGTCATGCCGGCTTCGACCTGACCGTCATGCTGGTGCATCTTGTCCCGGGCCGAGGCGCTGCCCAAGTGGGTCAGGCCGGTGCCGCTGATGAGGCAGTGGGCAGGGTCTTGGTGATCCAGCGGTGGCAGGACCTGGCCGTTTTGCAGCAGGCCTGCGTAGTCAGGGCCTGGCTCGGTGCCGCGCTGGCTGACTTCTGCCTGGAGGTTGTGCTTGCCGCGAATGGCCGCCAGCGCCAGTTCGCGGGTGCTGGTGGTGTCGCGTACGACGTGGACCTGGGCACCTTCGACGACGCCGACCTGGCGTTGTCCGGTGCTGTTTTCGAATTGGATCAGGCGCATTGAGGAGTCTCCTGGGAAATGACCCTGTAGGAGCGCGCTTGCCCGCGACCGCGGTGTGTCAGTTGACAGGTCTTGTACAGACACAACGCAGTCGCGGGCAAGCGCGCTCCTACAGCGGGAACTGGCGGGGGTTACTCGATGATGTTGAACTCGCTCAGGTACTCATCCGAGATTTCCAGGCCCAGGCCCGGCTTGTTGTCGTCCAGCTGGATGTAGCCGTTGACCGGCGCAGGCTCGCCCTTGAACACGTAGTAGAACAGCTCGTTGCCGACCTCGACGTCGAACACCGGGAAGAACTCGGCCATCGGCGAGGCGGTGGTGGACATGGTCAGGTGGTAGTTGTGCATCTGGCCAGCGTGGGGGATCACCGGCACCGACCAGGCTTCGGCCATGGCGTTGATCTTGCGCGCAGCGGTGATGCCGCCCACGCGGTTGGTGTCGTACTGGATCACGTCGACGGCGCGGCGTTCGAGCATATCCTTGAAGCCGTATGAGGTGAACTCGTGCTCGCCGCCGGAGATCGGCATGATGCCCATCTTCTTCAGCTCGATGTAGCCTTCCAGATCGTCCGCGATCACCGGTTCTTCCAGCCAGCGCGGCTCGAACTCGGCGAGTTTGGGCAGCATGCGGCGGGCGTATTCCAGGGTCCAGCCCATGTAGCATTCGAGCATGATGTCCACATCGGGACCCGCCAGTTCACGCAGCGCACGCACCTGTTCGATGTTGCGACGCATGCCTGCCGGGCCGTCTTTGGGGCCGTAGCCGAAGCGCATCTTCATCGCCGTGAAGCCCTGGCTCAGGTAGCCCTGGGCTTCTTCGAGGAACAGGTCCAGGTTGTCGTTGGCGTACAGCTTGGAGGCGTAAGTCCAGATCTTCTCCTTGGTACGGCCACCCAGCAGTTTGAACACCGGCTTGTTCACCGCCTTGCCCATGATGTCCCAGATGGCGATGTCGATGGCCGAGATGGCCGCCATGCCGATGCCCTTACGACCCCAGGCGTGGCTCTGGCGGTACATTTTCTGCCAGATGTATTCGTTGTCGAACGGGTCTTCGCCGATGGCGATGGGAGCCAGGTAGGTGTCGATGATTTCCTTGGCCACCCGCGGCGCCAAGGCGCAGTTGCCGATACCGACGATGCCGTTGTCCGTCTCGACTTCCACCACCAGCCAACCGTGGAAACGGAAGGAGCCCATGGCATCGCCGCGCTCGAAGAGGATGTCGCTGGCGTTGGTGCAGAAGTGCGCCTGCGGTGGGACGACCTTGCCTTTCCATTCGAATACGCGGGTACGGATTGCCTTGATTTTCATGAGAGCGGTTCCTTTCAACCGGTGGCACGCTGGCCTTTTTGTAGTTGTCGTTCGATGCGGCAAGCGCTGCGCCGCGGGTCGATGGGGAGAATTTAGCGACAGGCCAGGCGGGTCGGCTAATCACTTATGCGTATCCAGTGATAGCCGCAGGTGATCGCTGCAAATCAAGATTGCTCAATAGAGTTATAGGAGCGAGTGCCTTCCCCGTAGCAGCACGGCTTGCCGGCGGGGGCGATCTTGAGGGCGCTCCCGCCGGCAAGCCGTGCTGCTACGGGTATGCTGGCGTCTGGTCAGGCAACCCCAACCGACCAGGCACAAAAAAGCCGCAAGGCGCTCGAAAGCACCTCGCGGCAAACGTGGTTTTTCATGAGAAAGGGCTAACCCCTCAAACGTTGCTCTGCCCCATCCGGCAGGCAATCTCGAACGCCTGACGAATCGCCCCGACGTTGGCCTTGCCCTGCCCTGCGATATCGAACGCAGTGCCGTGGGCAGGCGTGGTGATCGGGATCGGCAGGCCGCCCTGCACCGTGACGCCACGGGAGAAACCCATCAGTTTTATCGCGATCTGCCCCTGGTCGTGGTACATCGTCACCACCGCGTCAAACGCGCTGGCATCGCCCTGCACTTTCAGGAAAATCGTGTCGCCCGGATACGGCCCATCGGCGTTCATCCCCTGAGCCTGCGCGGTTTTCACCGCAGGGCCGATGGTGTCCAGCTCCTCGCGACCGAACGAGCCGTTGTCGCCGTTGTGCGGATTCAAGCCGCACACACCGATGCGAGGCGCCTTCAGGCCGTTGCGCTTGAGGGCAGTGTCGATCAGGCGGATCGCCTCGATCACCCGCTCCTGGGTCAGCATGCCGGGCACGGCCGAGAGCGCGACGTGGGAGGTCACGCGGGACGTCCACAACCGGTCCAGCACGTTGAACTCACAGAACGGCCCGTCGAAGCCCAGCAACTCGGCAAACCAGTGCAGCTCGTCGTTGTGAGCCATGCCGGCCATGTGCAGCGAGGTCTTGTTCAATGGCCCGAACAGCACCGCGTTAGTCGTCTTGGCGGCGGTCAGGTCAAGGGCGATTTTCAGCGTATCCAGACAGTAACGTCCACCGTTGGCGCTGGCTTCACTGCGTGGAAACTCCCCCACGGCATCGCCGCGATAGTTGTAGAACAGCGGCGTGTCATCGCGAAAATCCAGCCCGTCCAGCGAGTCGATCTGCCGGTAGGGAAACGACAGCCCGGCGATGTCCATGCCCCGGCGCATTTCGCTCTCGTCGGCGATCAACAGGACCTGGGCCTGGCTGCGTACATTTTCATCGCTGAGTAAGCGTGCGATCAGTTCCGGACCGATGCCTGCGGGGTCGCCGAGCACCATCGCGATTCGGGTTTTGTTCATGCCTGACTCCTCAACTGTTCTTGCCACGGGCTCGCCACGGCAGACGGCGCACAACGGTAGATACGCTGTGCGTTGCTGTAGAAAAGACGCTCCTGATCAGCGTGCGGCAGATCACGAACGATGTGTTTGAAACCGCTGTAGATGTCGTCGAACGAGCCGCACAGGCTGTCGACCGGAAAGTTGCTGGCGAACATCGCCCGCTCGCTGCCGAACATGGCGATGATTTCGCGCACGATCCAGCGGTTGTCCTGGCTGCTCCAGCGTTTGCCCTTGACGCCAAGACCGGAAATCTTCACCGCTACGTTGGGCTGCTCGGCCAGCCGTGCCATTGCCCCGTGCCAGCCGGCCAGGCCTTCGGCGCTGCGATCCGACGGCAGGCCGGCGTGGTTGAGAATCAGCGTGGTCTCTGGAAAGTCCCGCGCCAGGAGTTCGGCTTCGGGCAGGTTCCACCAGGGCGTCTGCAGGTCGAAACGCAGCCCCAGTTCGTGCAATGCCGCGTAGCTGCGTCGCCAGTGGTCATCGCTCATCAAGGTGCGTTGTTCACCCACCTGCTCCGGCGACTGCGGCCCGCCCGGCTTGTGCCGCACGCTGCGCACGCTGGGAAACAGCGCCTGCTCGGCCAACACCGCCAGCGCGTCCGGATGATCGAGCCAGGCCTGGGCCACCACGGCATTGGGCACGCCGTAGCGGGCGGCGATCTGCTCGATGAATCGAGTTTCGCCAATCGGGTCGCGGGGGTCCCATTCGGTCTCGACGTAGACGGTCTGCACCACGTTGTGGGGCGTTGCGTCAGCGAAATACTCCGGTGGCAGGTAGCGCCGCTTGATCGCCGAGTAATTCCCGTAGCGAAACGGGATGTTGGCGTCTTCGGCGAGCCAGGGATAGTAGTTGGCCTGCGGGTCCCAGAAGTGATGATGGGCGTCGATGATAGCCCCGTTGTAAAGCGCCTCAGACATTGCCCGCCTCCTGCTTGCCATCCAGGCTGATCAGCAGCGTGGCGAGGACGAACAGCGCCGCGCAGATCGCGAAGAACGCCAGCACAGCACCGAAGCCGCCGAAGTACTGCAGGATCACGCCCACCAGGATCGGCACGAAGATGCCACCGATACTGCCCGCCAGGTTCATCACACCGCCGATCAGGCCGACCCGAGCCGGTGCCGCGAGCAACGCCGGGAAGCTCCAGTACAGGCTGCCCCACATCAGGAAGAACGCGGTCATGGCCAGCAGCGCGACGGCAGCGATCGGGTCGCTCATTCGTGGCAACAGCAGCAGCGCGCAGAGGGCGATGACACCGGAGAACGTCAGCAGGCCCTTGACCGCGAGACCACGGCGCACGCCCTTGCGGATCAGCCCGTCGCAGAGGAAACCGCCAGTCAGCGAACCCAGGGAGCCACAGATGAAGATCACGAAGGTGGCGAAACCGATGCCCTTGATGTCGAAGCCCCGGGCCTGGGCCAGATAGCTCGGGCCCCAGGTCAGCAGACCGAAATAGACCATCGCCCAGGTCGAACGCCCCACCAGCAGGCCAGTCAGGGAACGGGCCGCGATGCCGAGCCCTTTGACCTTGGCCCGCGCGGCTTCGGCGGCCGGGGTATCGCGGCCGGCGTTGATCTTCTCAAGCTCGGCTGCGTTGACCTGTGGATGCACGGAGGGGTCGTCCCGCAGGTAGCGCCACGACACCCAACCCAGCACCAGCGTGGCGATACCGGCGATCACAAACGCCATGCGCCAAGAATCCAGCGAGACAATCAGGTATGCGATGATCAGGCCGCCCAGCGCCACACCCAATGGGCTGCCGCTGTCCATCATCACTGCGCCGCGGCTGCGCTCGCTCGGCGCCAGCCACAGGGAAATCAGCTTGCCGCCCGACGGAAACAACGGCGCTTCGGCGGCGCCCAGAAACATCCGCGCAAACAACAGCGACGCACCGCCCGTGGCAAAACCGGCCAGCACCTGGAACGTTCCCCACAGCCCGGTGGACCAGGTAATCACCCGGCGCGGCCCGAAGCGATCGATCATCCAGCCGCCGGGGATCTGCAACAGGGCATAGGCCCAGAAAAAGCTACTGAGAATCAGGCCCTGCATGGCCGGGGAGAGTGTGAATTCCTTGGCGATGGTCGGCATGGCGATGGACAGCGAAACCCGGTCGATCAGGTTGACCATGGTCAGCACGAAGATAATGGCGAAGATACGCCAGCGCACCGTGCTGGCCCGGGCCGAACTGGCCACGGTGGAAACAGGAGGAGCAAAGGAGTCGCCCGTTGCGGACAAGGGCACATCGGCGCTGCTGCGAGCCATGGGTGCGTACCTCGATTTGTTGTTCTTATTGTCGACGCACTTCTGCGAACGCGCCGGTCTTGGCAGCCACTATCGAGGCGCAAGCGATAACCGTCTAATCAAAACTGGAAATACGGTGATAGCTGGAGGATATAGCGCGACGTGTCGGGTTGGGTGTGTTTTCGGGTATCTCTGCGCGGCTGAAACCTGATCGCGAGCAAGCTCAGGGTAGCGGCGCCCTGTAGGAGCGCGCTTGCCCGCGATGACGCCGGTACAGCCGCCACATCTCCATCGCCTCACACATCCTGTCGCGGGCAAGGCGCTCCTACAATCATCCCCACCTTTCGGCGCCTGCACCCCGTAACAGCCACCACGCCCTGTAGGAGCGCGCTTGCCCGCGATGACGCCGGTACAGCCGCCACATCTCCATCGTCTGACATGCCCCGTCGCGGGCAAGCGCGCTCCTACATGGCTGTGAATGACCTATAACCCCAGGCTATCGGTGTATCTGATGTTTTGACTAGACGCGACATAGCAACTTTCACACACTCGGTCCATGGTCGATCACGATGACGGCCGCTCATAACAAATACAAAAAAGAGGATCATCATGCGAACCGCATCCTTCCGACGCGCGTCCCGTTTGCTGCTCGGCTGCACACTGATGTGCGCCACGGCACTTCCCACCCTCGCTCTGGCAGCATGGCAACCTGACAAGAATGTCGAGATCGTCGTGGCCGGTGGCCCAGGCGGCGGCACCGACCAGTTGGGGCGGCTGATTCAGTCGATCATCAGCACGCATAAGTTACTGGATGTAAACACGGTGGTGCTGAACAAGGGCGGCGGCAACGGTGCCGAAGCCTTCCTCGACATGAAAGTCTCCAAGGGCGACGCCGACAAACTGGTGATCGCCACCAACAACATCTACCTGCTGCCGCTGGTCTCCAAACTCGGTTACGAATGGCAGGAACTGACACCTGTAGCAGCTGTGGCCGAAGACGACTTCATCCTCTGGACCTACAAGGATGCGCCATGGAAAGACGCCAAGGGCTTCGTCGAAGCGGTCAAGGCTGACCCGTCGAAACTGCGCATGGGCGGCAGTCAGTCCAAGGATGTCGACCAGACCCTGACCCTGCTGCTGAACCAGACCAACAGCACCAAGCTGACCTACATCCCGTTCAAGAGCGGCAGCGAGACCGCCACCCAACTGGCCGGCAAGCACATCGCCGCCAACGTCAACAACCCCGCCGAAAGCATCAGCCAGTGGCGCGGCGATCAAGTGCAGCCGCTGTGCGTCTTCAGCCAGGAGCGCATGGGCTACACCGACAAGGTCGCCGGGGATAAATCCTGGGCCGACGTACCGACCTGCCACGAGGCCGGCCTTGGCATCGATCAATACCGCTTCCCGCGCACCATCTTCATGCCGGGCAATGTCACCGCAGAACAGCGGGCGTTCTACACCGAACTGATGCGCAAGGTTTCCGAGACGCCTGAATTCAAGGCCTACGTGAAACAGAACGCGCTGGTGCCGACCTTCCTCGAAGGTGAACAGTTGACGGCCTACATCGAGAAAGACACCGCCCGCGTCACACCGGTGTTCAAGGACGCTGGCTGGCTGCGCAACTGACCTGCCCTGTCACCGCCCGCCTCCTGCCGGAGCGCGGGCGGCCGTCATTCGCTGGAGGTGTCTGATGTCCAATTCTTCTCACTCAAGCTCCCTGGTCGGTACTCGCTGGGTCGAGCTGGGGCTTGCGTTGTTCACGCTGGTGATTGGCGTGGTGGTGATGTTCGGCAGTGTCGAGCAAGGCATCGGCTGGGGCGACGCCGGTCCCGAGCCTGGTTATTTCCCGTTCTACATCGGCCTGCTGCTGGCTTCGGCGAGCCTGGCCAATGGCGTGCTCACGCTGATTCGCTGGAAACCGCTAAGCGTCAGTTTCGTCAGCCGTGGTGAGTTCCGTCAGGTGCTGTCGGTGTTCATTCCCATCGCGCTGTTCGTCTGCGCCATGCCGCTCACCGGGATCTACCTCGCCTCAGCGGTGTTCATCGCCTGGTTCATGTGGCGCGACAAGACCCGCGCCAAGCCCTACGGCACGTGGAAGATCGGCGCGGTGTCAGTGGGCGCGGTGCTGGCCAGCTACCTGATCTTCGATCTGTGGTTTCGGGTGCCGCTGGATGCAGGCCCGCTGGGCGACCTGATCGGCTCTGTGTGGAGATCGCTGAAATGAGCGAGTTCGATTCCCTGCTGCAAGGCATGAACCTGATCCTCACGCCGGGCCACATCGGCCTGATGGTCGTTGGCGTGCTGCTGGGCATCCTGGTCGGCGTGTTGCCGGGCCTGGGCGCCCCCAACGGCGTGGCGCTGTTGCTGCCGCTGACGTTCACCATGTCGCCGGTGTCGGCGATCATCCTGCTGTCGTGCATGTACTGGGGGGCGCTGTTTGGCGGGTCGATCACCTCGATCCTGTTCAACATTCCCGGTGAGCCGTCGTCGGTGGCGACCACCTTCGACGGCTACCCCATGGCCCGCGATGGCCGTGCCGCCGAAGCCCTGACCGCGGCCTTCAGCTCGGCGCTGATCGGTGCGCTGGCCGGGGTGTTGCTGCTGACATTCCTTTCCACGCGGATCGCCGAATTCGCCATGACCTTCAGCTCGCCGGAGTTCTTCGCGGTGTACCTGCTGGCCTTCTGCACCTTCATTGGCATGAGCAAGAACCCGCCGCTGAAAACCGTGGTCGCGATGATGATCGGCTTCGCCATGGCCGCTGTGGGCATGGACACCGTTTCCGGCAACCTGCGCCTGACCTTCGATCAACCGGCACTGATGACCGGCATCAGCTTCGAAGTCGCGGTGATCGGCCTGTTCGGCATCGGTGAAATCCTCTGCACCGTCGAAGAGGGCCTGGTGTTCCGTGGCGAACATGCGCGCATCACGCCGATGGTGATCCTGCGCACCTGGGCCAAACTGCCGCGTTACTGGTTCACGATCCTGCGCAGCACCCTGGTCGGCTGCTGGATGGGCATAACGCCTGGCGGTCCGACTGCCGCCTCGTTCATGAGCTACAGCATCGCGCGCAAGTTCTCGAAAAACCGCGACAACTTTGGCAAGGGCGAAATCGAAGGCGTCATCGCCCCGGAAACCGCCGACCACGCCGCCGGCACCAGCGCCTTGCTGCCGATGCTGACCCTGGGCATCCCGGGTTCTGCGACCGCTGCGGTGATGCTCGGCGGGCTGATGATCTGGGGCCTGCACCCGGGGCCGACGCTGTTCGCCGAGCAACACGACTTCGTCTGGGGCCTGATCGCCAGCATGTACCTGGGCAACGTGGTCAGCCTGCTGGTTGTGCTGGCGACCGTGCCGCTGTTCGCCTCGATCCTGCGCATCCCGTTCTCGATCATCGCTCCGATCATCATCATGGTCTGCGCCATCGGCGCCTACTCGGTGCACAACTCGATGTTCGACGTCATGCTGATGCTGGGCTTCGGCGCACTGGGTTATCTGTTCAAGAAACTCGGCTACCCGATTGCCCCGCTGGTGCTGGCCGCCGTGCTGGGCGACAAGGCCGAGGATGCGTTTCGCCAGTCGATGCTGTTTTCCGATGGGCAACTGGGCATCTTCTGGTCCAATCCGCTGGTGGGCAGCCTGACCACCGCTGCGTTGGCGATGCTGTTCTGGCCCATCATCAGCGCTGGCATAAAAGCGGCCTTTGGCTGGCGCAATCGTCATGCAATCAAGGCCAAAACCCTGTGATGACACGCAATGCTGGCAATGCGCTGCAGTTCTTGGCAGGCTCGCCGCAGACTTTTGCGCGAGCCACTGCCATGACCCGAATTCCGGAAGCCAGCGTTATCCACAGCCGCCTGCGTTTGCGCCAGTTGCGGCTGATGCTGGCGCTGCAGGAGTTCGGCTCGCTGCGCCGGGCGGCCGACAACATCGGCATGACCCAGCCGGCGGCCACCAAGATGCTGCACGAAGCCGAGGATCTGCTGGGCGTTGAACTGTTCGAGCGCCTGCCCCGCGGCATGCGCCCGACGCCGTTCGGCGAAACCGTCATCTATTACGCGCGCATGGTGTTTGCCGAACTGAGCGGCATGCGCGAGGAATTGGTGGCGCTGGAATCCGGCAACCTGGGGCGCGTGGCGGTCGGCGCCATCCCAGCCCTGGCCTCCGGGCTACTGACCCGCACCATCGCCAACCTGAAAAAAAGCCACCCGCGCCTATCCATGAGCATTCAGGTCGACACCAGCGACGTGCTGGTCCAGGCCCTGCTGCAAGACCAGCTCGATGTGGTGCTGGGCCGCATCCCCGGCGGCGCACGTGCGGAAGAACTGTTGTTCGACAGCCTCGGCGAAGAAGCCCTGTGCGTGATCGCCGGCGCGCAGAACCCGCTGGTTCACGCCAAGGACCTGAGCTGGGCCGCCCTGCAAAACGAAACCTGGGTGCTACAACAACAACCCAGCCCCATGCGCGCGATCATCAACCAAGTATTCCACAACGCCCGCGTCGACATCCCCAACAGCATCGTCGAAACCACCTCGATCATGACACTGCTGTCACTGGTGCAACAGACCGACATGCTCGGCGTCACCCCGGTATCCGTGGTCGAAGACTACGCCGGACGCGACCTGCTGGCAGTCCTGCCCATCCACTTCGAAGCACGCCTGCCACCCTACGGACTGATTACCCGACGCCACCGGATTCAGTCCTCGGCAATGCAGGCGTTTATCCAGTCGGTGAAGGCTGAGCAGCCTGACTTGTAGGAACTTTGAGCCCTTTGAGTAGGGCTGTTCTGAATTTGCTCAAACTGCTCGCCTGTCCATCGTATCGCCTCGACTCTTTTCCTATCCTGCGGGCTTCCCATTTCTCAAGGACAGGAAAATGGCAGTCGCAGGCAAGCCGTACGTATTCATCAACGACCGATTCCAGAACTACCCCCTCATCAAGGCGCAGGTAGGTGGTGGCGCCAAGTTCGATCAGCTCAACGCCCACTTGCGCAACAACATGGTCATGCCCGGCCAGCTCATGGTGGTTGCCGACGAATCCACGCCACGCATCTCGCCCGAAGAAGCGGAGATGACCAAACTCGCCTATGGCACCTACCACTCGCTGTTCCGGAACGAAGTGGGGTCGGATCGCGAGATCATCACGAACTACGATCTTCTGCAGAAAATCCTGGGCTACAGCTCACTGGGCATCGGCGCCGCTACTGGCAGTTGGGAAAACCACCTCAAAGGCGTGGAGAAGACGCTGCAGGATATCCAGCAGTTGCATCAGCTCTCTCTCAAACGCGGCACGCCCATCGCAAGGCAGGAGTTCATCAACCAGCGGCGCGTGCTGTTCGCCAGGCTCGATGGCCAACTAGAGGGTATCGCTCGCTGGGGGACCGGGATGCATAACAAGGGGTCGATCAAGAAAATGCTCGGGATATCCACCAAGAGTTACCTGCATACGCGGGAGCTTCGGGGGTATACGGACCGTTTGAATCATATTGCCAAGGCTTCGAAATTGTTGAAGGCCGGGACGCCGATCGGCATTGCGTTGAACGCTTACTCGACGCATCTGGAGATTAAAGAGGCTTGCACCACGGGGCGGGAGGAGATGTGCAGGAAGGCGAAGTATGTTGAGGGGAGCAGGCTGGTAGGCGGAGTTGCAGGTGGCATGGTCGGGGGCAAAGCAGGTGCCTTAATCTTGATGCCACTCTGCTTGGTCGTGTTTGGCGTTGCAACTGCGGGAGTAGGTGTAATTGGTTGCGGCATAGCGGCAGCTGCCATCGGGGGATATGCAGGCGGCTGGGCGGGAGAAGAACTCGTAGGGACCTTGGGTGAAGTTATCTACGAGTGGAGGCCGTGATGCCGATACTACTCGTCCTGATTTTGATTTGGCTGTTTTCCACACTCATCAATCTCATCGTGATTATGCGGTTCACTTATAAACATATTGAAACCATCGAGCAGTACTTGACCGACTGCGACGGCATCGTCAATACCAGAAGTCTTTGGGGAGGAGGAGTGTGGGGCAGGCACATGCGGCTCAGCATGATATTCGCCGCCATGTATATGCCTGGGATCATGTTCCGCAGAGGCTACATCACTGAGAATGCACATTTGAACATTCCTCTCCACATCAGGCAGCGAATCTGGGCGATTAATATCTGGCTGCTAATCAACTGTACCTGCATGGCGGTGCTGTACTACTCGGTCAAAAGCCGCTGATCAGCCTCAGCATTCAGGGCATATTCGCCTTTCGAGAGCATGCCCTGAACCATTCCTCACCTCCCCCCCTCTTAACTCCCGGCTAACCAGACGGCCGGCCTCCCCCGCCGTCTACACTTCCTACACCACTAACCGAGGGTTCCTACCATGCTCTGGAAAAAAGGACGTCGCAGTGACAACGTCGTCGATGCGCGCGACGACACCGGGGGTGGGGGTGGGTTGCGCATTGGGGGCAAGGGGCTGGGGCTTGGCGGGATTGTGATCATTGTCGCCATTGGCCTGCTGACCGGTCAGGACCCGATGCAGATCCTGGGGCAGATCGCCGGGCAGATGGGCCAGCAGCAGACGTCGGCGGTCAATCCGCAGACGCGTCAGGCGCCGCCGGCCAACGATGAGCAGGCGGAGTTCGTGCGGGCGATTCTGGGGGACACCGAGGACACCTGGCGCCAGCTGTTCCAGGCAGGCGGGCGGCAGTACAAGGACCCGACGCTGATTCTGTTCCGTGGCCAGGTGCAGTCGGCCTGCGGTTATGCCACCTCGGCCAGTGGTCCGTTCTATTGCCCGGGGGATCAGCGGGTTTACCTGGACATGGCGTTCTTCCAGGAGATGAGCCAGCGTTTCAAGGCGGCCGGGGATTTTGCCCAGGCGTACGTGATTGCGCATGAAGTTGGCCATCATGTGCAGACCTTGCTCGGGGTTTCGGCTAAAGTTGACGCCGCCCGTCAGCGCGGCATGCGCATGGAGGGTGACAACGGCCTGCTGGTGCGCCAGGAGCTTCAGGCGGACTGCCTTGCCGGTGTTTGGGCCTATAACGCGCAAAAGCGTTTGAACTGGCTCGAACCCGGTGATATTGAAGAGGCGCTGAATGCGGCCAATGCCATCGGCGATGACCGTTTGCAGCAGCAAAGCCAGGGACGTGTAGTACCGGACTCGTTCACCCACGGGACGTCTGCCCAGCGCGTGCGCTGGTTCAAGGCAGGTTTTGCCCAGGGACAAATCAACCAATGCGATACATTCGCCGCCAAGAGCCTCTGATCACATGATGAAACCGCTTTCGATCCTGTTGTTGGGCACCCTGATGAGCGTAACCGCTCATGCTGCGGATCAGGCGGTCAAATCCATCAGCCCCGACCGGCTGCTGATCAACGGAACGTCCCAGGCCACCCTGGGGCTGAGCCAGAGCTGGGTGCGCCCGAGCCCGCAGATCCAGCGAGTGGTGATTGTGCTTCACGGGCGTTTGCGCAATGCCCAGACCTACCTGCGCAGCGTCGAGCGCGCGGCCAACCAGTCCAAGCAGCGGTCGAAAACCCTGCTGATTGCGCCGCAGTTCCTCGATGAGAAAGACATCACTGCTCACCATCTGCCGGAAACCGTCCTGCGCTGGCATCGCAATGACTGGATGGCAGGCGACAAGTCGCTGGGGGCCAAGCCTGTCAGCTCGTTCGTGGTCATCGACCATATTCTCAAGCGCCTCTCCGACAGCAAGCTGTTCCCCAACCTCAAGGAAGTCGTGATTGCCGGGCACTCCGGTGGCGCGCAGGTGGTGCAGCGCTACGCAATGATCGGCGGCAAGGAGGATGCGCTACTGAGGAAGGAAGGCATCAAGCTGCGGTATGTGATCGCCAACCCGTCTTCCTATGCGTACTTCGACGCGACCCGTCCGCTGCCGGTGACCACCGCCAGTTGCCCGGGCTTCGACACCTGGAAGTACGGCCTGAACAAGTTGCCACCTTATGCGGGCAAGGAAACGGCGGCCGAGCTTGAAGCGGCCTATGTGAAACGCGACGTCACCTACCTGTTGGGCGAGCAGGACACCGACCCGAATCATCCGGCACTGGACAAGGACTGCGGCGCCGAAGCGCAAGGGCCTTATCGCCTGGTGCGCGGGCACAACTTCTTCGATTACCTGACCAAGCGCCATCCCGAGGGCTTGAACCAGCGTGTGGTCGAGGTCAAAGGCGTGGGTCACAACGGCGACGCGATGTTCACCTCGCCCGAGGGGCAGGCGGCGTTGTTTAAAAGCAATTGACTGACGTCCTTGCGTAACAGCAAGGCTTGCTGGCGATAGCGATCTAGAGGACGCCCCCGCCGGCAAGCCGTGCTGCTACGGATCTGTGGAATGCCTCGACTTCACCGAGCGGCACAGACCCCGTAGCAGCACGGCTTGCCGGCGGGGCGATTCTGGCGTCACCACGACTGGCAAGCCGTGCGGCTAATCACGCACCAATCATCGCCTGCAACGCCGTGCAATCATCGGCATGCCAGTCGGTCAGTTCCGGCCAGGGGTTTTCGGGCAGGTTGACCAGCACGGTGTGCGTCCCCGCGGCTTTGCCGCAGGCCAGGTCGAACTGGTAATCACCGACCATCACCATCTTCGACGGCTCGACGTTCCAGGCCTGAGCGAGTTTGAGCAGCCCGCCTGGATCGGGCTTGGGCGGTGCTTCGTCGCGGCCCAGCACGTCATCGACGTGAAAACAGTCGGCAATCCCGATGGCCTTCAGCGTCACGTGGGCCAGCTCCCGGGCGTTGCGGGTCAGGATGCCCAGGCGATAGCCACGCCCGGCCAGCTCCTTGACCAGTTCCACGGCACCCGGCGCAGGCTTCGACGCCACTGCCAGTTCACGCTCATGTTCCAGCAACCACGCATGCTTGGCCGCCGCAACATCGGCGGGCAAGGCTGCCAGATGGCCGAGAATGTCGTCTTCCTGGGGAATGCCCAGCGCACGCTTGATGGCCGGGAAGTCATGCACGGCGATGGTCAGCGTGCCGTCCATGTCGAATACCCAGTGGCGCAGCTGCGAAAGGCTCATGCCCAGTCCTTGCGATGGCGAATCAACCCTTCCTGGCTGACCGAGGCTACGAGCGTACCTGCGCGGTTGTACACGCTGCCGCGAGAGAAGCCACGGGAATTGCCGGCCCAGGGACTGTCCATCGCGTAGAGCAACCAGTCATCGGCGCGCAGTTCACCGTGGAACCACAGCGAATGGTCGAGGCTGGCGATCTGCATGTCTTTCTGCCAGACCGTCTTGCCGTGAGGCAGCAGGGAGGTGGTCAGCAAATTGAAGTCCGAGGCGTAGGCGAGCATGTATTTGTGCAGCGCGGGGATGTCCGGCAACTCGCCATCGGCCCGGAACCACACGTATTTCACAGGATCGGTCGGCTTGGGGTTGTAGGGGTCGGACTCGGTCACCGGGCGAAACTCGATGGGTTTGGGGCACAGCAGCTTGTCTTTCATGTGCGCCGGAATCAGGTGCTCGCGCTGGCGCATCAGCTCCAGTTCCGAAGGCAGGTTTTCCGGACCGACCACTTGCGGCATCTGGCTCTGGTGCTCGAAGCCTTCTTCGTCGTATTGAAATGACGCGCTGCAGGTGAAGATCGGGTGCCCCTTCTGGATCGCCGTCACGCGCCGGGTGCTGAAGCTGCCGCCGTCGCGAACCCGGTCAACCTGGTAGACCACCGGCAGATGGGCGTCACCCGGGCGCAGGAAATAGCCGTGCAACGAATGCACATGGCGGGCGTCTTCGACGGTCTTGCTCGCCGCCGACAACGACTGGCCCAGCACTTGCCCGCCAAACAGCTGGCGAAAGCCCAGGTCCTGGCTGCGGCCACGGAAAAGGTTTTCTTCGATCGGTTCAAGGCTCAGCAGCGCTACCAGATCATCCAGCACATGGCTCATTCCCAGCTCCTCACACACAGTCGTCTCGCACGTATTCGTCACAGTCTGTGCGAAATGATACAGATGTTTGTAGCGCGATTCCCGCCAATCACAAGGTGGCGAGCCACTGCTGACGGTTGATGCGGTACAGCACATGCGGGCGCAACGGGTGCTCGGCGGGCAGGTTCGGATGCTCGAAATCGTCGCTCGGCTCATGACGCATGCCGATGGCCTGCATGACCTTTTGCGAAGGCAGGTTGCTGACCGCCGTAAAGGACACGATCTCGTCCAGCTCCACGTGCTCGAAACCGCAGCCGAGCACGGTCCAGGCCGCTTCGCTGGCGTAACCCAACCCCCAGTGCTCGCGGGCCAGGCGCCAGCCGATCTCCACCGCCGGGGTGAAGGATGCGTCGAAGCCCACCACGTTCAGCCCGGTGAAACCGATGAATTGGCCGGTGTCCTTGCGCTCCAGCGCCCAAAGGCCGAAACCGTATTCGGCGAAATGGCCACGAATGCGCCCGATCATCTTGGCGCTCTCCAGGCGGCTCATGGGTGCCGGAAAGTACCGCATGACCTGCGGATCGGCGCACATCGCCGCGAACGCCTGCAAATCGTCATCGCGCCACTGGCGCATCAGCAAGCGTGCGCTATTGAGCTCGAGTATCGGCTCCATTGAAACGTCTCCCCTGCCCCGCTTCCCGAATGGCTGTCAGTCCGACAGCCCACTTGTTGGGCAATTCCCTGTGCGCTCGCGGCCATAACTGGCAAGATTGCCTCTCGAATCCTGCACGTGCGCACCATGTCTCTTCCACTTATCTACCACGAAGACTACAGCCCCGAGTTTCCACCCGACCATCGTTTCCCGATGGACAAGTTCCGGCTGCTGCACGACCACCTTATCGACAGCGGCCTGACCACGGATGCTCAGTTGTTTCGTCCGCAGATCTGCCCGGAGGACATTCTTGCGCTGGCCCATGATCCGTCCTACATCCGTCGGTACATGGACGGAGACCTTTCCCGCGAGGACCAACGCCGCCTGGGCCTGCCCTGGAGCGAGGATCTGGCCCGACGTACGGTGCGCGCCGTCGGCGGCTCGCTGCTGACGGCCGAAAAGGCCCTGCAGCACGGCCTGGCCTGCCATCTGGCCGGTGGCACCCACCACGCTCATTACGACTACCCCGCCGGTTTCTGCATCTTCAACGACCTGGCGATCATCAGCCATTTCCTGCTGCAGAGCGGCCGGGTGCACCGGGTGCTGATCTTCGACTGCGACGTGCATCAAGGTGACGGCACGGCGCGGATTCTGGAACACACCGAAGACGCGATCACGGTCTCGCTGCACTGCGAAAAGAACTTCCCGGCGCGCAAGGCGCAAAGTGACTGGGACATCCCGCTGCCGATGGGCATGGGCGACGCCGATTACCTGAAGGTAGTCGACGACACGCTCAATTACCTGCTGCCGCTGTATCAACCTGACCTGGTGCTGTACGACGCAGGCGTCGACGTGCACAAGGACGATGCCCTGGGCTACCTGCAACTGACCGACAGCGGTGTGGCCCGCCGCGATGAAGCCGTGATGCGTCACTGCCTGGGGCGGGACATCCCGGTGATGGGCGTGATCGGCGGTGGATACAGCACGGATCGCGAGGCGCTGGCGCGTCGGCACGGGATTTTGCATCACAGCGCGCAGCGGGTGTGGGTCTCGGAAGGACTCTGAAACGATACACCCTGTAGGAGCGCGCTTGCCCGCGATCGCGGAGTATCAGCCAACATTTACGGCACAGGCAGATCGCGGTCGCGGGCAAGCGCGCTCCTACAGTATCGGTCAGTTACCCACATCCGCTGTGGAGCGGCCTGTGGATAACCTGAGTGCAAGGGTTCAGACCCCACACCGCGCAAGGCCTGGCGCACGCTGTACGTTTTTTGCTCAATAGTTTTCCACAGGTCGCTCGTTCGTCACGAGGCTCGGGTAGAATGCGCGCCCTACTTCATCGATCCGCAGCTTGCCCATGACTTCCAGTGCCGCCAACTCCGCAAAATCCGTCGCCATCATCGGGGGTGGGCCTGCGGGTTTGATGGCCGCCGAAGTGCTGAGCCAGGCCGGGTGCAAGGTCGATCTGTACGACGCCATGCCATCGGTTGGGCGCAAATTCCTGCTGGCCGGCGTCGGCGGCATGAACATCACCCACTCCGAGCCCTACCCGGCCTTTCTCTCGCGCTACGCCGAACGCGCACCGATGATCGCACCCCTACTGCGTGGCCTGGACGCCCAGGCGCTGTGCGAATGGATTCACGGGCTGGGCATCCAGACCTTCGTCGGCACCTCCGGCCGGGTTTTTCCTACCGACATGAAAGCCGCGCCGTTGCTGCGTGCCTGGCTCAAGCGCCTGCGCGACGCCGGCGTAGTTATCCACACCCGCCATCGCTGGCTGGGCTGGAATGCCGATGGCAGCCTGCGCATCGCCAACCCCGAAGGCGAATTGACGATCCAGCCGGATGCCACCTTGCTCGCGTTGGGCGGCGCCAGTTGGGCGCGGCTGGGCTCGGATGGCGCGTGGCTGCCGCTGCTGGAACAGCGCGGTGTGCAGATGGCGCCGTTGCAGGCGGCCAACTGTGGCTTCGAAGTGTCAGGCTGGAGTGATGTGCTCAAGGGCAAGTTTGCCGGGGCGCCGCTGAAGAACATCGCCATGGGGTTGCAGGGTCAGGAATTGCGCCTGGGCGAATGCGTGGTCACTGCCACCGGCATTGAAGGCAGCCTGGTCTACGCGCTGTCGGCGCAGATCCGCGAGGCGATCAACCAGCAGCGCGAGGCCACGGTCGAGATCGACCTGCTGCCCGGCAAGCGTCTGCAAGATATCCACAAGGCCCTGAGCAAACCCCGTGGCTCGCGCTCGATGTCCAGGCATCTGCACAGTCAGGTCGGGATCGACGGAGTCAAGGCGGCATTGCTGCGCGAACTGGCGCCAGCCGAGTCGTTCGCCGATCCGGCAGCGCTGGCCCAGGCGATCAAACACCTGCCGCTGACACTGATCCGCCCCCGCCCGCTGGACGAGGCGATCAGCACCGCCGGTGGCGTGACTTTCGAAGCGCTGGATGAGCAACTGATGCTCAGCGCCATGCCGGGGGTGTTCTGCGCCGGTGAGATGCTCGACTGGGAAGCCCCCACCGGCGGCTATCTGCTCACCGCCTGTTTTGCCAGTGGCCGCGCCGCCGGACTGGGCATGGCCGCCTGGCTCAATCGCTGACCGTCGCCCGAGTTCTCAAGCGGGTATCAGCCGGTTCGGCGGCGGGCCTGGACGCCGCAGGATTCGCCACCCGCTTGCCCAGCTCATAGCCCTTCATCTCGATGTATTTGTGCGCCAGCGCCGCAAGCCCCACCGCCAGCAGCGTCACACCCACGGCGAACAGGTTGTTGAAAAACACGGAGCCCGTGTCCATGAAGCGTTGCCCGTCGATCATCGGCGCCAGCGGTTGCCCGGTCACCTTCTGCGCGACGATGAAGATCGCCGAAAAGCAGAAGATCAAGGCTGCATGGGTCATGTAGATCGAATACGAAAGCTTGCCCAGCAGCACGAACACCCCGGTCTTGAGAAACGCCGAGACCAGCCCGCCCTCGAACGCGAACAACAGCACCAGCCCACAGAACGTCAGGCTGCCGATGGGCAGGCGGTGGTCGAAGTCATTCATGACAATCCACCAGGTGGCGTACATCACCGCGCACTCCAGCACGGTCATCAGCCAGGGCCTTGGGATGAACCGGTCGCGAATCAGCAGATAGCCCAGGTAGGTGACGTTACCGGCAAAGAAGCACGACAGCCCCTGCATTGCGCGCTCAACCAAGGGTTCATTGCCGGAGAAGATCAACACGAACGCCAGCACCGACACGCAGGCAAACATCAGGAAGCGATTGCGCAGGGACAACAGGCACAGCATGCCGAACAGCATGTAGAGGTAGAACTCGATGCTGATGGTCCAGGACGGATAGTTGAACGACATGGGTTCAGTGAACGGCGTCCAGGCCTGCACCAGGAACAGGTTCGGCAGGATTTCCCGAGGGTCGAACAACCCGGTGAAGGGCACGTTATTGAGATAGAAGCCTTTCTTGTAGGCCAGCCAGCGCAGCGTCTCGAACACCAGGAACACCCCGAGCATCACCAGGTGCAGCGGGTAGATGCGGAAAAACCTGGAAATGAAGAAGGACTTGAACGAGAGATTCGGCTTCATGCCATAGCTGTGGGCCAGGACAAACCCGCTGAGCACAAAGAAGAAGTTGAGCAGCACCTCATCTCGACGGAAAAACGGCAGCTCGACAAAAGTATCAACGACATGCAGATGGAAAAACACGACCAACACTGCGCATACCCCTCGAAAACTGTCGAGGGTGGTGAATCGCTGAACAGGTTCCATGACGCGGCTTCCGTACTGGTTCTAGTAATACGCCACCATTGGCGGAGGATTTAGCCAGTACACGATATGGGCTCGCGACCACGGTCGATAGTTGAAATATTTCATCTCTGGTACAGGCGGGGCGGGAAAGTTGACGCCAGCGTTTGACGGCGCCAGAAAGCTGTAACGCCCTGACGACTACGTAGCAGCACGGCTTGCCGGCGGGAGCGATTTCGAGGACGCCCCCGCCGGCAAGCCGTGCTGCTACGGGCACGTGCCACTCTTTGTAGGACATTTCTTTCAGAATTTCGCGACGCAGCCGATGCACTCTCACATCTGACTGTTTCGCTGGCCTTCCATAACAACAACGCTCCCAGCTGACGACTACTGAACACGGACATCCTGGAGATATTTGATGAAGAGCTGGTTCGCCAACATCAGCGTCAACATGAAGCTGGCCCTCGGCTTTGGCGTCGTACTGATTTTCACTGCCCTGCTTGCGCTGATCGGCTGGAATGGCCTTGGCAGCATGAAATTTCGCAGCGACCGGGTCGCTGACATTTCCAAGCTGACCAACAAACTCACCGACCTGCGCATCACCCGCCTGCAATACATGCTCAGCAACGGCGACGAAACCGTGGCGCAGACTGTGCAGACCGCACTCGACGCCTACAAGGCGCAGCAGCAGTTCCTGCAGAGCACCTTCGTCAATCCTGCGAACGTTCCGCTCATCAAGGCACTGGGTGAACAGATCAGCGCCTACCAGACCTCGCTGAACAAGATGCGCGACGGCTACAAGGCCAGCGCCACCGTGCGCGCCGACATGGGCGTCGATGCGGTGAAGGCCGCCGAGCTGATCGCGCAGATCAACGATGACGTGATGAAAATGGACCCGACCGACGAGCGTCGTTTCGCCCAGTACCAGGACATCATCAAGGCCAAGGAAGACGTGATGCTGGTGCGCTACGAAGTGCGTGGCTACACCGGCAGCGTCTCCGCCAAGACCGAAGAAGCTGCGACCCGCCAGCTGTCCAGCGCCATCGCAGGCCTTGAAAAGCTCAACGCCACCTTCGGCGGCACCCAGGCCGAGCGTCTCAAGCAACTGGAGGCCTCGCTGATCGGCTACCGCAGCTCGGTCCAGGGCTTCAAGACCGCCACCGACAACATCAACGCTGCACGCGCCGAGATGACGGACGAACAAGCCGTCATCATCAAGCTGACCAACCAGTTGATCGACCTGCAAGTCACCCTGGGCGATTCCGATACCCAGCAGGCGCGCACCCTGCAGATCGCCGCGACCCTGCTGGCATTGATTCTCGGCGCCCTGGCCGCCGTGCTGATCACCCGCCAGATCACCACGCCCTTGCAGCAAACCCTGGCCGTGGTCGACCGCATCGCCTCGGGCGATCTGTCCCACGACCTGATCGTCACCCGCAAGGACGAACTCGGCGTCCTGCAACAAGGCATCCAGCGCATGGGCACCACCCTGCGCGACCTGATCGGCGGGATTCGCGACAGCGTCACCCAGATCGCCAGCGCCGCCGAAGAGCTGTCGGCGGTCACCGAGCAGACCAGCGCCGGGGTCAACAGCCAGAAGGTCGAGACCGATCAGGTGGCCACCGCCATGCACGAAATGTCGGCCACCGTTCACGAAGTCGCACGCAACGCCGAGCAGGCTTCGGTCGCGGCCAGCGCTGCCGACCTGGAAGCCCGGGACGGCGACCGGGTCGTGGGCGAGGCGATTGCCCAGATCGAGAAGCTGGCCAGCGAAGTTGTGCGTTCCACCGATGCCATGAGCGTGCTGGAACAGGAAAGCGACAAGATCGGCAAGGTGATGGACGTGATCAAGGCCGTGGCCGAGCAGACCAACCTGCTGGCGCTCAACGCTGCCATCGAAGCGGCCCGTGCCGGTGAAGCCGGTCGTGGCTTCGCGGTGGTGGCCGACGAAGTGCGCGGCCTGGCCCAGCGCACCCAGCAGTCCACTGAAGAAATCGAAGGTCTGGTCGCTGCCTTGCAGAACGGCACCCGCCAGGTGTCGGACATCATGCTCAGCAGCCGCAACCTCACCGACAGCAGCGTGGCCCTGACCCGCAAGGCCGGCACCTCGCTGGAAAGCATCACCAACACGGTGTCCAACATCCAGGCGATGAACCAGCAGATCGCAGCGGCAGCCGAGCAGCAAAGCTCGGTGGCCGAGGAAATCAGCCGCAGCATCATCAACGTGCGCGACGTCTCCGAACAGACCGCCGCCGCCAGCGAAGAGACGGCAGCCTCCAGCGTCGAACTCGCACGCTTGGGCAACCAGTTGCAGATGCTGGTCAGCCACTTCAAGGTGTAACCGGGCGACCGTCTGACGCAGAGCGTCACGGGCTGCATACCCACGCGGAGCGTGGGCGCGATCAAGCCGCGTCGGATGTACAATCCGATGCGGCTTTTTTAATGATTTTAAAGACGAAAGCCCTTTTTCTAACAATAATGAGGAACCCGTAACTCTTTTGAGGACTTCACATGCGCCATTGCGCCGGTTACGCCTGGCTTGCACAGACCTACGAGGTCGCTGTGTGCCAGCCGCTGAAAGTGCGCAGCAAGATCGGCAGCATGCGCAAGGACAGCATCGTCGATGGCGTCCTCGAACAAGTCTTCCCTGCCCAGTATCAACCCGGCCCCACCCTGGCCGAACACCTGACCTTCGCCTTCAAGCGTGAGCCCATTCACCTTGAGCTCCTCGCCCGGCTGTTTTCGCGCATAGACCCTGCCGAGCTTGAACAGTGGATCAGAGCCGAGCCAACCGGGCAGTATGCCCGGCGCGCCTGCTTTCTGTATGAATGGTTTGGCAACCCGGCGCTCGCTTATCCCGGCGTCGAAAAGGGTAACTACGTCGAGTTCATGGACGGTGAACGCTATCTGGTCAGCCAGGCACCTCAACGCAATTCGCGCTGGAGGGTGATCGACAATCTGCCGGGGACTGCGCACTTCTGCCCGCTCATTCGCATCACGCAAGCGCTGGCCGGACTGATCGACTATGACCTCAATGCCGAACTGGCACGCCTTGGGGTCGAGTTTGGTCACGACACCCTCTTGCGCAGCGCGGTGTGGCTGACGATCAAGGAAAGCAGATCCAGCTTCGCCATCGAGCATGAAGAACAGCAGACCGATCGCATCAAGCGCTTCGCTGCCGTGATGGAACAGCGTTGCGGGGTGGGTGCTCCTCCCCTGACTCAGGACCAGATCGCCGCGATCCAGCAGGAGATTCTCGGGCCGCGGGCGCTGTCCTATGGCATTCGCCAGTCTCCGGTATTCGTCGGCCAGACCCGGGGCTTTCAGAATGTGCTGCATTACCTGGCTCCCGACTGGCAGGAAATCGAAGCCATGCTGCAAGGATTGCAGGCCTTCGAGATCAATACCCGGGGCAGTTCGTCGATCCTGCGGGCTGCGGCCATCTCGTTCGGCTTCGTGTACATCCATCCGCTCAGCGACGGAAACGGGCGAATCTCGCGCTTCCTGATCAACGACATCCTGCGTCGAGACAAGGCCGTCCCTGCCCCTTACATCCTGCCGGTCTCTGCAGTGATGCAGGATCACACGTTGCGCCCGCAGAACTACGATCAGGTGCTCGATGAGTTCTCACGCCCATTGATGCAGATGATCGAGCCCGCCGTTCGCTTCGAGGGCTATGTGAAATACGCCGACGGGATGGAGTCGAATCTGCACTACGACGGATTCGCCGACACCGCCCCGGCCTGGCGCTATATCGACCTGACTGCCCACGCCCAATACCTCGCTCGGGTGCTACGCCAGGCGGTCGAGAAAGAGATGCGCGACGAAGCCAGCATCCTGCGCAATCACCAGTTGCTGCGCGACGCGATCAAGAATGTCTTTGAAGGACCGGATGCGGACATTGACCGCATCATCCGCTCCGTCCATCAGTCTGAGGGACAAGTGGGAAACAAGCTGCTCAAGCAATACCCTTTGCTGGAAGACGCCGGTATCAGAGCGGAAATCGTTGCGCTGGTCGCGAAATTTCTGGGCTAAAAAAAGCCGCCCGATGAATGATCCGGGCGGCTTTGAACGATTTTAAAGAAAAAACGCTGTTTTCTAACAAAAATGGTGAAGCAAAAACCATTTTGATGTGGGTTGATCAACCCGACAACTGATTGGCAAACTGCCCCACCGCGCTGACCACTCGTTGCGCGCCGTCCTGGATCTCGACGATCACCGACCCCGCCTCCCCGGCCAGCTCAAGGCCTGTCTGGGCCTGCTGCTTGCCGCTGATGATCACGTTCACCGCCTGCTCGGCCAGTTGCTGGTTCTGCTTGACCACGCCGACGATTTCTTCGGTGGCCTTGCTGGTGCGCGAGGCCAGTTGGCGGACTTCGTCGGCGACGACCGCGAAACCACGTCCTTGCTCACCGGCGCGGGCAGCTTCGATGGCGGCGTTGAGGGCCAGCAGGTTGGTCTGGTCGGCGATGCTGCTGATGCTCTGGATGATCGAGCCGATCAGTTGCGATTGCTTGTCCAGCGCCGCGATGCGCTCGGCAGCCTGTTCCATGTGCTGGGCCAGTTCGCGCATGACCTCCACGGTCTGCTGCACCACGGCGGCGCCTTTCTGCGCGCTGCCGTCGGTCTGCTGCGAGGTGCTGAAGGCGATATTCGCGGCCTCGGCCACGGCGTTCTCGCGGTTGACCTGTTCGGTGATGACGGTGGCGAATTTCACCACTTTGTACAGGCGGTCGTGGGCGTCGGTGATGGGGTTATAGGATGCCTCCAGCCAGACCTCGCGGCCACGGCTGTCAACCCGCTTGAAACGCCCGGCCACGTACTCGCCGCGCCGCAGCTTGTCCCAGAATGCGGCGTATTCCGCCGAGTTGGCCTCCTGGGTCTCGCAGAACATGCGGTGGTGGTGACCCTGGATCTGCGCCAGCGAGTAGCCCATCGATCCCAGGAAACGCTCGTTGGCCGACAGCACTTCACCGTCGAGGTTGAACTCGATCACGGCAGTGGAGCGTTGCAGGGCTTCGATCAGGTTTTCGTGTTCGCGGGAGGCCTCGATGGTGCGGGTCAGGTCACTGGCGTGAACCGTGAAATACATCACCCGCCCGCCGCTGTTGCGCACCGGCTGCACGATGGACCGCAGCCAGGCTTCCTGACCGTTGCCGCGCATCAGGCGCAAAGCACCGCTCAGGTGTTCGCCCCGGCTGATGGCTGATTTCATGCGGTGGTTGAAATCCGAATTCTTCACGTGCGCAGGCACCAGCTCTTCGATGGCGCGGCCCACGAGGTCCGAATTGCGGTAATGCATCTCCTCTTCGAAGTTGCCGTTCACCGACTCGATCCGGCCTTGCGGATCGAGGCGCATCGCCAGCATTTCGCTGTCCAGGCTGCTGCGCACCTGCTCCACCGACGAAAGTTCTTCGCGCAGGGCAGCCAACTCTTGCTTGAGACGTTTATTGAACATGGACGGCGAACTTCCAGAAAAGATGAGAGGTGTCGCCATGAGCATCGGCGCAGCCGAATGTTTCTTGAGGGATGCGCAAACAGCGTGTCGTTTTCAGACATCGGGCCCTGACTGAACCTGACCCGGCGAACGGCGTCTGTGACTCAATGCTTTACAAGAAAGGGATTTACTCACCGCGGGATTGCCACATACTGCCCGCGCTGTTTTTCATATCGTCAGAGCCACTTTCCAATATTTTCAGGTTCATCTTCATGAAAAGAATTCTGCCCTATCTGCTCAGCGCCGCCCTGTCCTTCATTCCGGCGGCCTTCGTTCATGCAGCCACCCCGCAAGCCCCCGTACAACTGATAGTCCTGAGCTCCGGCGGCATCATGGGTGCGTTCAAGGCCGTGACGCCCGACTATGAACAGCGCGTCGGCGTGCGCCTGCAGGGCGAGGTGGCGCCGTCCATGGGCGCGACGCCCCAGGCCATTCCAAACCGCCTGGCGCGCCAGGAGCCGGCGGATGTGGTGCTGATGGTCGGCGCCGCGCTGGACAAGCTGATCAAGGACGGCCAGGTCGATCCGAAATCCCGCGTGGACCTGGGCAAGTCCTACATCGCCATGGCGGTGAAACATGGCGCGCCGCACCCGGACATCAGCACCATGGAAGCCTTCAAACAGACGTTGATCGACGCCAGAAGCATCGCCTATTCCGACAGCGCCAGCGGCGTGTACCTGTCCCGCGTGCTGTTCAACCAGATGCACATCGCCGACCGCATCCAGAGCAAGAGCCAGATGATTCCGGCGACGCCTGTGGGAGAGGTGGTCGCGCGGGGAGACGCCGAGATCGGCTTTCAGCAGTTGAGCGAATTGAAGCCGGTTGAAGGGATCGACATCGTCGGCCTGATTCCCGATCAGGCGCAGCAGATGACGTTGTACTCGGCAGGCGTGGTAACCAAGAGCAAGCATCCGGAACAGGCCAGGCAGTTTCTGGAATTCCTGAGTTCGTCTGCGGCGGCGCCGGCGATCAAGGCCAGCGGGCTGGACCCGATCGCCAAGTGATCCGCAGTTCGTAGCAGCACGGCTTGCCGGCGGGGCTTTCTTCAGATCGCCGACGCCGGCAAGCCGGACTGCTACGGGGCTGGCGTTGGATTTGCAACCGTAGTGCGGGACTGCACCCATTTCATGCTGACCATCGCCAGCAGCGCGACGACGGTCACCAGGCCTGCGAAGAATTCGCCCACGTGCTCAAGGCCGAAGGCCCGTACGCTGAACCCGACGGCCACCACTGGCACCGAAATCGAGATGTACAGCACCACGAAATACGCAGAGGTCACGGCGGCTTTCTGGTCAGGCGGGCTGCTGGCCGTCACCGCGCCAATGGCTGCGCGCAGGATCATGCCCTGCCCTGCTCCGGCCAGAAAGCCCGCCGCCACCAAGAACGGCAGTTGAGCCCAGGCGATGCTCAAGCCCAGGCAGATCATGCCGAACACCAGCCCGACGCAGCCCAGGGTCATGTGTTGCGCCTTGGGCAGCCATTGCAGCAACGCCTGCCCGACGATGGACGCGACGAAGAACAGGCCGATCACTGCACCGATCAGCAGCCCGCCGTGGACTTGCATGATGTGGATCATCACCGATGGCACCATGCTGGTGAACAGCCCCGCCACGCTGAACCCTGCAAGCCCGGCAATCGAGGCCGGGATGAACACGGCGCGCACCGACGGCGGCACTGACGGTTTCTGGATGCTGAGTTTCAGTTGCGCCGGGCGCTGCACGGTTTCGCGGATCGCTGCCACGCCCAGCCCCGCGAGCAGCAGCAATGCCAGATGCACGTAGAACACCAGGTGCAGCGGGTCCGGCAGATGCTGGGAAGTGAACCCGGCAAGCAGAGGCCCCATGCCCAGACCCAGCATGTTTGCGGCAGTGGCCATCAAAGTGGCGTTCTTGAAGGTTTTGGGGGCCAGTTCGATCACGGCCACGGTCGCGGTGCCGGTCATGATGCCCGCCGAAAAACCCGAGAACAGCCGGCCGATCAACAAGCCCGTGACCGAGTCGGTGTAAAGGAAGATCCCGGCGCTCAACGCACCCATCAACAAGCCCGCCAACAGCATCGGGCGGCGCCCCACCTGATCGGACCAACTGCCAACCGCCAGCAAGGCTGCGAGTACACCTGCGGCATAGATGGAGAAGATGATCGTCAGCCAGCTCGCGTCAAACCCCAGTCGTTGCTGGTAGATCGCGTACAGCGGCGTCGGCAGCGTGGTACCGAGCATGGCGATCAACAGGGCGAGCGCGGCGATGAAGAAGTCGCGAGAAGATGAAGCAGGCGCGGTCATGAACCCTCCAGACCTATGAAAAGTACACACATTATCCACAAAGTGCGTACAAACGTCGAAAAACTCCCCTGTCGAGGTGATAGCCTCACGGACCGCCGCGATGGGATCACGAGCACAACAGCGGCATTTCCCGCTGAAAGCTCCGTATGAAAACGTTAACATCAACTAACTTCAACGCATCCCCAAGCACTCGCATCGTGCTAGCCTTGCATCATCTGTCAGCTGTGCGAGCGTTTCGCAGGCTGTCCCGTTTCAAGGCCGCCAGAAGTCCATGAGCAAAAAAGCCCCCGTCACCATTTCCGACATCGCCCGCCGCGTGAACATGACCCCGGTCACGGTTTCCCGGGCATTGAACAAGCCCGACCTGGTCAAGCCTGCGACCCTGGCCCGCATCCTGGAAGTTGCCCAGGAACTGGACTACGTGCCCAACGCTTTTGCCCGCAGCCTCAAGCGCAGCGAGAGCATGATTATCGGGGTGATTACCGCGTCCGTGGACAACCCCTTCTACAGCGAGATGATCAAGGCCATCTCCCGCGAGGCGAAAAAGCACGGCTACACCATCATGCTGGTGGACACCGACGGCTCCGAAGAACTTGAGCGCAAGGCGGTGGACACCCTGCTCAGCTATCGCGTGGCGGGGATCGTGCTGTCGCCGGTTTCGGACGAACCTGAATATCAACCCAACTACCTCAGCCGCCTGGGCAACGGCGACGTCCCGGTAGTACAGCTGGACCGCGCGCTGCACGGCAGCCCCTTCAGCCATGTGGTGCTGGACAACTACCACAGCGGCTTGAAAGGTGCGCGCTACCTGCTGGCCCAGAGCCCTGCCATGCGGCGCCTGCTGGTGCTGACCGGGCCTGCGCATTCGCGGATTTCCGAGGAGCGTCTGAAGGGTGTGAAGGCAGCGCTGGCCGAGAGTGGCAAAGACGTGCAACTGGACGTGTTCGCAGGCGACTACACCCTTGAGCCGTCCTACCAGAGCACCCTCGCCTACCTGGACCAGCAGCCGGTGCCTGACGCGATTTTCGGCTTCAACCAGTTGATTACCCTGGGGGCCATGCGCGCACTGCGGGATCGCGGCATCGCCCATGACAGCCTGCCGATCTGCGGCATCGACCGCCTGCCGTTTGCCGACATCTTCGGCATCCCCATCGCCTGTATCGCCCACGATGCGTCGCGGGCAGGAACCAGCGCCGTGACCCTGCTGCTGGAGCGCATCGCCGACCGGTATCTGCCCAAGGCCAAGGTGGTGATTGCGGGGGAGCTGGAGAATGGGGTGGGCGCCTGAATCTGTAGGAGCGCGCTTGCCCGCGACGGCGTTGGGTCAGGCACGCAAATGTTGTCCGGCCCTACGCGGTCGCGGGCAAGCGCGCTCCTACAAGGGAACTCAGCGGCTGGTGTAGCCCCCATCAATCGGCATCGATATCCCGCTGATCATCGACGCCGCGCTGCTGAGCAGGAACAGGATCGGCCCGGCCACTTCTGACGTCTCGGCAAATCGCCCAAGAGGAATCGCCGCCAACGCCGGGTCGCGCTTGCTCGGTTCGCTCCAGGCCATCTGCGCCATGGGGGTCAGGGTCACGGTCGGGTTGACGCTATTGACGCGGATCCCGTGCCGGCCCCATTCGCCACACTGCACGCGGGTCATGGCGTCCATCGCGCCCTTGGACGCGCAGTAGCTCAGGTGATCGTCCAGCGCCACCAGCGAGGCCTGGCTCGACACGTTGACGATACTGCCCGCGACCTTGGCCTCGATCATCGCCCTGGCCACGCTCGCCGCCACCATCGCGGCAGCGCGCACGTTGACGGTCATGACCTGATCGAACGCCTCGGCGCTGACCGCCGCAGCCGGTTCCAGAATGGAAATGCCCGCACAGTTGACCAGCCCGTGCATCACCGGCAGCTCGGCCAGCACCGCTGCCAGTTGCGCCTGATCGGCCATGTCCACGCTGATCGCCTGGCACCCCAGCGCCGCCAGCGCCGAGCGGTCGCGGCCCATGGCATAGACCTCGGCGCCACAGGCCAGTAACTGCTGCGCCACTTCCCGGCCAATGCCGCTGCTGGCGCCGGTCACCAGCACTCGCTGGCCTGTGAAATCAAAACGAACGTTATTCACATTCAGGCTCCCTGCAGGCGATGCATGATGGGTTTGAGCGCCGGATACAGCGCCACGTAGTCAGCGAACAGTCGCGAGTACAGCGCGACGTTTTCAGCATTGGGCTCGGCGCGGCGCTCAAGTTGCACCCAGCCTTTGTGCACCTGTCCCTCGTCCACCAGGCCCACTGCATGGGCCGCCAGCAATGCCGCGCCCAGCGCCGCTTCCACTTCCTGGACGATGGTGTACACCGGGAAGTTGGTGACGTCGGCGATGATCTGCATCCACAGGTCCGAATGGCTCGCGCCGCCGACCACGATCAGCCGTGGGTCCAGCGATTGCGCGCCCCGGGTGCCCGCCTCGATGTTATGGCGCAGGGCGAATGTCACGCCTTCGAGCACCGCGCGGTACAGGTGGATGCGACTGTGGAACAGGGTCAGTCCGACGAAACTGCCGCTGGCCTTGGGGTCCCAGACCGGGCTGCGCTCGCCCATCAGGTAGGGTTGGAACAACACCCCTTCGCTGCCTGCGGGGATGTTCATCGCGGCACGTTCGAGGATGGCGTGGCTGTCTTCGCCGGTCTCGCGGGCCTGCTGTTCTTCGGCCTGGCAGAACTGCTCGCGAAACCAGCTCACCGAAGCCCCGGCGGTGATCGCGCCGCCAAAGATGTAGAGGTCTTTGGCGCCGTTGAACACGTGGGGAAAACTCACCAGCCCGTGCCGTGCATCGACCTGCTGATTCAGATAGCCCCAGCACATGCTGGTGCCGATCATCGCCACATGGTTGCCCGCTTGCGTAACCCCGGCGGCGAAGGTCGCCATGGCCGCATCGACGCCACCGCCGAGCAATGGAATGCCAGCGTTCAGCCCCAGGCGCTCGGCCCACTCGGCGAGAAGCCCGCCGACCACATCCCCCGAATGCACCAGCCGCTCGGGCATCATCGCCTGGGGGATGCCGAGTGCATCGAGCATCTCGCCGGACCAGGCCCGGGCGTTCACATCGTAGACGCCGCCGATATTGCCCGCCGAACTGTGATCCACCGCGATCTCGCCGCTCAGGCAGTAGTTGATGTAGCTGTTGGGCGGCAGCAGGTAGCGGGTTTCAGCCCAGACGTCGGGCTGTCTGTCCTTGAGCCAGAGCATCTTGGTGAAGCCGTAATAGCTGTCCACCGAGTTGCCGGTGATCGCGTACAGACGCTCGAGATCGACGTTGCGATTGACCCACTCGACCTGCTCTTCAGCCCGGCGATCCATCCAGATCAGGCAGGGGTACAGCGGTTTGATCCGGGCATCGACTGCGATGCCGGAACCGCCATACAGACTGCTGACGCAAAGGGATTTGACGCTGTCTTTCGGCACACCGCTTTTGCGCATGCAGCTGGCGATGCAGGCTTCTACGGCGTCGAGCCAGACTTCGGGCCATTGCTCGGCCCAGCGCGGCCTGGGCGTGTCGACCTTGTAGCCCTGGTTGTGCTGCGCGACGATCTGGCCCGAAGCATCCACCAGCAATGCCTTGGTGCTCTGGGTGCCGATGTCGACCCCGATGACGTATTCCATCTTCGTGCGCTCTCTTGTTATTGGGTATTCGCTAAGGCTCGCAGCGCCCCCCCTCCGTAGCAGCACGGCTTGCCGGCGGGGGCGATTTCAAATACGCCCCCGCCGGCAAGCCGTGCTGCTACAAGGGCCGGTTTCAACTCACGGGTTTCAAGAGCACCTTGATCGACCGGGTCGAGTCCGCCAGGGCGAACGCTTCGGCGTAGTCATCCAGGCCGAAGTCATGGGTCACGATGCCTTCGGATGTGACCAGCCCGCGTTCGAACAGGTCGATGGCAATCGGGTAGCAGTACGGCCCCAGGTGGGCGCCGCGCACGTCCAGTTCCTTGCGGTCGCCAATGATCGACCAGTCGGCGCTGGTCTCGGCGCCGAACACGCTGAACTCGACGAAGCGGCCTAGTTTGCGAATCAGGTCCAGGCCCTGGGTAACGCCAATCGGCACGCCGGTGGTTTCGATGTACACGTCGCAGCCATAGCCGTCGGTGAGGCCATTGATGATCTCGCGGGCGTTGTCGCGGCTGGGGTTGATGACCACGTCGGCGCCGAATTTCTTCGCCAGCTCCAGACGCTCGTCGACCATGTCGATGACCACCAGTTTCTTCGGCGTTTTCAGTGCCGCGACCTGCACCATGCACAGGCCCAGGGTGCCGGCACCTGCGATCACCAGCACGTCGTCCAGTTGCACGTCGCCACGGTTGACGGTGTGGATCGAACAGGCCATCGGCTCGATCAGCGCCGAGTCTTCCAGGGATACGGACTCGGGAATCTTGTGCACGATGGCGGTTTTCGGGATGCGCATGTACTGCGCCATGCCGCCCTCGGCGACGTCCTTCTGGAAGCCGAAGATGTTGTGCACTTCGCACATCCAGTACTTGCCGGATTTGCAGAATTTGCACTTCTCGCAGGGCACGATCTGCTCGGCGATGACCTTGTCGCCAACCTTCACGCCGAAGTGCTCTTCAGCGCCCTCGCCCAGCGAGTCCACGTAGCCGAAGAATTCGTGGCCCGGCACCACCGGCGCCTTGACCCACGGGCTCTCGCCACCCCAGAACATGGCCGCGCCCGAGTGGCATTTGCAGTCACTGGCGCAGATGCCGCAGGCGCCGATGCGAATCACCAGTTCATTGGCGCGGGCCACCGGCTTGCTGATGCGCTCCAGACGGTAGTCCTTCGGCGCATGGCAGACGACGGCTTGCATGGTGGTTTTTGTGTTTTGTTCCATGTCGGTTCACCTTCTGAGGATTGATGACCTGTAGGAGCGCGCTTGCCCGCGATGGCGGTGGGCCTGACACATCGTTGTCGTCTGACTTGACGCCATCGCGGGCAAGCGCGCTCCTACAGGTGTGATGTTCAAAATCGGTTTATTTATGCCGCTGCCGACTGATGAAAATCGCCAGCAAAATGATCGCGCCCTTGATCACGCTCTGCACATAGGGCGATACGCCCAGCATGTTCAGGCCGTTGTTGAGCACGCCCAACAGCATGGCCCCAACCAGGGTGCCGATGATCACGCCGCGACCGCCGGCAATCGACGCACCGCCCAGCACCACCGCAGCGATGGCGTCCAGTTCGAAGCCGACCCCGGCGTTCGGCTGCCCGCTCATCAGGCGCGAAGACAGCACCAGCCCGGCAATCGCCGCCGTCAGACCGCTGATCGAATAGACCAGCAACTTGAAGCGCGAAGCCCGCACGCCGGACAGGCGCACCGCTTCTTCGTTGCCGCCGATGGCATACACGTAACGCCCGATGCGCGTGTGTTGCAGCAGCACCCAGGCGAAGAAATAGGTCAGCAGCATGATCAGGATCGGCACCTGGATGCCGAACAAGGTGCCGCGCCCGAACCAGGCGAACCAGTCCGGCATGCCGGAAATCGGGTAGCCGTCGGTGTACATCAGGCCCAGCCCGCGGGCGATGCCCATGGTGGCGAGGGTCACGATGATTGGCGGCATCTTCAGGTAGGCGACGAAGATGCCGTTGCCCACCCCAAAGCCCACGCCGATCAGCAAGCCGATCAGGATCGCAATCGGCGCCGGAACGCCTGCCACCATCAACCCCGTGGTCAAGGTGCCGGAGAGCGCCATCACCGGCCCGACCGAAAGATCGATGCCGCCGGTGAGGATCACGCAGGTCATGCCCACAGCGATGATCGCGTTGATCGACACCTGCCGGGCGATGTTCTCCAGGTTCGCCCCGGTGAGAAACTTGTCGCTGGCGAAGATCATGAAGACCGTCACCACCACCAGCCCGACGAAGGGATAGAACGCCGGCGAGCGGATCAGTTGGGCGAAATTGACCTTCAGACGATTGGGTTGGGCGGTCATGGTTTTAATGGACGTGTTCACTGTTCAGACTCCCGGTGGCATGGCGCATCACTTCTTGCGGGTTGATGTCGCCGGCCTGCAGCACGTTGACGATGGCGCCCTTGTTGAAGACGGCTACGCGGTCGCACATGCCGATGACTTCCGGCAGTTCCGAAGAAATCATGATGATCGCGAAGCCTTGTTCGGTGAGTTTGCGCATCAGGTTGTAGATCTCCGCTTTCGCACCCACGTCGATGCCTCGGGTCGGTTCGTCGAAGATCAGGATGTCGCAGTGATGGTTGATCCAGCGCGCGATCACCACCTTCTGCTGATTGCCGCCGCTGAGGTTCAGTACCCGGCTTTCGCAGGACGGCGCCTTGATCGACAGCTGCTTCATCAGCTCCGCCGTCGTGGTGTCTTCCCTGTGCCGGTCGAGCAAGTGAACGGCGCTTTCGTACTTGCCCAGGTTGTTCAACGAGATGTTTTCGCGAATGCTGAAATCGACGATCAGCCCCTCGCTCTTGCGACTCTCGGGCAGCAGCCCGATGCCATTGGCCAGCGCATGGGCCGGATCGCTGAGATTGACCGGCTGGCCGCGCAACAGCACGTCCTTGCTCACCACCGGCAGCGCGCCGATCACTCCCAGCGCAAGCTCGGTGCGCCCGGAGCCGACCAGCCCGGCAAAGCCGAGAATCTCGCCCTTGTGCAGGTTGAAGCTGTTGTGCGGACCGTTGCGGGTCAGCTGGATGTCACGTACTTGCAGCACCACGTCGCCCAGCGGTTTGTCGGGTTTGGGTGGAAAGCTCGCCTCCAGCCGTCGCCCCACCATCATCTCCACCAGGGTGTCGATGTCGCTGTCGGCCACGGTCAGCGCACCGACATTGGCGCCGTCGCGCAGCACGCTGATGCGGTCACAGACCTGAAAGATTTCCTCCAGATGATGAGAGATGAAGATCACCGCCACGCCCTGGCTTTTCAGCTCGCGCATGATGTCGAACAACAGTTCGGCTTCGGACGGCGTCAGGGTGGCGGTCGGCTCATCGAGAATCAGCAGGCGCGCTTCCAGCGCCAGCGCCTTGGCAATTTCCACGAACTGCTGCTCGGCCACGCTCAGGTGCTGCACCGAACAATCGAGGTTGATATTGACCCCAAGGCGATCGAACAGCGCGATGGCTCTCTCGCGCATCTCGCCTTTGCGCAGCAGGCCGAAACCGTTGACGATTTCATGGCCCAGGAAAATGTTTTCCACAGCATTGAGGTACGGGATCAGGCTGAATTCCTGAAACACGATGCCCACACCCGCTGCGATGGCTTCGTTGTACGTCGCGAAATGCTGTTCTGCGCCGTCGATGCGAATGCTGCCTTTGTCCTGATGCTCGACACCGGCAAGGATCTTCATCAGCGTCGACTTGCCCGCGCCGTTCTCGCCGAGCAAGGCATGAATCTCGCCGCGCTCGACCTCAAGGTTGATCGACTTGAGCGCATGCACGCCGGGGTAGCTTTTACAGATGTTTTCCAGTTGCAGAAGGCAGCTCATGGGCACCTCGTCAAACTGCAGCGCACGTGAATCCGCGCCGCCCGCCAGACGTCAGAAATGTCAGGCGGGCAGCAGCGTCTGGGTTACCAGGTGAAGGTCTTGGCCTTGTCCTGATCCACCAGCAGGATGTCCACCGGGATGGTCGCCGGGACTTGCGAGCCCCACTTCTTGGCGAGCGCAAGGCCCAGGGCCAGACGTACCTGATCACGCGGGTATTGAGCGGAGGTAGCGATGAACTTGCTGCCCGGCTTCTGGATTTCCTTCACGGCTTCCGGTGCGCCGTCGACGCTGGTCAGCTTGACGTCACGACCACTGGATTCGATGGCCGCCAGTGCGCCCATCGAGCCGTTGTCGTTGACGCTGAACAGGCCCTTGAGGTTCGGCTGCGCCTGCAGCATGTTCTCGGTCACGCTCAGTGCCTGGTCGCGTTCCTGCTTGCCGTTCTGGATGCTGACAATCTTGATGTCCGGGTGCTTGGCCAGGGCGTCCTTGCAGCCGCGCACGCGCTCAAGGATCGGCACCACCGCGATGCCATCGAGAATCCCGACGTCGCCTTTGCCGCCGATGTGGGTGGCCAGGTATTCACAGGCCTGAACGCCTGCGTCGTAGTTCTTGGAGCCGACGAACGAATCCAGCGGACCGCTGGCCTGCGCATCCACCGCCACGACCACCACGCCCTTGTCATGGGCCTGTTTGACGGCCGACTGCACGCCCACCGAATCGGTCGGGTTGATGATCAGCACGTCGATGCCCTTTTGCAGCATGTCTTCGATGTCGCTGATCTGCTTGGAAACATCGTGACGCGCATCGGTCACCAACAACGTCGCGCCAATGCTGCCGCTGGCGTCCTGAAGGGCGTCCTTCATGGTCACGAAATAGGGGTTGTTGATCTCTTGAAACGAGGCACCGATCTTCAGCGGGCCGGCCTTGCTGTCAGCCGCTTGAACGGTGAAGGAGCCAGCGCACGCCACAGCCACGGCGAGCGAACAGAAAACGGCGGAGAAGCCTTGCTTGAGGCGGATTGTCATAGCGAAAAATCCCGTTGTTTTTATTGTTAAAGCGGAAATGTCATCGTTAACATTTTCGAAATTAGCAGAGAAGATCGGGGTTCGCAACTGGTAAGGAGGGACGCCTGTAGGAGTGCGCTTGCCCGCGACTGCGGTGTGTCAGGCAATGATGTATAGACTGACACGACGCGGTCGCGGGCAAGCGCGCTCCTACACGGGGATCGGCGCTGTTTGACAAAATTTGTAACCGATGTGGATAATCCTTTGATACGTCATATGACAACCGATGACTTTAATAACAACAACGTCAGACAGGGCTCCCCATGACCACTCCATCCAGCGTTCACACGCCCTTCAATCGCATTCTCCTGACAGGCGCCGCAGGCGGGCTCGGCAAGGTGTTGCGTGAAAGCCTGCGCCCGTACGCCACTATCATCCGTCTGTCCGATATTGCCGAAATGGCCCCCGCTGCTGGCGCTCGCGAAGAAGTACAGCGATGCGACCTGGCTGACAAAGCCGCCGTTCATCAACTGGTCGAAGGCGTGGATGCCATCGTGCACTTTGGCGGTGTGTCCACCGAGCACTCGTTCGAAGACATCCTCGGCCCGAACATCTGCGGCACTTACCACCTGTACGAAGCGGCCCGTCGCCATGGCGTGAAGCGGGTGATCTTCGCCAGTTCCAACCACGTGATCGGCTTCTATCGCCAGGACCAGACCATCGACGCCAGCGCCGTGAAGCGCCCGGACAGCTACTACGGCCTGTCCAAGTCCTACGGTGAAGACCTGGCCAGTTTCTATTTCGATCGGTACGGCATCGAAACCGTGAGCATCCGCATCGGCTCATCGTTCCCCGAAGCGCAGAACCGCCGGATGCTGAGCAGCTGGCTGAGTTACGACGACCTGACCCAGTTGATCGAGCGCGGGCTGTTCACGCCCAATGTCGGCCACACTGTGGTGTACGGCGCGTCGAATAACGAAAAGGTGTGGTGGGACAACCGCCTGGCCAGCCATCTGAACTACCAGCCCAAGGACAGCTCCGAGCCGTTCCGCGCCAAGGTGGAGGCACAACCGGCGCCTGCGGCCGATGATCCGGCGATGGTCTATCAGGGCGGCGCGTTCGTGGCGTCGGGGCCGTTTGGCGACGCGTGATTGCCGCCTGGGTGATTGCACGACTGAACCCGTCTTTTTCCACTTCGGAGAACGAGTGCCATGCAGGCTGAATTGATCCTCGACGCGCGCAACGCCACCGGTGAAAGCCCGGTGTGGAGCGCGCAGGAACAGGCGCTGTACTGGGTCGATATTCCGGCGGGGCGACTGCATCGCTGGAGCCCGCTGGATGACTGTACGCAGAGCTGGCAGGCGCCGCAGATGCTCGCCTGCATCGCGAGTTTCGGCGACGGCAGCTGGCTGGGCGGAATGGAGGACGGGCTGTACCGCGTTCGCCCCCAAGCTGATGGCAGCCTCGCGTCAGAGCTTCTCTGCGCGGTTGCTCACCTGCGCCCGAACATGCGCTTCAACGATGGCCGTTGCGACCGCCAGGGGCGCTTCTGGGCCGGCACCATGTTCATGGACATGGGCCAGGCCGCCGTCGTCGGTTCGCTCTACCGCTACGACGCGGGGCAGCGCGACCCGCTGGCAGCGCAACTGGACAGCATGATCGTGCCCAACGGCCTGGGTTTCAGCCCCGACGGCCGCATCATGTACTTCTCCGACTCCCATCCCGACGTGCAGAAAATCTGGGCCTTCGACTACGACACCGACAGCGGTACGCCACGCAACCGCCGCTTGTTCGTCGACATGAGCCAGCACCCCGGTCGCCCCGACGGCGCAGCAGTGGACGCGGACGGTTGCTACTGGATTTGCGGCAACGATGCCGGGCTGATCCACCGCTTCACGCCTGAAGGCAAACTGGACCGGTCCCTGGCGGTGCCCGTGAAGAAACCGGCGATGTGCGCCTTTGGCGGTCGGGATCTGGATACGTTGTTCGTGACTTCGATTCGCCCTGCGGGCGATGTCAGCGATCAGCCGCTGGCGGGTGGAGTGTTCGCGTTGAGGCCCGGTGTGCAAGGCATCGAAGAAACGCCTTTCGGGTAGCCTGCGGGCTACCCTTCTCTTTTCCTCATACAAATCATTCGAATATCGTTATGAAGATTAGTTATCTTCATAAACGACCCGCATAAACATACCTTCTATATTTATGACAAAAGGTGATTAGCGCGCCGCTGATTTATATCTTTATGATCTGAGCCACAACAACCTAAACAGGAGTTCAGGCGATGGCGATTCAGATCAACCCCGTTGCAGGACGAATCGGTGCCCAGTTGAGCGGCATCAAACTGTCCGGCGATATCTCGGCTCAAGACTTCGACTTCATCAATCAGGCACTGCTCAAGTACAAGGTCCTGTTCTTCCGCGATCAGTTCCTCACCGATGAGCAGCATGAAAGTTTCTCCCGTCGCTTCGGCGATCAAGTGCCGCACCCAACCGTGCGTTCTGCCGAAAAAAGCTCGGCAATCCTCAACCTCGATTCCCGCGAAACCCGCGCCAACTCCTGGCACACCGACGTCACCTTCGTCGCCAACTACCCGAAGATTTCCATCCTGCGGGGCGTGGTCATCCCGCCTTACGGTGGTGACACCGTGTGGGCCAACACCGCGGCCGCCTACGCCGACCTGCCCGAACCGCTCAAGGCACTGGCCGACAATCTGCGCGCCCTGCACACCAACCTGTATGACTACGCAGCGCCCAAGGACACCGGTGCCGAAGGGCTCAAGCGTTACCGCGAGCAGTTCACCGCCGAGGTCTACGAGACCGAACATCCGCTGGTGCGCGTGCACCCGGAAACCGGCGAGCGCAGCCTGATTCTCGGTCACTTCGTGAAACAGATCCTGGGCGTGAGCAGCAATGACTCCAAACAATTGATCCGCCTGTTCCACGACCGCATCACGCAGATCGACAACACCGTGCGCTGGCGCTGGAGCGAAGGCGATGTGGTGATCTGGGACAACCGCGCCACCCAGCACATCGCGATCAATGACTACGGCCAGGCCCAGCGCATCGTGCGCCGCACCACCGTGGCCGGTGACATCCCGGTGGGCGTCGATGGCCGTTCCAGCCAGGCGATCAAGCCGACACCCGAAACCCTCTCCCCTGCCACCGAAGCCGACAAGAAACACCTGGCGGCCTGATCTCACTTTTTAAGGAAGACATCCCATGGCAAAGGCCAAGCGAACATCTGTATTGCGCAAATCGAGCGTAGCTACCGCACTGGCGGCGCTGCTGATGATGCCCTTGGCCGAGGCCGACGTCCTGCGCATTGGCGTGGCCAGCGCCGGCGGTGGCGATCCGGTGACCTTCAGCGGCTCGTCCCTGGGTATCGTGCGCAACCAGCAACTGCTGGAAAAAGCCTTCGAAGGCACCGGCACCGAGATCCAGTGGTTCTTCTTCAAGGGCGCAGGCCCTGCGGTGAACGAGGCGCTGTCCAACCAGCAACTGGACTTTGCCTATCAGGGCGATCTGCCCGCAGTGGTCGGCCGCTCCAACGGCCTGGACACCAAGCTGCTGGCGGCCATCGGCGTGCGCTCCAATGTGTATGTGGCCGTGCCCAAAGGCTCGGACATCAAGACCATCGAAGACCTCAAAGGCAAGAAAGTCGCGCTGTTCCGAGGCACCAACGCGCACTTGGTGGCGATCAATCTGCTGGCCGACCACAAGTTGGCCGAGCGCGATCTGAAGGTCATCAACCTGGACAACGGCAGCACCCAGGCGGCGCTGGCGTCCAAGGGCGTCGATGCCGCATTCGGTGGCCGCGAGCTATTCAAGCTGCGTGATCAGGGCCTGGTCGACATCATCTTCGACAACCCGGACAACGACGTGCGCTACACCCGTCAATGCGCGCTGGTGGTACGCGGCGCCTATGAGAAAGACCATCAGGAGCAGGTGCAAAAGGTCGTCGATACGCTGGTCAAGGCCGCCAAGTGGGAGTCCGAGGAACAGAACCGCGATGCGGTGCTCAACGAATGGGCCAAGACCAACGAACCGCTGGCCTCGCTCAAGGCGGACTTCGAACATCTGCAACTGCGCGACAGTGCCTCGCCTCTGGTCGATGACTTCCTGCGCACGCGCTACCAGTCCGTCGCCGATCAGGCCAAGGACGAGAAGATGATTCGTCGCCCGGTGAGCATCGATGGCTGGTTCGAAACCCGATACCTGGACCAGGCCATCAAGAACAACGGCCTGGGTCAGTTCTGGACCGCTTACGGCGCAGACGGCAAGGCGCCGACGGGCAACGCCACGGCGTTGACCAAACCGATCAGCAACGGAGGCTGACGTCATGGCCAGAGCGACCGCAACCGCACTCGACCCACAGCAGGTGCCAGGCAAATCGCTGGCACCGGTCAAGCGCCTGCCACCATCGACGTCGCGCTCTACACCTCGGGTAGTGGTTCGCGCAGCTCAAGGCTCGGCGTGGCAATCCCGCGCGCTGAACCGCTTGCTGCCCTGGCTGTTGCCCGCCGCACTGCTCGGGCTGTGGTATCTGGGTAGCGAGCGGGGCTGGCTGTCGGATCAGGTGCTGCCACCGCCGGCCTTCGTCTATCAGACCCTGGTGGACCTGGCGAGCACCGGCGATTTGTGGCTCAACGCTTCGGCCAGCATGCAGCGCGTGCTGGTGGGCTTTCTGATCGGCTCGGGGCTGGGCGTGACACTGGGTCTGGTGATGGGGCTGTCGAAAACCGTCGAGCATTACTTGCTGCCGAGCTTCAACGCGCTGGTGCAGATTCCGGTGCTGGGCTGGATGCCCTTCGCCCTGCTGCTGTTTGGCATCGGCGAGCCGCTCAAGTACGTGCTGATCGCCCATGCCGCGCTGGTGCCGGTCACGCTGTGCACCTTGCAGGCGTTCCATCAGGTGCCCAAACGCCTGCTGGAAGTGGGTCAGGCGTACGGCTTCAGTCGGCGGCAGATCGTCACAGACATTGTCCTGCCGTCCGCCGTCGCACCGATCTTCACCGGTCTGCGGCTGGGCTTCACCAAGGCCTGGCTGTCGCTGGTGGTGGTCGAGTTGCTGGCCTCCAGTGAAGGGCTGGGTTACCTGATCGCCTACGGGCGCCAGCTGTTCCAACTGGATCTGGTGATGGCTGCCGTGGTGGTGGTCGGTGCCGTGGGCCTGCTGATCGACCGCAGTTTCGAATACGTCGAACGCCGCCTGAACAAAGGCCGCGCCGTGACGCCGGGGAGGCTGGCATGAGTACGCTGACTTCATCCGCCGCGCCTTCGACACGTCGGTATCGCGGCTGGGTTCTGCCGGTGGTCGCCGTGGCGGTCTGGTGGCTGGCAACCAACCAGGGCTGGAGCGATTCAGGCCTGCTGGTTTCGCCGCAGAAAGTCGCCGCCACCGCCTGGCATCAGTTCACCTCCGAAGCGTTCTGGCGGGCGATCTCTTCAAGCCTTGCGCGCAATCTCAGCGGCTTCTTCATCGGCACAGCGCTGGGCCTGGTTCTGGGCTGCCTGCTGGGCTTTTCGCGTCTGTTCGAGCGCGTGGTGGGGCCGAGCTTCAACACCTTCAAGCAGATTTCACTCTTCGCCTGGATCCCGCTGATCTCGGTGTGGTTCGGCCTGGGGGATGTGGCCAAGGTGGTGTTTCTGTCGCTGGCGGCGCTGGTTCCGGTGGTGGTCAACACCTGCGACGGATTGCGCAACGTGCCGCCTGCGTTTCTGGAAGTGGCCAGAGTGTATGGCTTCACGCGGTGGCAGACGATTCGCGGCGTGATGCTGCCGGCCGCCCTGCCCTCGATCTTCACCGGGGTCTATCTGGCGCTCGTCTATTCGTGGCTGGCGACCATCGGCGCCGAGTACCTGCTGGTGTCCGGCAGCGGCATCGGCAACACCCTGATCGACGGCAGCGAGCACTTCATGATGGACCTGGTGCTGTTCGGGATGGTGGTGATCGGCCTGGTGGGCTGGGGCCTGAACCTGCTGGCCCGCAGCCTCGAACGACGTATGCAGCGGCTGTACGGCATCACGCCGCGCTAGTTTTCAATTCAAGGAGTACATCATGGCTGCCACTCAACCGCTCAACGCAGTGCAGGGCAATGGCCTGCGTCTGGAAAACATCAGCAAGTATTTCTCGAGCGCCAGCGCCGATACGCAGTTGCAGGTGCTGGACAACGTGCAACTGGACATCGCGCCCGGTGAATTCATCACCATAGTCGGCGCCAGCGGCTGCGGTAAGTCGACCTTGCTGCGGCTGATCCTGGGGCTGGACGAGGCCTTCGACGGGCAGATCCTGCTGGATGAAAAACCCATCAAGGGCACTGGCCTTGAACGTGGCATCGTGTTTCAGGATCACCGGCTGTTCCCCTGGCTGACGGTGGAGCAGAACGTTGCGGTGGGCTTGAAGAACGCGCCACTGAGCCCTGCGCAAAAACGCGAGACAGTGCGCGAACATATTCACCTGGTGGGGCTGCAGGATTTCGTCGAGTCCTACCCGCACCAGATTTCCGGCGGCATGGCCCAGCGCGTGGCCATCGCCCGGGGCCTGGTGAATCGTCCCAGCGTGTTGCTGCTGGACGAACCCTTCGGCGCCCTCGACGCCCTGACCCGCACACGGTTGCAGCGGGAGCTGCAGCATATCTGGCAGCAGGAAAAGATCACCATGGTTCACGTCACCCACGATGTGGACGAGGCGGTGTATCTGGGCGACCGGGTGGTGGTCATGCAACCGCATCCGGGCCGCATCCGCCGCGTCGTCGACATCGACCTCCCCCGCCCACGCAACCGCAGCGACGCCCGGTTCATCGCGTTGCGCGATGACGTGTTGAGTGATTTTGCAGAGTTGTCGTAGGAGCGCGCTTGCCCGCGATGGCGGTGGGTCAATCAACGCAATGTCGTCTGATCTGACGCCATCGCGGGCAAGCGCGCTCCTACAGGATCGGTGGGTTATCAAACCACGCCAAACAACGACACCTGATTGCGCCCGTTCTTCTTGGACGCATACAGCGCCTGGTCGGCCCATTCGATGACGGTGGTGTGATCGGTGGGCAGCAGGCTCATATCGGCGACGCCCAGGCTGATGGTGCAGCGAATCACCTCACCCTCATGGCAGATTTCCTGGGCTTCGACCGCTACCCGCAGGCGTTCGGCAAACATGCCGGCACCGTATTTATCGGTGTCCGGCAGCAGCACCGCGTACTCTTCCCCGCCATAGCGCCCGGCGACGTCCGAGTCACGGATGTGCTCGCGAATCACATCCGCCACGCGCTGGATCACCTTGTCGCCACACTGGTGACCATAGGTATCGTTCACCCGCTTGAAGTGATCGATGTCGAACATCACCAGCGCCGCCGTCGTGCCGTAGCGCACATGTCGCGCGTACTCCAGGCGTAGCGCCTCTTCCCAGTGGCCGCGGTTGTAGAGGCCAGTGAGACGGTCGGTGCTGGAGAGCTTTTGCAACTCGAGGTTGGCGGCCTGCAATTGCTGACGGTTGGTCGCCACATCGGTGACGTCGTAGATCACCAGGCACACGTGCGTGACCTCGCCGCTGGTGCCGCGCAGGGGAAACATCGTGGTGTTCTGGTACATGAAGTCTTCCTGCCCGGTGATGGGCTGGTAACTCTTGAAACGCACCAGGTACGGCCGCTGCTCCCAGATCGTGAACGCCGGCGTGCCGAGGGTGATCACGCTGTCGATCTTCTTCTGCAACCAGTGCTCGTTGACCTCGGGGAACAGGTCGAAAAACGAGCGGTTGGCGGCCTCGTACGGCAGTACTCCGGAACGGTTTTCCATGAAGGTGTTCCACACCTGCACGCGGTACTCCTGATCGAGCACCACCACCCCCACGTCGATACTCTGGGTGATGGTCAACAGCCAATGCAGCTCCTTGATGTCGATGCGGTCGTTCATGAATCAGCTCATCAGGTAGGCGAGTTTGCGCGACAGCCGCTCTACCGAATCTTCGGTGAACAACATCAGCAGGTCGAAATGGATGTTGTGCCCTTCCAGGCTGTAGCTGATTTCCACCGCAAGGGTCTTTTTCCAGCGCCGCTGATTGATGCGGATCAGATCCTCGATGCCGCTGTGGGCGTTGAGCACCTGAGGGTGGCCTTGCGAGAACTCGATGTCGAGCTGCTCGGCGATCCCGCTCAGGCAGGCACCGATCAGGATCGACGACAGGTCCAGGAGCATTTCCATGTCCGAGTAGTCGCGATCCTTGATCTTCATCAACTGCGCCATGTCGGCGATTTCTGAATCATGAAACAGCAGCAATGCCTCGCCCGCGATGCCGCCGCCGATGTAGCCCTGGCACACGGCAGTCATTCGTTCGCTGCCCTGGGCGTCGGCCAGCGCCATGTGCAGCTCGCCCACCTCCAGCATGTTGACGTTGGGAATCGGCAACTGCACGAACACGCCCAGCACCCGCGCCAGCAATGCAGCGGCGCGGCCCATGGCGACGTTGACGGTTTCGCGAAACGCATCGTGAAAGCTGATGGCGACGGGTTCGGCTTTTGGCGCAATCACCGGTGCTTCCGTGCGCTCACCCAGGAGGCCAAGCCGTTGCAGGGTCAGTTGCAATTCCAGCGGATCAGCCGGTTTCTTCAGGAAGGCCAGCGCACCCAGCTCTCGCGTGCGGCGCACGGCCTCCTGCTGCACATCGCCGGACACCACGATGACCTTGGCCTTGAGGTTTTCGGCGCGCATCAGGGCAAGCGCCTGGTAGCCGTCCATGTCCGGCATGGTCAGGTCCAGCAGCACCACTTCGCCCAGGCCCTGGCGAATCGCCTCCAGGCCTTCGTGGCCGTTGGTCGCGGTCGTGACCGACACCCCCCAATCTGCAGGCAAGGCACGTATCAACTGTTTGCGCGCCATATTGGAGTCGTCGCAAATCAGGAGCGGCATCATGGTCATCGCGTTCAATCTCACTGCAAAAGAGTTTCAGGCGAGGCCTGCAAGTTCAATGCGATTAGTTGTGTTGCCTCAAGCAACTCCACTCATATGGGTGCAGGTTAATCTGACACAGTGGGTCGAATCTTCACTCTTTTCAGAGAAAACCGGGCAATGTGTAACATCCATGCAACATCTATGCACAACTTTCGAGCGTTCGTGAATAACCAGAATACAAACTATTGACGCTGTTTTAATGACACGCCACCCGTGGCAAAGGCCCGTGTTTGAGGGTTAGAGACCAATCGAGCGATACCGAAACCGGTGCGTCAGTTGATGACGCACAGGACTTGAAAGAGGAAGGCTTATTCATGTTGAGGATAAATGACCCAATACAGTGCCCGATGCACTAATAGGTACTGCACAGACGCACACCTATTGCTCAACTCCATCAACTGATAATGAGTTCGCAGCCATGGATTGATACAGCGGAGGATCGATTCAGGCCAGGGTCGATTCAATACAATCGATCAGGGCCTGCGCCTGAAAAGGCTTGGCCAGGAAACATACAGCGCTGCCGCTCATGGCGCGCCGGCGCACGCTTTCCTCGGAAAAGGCAGTGATGAAAATGGTGGGAATCCGAATGCCCTGGGTGCCCAGATATTCGTGCAGCTCAACGCCGCTCATGTGCGGCATCTGCACGTCGGTGATCAGGCAGTCGGTGGTGGCCAGCTGACCAGAGGCGAGAAAGTCCTCGGCGGACGAAAACAGGGACACCACAAAGCCCAGGGAGCGGATGAGACTGTCGAGGCTGGCGCGGACCGCATTGTCATCGTCGACGACAGCGATCATCGGGGGGCTGGGCAAGCGGAATACCTTTGAGTGCAGACATGAACACGTGCGCATCAAGGCACACGACAACAGCCCACACGTTACCGACCCCGGCGGGGCGCCGTAAGTATACGGGTGTATGACCGCGACCGCCGGCCCACAAACCCTGGGTTCAATCCCCCGCCAGGGCCTGGGACATCTTCACAAGGTCGGCGAAGGTGCGCGCCTGCATCTTCTTCATCGCGTGGCCCCGGTGAATCTTCACCGTGATCTCGCTCAGGCCCATCTCGGCAGCGATCTGCTTGTTCATGAGCCCAGTCACGGCATACGCCATGACTTCCTGCTCGCGGGCGGTGAGCGCCTTGTAGCGGGTGCGCAGTTCGGCAGCGGCCTTGCCGGTTTCACGACGCCTGGCGTCCTTCTGCAGCGCGGCGACCACGGCGTCGAGCAGGTCCTGTTCGCGGAACGGCTTGACCAGAAAATCCAGCGCCCCTGCCTTCATCGCCTTGACCGACATGGCGATGTCACCATGGCCACTGATGAAGACGATGGGCATGCACACGTTCATGTCAGCCAGACGCACCTGAAAGTCCAGCCCGCTCTCCCCCTGCAGGCGCACGTCCAGCACCAGGCACGCCGGGCTGTCGTCGAATGGATGCTCCAGAAATTCGGCACCGGAGGCATAAGCGTGAACCCGCATTCCCATGGAGCGCAGCAGGCTGTCCAGGCCGGCGCGAATGGCGGGGTCGTCATCGACGACGAACACCACGGGGCTGCTGTCTGGAGTGCTCATGACCGGGCCTGCCCGTGGGCCGGAATCGAGAAGCTCAGCGCAGCCCCGCGGCCGAGTTCACTTTCAGCCCAGATGCGTCCGCCGTGGGCCTCGATGATGGAGCGGCAAATTGACAGGCCCATGCCCATCCCCTCAGGTTTGGTGGTGAAAAATGGATTGAACAGGCTCGGCAGATTCTGCGCCGAGACGCCGGGACCGTTGTCCTGGACCCTGATACGCACGTCGCCGCCCTCGGTGAGCCCTACTGCCGCCGACAGGGTTCGCGCCTTGCCTTGCATGCCGGACATCGCCTGCACCGCATTGATGAGCAGATTGATGATGACCTGTTGCAATTGCACCTTATCCCCCTTGACCCACATCGGCCCAGCCGGGTGCAGCACATTCAGATGGACCCGGTTGCGCAGGATCTCGCGCTGCACCAGCGCCGCCGACTCCCGCAGCACATCGCGCAGATCGAGCGGAACATGCAGCGGATCGGCCTTGCGCGACAGTGCCCGGATCCGCCGGATGACCTCGCTGGCCCGGTGCGCTTCGCTCTTGATGCGGTCGATGGCGCTGCGCACCTCGCCCACGTCCGGCACCTCGCGGTTCAACCAGCGCAGCCCGGCCTCGGCGTTGGTGGTGATGGCAGACAACGGCTGATTGACCTCATGGGCAATGGAGGCTGCCATCTCGCCCAGGGTCGTGACCCGGGTGACGTGGGCCAGCTGACTCTGGGAACGATGCAGCGCGTCCTCGGCATTCTTGGCGGCCGTGACGTCCATCAGGGCACCGATGTATTCGCAGTCCCCCGATGCGTCCTTCACTTGCTGCGCCAACATGCGTACGTACTTGCAGGAGCCGTCTGACATCAGCAGGCGAAACTCGGCTTCCATGTTCGAGTGCCGTGCGTAGGCCTGTTCGATCAGGGATTTCAGATCCTGGGTGTCATCGGGGTGAGTACGGCCGATCATGTACTCCAGCGTCGGCTGCATCTGGGCATCGAACTGGAAGATGCGCCGCGCCTCATCCGACCAATACATCTGCGCGCTGGGCATTTTCAGCCCGATGCTGCCGGTCTGGCTCAGGCGCTGGGCCTCGGCCAGAAAGGCCTCGCTGCGGTGCAGCAGATGCACCTGCTCCTGCAGGGCTTCCCTGGATGCCTTGTTCTTGAGGGCCAGAAAGGCGGTGATGGCAATGGCGGCCAGGCTCACCAGGCAACGGGCGAACGCGGGAGTCAGCCAGGCATCCCCGTGGGACAGCAGATAGGCCAGCAGCGTCAGCGCGCCACAGCCCACCGAGACCGCTGCCACGCCCCTGCGGCTGAACAGATCGCCGGATATCAGGATGACGACCACGTACAGCACCGCAATGGCGACATCCAGGGTGCTGAGCCAGTCGATCAGGAAGATGATGAACGTCAGCACCATTGCACCCAGGCGCAATAGCCAGACGCCGGGTGGGACCTGCGCCCGGGGAGCCGCCGGCAGGGCAACGGGGACGGTTTTCATGGGAGCGTGATTGCCTTGTCTGTAGTCATTGGAATGGCAGCACAAAGGTCTTGGCGGCGGGTGCACGCCTGCCTGCACCCTTGAAAGGGAAAGGCGGAGTATTGTTTTCATTCTGCACGTTTGCCCATAGGACCAACGTATCGCACCGGGTACAAATATATACAGGATTTTTCAATCGGCAGAGTGATGCCTCAATCGCTCAAGGGTCTTGATCGATTGTGCTGTGTCGCAGAGGGGGGACCGTAAAATGAGACAACGCAAATAGAACAAGCCCCGACGCGAGCGCCGGGGCTTGTAATGGCCACATCCGTATGGCCTTCGCATGAACCTTCAATCGACCAGCCAACGGCCTCCCTGGCCGTCAACCGTCCGTTCTCCAGGCTCTTGGGAAACTGATTACTCGGCTTTCAGGCCATCAGCCGAGACGGCTTTCACGCCTTTGATTTTCTTGGTGATCGCAACAGCGGTCTTTTTCTGAGCTTCGGTCACAGCGACAGTTGACGACAGGGAAACCACGCCTTTGTTGGTTTCAACCTTGATGTCGGAGCCTGGAATGCCTTTCTCGGTCAGCAGATCCGATTTGACCTTGGTGGTGATCCAGGTGTCGGAAGTGGTTTCCTTGGCTTTGGTCATTTCACCCGCGGCGACCTGCATTGGAGCCTGGGTCGCGGTTTCAGCCATGGCCACGTTTGCCATGGTCAGCGTCAGGGCGGTGGCAGTAGCAGCAGCGATAGCGAACTTCTTCATACGAGTAACTCCTGTTTTTCTCAGAATCTGCGCCAAGCCTGTTGGCTGCAGGGTTACTGGGTATATCGCAAGCGATGTGCCAACCTTTGTTGATTTATTTTTTCCTTTTAAATCAATTGGTTATGTATTTGTGGATCCGCTGTTGTCGTGCAGATTGCCCGGATTGGAAAAGTTCCGCTTGCAAGATGCATGTTCTGACCTTGCAGTTTGCCCTAACTCATTAATTCGCTTGAGGAAAGGTGGCTGCAGTGCCGTCTCGCTGATCGTTCCCACGCTCCGCGTGGGAATGACTTGTGCGACGCTCTGCGTCGGCGGGTGACTTCTCGGTCGTGTGAATATCCGTTTTCGTGGCGGTTTGAGTATTGGGTTTCGCCCCTTACGGGCGACCTACTTTCCTTACGGGGAAAGTAGGCAAAGCCATTGCGACAGGCTGGGGTCCTTCGGACTTCCCTCGACTCCGGCGCCGTTCCGGGGGCACGACGCCTGCGCTCGGCCTGGCGCCTTGACGTCGCGTTCGGCGTCGTCTGCACCACCGCGCACTAAGATCAAAAGCAGAAGCAAGGGCTGTGGCGCGCTCTCCGTAGCAGCACGGCTTGCCGGCGGGGGCGTCCTTGAAATCGCTCCCGCCGGCAAGCCGTGCTGCTACGGGTTTGCGAGGTTCTGTGGGTTGCGCCAACCATGTAGGAGCGCGCTTGCCCGCGACGGCGTCTTCGAGATCGTCCGAGGTCGTATTTCGGGGCAAAAAAAAGGGCCCCGAAGGGCCCTTTTTCCACAGCGTTGGTGCGGTGCGATTAAACGCCCGAAGCCTTGGCTGCGGCGACGTCTTTGATCGACAGCTTGATACGGCCGCGGTTGTCCACGTCCAGTACCAGGACTTCAACTTCCTGACCTTCCTTGAGGATGTCGGTCACTTTCTCGACGCGAGCATCGCTCAGCATGGAGATGTGAACCAGACCGTCCTTGCCAGGCAGGATGTTGACGAATGCGCCGAAGTCGACGATGCGCTCAACCTTACCCACGTAGATCTTGCCGATCTCGGCTTCAGCGGTGATACCCAGAACGCGCTGGCGTGCTGCTTCAGCCGCTTCCTTGGTTTCGCCGAAGATCTTGATCGAGCCGTCGTCTTCGATGTCGATCGAAGCCTTGGTCTCTTCACAGATGGCACGGATGGTCGCGCCGCCTTTACCGATGACGTCACGGATCTTGTCGGTGTCGATCTTCATCGCGATCATGGTCGGAGCGTTTTCCGACAGCTCGGTACGCGACTGACCAATGATGTTGTTCATCTGACCGAGGATGTTCAGGCGAGCTTCCAGGGCCTGGCCCAGGGCGATCTCCATGATTTCTTCGGTGATGCCCTTGATCTTGATGTCCATCTGCAGCGCGGTAACACCGTTGGCGGTACCGGCCACTTTGAAGTCCATGTCGCCCAGGTGGTCTTCGTCACCCAGGATGTCGGTCAGAACTGCGAATTTCTCGCCTTCCTTGACCAGACCCATGGCGATACCGGCAACCGGAGCCTTCATCGGAACACCGGCGTCCATCAGAGCCAGGGAAGCGCCGCAGACCGAAGCCATGGAGCTCGAACCGTTGGATTCGGTGATTTCCGACACTACGCGGATGGTGTACGGGAACGCGTCAGCGGCAGGCAGCATGGCCTGGACCGAACGGCGGGCCAGACGGCCGTGACCGATTTCACGACGACCGGCGCCGCCCATGCGACCACACTCGCCCACCGAGAACGGAGGGAAGTTGTAGTGCAGCATGAAGGGGTCTTTCTTCTCGCCTTCGAGGGTGTCGAGCAGCTGCGCGTCACGGGCAGTACCCAGGGTGGCAACGACCAGCGCCTGAGTTTCGCCACGGGTGAACAGTGCCGAACCGTGAGTCTTTGGCAGAACGCCGACTTCGATGTTCAGCGGACGTACGGTGCGGGTGTCGCGGCCGTCGATACGTGGCTTGCCATCAACGATGTTCTGGCGAACGGTGCGGTATTCGATTTCACCGAAAGCGGCTTTGACTTCGGAAGCCGACGGGCTGCCTTCTTCAACGGCCAGCTTGGCAACGACCTGATCCTTCAGCTCGCCCAGGCGAGCGTAACGGTCGGCCTTGACGGTGATGGTGTAGGCCTCGGAGATCGCAGCGCCGAACTCGGAGCGGATAGCGCCCAGCAGTTCGGTGGCTTCGGCCTGAGGAGCCCAGGTCCAGGTTGGCTTGGCAGCTTCGGCGGCCAGCTCTTTGACGGCCTTGATGACCGACTGGAATTCGTCGTGGGCGAACAGCACGGCGCCCAGCATCTGGTCTTCGGTCAGCTCTTTGGCTTCGGATTCAACCATCAGTACCGCTTCTTCGGTACCGGCAACGACCATGTCCAGGCTCGATGCTTTCAGTTGCTCGTAAGTCGGGTTCAGCAGGTAGCCGGTGCTTTCGTGGAAGGCAACGCGGGCAGCGCCGATCGGGCCGTCGAAAGGAATGCCGGAGATGGCCAGGGCAGCCGAGGTACCGATCATCGCAGCGATGTCCGGATCGGTTTTCTTGCTGGTGGAAACGACGGTGCAGACAACCTGCACTTCGTTCATGAAGCCTTCAGGAAACAGCGGGCGGATCGGACGGTCGATCAGACGCGAAGTCAGTGTTTCCTTCTCGGAAGGACGGCCTTCACGCTTGAAGAAGCCGCCAGGGATCTTGCCGGCAGCGTAGGTTTTTTCTTGGTAGTGAACGGACAGCGGGAAGAAGCCTTTGCCAGCGTCAGCCTGTTTAGCGCCGACCACGGTCACGAGCACGGTGACGTCGTCGTCAACGGTGACCAATACTGCACCAGAAGCCTGACGGGCGATGCGGCCTGTCTCCAGGGTTACGGTCGATTGACCGAATTGAAACTTCTTGATTACCGGGTTCACGGTTTCCTACCTTCTTTGTGGCTCTTGGGGGAACTGGTTTCTTGCGAATTCTTGGGCAACGTGGGGAATCGGCCCGACGACTGTCCAGGGGTAAAACGTGTATCCAGATAAAACTTGAGGCTGGGAGCCTGCCATGCGCCGGCGGAAACCCGCTGACGCACGACAGACAACCAACCTCTAGCGCAATCGCTGATTAGCGACGCAGACCCAGGCGAGCGATCAGAGCGCTGTAACGGCTCACGTCCTTGCCTTTCAGGTAGTCCAGCAGCTTGCGACGCTGGTTAACCATGCGGATCAGACCACGACGGGAGTGG
>NZ_JBIVCV010000021.1:93148-97408 GCF_044746765.1 Pseudomonas sp. NPDC090203
AACAGCTTGCTGGTAGTCAGCAACGATTTGAGCTTTTTCTTGAACGTCGAGAGCCATGAGGCAATCCTTTTATCAGGAAACTGTTTCAGGGAAACAGCTTCAACAGGCCAGGGACAAATCCCTGTATCTATAAAAGAGGAGTGACCATGCCTGTTAACAGCCACCCTCGTACCGCCGTGCCAGGACAACCCCGACCCGACGGGTTCGGTCACTCTGACCGAATCAGCCGACGCGGCGCAATACGCCCGTCTTCGCTCACTTCACCGATACCGATGAAGCGTCCTTCGTGATCCTGTACCCGTACCATGCCGAATTTCGGCGCATCCGGGACTCTTACCGGCTGCCCGTGCAACCAGTAGAACGAGCTGTGCTCGGAGAACTGCAGCAAGGGCCAGTCCTGCAAGCCGCTGTCCGATGGCATCAGGAAGCGGTCGACCGCCTCGTTGCCGCCTTCGGCATGCACCGCTTCAAGCTCTTCCAGCGTTACCGTCTGGGCAAGAGTGAAGGGGCCAGCCTGTGTGCGACGCAGTTCAGCGACATACGCACCGCAGCCCAGTTTCTCACCAATATCCTCCACCAGGGTACGAATATAGGTGCCTTTGCTGCAGTCGACGGCCAGACGCGCAGTCTCGCCTTCGCTCGCCAATAATTCCAGGCGCGCAATAGTAACAGAACGCGCCTCGCGCTCCACCACTTCCCCTGCGCGAGCCAACTTGTACAACGGCTGGCCATCACGCTTGAGGGCCGAGTACATCGGCGGTATCTGACTGATTTGCCCACGAAAATCGGGGAGCACAGCTTCGATATCGGCGCGACCAACGGTCACCGGACGAGTTTGTAACACTTCGCCCTCGGCGTCTGCCGTGGTGGTGGTCTTGCCCAGTTGCATCAGGGTTTCGTAACCCTTGTCCGAGTCGAGCAGGTACTGGGAGAACTTGGTCGCCTCGCCGAAGCACAGCGGCAGCACGCCGGTGGCCAGGGGGTCGAGGCTGCCGGTGTGGCCGGCCTTCTCCGCGTTGAGCAACCAGCGAACCTTCTGCAAGGCTGCGTTGGAGGTGAACCCCAGCGGTTTGTCGAGCAGGATGATGCCACTGACGTTACGGCGAATACGCTTGACCTGAGCCACGCCGTTATTCCTCCGAACCGTCTTGCCTGGCGGCAGGCTCGTGCTGGCCGTCTTCGGCGACCGCGCGCTCGATCAGCGCAGACAGGTGCGCACCACGGGCCACGCTTTCGTCATAGTGGAAATGCAACTGAGGCACGCTGCGCAGCTTCATTTCGCGGGCCAGTTGCATGCGCAGGAAACCTGCGGCGGAGTTCAGCACCTTGATCGACTGAGCGATTTCTTCGCTGCTGTCCTGACCCATGACGGTGATGAAGATCTTCGCGTGGCCCACGTCACGGCTGACGTCCACTGCGGTGATGGTGACCAGGCCCACGCGCGGGTCCTTGATCTCGCGACGGATCAGTTGCGCCAGTTCGCGCTGCATCTGATCGCCGATGCGTTGGGTACGGCTGTATTCTTTTGCCATGTCTTGTTACCTGTTACCGGACGGCGAAAGCCGTACAGTCTGAAAGCGGCAAACGCCCGGCCTGGCAGAAGCCGGACCGGGCGTTGCGTTGAGAGTCCATGGCGGCGGCGCACTTGCGTACGACTGCTGCCATGGCTCCTGAAGCTCGCGAGTTAGAGGCTGCGAGCAACCTGGACCTTCTCGAAGACTTCGATCTTGTCGCCGACCTTGACGTCGTTGTAGCTCTTGACGCCGATACCGCATTCCATGCCGTTACGCACTTCGGAAGCGTCATCCTTGAAGCGGCGCAGGGATTCCAGCTCGCCTTCGAAGATAACGATGTCTTCACGCAGTACGCGGATCGGACGGTTACGGTAAACGGTACCTTCGACAACCATGCAACCTGCGATCGCGCCGAATTTCGGCGAACGGAACACGTCGCGTACTTCGGCGATACCCAGGATGTTCTCCCGGACGTCGCTGCCAAGCATGCCGGTGAGGGCCTTCTTGACGTCTTCGATGATGTCGTAGATGACGTTGTAGTAACGCATGTCCAGGCCTTCCTGCTCGACGATCTTGCGAGCGCCAGCATCGGCACGCACGTTGAAGCCGAACAGTACAGCGTTGGAAGCCAGCGCCAGGTTGGCGTCGCTTTCGGTGATACCACCGACGCCGCCGCCCACTACACGCACTTGTACTTCGTCGTTGCCCAGGCCATTCAAAGCGCCTTGCAGGGCTTCCAGAGAACCACGGACGTCGGATTTGAGGACGATGTTGAGCGTCTTCTTCTCTTCCTGACCCATGTTCTCGAAGATGTTTTCCAGCTTGCCGGCGTGAGCACGGGCCAGCTTGACTTCGCGGAACTTGCCTTGACGGAACAGAGCCACTTCACGGGCTTTCTTCTCGTCGGCAACCACGCTCATCTCGTCGCCAGCATCTGGCGTACCGTCCAGGCCGAGGATCTCGACCGGAATGGCAGGACCTGCTTCCTTGATCGGCTTGCCGTTCTCGTCGAGCATGGCGCGAACGCGGCCATAGTTCGAACCGACCAGGACCATGTCGCCCTGACGCAGGGTACCGTCCTGAACCAGCACGGTAGCCACCGGGCCACGGCCCTTGTCCAGGCGGGACTCGACCACGACACCACGGCCAGGAGCCGATGGAGTGGCGGTCAGTTCCAGAACCTCGGCCTGCAGCAATACGGCTTCAAGCAGTTCGTCGACACCGGTACCCATCTTCGCGGAGACCGGGACGAATGGAGTGTCGCCACCCCACTCTTCGGACGTTACGCCGTGAACCGACAGTTCGCTGCGGATACGGTCCAGGTCAGCGCCCGGCTTGTCGATCTTGTTCACTGCAACTACCAGCGGAACACCGGCAGCAACAGCGTGCTGAACGGCTTCGATGGTTTGCGGCATCACGCCGTCGTCAGCTGCAACAACCAGGATCACGATGTCGGTGGCCTTGGCACCACGGGCACGCATTGCGGTAAACGCGGCGTGACCCGGGGTGTCGAGGAACGTCACCATGCCGCGATCGGTTTCAACGTGGTAAGCACCGATGTGCTGGGTGATGCCACCGGCTTCGCCAGCAGCTACCTTGGCACGACGGATGTAGTCCAGCAGCGAGGTCTTACCGTGGTCAACGTGGCCCATTACGGTCACGACCGGCGCACGGCCAACAGCTTCGCCTTCGAACTTCAGGGACTCGGCCAGGGAATCTTCCAGGGCGGTGTCGCTGACCAGGGTCACTTTGTGGCCCAGTTCTTCGGCGACCAGCTGGGCAGTTTCCTGATCCAGTACCTGGTTGATGGTGGCTGGAGTGCCCAGCTTGAACATGAACTTGATGATCTCGGCAGCCTTGACCGACATCTGTTGAGCGAGGTCGCCCACAGTGATGGTCTCGCCGATCTTCACTTCACGAATCACAGGACCGGTAGGGTTCTGGAAGCCGTGAGCGTTGCGTTTCTTCAGCTTGGCCTTGCCACGACCGCCGCGACGGAAGCCATCGCTTTCTTCGTCGGTGGTACGTGGAGCGACGCGCACAGCCGGAGCCTTTTCCTTGACGGTGGCACGGTGCGGCGCGTTCTTGCGCTCGCCGTCGCCATTGCCGCCACCGCGACGATTGCTATCGTCGGCACGTGGCTTGTCAGGGCGACGAGGCTCGTCACGCTTGCGGGCATCGGCTGCCGGAGCAGGCGCTGCAACAGGTGCTTGCTGAGCAGGCTCGGCGACAGCGCGCGGAGCCGGTTCAGGTTCTGCAGCAGCAACCGGTGCAGCCGCTTCAGGAGCAGGCGCAGGCTGACGGCGCGCTTCTTCTTCGGCGCGCAGACGGGCTTCTTCCTCGGCCTTCTGACGGGCGGCATTTTCTACCGCACGACGCTCGTCCTGCTCGCGTTTGCGCTCGGCTTCGATTTCTTCCGGGCTGCGCTGTACGAAAACTTTCTTCTTGCGTACTTCAACGCTGATGCTCTTGCTGCCAGCAACGCGCAATGTACTGGTGGTCTTGCGCTGCAAGGTAATCTTGCGCGGCTCTTCCACTTTAGCCTTGTGACTGCTCTTCAAGTGCGTCAACAGGGACTGCTTCTCGCTATCGCTCACACCTTCATCGGCGGCGGTGTGCGGCAGACCTGCCTCACGCATCTGCTGCAACAGGCGCTCAACCGGTGTTTTGACCTCATCGGCCAGTTGTTTCACCGTGACTTGCGTCATGCACTTCTCTCCTCCGGCCGCGCCTAATTACTCGAACC
>NZ_JBIVCV010000022.1:0-69519 GCF_044746765.1 Pseudomonas sp. NPDC090203
TTAATTCGTCCGTGTTGGTGTTACTCACACCCCATTCCTGGTTGGAGCGCGCTTGCCCGCGACCTCGGTGAGTCAGGCGCCATCAACGTCATAGACACACCGCCATCGCGGGCAAGCGCGCTCCTACAGGCCTGAGATTCACTCCCTTGGCCCACCCTTTGCAATCCCCCTGAAAGGCCCGCCCGGCCGGTGTTCATGGCCATGGACCCGGTGTCCGGGGCGGCATTTGATGGGTGAAGGCAACCTTGAACATTCTCGATCTCGATCACAGCCTCACGCAGCAGGCACCGATCAAGGACCGGCTGCAGGACGGACGTGCCACGCGGCTTGACCTGCTGGCCCTGGGGCCGGTATTGCGGCTCTGGTCCACTGAAAACAATTACCAGCGCTTCGCCGGGCATCTGGATCACCGCGCCAGGCCATTGGGCAACCGGCCGGAAATCTTCTTCGTCGGCTCCGGCGACTATCACCACCTGACCCCGGCCCTGCTCGCCGACCTGCCCGAGCCGGTCACGCTGATCCACTTCGACAACCACCCGGACTGGGTGCACTTCGCGCCCCGCCGCCACTGCGGCTCGTGGGTCAATCGCGCGCTCAAGCTGCCCAACGTACAACGCGTCATCACCCTCGGACCTTGCAGCGATGACCTGCAAAGCCCGCAGCTCAAGGGCGGCAATCTCGGCGCACTCAGGCGTGGCGACCTGCAATTGTTCCCCTGGCGCCATCCGCCTTCGAAAGTCTGGGGCAAGGTCGGCGACGGCCCCGGCCATCGGCAAATCGACGGTCACCTGCACTGGCACAACCTGGCCGAGGTGGACTGGCCGGAGTTCCTCGAACAACTGGTCGCCAGCCTGCCCACCGATGCGGTGTGGATCACCATCGACAAGGACGTGCTCGCCTGCGAAGACGCCGCCACCAACTGGGACCAGGGCGGCATGCGCCTGAGCCATCTGCTCGACGCCATCCGCGCCCTGGCCGCGAACACCCGGGTGCTGGGCATCGACGTCTGCGGCGAGTTCGCGCCCCCGGCGTTCAGCAACCCGCTCAAGCGCTGGGAGGCAAGATCCGATCAGCCGCCCGCAGAGCGCTGGAGTGAAGCGGACATTGCCCGCAACGCCCAGACCAACGCGGTCCTGATCACCCTGTTCGAGGAGCTGTTCCCATGACCCCGACCGTGGTGCTGCTGACGGCCTTTTCGATCCTGCTCGACGTCATCGGCCAACTGGCATTCAAGCTCGGCCTGGACCGGCTGCCTGCCCAGGAAGGCGGGTTTCGCCTGCGCAGTTTCTGGGTGCAGATCGCCGGCGCGCCGATGCTCTGGTTTGGCGTGGGCGCCTATGTGGTCGAGTTCATCACCTGGCTGCTGGTGCTGTCGCTGGCGCCGCTGTCGCTGGTGTTTCCGGCTGCGAGCCTGAGTTACGTCGGCGTGGTGCTGGGCGGGAGGCTGGTGCTTGGCGAGCGGGTCAGCCGGCGCCGCTGGCTCGGCACGATGGTCATTACGTTCGGCGTCATGCTGGTGTGCGCCACCGGCGCGTGAGGTGTTCATGACACAGATTCAATCGACTTACGCCCAAGGGAACCCGGTCACGCTCAGTGACACTTCTGCGCTGAGCGTCGAAGTCAGCCACAGCATTCATCGGGTCAGGCGCAGCGACTGGGCGCAACTCGACAGCGACGATCTCGAAGGCTACGACTATTACGCCGCCATCGAAGACGCCGGATTACCTGGCGTCGAGCCGCGTTATTTCATGATCCGCGATGGCCAGCGCCTGATCGCGGTGGCACCGGCTTATCGCCATCGGCTGCCGCTGAACCAGGTGCTCGACGGTCTGCTGGCGAAGCTGTTCGGGCAGCTATCGCTGCCGATCCTGGCGGTGGGTTCACCCGTCACCGAAACCTGCTCCATCGCCTGCGCCCCGGACTGGCTGGCGCGCACGCCTGAAATCCTGCCGGTGCTGATAGACGCCCTGGATCGCCAGTCGCGACTGGACGGCACCTGGCTGTACCTGTTCAAGGACGTAGCCGAAGAGCGTGTGACTTTGCGCAGCGCGCTGGAACATCTGGGCTTTGCCCGCGTGGCCGGAATGCCGAGAACCCTGCTGCCGTTGCCCTACGCCGATCTGCAGGGCTATCTGGCGAGCCTCGGCCGGGTGACGCGCAAGGGGCTCAAACGCAAGCTGGCGGCGCCATCGGACCTGCGCATCGAAGCGCGTCAGCATCAGGTGGACGATGTAATCGAAACCATGCTGGCGCTGTATGCCGACACCGTGGGCCGTAGCGGCGAGGAGATCGAACCGCTGACCGCCGACTACTTCCGCTCGGTGCTGGCCATGCTGGGCGAGCGTGCGACCTGCTACCTGTTCTGGTCTGGCGACCGGCTGATCGGCTTCAACCTGCTGCTGGGCGACGGGTTGAGGCAGATCGACAAGGTGTTTGCCTCCGATGGCGCAGCCGCCCGTGAGCACAACCTCTACCACCGCACCTGGCTGGCCCATGTGCAGCGTTGCATTGCCCAGGGCATTCCGGCGTTCGAAGCCAGCCAGGCGGCCTATGACGAGAAGCTGCGGCTGGGTTGTCGGCTGCTGGGCAATGACCATTATCTCCATCACCGCCGTGCGTGGGTCACCCGATTGCTGGGCTGGCTGGTGCGCAAGGCCGGGCTGGATCAGTCGAATGTTGTGGCCAGGAAATCCATAGATGAATGAGCAAATCCTGAATGAAAAACCGGCCTGGCGCTGGCTGGAAAGCCGCGCCGCGAGCATTGGGTTGTGGGGGCTGTTGATCGGCTTCGAAAGCGCGGCGCAACTGGCGCTGAAGGTCGGGGGCGATGGGCTGGCAGCGATGCCATTTGGGTTGGACTGGCTGCTGGCGGCGATGGGCAATGTGGCGGTGCTGGGGGCTGTGGGCTGTTATGTGGGCTCGTTCCTGAGCTGGATGCTGATCCTGCGGCGCAGCAGTCTGTCGCTGGCCTTTCCGTTAAGTTCGCTGGTGTTCGTGGTGGTGCTGCTGGGGTCGTGGCTGGGGCTGGGCGAACACATCAGCGCCCTGCACTGGCTGGGGGTGTGGGTGATTATTGGCGGGATAGCGTTGTTGGCAGAGGGAGAGTCGTGAAGGCTCTTTATATTGGCTTTGGATTGTTACGTTGATGCCCTGCGGGCCTATCGCGGGCAAGCGCGCTCCTACATTTGTTGCAACGTGCCGCATCCGGCATACCGAGTGCACAGCCTTTTAAGCTGACGGCACGGAACTCGAGCTGGGCACTAAGGCTACGCACTCGGTCCATCAGACCATGGCACGTTGCAACAAATGTAGGAGCGCGCTTGCCCGCGATAACGCCCGCAGGGCAACAAATTAAGAATTTTTATTTCGTCCCGGAATGATCCAACAAAAACCCCAACCCATGGGACACCGGTATCTCCTTCACGCCCATCATCCGCTGCTGCTCCTTGATCTCCCGGTGAAAGGCCTTGACCTTGGTCCAGTGCATCTTGGGGCGGTAATGGTGTTCGGCGTGGTAGCCGTTATTCATCCAGATCAGGTTATAGAGCGGGCTGTACGAACTCACGCCCCAGGCAATTGGCAGGTCGGGGTTGCCGCCCAGGTGCTCGTAATAGCCGTTCAACGACGACAGCGACTGCCCCAGGTACCAGAACGGCAGCAACAGCAACACCGCATGCCAGTCATGGAACGCCAGCGCGATGTAGGCCGCGACGGTCACGTAGATTTCAACTTTCGCCCAGCGCGCATCGTCAGGGTGTTTGCGCTTCATGTCCTCGTAATAGCTCTTGGGCTCATCACGGAAGGCACTCAGGAACACGTAGCGCCACAAGGCTTCGGGCTCGCCGTTGTGGCCATAGCGGTAGATCGACAACGGGTCGACTGTTTCGCCCTTGTCGTTGGGCCGGTCGGAGTTGCCGCGATGGTGGCGGTTGTGGATGTCGCGGTACATGGTCTGGGAGAAGCCGATGGTCACCGACAGCAGCAAGTCGAACGCGCGGTTCATGCCCTTGTGAGTGAAATAGGCGTTGTGGATCTGGTTGTGGGAGATGCTGTTGATGCTCCACGACAGACTGACGGCATACACCAGCGCCAGCGGCACGATGGCCCACCATGACAGGCTATGAAAGGCCATGACCAGCCACAGCACGAAAGCGAAATGGGCCAGCGCCATGGCAATCGGGACGATGTCCCAGAGCGAGTATGCAAGCCAGCGGTAAACGGGACGAGCCATGAAGAACTTCCTCGAAAACGATGAGTGCTTCGGCTCATTGCAAGGGCCAGACCAACCCGCGAGCTACTTGAAGTGATACGCCACGGCGACGTCCAGCTCGCCTTGATTCACACGGCCTTGCTGGCGAACGATGCTGCTGTCGGCGGCCGATCCCACCAGGTGAATCCAACTGGCGCTGGTGATCAGCGACCAGTTCGGCGCGAGCGGGAAGGCTACGCTCTGGGTCAGGGTCAGGTTCTGGAAACCGCCGCTGGCGTTGTAGGCGCGAATGCCGGAGGCCTGTGATTCTGCGCCGCTGACGCCGAAGAAGGTCTGCGCCTGCTCGGCGTTGGCGTAGCGCGCAGCCAGCGTCGTGCCGCCGAATATCCCGCGGCCCAGCGGGTAATCCAGCTCGCCGCCGACACGCCCCAGCACCCCGCCCTGCCCGTTGCTGCCGCCGAAGGTGCGGCCCACTTCAGCGAACACACGCCAGGCATCCGAAGGGCTGTATTCGACGAAGCCACCCACCTCGCCCATGTCCGACACGTCATGCAGACCGTGCAGCGCGCCGTTGGCCGTGCGCCCCTCGACGTAGTTGACGAACGGCCCGGCGCTCCAGCCGTTGGCCTTGAGCGCATCCCAGGACAAGCCCTCGTCGGAGCTCAGATTGACCCGCCCCCAGGACAGGTCCAGATAGGGAATCGGTCGGGTTTCATAGCGCGTGCCGGTGGGGTCGTGGGGCTGATACGCGACACCCGCGCCAACGTCGCCGGTCAGCGGATCGGCGTGACACGCCGGGCTGAAATACGCGGCGCAGAGCAGCCCGGCGACACACAGGCGGCGTTTGAAACAGGTCGGCAGAAGAGTCATCGCAGAGGTCTCGGGGCAGCGAACATGCGCGCATCAATCCCCAGAGGCGACCACCAGCGCAAGCACTGATGTTGTTTGTAGCAAGCTACAAAAATTGTAGCTTCGCACCCCTCCAGCCACCTCCGGCAACTGCCACAACCCCGGCCCTGCGGGCTTTCATGCCCTTGGCACAGTCCCTGCTCTTGCCCTGCCACGAGCAACACGGCGAGCCCTTCGCCCCGCTCTCTCTTTGGACAAGACAGGCAAACGCAGATGATGCATTGGCATATCGTGTGTGATTTCGACGGGACGATCACCCCGACCGACGTGATCGACAACATTCTCGAACGCTTCGCCGATCCCAGTTGGGTAGACATCGAAGACGAGTGGCTCAACGGCCGCATCGGCTCGCGGGAATGCCTCAGCCGCCAACTGGCGCTGGTCAAGGCGTTTCCGGCGCAATTGCTGGACTACTTCGACAGCGTCACCATCGACCCCGACTTCCCGGCGTTCGTCGAACACGTGATCGGCCTGGGCGCCACCCTGGACATCGTCAGCGACGGCCTGGAACAAGGCATCGCCCGCATCCTCTCGCGCCACCAGGTGCCGCTGCTGCCGATCATCGCCAACGGCCTGCGTCAGGTGGACCAGAACAGCTGGCGCATCGTCTTCCCCCACGCCAGCGACGCCTGTCGCGCGGCCTCCGGGAACTGCAAATGCAAATCCACACCCGCTGACAAACGCGTGCTGGTGATCGGCGACGGCAAGTCCGACATGTGCGTGGCCGGCACCGCCGATTTCGTCTTCGCCAAGGGCCGGCTGGCCGACCACTGCGTGCACAACGGTATCCCCCATGCGCGCTTCGACTCTTTCGCCCAACTCCCTGCCTTGCTGGCCCTGCTGCCTCACAGCCTGCCGGCACCCGTCGTTCACCTCTCCAATGAATCCCAGGAACTCTTCCACCATGTCTGATATCCGCATCGCCACCGCCGAAGACCAGCTCCTCCTGGAAAAAGAAGCCAAGTACTGCTCCTTTGGCGACACGGTCCACTACATCGACCCGCCGCGCATTTTCAGCCGCTGCGAAGGCTCGTACGTCTACGACACCAGCGACCAGGCCTACCTCGACCTGCAGATGTGGTACTCGGCGGTGAACTTCGGCTACGCCAACCCGCGCCTGAACAACGCCCTGAAACAGCAGATCGACACCCTGCCGCAGATCGCCAGCCAGTACCTGCACAAGGGCAAGATCGAGCTGGCGGAAACCATTGCGGTGGACGCCAAGAACAAATTCGGCCTGGACGGTCGCGTGCATTTCAACGTCGGCGGTTCGCAGTCCATCGAGGACTCGCTCAAAGTCGTGCGCAACGCCAGCAACGGCAAGAGCCTGATGTTCGCCTTCGAAGGCGGCTACCACGGTCGCACCCTGGGCGCCTCGTCGATCACCTCCAGCTACCGCTATCGCCGCCGCTACGGCCACTTCGGCGAGCGCGCGCAGTTCATCCCGTTCCCGTACCACTTTCGCGGCCCCAAAGGCATGACCAAGGAAGAATACGGCAGCTACTGCGTGAAGCAGTTCGCCCGCCTGTTCGAGACCGAATACAACGGCGTCTGGGACCCGAAAGTCGGCCAGAGCGAATACGCCGCGTTTTACGTCGAGCCGATCCAGGGCACCGGCGGCTATGTAATCCCGCCGATGAACTTCTACAGCGAACTCAAGCACGTGCTCGACCAGCACGGCATCCTGATGGTGGTCGATGAAATCCAGATGGGCTTCTATCGCACCGGCAAGCTGTGGTCGATCGAACACTTCGACGTCAAACCCGACGTGATCGTGTTCGGCAAGGCGCTGACCAACGGCCTCAACCCGCTGGGCGGCATCTGGGCCCGCGAAGAGCTGATCAACCCGAAAATCTTCCCGCCAGGCTCGACCCACTCCACCTTCGCCTCCAACCCGCTGGGCACGGCGGTGGGCCTTGAAATGTTCAAGATGACCTCGGAAACCGACTACGGCTCGATGGTCATGAACAAGGGCAAGTACTTCCTCGAAGGCCTGCGCGACCTGCAGAAACGCTACCCGATCATCGGCGATGTCGATGGCCTGGGCCTGGCCCTACGTGCCGAAATCTGCGCGCCGGACGGCTTCACCCCGGACAAGGCGACACTGGATTTCATGGTCGAGGAAGGCATGAAAGGCGACATCGAAATCGACGGCAAACGCCTGGGGCTGGTGCTGGACGTGGGCGGTTACTACAAGAACGTGATCACCCTCGCGCCGTCGCTGGAAATCAGCTACCCGGAGATAGACCTCGGCATCGCCCTGCTCGACCGCCTGCTGCACCGGGCCATGAAACGATGAGCCCGACACCCTCGCACACTGCGATCGACTTGGGCGAAGGCGATGCCGGGTTCATTCTCGGCAACGGCGCCGTGGGGGTGTTGCTGATCCACGGCCTGACCGGCACCCCGACGGAGTTGCGTCGGGTGGCCCAGGGCCTGGCCGACCGGGGCTGCACGGTGTACGTGCCGACCCTGGCCGGGCATTGCGGCGACAACGACGACCTGCAGCGCACTCGCTGGGATGACTGGTACCAGAGCGCGTTGCGCACCTTCGTCGGCATTCGCCAGCGGCACCGCCAGGTGTTCGTCGGCGGCCTGTCGATGGGCGCCGTGATGTCGATGCACATGGCCGCGCAGCACCCCGGTGAAATCGCCGGGCTCTTGCTGTATTCCACGACCTTGCGCTACGACGGCTGGAACATGCCGTTCGTGGCCAAGTTCACTCACATTTACATGATGGTGCCGTTCGGCGTGCACATCTGCCGCTTCAACGAAAAGCCGCCCTACGGCATCAAGAACCCGCGCCTGCGCGCCATCGTCGAAAAGCAGATGAAGGAAGGCGAAAGCAGCAACGCCGGGCTTCTGACCATGTCCGGGGTCAGCGTGCGCGAACTGCATCGGCTGATCGCCGTGGCCAAGCGTGACATGCCCTACGTAGACGCCCCCGCGCTGGTGCTGCATTCCCTTGAAGACGACATCACCAGCCGCTGGAACGCCGATTACGTCGAGCGTCACCTGGGCGCACCGGTGGTCAAGGTGCTGCTCGACAACTGCTATCACATGATCACTGTGGACCTGGAATACCGGCAGGTCATCGACCTCAGCGCCTCTTTCATCGAGACTCAGGTGCAGGCCGGATCACAGCTGGACCCCGCACCAGCGAGTCAACCGCTCGGCGTTGACGATCAACCTCAACTGGCCTGAATCATGATCAGCACCCATGCCTTTTCCAGCATCCGTTTCATCGCCCGTGAGGAATGGAACGACTGCTTTCCCGGCCAACTGGAGGACTGGGATTTCTATCTGGCGGTCGAGCAGGCCGGTATCGAGCGTTTCACCTGGCGCTACCTTGCGGTGTTCGACGGCCCGCTGCTGCTGGGCGTGGCGCCTGCGTTCGTCACCCGCTACAGCCTCGATACCACCATGCAGGGCGTGGGCAAGCGCCTGACCGAACAGCTCAACCGCCTGTGGCCCGGGGTGTTCGATCTGCAGCTGTACGCCGTCGGCTCGCCGGTGGCCGAACGCTGCAACGCGGGGATCGCCAGCCACGTCCCCGGGCATCGGCGTCAGGAGGTGTTCAACCGGCTGTTGCAGCGGGCGCGGCAGGACGCCGACAGCCTGGGCGTGGGCCTGCTGGCGGTGAAGGATGCGCCCAGCGAGGAACCGCTCTGGGCCGAAACCTGCCGCCGTGCAGGGTTGCAGGCGATGCCCAGCCTGCCCAGCGCCCTGCTGCCGGTGACTTACCCGTCGATGGATGCCTACCTGGGGTCACTGGGCAAATCCACCCGCAAGGATTTGCGTCGCACCTTGCGCGGTCCGGCACCGCGTATCGAGTGGCGGCGAGAGATCGACGACGTGCTGCCGGACATCATGCAGCTCTATGAAGCGACGCTTGCGCGCAGTGATCTACAATTCGAACGGCTCGGGCCTGGCTACTTCACCGGCATCCTCGAACAGCTCGGCGAGCGCGCGGTGTGCGTGCTGTACTGGATCGACAACCGCCTGGTGGCGTTCAACCTGATGCTGCTGAACGAGCAACGCCTGATCGACAAGATTTTCGCCCACGACCTGGAACGCACCCGGGAGCACAACCTCTATGCACGCAGCTGGCTGGCCAATGTCGAGTACTGCATCCACAATCGCATTCCGGTGTACGAGGCAGGTCAGGCGGGGTACGCGAGCAAGATTCGCTTCGGGTGTCGCTTCGAGCCCAACCTGCTGTTCTTCCGCCATCGCAACCGGGTAATGAACACCGTGCTCAAACTGGTCAAACGGGTCATCCGCCCCGACCGTTCCGATCCTGCCATGGCTGCGGCACTAAGCGAACATCGATGACTGAATTTCCGGAACGCTCCGCCCGTTCACTGTTTTCCCTCTCGCGCTGGAGCGTGCAGCGCAAGCTGGTGCTGGCGTTCTGGCTGGTCAGCGTGATCCCGACCATGATCGCTGCCGAGCTGGCGGCCTCCACGCTGTCGCAGATCTTCGAGAGCAACGTGCGCATCTGGTTGCAGGAATCGACCAAGATCGTCATCGACGAAACCACCGAGATCATGCACAACAACGCCCGCGTGGCGCAGTTGTTCCAGGCCTACGCACGGCCCGACGCCGAGACCGGCGGCAAGCGTGACAAGCTGATCGCCGATGTCGCGGACGCCATGGGCATCGATGTGGTGGCGCTGATCCGCAGCGACGATCACAAGGTCATGTTTTCCACCGCCGCCGACGACATCGTCAGTCAGATCAGCCTTTCGCCCAAGGCGGTGCTGCAGACCATCCACGAAGGCGGCAGCGCCGTCGGCACCGTGGTCTCGACCTTTCACACGCTGCAGGGCGGGGTCGATTACGAGCTGGTGATCGCGACTTACCTGGACAACAGTTTTCTCACCAGCGTCGCCGATGTGCACTCCCTGGACCTGCGCCTGTACCTGCGCAACAGCGAAGGCTTCGGCGAGATTTTCTCGACCCAGCGCTTCGAAGACCACCCGCCCCAGGTGCCGCCGCGCATCGAAGCCATCCTGCGCGACACCAAGGCCGCCAGCGAGCAATCGACACCGCGCTACAGCGGTCTGTACTCGCCGATTCTCAACGACAACGGCGAGCTGCAAGGGGTGATATTCAGCGGCCTGCTGCGCCATTCTTCACTGGTGGGGCTGGTCAACCAGACCAACCTCTTCCTGGCGATTTTCCTGGTCGGCTCGGCGTTGTCGCTGGGGGTTGGCTCGCTGGTCTCCCAGCACCTGACGCGTCCGTTGCGCGGCCTGCGAGAGGGCGTTCGAGCAGTCACGGCGGGTGATTATCATCGCCAGGTCGAGGTCATCGGCGGCGACGAACTGGCCGAACTGAGCGTGACTTTCAATCACATGACCGAGCGCCTGCGCGAGCTGCAGCATCTGGAAGCGCAACTGCGCAGGCGCGACCGGCTGCACACCCTGGGCGAAGTGGCGATGGGCCTGGCCCATGAAATCCGCAACCCGCTGGGCATCATCAAGACCGCGACCCAACTGCTGCACCGCCGCGCCAGCCTGCCGGAAACTGATATGCGGCATCTGGAGTACGTGATCAGCGAGGTCACGCGCATCAACGACCTGATCACCGAATTCCTCGACTTCGCCAAACCCAGTGCGCCGATCCGCTCGACGCAATCTGCACGCGGCCTGCTGGAAGACGTACTGGGTTTCTGCGCACCGGAACTGGCGACCCACAACGTGCAGGCAGTGATCGATGAGCAGACGCCAGGCGCCACGGTATACGCCGATGCACGGCAACTGACCCAGGCCTGCCTGAACCTGATCCTCAACGCCATCGACGCCATGCCCGAAGGTGGACGGCTGACCTTATCCATCGCGCTGGAAACGGCGGACAGCGAGCGCCCCATCACCCGGATCAGCATCACCGACACCGGCCAGGGCGTCGATCCGGAAGTCATCCAGCGCATCTTCAACCCCTTCGTCACGACCAAGGCGTCGGGCACCGGGCTTGGGCTGGCCAAGGTGTTTTCGATCATGGAGAACCACGACGGTCGTGTAGAGTGCATCAGCGAACACGGCGCTGGCGCGACATTCAATCTCTATCTGCCGGCCGATGAAGGAGAACAGGCATGAGCCACAACGTGCTGGTGGTCGACGATGAACCCAAGCTGTGCGACCTGCTGGCCTCGGCCCTCGGCCAGAACGGCATTCAGGTGTTCACCGCAGGCAACGGGCTGCACGCGCTGACCGTGCTCGAACGCGAAGAGATCGATCTGGTGATCAGCGACTGGCGCATGCCCGGCATGGACGGCCCGCAACTGCTGGCCGAGATCAAGCAGCGCTTTCCGCAGTTGCCGGTGATCGTCATGACCGCCTACAGCACGGTGAAGAACGCCGTGCAGTCGATGCGCAACGGCGCCTATGACTACATCAGCAAACCGTTCGACATCGACGAGCTGGACATCACGGTACAGAAAGCCCTGCAGTTTCGCGACATCCTGCGCGACAACCAGCGCCTGCGCGCCGAACTCAACGAGCACCAGCAGATCGACAGCCTGGTGGGTGAAAGCCCTGCGTTTCGCCGCGTCTTGCAGGCCGTGGATTCGGTGCGTGAAAGCAGCGCGACGATTCTTCTGACCGGCGAAAGCGGCACCGGCAAGGAGATGGTCGCACGGGCCATCCACAAGCATGGCAATCGCGCGGACAAACCCTTCGTGGCGGTGAACTGCGCGGCTATTCCCGAAGGCCTGCTGGAAAGCGAGATGTTCGGCCACAAGAAAGGCGCGTTCACGGGCGCTGTGTCCGACCGCATCGGGCGCTTTCAACAGGCCGACAAGGGCACGCTGTTTCTCGATGAAGTGGGCGACATGCCGCTGGCGTTGCAGGCCAAGATTCTGCGTGCCTTGCAGGAGCGGGTGATCGAGCCGGTGGGCGATCCTCGCGAGCGCAAGGTCGATGTGCGGGTGATCGCGGCCACCAACAAGAACCTGCTCGAAGCGGTGGCCCGCAAGGAGTTTCGCGAGGACCTGTACTACCGCCTCAACGTATTCCCGATCCCGTTGCCCGCCTTGCGCGAGCGGGTCGAAGACATCCCCGCCCTCGCCCGCCACTTCGCCCACGTGCTCGGCGCCACGGCCGGTAAGCGCATCACCGGTTTCAGCCCCGAAGCGCTGCTGGCGATGGCCCGCTATCCCTGGCCGGGGAATATCCGCGAGCTGCAGAACTGCGTTGAACGGGCGACCATCGTCGCCTCCTCACAGACCATCGAAGAATCGGATCTGCCAGCGTACCTGTTCGGCTCCAAACCGCTGGACAGCTCGGCGGCCAGCATTCTCAGCGAAGGGCCGGGCATCCCCAAGGACCTCGACGCCGCGCTGGCAGAAGTCGAAAAGGCCTACATCCTCGCCGCGCTGCACGAGACCAACGGGGTGCAGGCCGCGGCTGCGCAGTTGATCGGGATATCCGAGCGCAGCCTGTGGTACCGGCTCAAGAAGCTGGAGATTCACGTGGACAAGATCGTGCGCTGATCACCATACGACTGGCGCCTACGACCCGTAGCAGCACGGCTTGCCGGCGGGGGCGGTGTGTCAGTCAACACATCCGTCACAGATACACCGCCCCCGCCGGCAAGCCGCGCTGCTACGGGTTTGCTGCGACCTTTTCGTCGACCTCGGCCGCGAGGGGCGCGGTTGCCGGGCCCCAGCGGGTGACGGCAATGGCCGCTGCGGCGTTGGCGCGCAAGGCGGCCTGTTGCGCCGAGAGCCCCGACGCCAACCCCGCCAGCAACACCCCGGCATGGGCATCGCCCGCGCCGTTGGTGTCGATGGCCGTGACCGGAAAACCGCGTACATGCTGTGCGTCGCTGCCTTGGCGGATCCAGCAACCCTGCGGGCCGTCCCGCACGACAATCAGCGCATCATCGTTGAGCCATTGCGCCAGCTTCTCAAGCGCATCGGCTATCGCCTCGCACCCGGTGAAACGCAGCGCCTCCTCGCAATTGCTGGTCCACAGCGTAATCAACGGCAACACCGCCTGCATCTCGGCGCCGTCCGGCGAGTTCACCAGCGGGCCCGGATCGAACACCACGTCCGCGCCTTGCGGTAGTTCGCCCAGCCAGCTCAGCAGTGTCGATACCTTGTTCTTGTGCAGCAGGCTGTAGCCACTGACAAACACGAAGTCATCCGGCTGCACGACAACGCTTCGCAGGTCCTGGGCCGACAACCCGCCCTCGGCCCCGACATAGGAGATGAACGAACGCTCCGCCGACGGTTCGATCAGCGCCACCGACAGCCCAGTGTCCTGATCGCTCGACGCAGCTGTGGCCACCTCGATGCCTTCAGCGGTCATGGCCTGACGCGCCAGATCACCGAAACGCCCATTGCCATGACGCCCCAGGTAGACCGTCTGCAAACCGTTGCGACGGGCCGCGGCCATCACATTGAAGCCACCACCGGTCTCGAACGCCGCCGAGCTTGCGAGCACGTCGCCGCCCGAACGGGGCAGCGCATCAAGGGCCATGACCAGGTCAACCACGACCTGGCCGGTGTACAGCAATCTAGCGGGCATGAGCAGCCTCTTTGGCAACGACGCGGCGGTCGCGGGAACCACCGAGAATGGCGTACAGACCGCCCGCGACCACGAAGGTCACGATCCAGCCCAGGCCGTTATGGCCGAACCAGGAGTCGGACAGGAAGCCCTTGAACAGCACGTTCTCCGGCGTGGTGGCGACGGTGGTGAAACTGAAGCCCAGCACGATGGCCAGCGCCCATGCACCCAGCGCGCGCCATTCCACGCCGCCGCTGTACCAGTAGGCGCTGCTCGGGGTGACGTCCATCAGATCCTTGGCCGAATAGTAGTGGCGGTGAATCAGGTCAACCACAAAGATCCCGACCCAGGCGGTGATCGGCACGGCGAGCATCGAAATGAAGGTGATGAACGGGCCGTAGAAACTGTCGGCGATCAGCATGAAATAGATGGAGCCGGCGAAGATCGCCACGATGTCGACAATCACCGCATGCACGCGCTTGATCTTCAGCCCCAGGGTCAGCGTGGTCAGGCCCGCCGAATACACCGACAGGTTGTTCGACAGCAGCAGGCCACCGAAGGCGGTGATCAGGTACGGCACGGCCATCCAGGTAGGCAGCAGTTCGCGAATGGCGATGATCGGGTCAGTGGCCGAGGCCAGGTGGTCATTGCCCACCGACAGCAGGCCGCCCAGGGTAATCAGCAGCACCAGCGGAATGCCCGCACCGAAAGCCGCCGAGGCGACCAGGCGCGTGGCCTTGACGCTGGCGTGCTGGTAGCGCGACATGTCGGCGCCTGCGTTGGCCCAGCCGATGCCGGTGCCCGCCGCCATGGTGCCGACGCCGATGATCATCGCGCTCAGCGGTGCCGGGGTGGCATTGAACACGGCGGTCCAGTCGATGTGAGCAATCAGGAAGCCGCCCACCACGATGTTCAGCGCGCCGAATATGTAGGTCGCCCACTTCTGGATGACCAGCAGCGTGGCATGGCCCAGGCCGGATACGGTCAGGGTCATCAGCACGAAAATGGCGATGAACAGCAGGGTCAGGCCCGGTGAGTTCTTCGCCTCCACCGCAGTGCCAAACAGAATCGAGCACAACGACAACAGCACGAAGGCCGCCGTGGTGGTGTTGACCGTTTCCCAGCCCAGGCGCGACATCAACGAAACGATGGTAGGACCGATGTTGCCGCGCACACCGAAAATGGCGCGCGAGAGCGTCAGACTTGGCGCACGGCCGCGACGGCCAGCGATGGAGATCACCCCCACCACGGCGAAGGAACCCGCCGCGCCGAGAATCGCCACGATGATGGCCTGGCCGATGGACAGCCCGCGAAAGGCCACCAGGGTCGCGCCCAGGGGCAAGCCGAGAATGCTGATGTTGGCCGCAAACCAGACCCAGAACAGTTGCAGCGGATGGCCGTTGCACTCGTTTTCCGGAACCGGCTCGATGCCGCGTGTTTCAAGCTGTCCTGCGCCTTGATTGGCGTTGGATGACGTCATGGGAAATGCTCCTGTTGCCATTTGTTCTGGTTGTGGGCAGTACGCAAAGCAAGTGACGTCCGTGTCGATTGGGCCATCCACACCGATATCGGCGCGAATCGACCCCGGATCACCGCTGAGTTCAGGGGCGATGCATGTTTCTCTTGTTCGGTAGTGCAGTGGTCAGATCAGGCTGATTCAGACTGCACGCAGGGACAGCAGGTGTTCGACCAGCTCATCGAGGTCCAGGCTGTTCACGGCCTTGATCTGTTCGATCAGCCCGTGAGGCCAGGCGCCCATACCTTGGCAGGCGCCGAGCATCGCCCCCAGGATCGCTGCAATGGTGTCGGTGTCGCCGCCCAGGCTTGCCGCCGTGCACAGCGCATCGAAGGCCGGCAACTGGCCGCATGCGACCTGATGGGCCAGCGCGAAGGCTGCGACCACCGATTCCTGTGAGGCCACCGAGGTGCCGATGACGTCGTAGATCAGGTCGGCGAGCTGGTGATTGTCCGCCGTCTCGCACAGTTGCTTCGCCCAACGGATCCGCGCCGAAATGCGGCCGCCGGCAATCCAGTGGCCATGACCTTCGGCGCGCGAGGCGATGCGCACGCCGATGTCCAGTGCGTCGACCAGGCTTGCACCGTTGATGCCCGCCGATACCACGGCGGCCACTGCGGCGGCGCTGGCGATCCCAAGCGTGGTGTTGTGGGTGACCTGGCAGGCCTGGATCACCGACTCGACGAACGCGCCTTCGTCAAGCACGTCCGCCGCGATGCCCACCGGCGTGATGCGCATGGCCGCGCCGTTGGTGGTGCCGAAGCGCCCTGCCTCTTCGGGGCTGTGGCCGGCCAGGATCATTTCAATCGCGCGCTTGGTGGATGGCCCAAGCAAGTCCTGCGAGCCCTTGGCCTGCATCACCGCTTCCCAGTCGATCAGGCTCTGGGCCAGGTCCGACGGATCGATGCGGCCGCCACCGGACACCAGCAATTCAGCGACAAGCACGGCTTGTTCGGTGTCGTCGGTGATGGAACCTGCGGGCATGTTCGGCGCGATGGGCTGGTCGGCATCGGCGGCCGTCAACGAGGTGATGCGGCCAAAACGCTGTTTGATCTGTTCGCGACTGAGTGATTGCGTGGGCATGCCCAGCGCGTCGCCCAGTGCCAGGCCGTAAAAAGCGGCCAGGGCGCGGTCGCGAGTGTCGATCAATGCGGTCATGTAGAAGATCCAAATGCCAGATGCAGACGAAAATGCACGGGGTCCAACCAGCTCTCCACGTGCTCCATGAAACGTTGTTGCCGGTCAAAGGTGGTGCGTATGGCCTTGAGAAACACGGTGCCTGGCTCGCGCAAGATAAGCGCGGCGTCGTCGGCGCTCAGCGGCTCGGCGCCAATCCACTGGTCACCGCGATCACCCACGTAGCCATGGGCGGCCATGGTCACGGTCAACGAGTCATCGATCAGCCCGTCACGGGGCAGGTTTTCCAGACCGTTGACTGCCGGGATCAGCACCCGCTCCAGCGACACCACGCTGCCGTCGGACGAGGTACGGCGACGATCCAGGGCGATGAACTCCTCGGTACCGAAACGGGCCGACAGATCGGGACGCCGGACCGCGACCAGGCGCAGGATCTCGGTGCTGACCCGGGCGCCAGTGTCGGCCAGTGCCTGAGCCCAGCCGGCGCGCTGGTCCAGCGAGATGCCGTCGAAGGTCACGATCGAACCGACACCGGTCTGGGTCGCGATGTAGTTGCGGCGCTTGAGCTCCGACAAAGCTTCGCGCAACGTGCCACGGCTGACGTTGAATTCCTGAGCGAGCAGATTCTCGCCGGGCAACAGTTCGCCGGAGCCCATCTGGCCGGTTTCGATGCGTCGGGCGAGTTCGTCGACCACGCGTTTTTTCTTGTCAAATCGAACCTGTCTAATCATGTACAAATTGATATCCGAAAGAGGTGGGTGGGAGCAAGCGATTTTTTCAAGCGCTGGGTAGACGATAGGGGAAAAATGCGCGCAGGAACGCCAATGACACACTCTGTAGCAGCACGGCTTGCCGGCGGGGGCGTCCTCAAGAACGCCCTGCGGGCAAGCCCTGCTGCTACAGGGACCGGGGGTTATTCGGCCGGGTTCACCACACTCGCCTGCTCGCTGATGATCTGACGAATGGCGCCGACAAACACGTCCACCGGCTGCCCGCCCGACACGGCGTATTGGTCGTTGAACACGATGGTGGGCACTGAACTGACGCCGCGGGAGGTCCAGAGTTGTTCGAGTTGGCGGACCTCGCCGGCGAACTCGTCCGACGCCAGGATCTGCTCGGCACGGGCGCGGTCCAGGCCGACTTTCTCGGCCACATCGGCCAGCACCTTGTGGCTGGAGACGTTGGCGTGCTGGCTGAAATAGGTGGTGAACAACGCCAGTTTCAAGGCGTGTTGCTTGCCCTCCCCTTCGGCCCAGTGCAGCAGGCGGTGGGCATCGAAGGTGTTGTAGATGCGGCGTTCGCCCTGCTTGAACACAAACCCCAGCTCCGCGCCGCGCTGGCGGATGTTCTCGGCGTTGGCCTGATACTGCTCGCGGGTCGAGCCGTACTTTTCAGAGATGTGCTCGAAGATTTCCTGACCGTCCGGGCCCATCTTCGGGTTCAGTTCGAAAGGCTGGAAATGGACGTGTGCCTGCACCTCGGCACCCAGATGATCCAGCGCCTGGTCCAGGGCCTGCAGGCCGATGATGCACCAAGGGCAGGACACGTCGGAGATGAAATCGATTTTCAGTGGAGTGCTCATGGCAGTCTCGTGCAAAGGAAAGTTGCACGATACGCCGATCCCGGTTCAGAGAAAAACCTGTGCTTGCACCCGTAGGAGCGCGCTTGCCCGCGAAGGCGTAGTGTCCGTGACGAATCAGGTGACTGACACACCGCCGTCGCGGGCAAGCGCGCTCCTACAGATGTGGTGCGTTTCAGAGCTGGGCGACGTGGGACACGTCTTCACGGTGCTCGCGCAGGTACGGCAACACCGCGGCCAGCAACGGCGCCTTGAACGCTTCCTGAAACCTGTGGGCCAGGCCCGGGATCAGCCGTAACTGGCTGCCCTGGATGTGCGCGGCGACGTGCACGCCATGCATCACCGGCAACAGCGGGTCCGCCGTGCCATGGACCACCAGGGTCGGCACCCGCAGGCGGTTCAACAATTCGACACGGCTGGGCTCTGCCAGGATCGCCAGAATCTGCCGTTTCACGCCTTCCGGATTGAACGCTCTGTCGTAGGAAATCGCCGCCTGTTGCAGCAACTTCTGCCGGTCGTCTTTCACCTCCGGGCTGCCCAGCGCCGCCAGCAGATCGGCCTGTTGCTCGATGGCGGTCTGCCGGTCAGGTGCGCCACGGCGCGCCAGCAACTGCAGCAACGCGGGGCTTGGCATCGGCAGGCCCGGTGCGCCGGAACTGGTCATGATCAGCGTCAAGCTCTCAACCCGCTTTGGGGCCATGTCAGCCAGATGCTGGGCGATCATCCCGCCCATGCTCGCGCCCAGCACGTGAAACTGCTGAATGTGCATCGCGTCCATCAGACCCAGGGCATCCTGGGCCATGTCGGTCAGCGAATACGGCGCCGACACCGGGAAACCGATCTTGTAGCGCAGCACCTCATAGGTGAGGTTGGCAGTGGCCGGTGCCTGAACCCAGGTGGAGAGGCCTACATCGCGATTGTCGTAGCGAATGACCCGAAAACCCTGTTGGCACAGTGCGACCACGACTTCGTCCGGCCAGTGAATCAACTGCCCGCCCAGGCCCATGACCAGCAGCAATGCCGGATCGGACTCACGACCGATACTTTGATACGCCAGGTGCACCTCATCGAGCTCGGCCACTTGCGTGGGAACGTTGACATCGCATCGAGAAGCCGCAAAAGACGGCAGGCTGCACAACAAGGCAGCCAGGAAGAATAAAACCCGCATGAAAAACACCGAAACGCAGAACCCCAGTAGGCCGCGAGTCTGATGAAGTTTCGTCAGGCGCGCTGCCACACTTGCGTGACAGTTTGATGAAGATGTACCAACGGTAGCGGCAGCCTCAAGTGGCAAGCTTCAAGCTGCAAGAAAAAGCGGTTCGGTGAGTACCTTGAGATGGGTATGTCGACAGCGCATTCTTCATGAGGCAAACTCATCGTATTCTTTGTTATCACAAAATTTGCTCATGGAGCGCCCCGGTGCTTGAAATTCGTCACCTCAAAACCCTTCATGCCCTGCGTGAGGCCGATAGCCTGGTGGACGCGGCTGATCGTCTGCATCTGACGCAATCGGCGCTTTCGCACCAGTTCAAGGAGCTGGAGGAACGCATGGGCATGCCGCTGTTCGTGCGCAAGACCAAGCCTGTGCGCTTTACCAGCGCCGGTTTGCGCCTGCTGCAACTAGCCGATTCGGTGTTGCCGCAATTGCGCAACGCCGAGCGTGATATTTCACGCCTGGCGGGCGGTGTGGCCGGGCGTCTGCACATGGCCATCGAGTGCCACAGTTGTTTCCAGTGGCTGATGCCGACCATCGACCAGTTTCGCGATGCCTGGCCTGAAGTGGAGCTGGACCTGGCGTCGGGTTTTGCCTTCGCCCCGCTTCCGGCACTCGCCCGTGGCGATCTGGACCTGGTGGTGACTTCCGACCCGGTGGATCTGCCGGGCATTACCTACGTGCCGCTCTTCACCTACGAGGCGATGCTGGCGGTCGCCAATCAGCATCCGCTGGCAGGCAAGCCGTTCGTGGTGCCCGGTGACCTGGCCAGCGAAACCCTGATTACTTATCCGGTGGAGCGTGACCGGCTGGATATCTTCACCCGTTTCCTGGAGCCCGCCGACGTGGAACCTGCGCAGGTGCGGACCTCGGAGCTGACGGTGATGATGATGCAACTGGTCGCCAGCGGCCGTGGCGTGTGCGGGATGCCGCACTGGGCGCTGCATGAATACAGCTCGCGGGGCTATGTCAAAGCCAAGCGCCTGGGGGAAAAAGGCCTGTTCGCGACGCTCTACGCCGCCGTCCGCGCCGACATGCTGGATGCGCCGTACATGCGCGATTTCCTGCTGACGGCCAAGGACACGTCGTTCTCGACGCTGGATGGGGTGAGTGCCGTCAGATAAGCAAACTCCAATTGTAGGAGCGCGCTTGCCCGCGACGGCGGTGTGTCAGCGACGACATTTTGCACAGGTGTACCGCTGTCGCGGGCAAGCGCGCTCCTACAGGTATGGGTCAGGCGATCATCTGGCGATACAACGGCAAGATCGAATCCCGGGTCAACGGCGCCAGGTGCAGGTGATCGACGCTCCCGGCATCGATCCACACCACCTCCTCGATCTCGGCCGCAGGCACCAGGTCCTGGGCAACATCCAGCCGATACAACTGGCAGTTCACCTCAAAACCTGGCTCATTGGCCGCCACGGCAGAGAACTCGCCGAGAAACTGCGCCTGTTCCGCCGCAACCACCAGTCCCAGTTCTTCGTGCAGCTCCCGCGCCAGCGCCTGGGCAGGCGACTCGCCCGCATCGATCTTGCCACCCGGCTGCATGAACGCCTGGGTGCCACGCTTGCGCACCAGCAGGGTTCGACCGTCGGCGCCAATCAGCAAGGCTGCGGCGATGCGAATCACCTTCACAGCACCACCTCGGTTTTCAGCGCGCGGGTTTCAGCGGCGCGTTCCAGCGCCAGCACGATCAGCCGGTCGATCAGCTCCGGGTAGCTCAAGCCGCTGGCCTGCCACAGCTTGGGGTACATGCTGATGGAAGTGAAACCGGGGATGGTGTTGATCTCGTTGATGATGATTTCCCGAGCGTCGGTGACGAAGAAATCCACCCGCGACATGCCCGCGCAACCCAGCACGCGATAGCCCTGCAAGGCCACTTCGCGCACTTGCTCAGCGAGGTCATCCGGCAGCTCGGCGGGAATCGCGATGCGCGCCTGGCCGTCGTTCAGGTATTTGGTGTCGTAGGCGTAGAAATCGTCGTTGGCGACTACTTCGCCGCACACGCTGACCTGCGGTTCGTGGTTGCCCAGCACCGCGCATTCGACTTCACGCCCGACGATGCCTTGCTCGATCAGCACCTTGTTGTCGTATTCGAACGCCAGCTTCAGGGCCGCTGCGTAGCTGGCCTCATCGGTGACCTTGCTCACGCCCACGGACGAACCCTGGCACGCCGGCTTGACGAACAGCGGCAGGCCCAGTTGCGCGGAAACGTTGACGAAATCTACCGTTTCGCCGCGATGCAGCACCACGAACGGCGCCACGGCAATACCCGCGTCGCGCAGCAGGCGTTTGGTCACGTCCTTGTCCATGCACGCCGCCGAACCCAGCACGTCGGGGCCGACGAAGGGAATGTCGAGCATGCGCAGCAGACCTTGCAAGGCGCCATCTTCGCCGTAGCTGCCGTGAATCAGCGGGAACACCACATCGATGCGCGGCACTTCAAGGCCGGTTTCCGCTTCCACGAACTGCGGCCCTTGGGCGCCAGGGCGCAGGGACAGAAGACGGCCGGACTCGCTGAGCTTGATGTGCGCCGGGTCGTTGGCATTCTGCAGATAGTCGCGCTCGTCGAAGCGCAGCCAGTGGCCTTGCTTGTCGACGCCGATCAGGGTGACGTAATAGTTGTTGCGATCAATCGCGTTGATCACGTTGCGCGCCGATTGCAACGACACTTCATGTTCGGAGGATTGCCCACCGAAAACGATGGCGACTGACTTTTTCAAAGGGGGAAGCTCCTGGATTTCAGGTCGCAGAGCTAAAAGCAATTTGCGCCGTTAGTCCAGCCCCCGGCACCTTTGTTGGACGGAATGCAGAACGAAATCCCACCCTGTAGGAGCGCGCTTGCCCGCGACCGCGGTGTATCAGCCACCCAAAGAGTGGCAGGCACACCGCCGTCGCGGGCAAGCGCGCTCCTACAGAGTCGCGGTTTGGACTTTAGGTAGCTTCCTGAAAATCCATCTCCGGCGGCTGGCGGCGGAAACCGCCGGTGAGCCAGGCCAGATAGATGCAACCGATCACCAGCCAGCTCACGCCCAGCATGATCGCCAGCTTGTCGAGGCTGACCATCAGCCACAGGTCCGCCAGCAGGCCGATCAGCGGGCAGATCAGGAACAACAGCAGCTCACGCAGGCCGCGCTTCTCGCCACCAATCCAGTAGTGAAAAATCACCGACAGGTTGACCAGGCTGAACGCCAGGAAGGCACCGAAGTTGATGAAAGAGGTCGAGGTGGTCACGTCCAGTTTCAGTGCCAGCAAGGCCACCACGGCGCACAGCAGGATGCTGTTGACCGGCGTGCCGAAGCGCTCGCTCAGGCCTGCGAAGAACGACTTGGGCAACACCCCGTCACGGCCCATCGCGTACAGCAGGCGCGAACCGCTGGCCTGGGCCGACAGGCCCGACGCGAACTGGCCGACGATCAGGCCGATCAGGAAGATGGTGACGAACAGATCGCCGCCGATGTTGCGGGCGATTTCATAGGCTGCCGAGTCGACGTTATCGAACTGCGCCGACGGATGCGCCAGCTGCACGAAGTAGGACACGCCGACGAAAATCAGCCCGCCGATCAGGGTAATCAGCATGATCGCCTTGGGGATGGTCTTGCGCGGATCGCGGGTTTCTTCAGTCAGGGTGCTGACCGCGTCGAAGCCCAGGAACGAATAGCAGGCAATCGCCGCACCGCTCATGATTAGCGGCATCTGCATGTCACCGTTGATGAACGGCGCCAGGGTCCACAGTGGCTTGCTGGCGTCGCCGCCGATGTAATGAATGCACAGCACCACGAACGCGGCCAGCACCAGGAACTGCACGATCATCAACAGGGCGTTGACGGTGTTGGCCAGCTTCAGGCCGACGATGTTGATGAGGCTGGTGATGACGATGAACGCCAGCACCCAGACCGGTTGCGGCACCGAGGGGAATGCCGAGCCCAGGTACGCAGCTCCGATCAGCCAGATGGCCATCGGCAGGAACAGGTAGTCGAGCAACACCGCCCAGCCGGCGATGAAACCCAGCTTGGGGCTGATGGCCTTGCGCACGTAGCTGTAGGCCGAACCGGCCACCGGGAACGCCGACGCCATGCGGCCGTAGCTCATGGCGGTGAAGAACATCGCCACCAGCGCCGCCAGGTACGACGCCGGAACCATGCCGCCGGTGGATTGCGCGAGGATGCCAAAGGTGCCGAGCACGATGATGGGGGTCATGTAGGCGATGCCAAACAGCACCACCGACCCCAGCGAAAGGGTACGTTGCAAACGAGCCATGAGCGACTACTCCGAATTTATAGGTTTTATGGCAGAGAAAAGTGCGGCAGAACTTGAGGCGTTCTTTTTATGAACAGCTAACGAGAGAGATGGCGACCGATGCTCTGTGCAAAGTGCCAGAGCGACCGGCCCTCCCTTCTTCTTTTTCAGCGTTTTGGAATCAACAATTCGCGTACGCCATTGGCGTGCTCGACCACTTCGCCCGGCAGGCGCAGGCGCTGGTCGTCCAGGTAGCGATAGTCACGACGCGCTGCCTGCAACTGGCTCAGGTCCAGTTCGGCACTGAACTGGCATTCCTCGCGGCCGGCTTCGTGCAGCAACGTGCCGAACGGGTCCACCAGCGCACTGCCGCCGGCGAACACCAGGCCGCCATCACCCTCGCCCACGCGGTTGACCATCAGCGCGAACGCCTGGTTTTCCTGGGCGCGGGCCATGATCGCGGTGCGGTGGGTGGGGCCGTAGGGGTCCATGTTGCCGTTGGTGACGATAATCAGCTCGGCACCCAGTTGCGCCAGGGCACGGGCCGACTCGGGAAATTCGATGTCGTAGCAGATCAGCATGCCCACGCGCAGGCCGTTCCACAGGCAGGTCGCGTAGCGATCACCAGGGGTGAACACGCCACGGTCGGACGCCCACAGGTGGGTCTTGCGATAGCGCAGCGCAATGCCCTCGGGAGTAATCAGCAGCGTAGTGTTGTAGAAGCGCCCTTCGTCGTTTTCGGCCATGCCGATCACCACCGAGACGTTGCGCGCCCGGGCGGCCTGCTGCACCGCCTGAACGGTGGGGCCGTCCAGCGGCTCGGAAATCTCGCCGACGGTTTCGCTGGACGGAAAGCCCATCAAGTGGGTTTCCGGGAACACGATCAACGCCGTGTCGCTGGCGCAGGCGGCAATCGCGTTCAGCGCGTTTTTCAGGTTATGGGCAGTGCCATTGTCCTGGCCCGTCAATTGGGCGAATTCGACCTTCATGGGTTCTCCTTATCGAGTCGCATACCGGTCAGGTACAAAAAGCTGGCCTGACCCTTGCTCTGCGGGCAGTATGCGCAAAGCCAAGTATTACGGGGTATTACGCAGCTGTAGTAACCCAATAGGGGTAGATCCATGACACTCGCACTTGCGGACATCGCCTGGCACCGCTCGGTCGCACAGTTGATCGAAGCGCTGGACCGGCCGAACTTCTGGGCCCAACTGGTGCGCCTGCTCAATCAGTACGTCGAATTCGATAGCTGGGTGGCGCTGCAATTCAGTTCCGGCCAGCGACCACTGGTGTTCGCCGAAAGCCCGGCCGAAGACGGCAGCCCTGACCAGTTGTTCCAGGACTACCTCAAGGGCCTGTACCTGCTCGACCCGTTCTACATCGCCAGCCGCGAGCGCTCGCAGGGCGGCCTGTTCCGACTGGCGGAAGTGGCGCCGGAGCATTTTGAACTGACTGAGTATTACCAACGATACTTTCGTCTGAATGTGGTGGCCGACGAAATCCAGTTCAATTGCCAGCTCGATCACGACCGCACGCTGTGCCTCTCACTGGGCTCGACCCGTCGTTTCACCGCCGAACAGATTGCCCTGCTCTCCATGATTCAACCCTGGGTCATCGCATTGCTGCGCCAGCGTCTACCCTTCGAGCTGGCTGAACCTGCCTCGGACGAGGAGCCGGTAATGGCCCCGCTGCCCGCCGCTGACTGGCGCACGCAACTGGAGGTCTCGGTGCAGCAGAGTCGCGGCGCACAACTGACCGCCCGGGAACTGGACGTCGGCCGGCTGATGCTCAGCGGCTGCTCCAGCAAGGAGATCGCACGCAAGCTGGATATCTCCGCCGAGACCGTGCGCGTACACAAGAAACATATCTACAGCAAACTGGGTATCAAATCGCAGTCCGAACTGTTTTCGATTTTTCTTCAGGCGCAGAGCGCTTGAAGTGAAACAAAGTCTTGCCGAAAAAAAGCGCGGCACAGCGCTAATCCTTCAACCGTGTTAAGACCTAAAGGATCGCCAATGAGCCTGTCCCTTTTAAGCCGCTACGCCTTTTTTGTCGGCTGTGTGCTGTTCACACTTCTGAGCCTGCCATTCCTGCACCACGAATGGCTGTGGCCCTTCACCCTCGCCACTGCAATCCTGAGCCTGATCGGTATTTTCGACCTGATCCAGGTGCCGCATTCGGTGCGCCGCAACTACCCGATCCTGGGCAACATCCGCTATGCCGTGGAGAAGATCCGCCCGGAAATCCGCCAGTACCTGCTCGAATCCGACAGCGACGCCCTGCCCTTCTCCCGCGCCCAGCGCTCGCTGGTGTACGCCCGGGCCAAGAACGAGTCGGCGGACAAACCCTTCGGCACCCTGATCGATGTGTACCAGACGGGCTTCGAGTTCATCAGCCATTCCATGCGCCCGGCGCCGCTGGCCGACCCCAATCAGTTCCGTGTCACAGTGGGCGGCCCGCAGTGCACGCAGCCGTACTCGGCGTCGATTTTCAACATCTCGGCCATGAGCTTCGGCTCCCTGAGTGCCAACGCCATTCGTGCCCTGAACAAGGGCGCCAAGCTCGGCAACTTCGCCCACGACACCGGTGAAGGCAGCATCAGCCCCTACCACCGTGAAAACGGCGGCGACCTGACCTGGGAGCTGGGCAGCGGCTATTTTGGTTGCCGCACCGAAGATGGTCGTTTCGACGCGGAGCGCTTTGCCAAGCAGGCGCAAGACCCGCAGGTGCGGATGATCGAGATCAAGATGAGCCAGGGCGCCAAGCCAGGCCACGGCGGGATCCTGCCCAAGCACAAGGTCACCCGGGAAATCGCCGACACCCGCGGCATTCCCATGGGCGAGGACTGCATTTCGCCGTCGCGGCACAGCGCCTTCTCGACCCCGACCGAGATGATGCAGTTCATCGCCAAGCTGCGGGAGCTGTCAGGTGGCAAACCGGTGGGCTTCAAATTCTGCCTGGGCCACCCGTGGGAGTTCATGGGCATCGCCAAGGCCATGCTGGAAACCGGCATCCTGCCGGACTTCATCGTCGTCGACGGTGCCGAAGGCGGCACTGGCGCAGCCCCCGTGGAGTTCACCGACCACATGGGATTGCCGATGCGCGAAGGCCTGCTGTTCGTGCATAACACCCTGGTGGGCCTGAACCTGCGGGACAAGATCAAGGTCGGCGCCAGCGGCAAAATCGTCAGCGCGTTCGACATCGCAAGCGTCCTGGCCATTGGCGCCGACTGGGCCAACGCGGCACGGGGCTTCATGTTCGCCATCGGCTGCATCCAGTCCCAGAGCTGCCACACCAACAAATGCCCGACCGGCGTCGCCACCCAGGACCCATTGCGCCAGCGCGCACTTGTGGTGCCGGACAAGGCGCAGCGGGTGTTCAACTTCCACCGCAGCACGCTGCACGCCCTGGCCGAGATGATCGCCGCCGCCGGCCTGGACTCGCCGTCGCAACTGGAAGCCAAGCATTTGGTGCGTCGCCAGTCGCCGACCGAGGTCAAGCTGTTCTCCCAGTCCCACGTGTTCCTGCAACCGGGGCAGTTGCTCAACGGCATCGTCGACGACAGCTTCTATTCGCGCATGTGGCGCATGGCGCGGGCGGACAGCTTCGAGCCGAACGAGATCATTTAAGCCTGATACGCCGCGATCAATGGGGCGCCATTGATCGCGGCATCACCAGTGGAACTTGTACCGGCCACTGCCCTCTGGTGTTTTCAACTCGATATAACCGATGTTCCCGATCCGCACGATGTCGTAGAACAGATTATTGACCAGCACTTGAGGATGCGTGTCGACAGTCGCGTCCATGAATGACTGCCGCGTTTTCGAAGCCACATTATTGAAACCCGCCACTGCAAATCTCTCGGCCATGGTTATTTGCGTCTTGTCCAGAATGAACGCCAACGCCGGCATCTGCTCCAGAGTGCCCGCCACCGCCGGCAGCCACAGTCGCAAATCTTCTGGAGGTATCAGGTAGAAGTCCTGAATCTTGCGCAGTTCAGCGCGAGAAGAGAGATCGTAGCCGATGCTCTGCACCACACTTGTCTCCAGTGTTTTTTGCGCCACAAGGACGCGGCCGTACGCAAAGGAGAAAGACAGCATGCACACTAACGGGATCAGCAACAGCCCAGACGCTGCCGGATGTATTTCCCCAAGCGCTTTGCGAGCGAAATAAAACCCCGCAACCATCACACAGGACACTGCCATCAGTGATCGACAGTTAAGTGCGAAATCTTCGATGACTAAAATGATGCCTGGCACCGCAATCATCATCACCAACCACGCAATGGCGCAAAGGACGACGCACGCCATCCGTTCCGTCAGCCTGCGTTCCGAGCGCAGTACGGCAACCAGCATCAGCGCGATACCCGCCACCGCTGCCACGCCCAGCAACGCCATGATCATCCGGTTGCCATCGGTAATGAGCAGGCCGATGACTTCAGCCACTTTCCTCAGCCGTGCTGTGATCAATGCGCCCCAGCCCTCGCCGTCATGGGCCAGCGTCCCGCGCCAACTGGCATAGAATTGAAAGGCCGTGAAGTAGTAGAGAATGCAGGCGACCGACAATTGCAAGATGCGCTCGGCAATCCCCAGCAATATTGACTTCAAGTCAACGCCGTCACAGATGCCGCGCAGGCATTCGATACAACACAGGGCAACGAACACCTGCAGCGTAATCTGATAAAGACTGGCAGCCGCCACCAGCAGCAGGCCGGGAATTACTGTGCGCAATCCCAAGTGCCGATGTTTGAAGGTAATGGCAAAGATGACGCAGCATAACGCCAGAATCATCATCGGCCCGTCGTATTGATAACTCAGGTTGCCGAGAAAGAATGGGCTGTACAGCAGCGGCAGAACGACTGAACAATCGAACAGGCAAGGCTTGCGAAAGTAGTGGCGTGTCAATGAGGCCAGCGCCAATACCAGCACGGGCAGCATCAACAAGAGCGGCAATGGAAATACATCCACTGAGTGCGAACTGAAGCCCACTACAGTCTGGAATACCTGCATCAACCCGCGACCCTGACTTCGCCACAGGTCTTCCCCCAGAAACAGTTGACGTGGCACATCATCGCCGTAGGGATAGTCCGCCTGGATGATCGGGTAGACAAACAACAGCGTCGCGATGGCAAATACCATGATCAACTGTCGCGAACCCAAGGGATTCAGGCACTTGTCAAACATGGCGACTGGCATCTCTGTCTGTCAGGTTATCGCCGGCCGGGAAATCACCTCTATGGATAACAACGTCCTTGATCACATACCGTGGCCGATGCTTGCTCTCCAGATAAATCCGCCCGATGTATTCACCGAGAATGCCGATACCGATCAGTTGCGTCCCACCCAGAAACAGAATCGAAACCATCAGTGAGGAATAACCCGGCACCGGATTGCCGTTAACGGCGTAATCGAGCAGCAGGTATCCGGCGAACAACAGCGTGGACATGGAAATCAGACCGCCGATGTACGTCCACATGCGCAATGGCACAGTGCTGAAAGACGTGATGCCGTCGAGGGCCAGATTCCACAACTTCCACACGTTGTACTTGCTGCGTCCCGCGACCCGGGCGACACGGTCGTATTCCACGGTCACAGTGTCGAATCCGGCCCAGGCCAGCATGCCCTTCATGAACACTTGCTGTTCGGGCATCCCCTTGATGACATCCACGACCTTGCGATCCAGCAACCTGAAATCACCGACGTTTTCTTCGATCCGGGTCGAGGAAATTCGGCGCAGTACCCTGTAGAACAGAGCGGCCGAATGCCGCTTGAAGAAGCTTTCGGCATCACGATGGCGACGCTTGGCCAGCACGATCTCTGCACCTGCCTGCCAGGCGGTGATGAGCTGGCCGATGACGCTGACCGGATCCTGCAAGTCCACGTCCACCGGAATCACCGCATCGCCAGTGGCGTACTCGATGCCGGCAAACAGCGCGGCTTCCTTGCCGAAGTTGCGCGAAAAGGTCAGCAGCACGACATCCGGATCAGCATCGGCAAGGGCCTTGGCGCGGCGACCGGTGGAGTCCTGGCTGCCGTCGTCGACAAAGACGATTTCAATGCGCCAACCCTGCAGGCCGCGATCCTGCCGGATGGCCTGATAAAACAGCTCGACCGTATGTTCCTCGTTGTACAGCGGCACCACCAGCGAGACTTTCATGACTGGCCTCCGGCAAACACGACGCGTTTGCAGAACAGGTAACCGATCACCAGGCTGCTGGCTGAAAAAACCACAATCGTCACCGCAGGCAACCAGGCAAAGGCGTCGCCCAGAGCGCCGATCACCAGGCTCAGCAAGGCCATAAACGCCATGAACACCCAATAGCGACGCCATGAGCGGTAAGTCTGGAAGGTGAAACGCGCGTTGAGGCAGAACGACAGGGAGGCGGCGGCGAGAAAGCCCGCGAGGTTGCTGCGGGTCTGCGACAGGCCGAAGCCCCCATGCAGCGCGACAAAAACGGCCGCATGGAGAACGGTATTACCCAACCCGACCAGGCTGTAGCGCGCGAACCTGTGCAGCGGTGCCATGATTGACGTTCCGGAGTGGGTGACCGTCCTGGTCAACTGCTGATCCGGTGCGGGGCCGGATCATGATCGTCCAGTCCTTGCAGTGAAGTCGCTCGGCATGACTTGCGCATGACCGGCTGTCGGCTGTGCCCGTTGGGGCCGGAGACATCCTGTAATACGCAATCTTTGCAATTATGTGACAAAACCGCCACCCTTCGCGCCGCCGATCAGCCTCCCTGGCCGGCGTTGAACCTGAGCCACTGATGGCTATCTTCTTTAAACAGTCTTGCAAGAGTTCACCGTCATGACGAACGGACGCGACCATCGAATCGACTTCTTTCGAGGCTTGGCGCTGATCTTCATTTTTTGGGATCACGTACCGGAAAACCCTTTCGCGCAGCTGACCCTGCGTAACTTCGGCTTCAGCGATGCGGCGGAGGTCTTCGTGTTCCTGGCCGGTTTCGCGGCCGTGACGGCCTATGGCCGAGTGGCGCAGCGTGATGGCTACGTGGTCGCCTGCCTGAGAATCCTCAAGCGGACCTGGGTGCTTTACGTCGCGCACATCTTTTTGCTGACCTTGCTGATGGGCATCGTGTTCGTCGCCAACAACCATGTCGACACCCGCGACATGGTGCGCGAAATGGGCCTGGAGTATTTCGTCGGCAACCCGCAACAGGCGCTGGCAGACGAACTGCTGCTGCGCTTCAAACCCAACCTGACCGACCCGCTGCCGCTGTACATCCTGCTGATGGGTGCGCTGCCGCTGATCCTGCCGATCATGCTGCGCAACGCGGCGGTCGCGGTGGGGCTGTCGTTCGCGCTGTACCTGATGGTGCCGCTGTTCGGCTGGAACCTGCGCGCCTATGAAGGTGGTGGGTACTGGTACTTCAACCCGGTGGCCTGGCAATTGATTTTCGTGCTCGGTGGCGCTTTTGCCATGTACACCCAGCGTGCTGTAGAGCCTCGTCCGGCGGCGCGGCCAGTGTGGCAACAGCCGGTATTTCTGATCGCTGCGCTGTACATGCTGATCGCGGGCAGCATCACCTTCCTGTGGAAATTCCCGACCGTCCACGACGCTCTGCTGCCCAAGGCGTTCACCGACCTGATCTACCCGATCAGCAAAACCGACCTCTCGCCCCTGCGCCTGATCCACTTCATCGCGCTGGTGTACGTCGTCGCCAAACTGCTGCCCGCCACCCAGACCTGGCTGGACAACTGGCCCGCCCGGCAGACCTGCCGCATGGGCCGCTATTCGCTGGAAATCTTCTGCCTGGGCGTGCTCCTCGCGCCACTGGCCGACGGGGTCAATGCGCTGGCAGGCGACGTATGGCAAATGCGCGTCATCACCGCTCTGCTCGGGTTGGGGCTGATGTTGCTGCTGTCCAACTGGCTGGAACTCAACAAGCGGTTGGGCAGCCCGAAGGTTGCGCAGGTGGTGAAGGTTTGAGGCCCCCGCACGGCTGACCGCAGGTAGCGAATTCACGACCGCCCCCGCCGGCAAGCCGTGCTGCTACGGGGAGTTGGGGTGTGCTTGGGATTTGTGTAACGCCGCAGATTCGTAGCAGCACGGCTTGCCGGCGGGAGCGATCTTGAGGGCGCATCGCTGGCCAGTCGTGGCGTTAATCCGCAGCCCGCTCTGGTACAACTTGTTCACAAATTTTTCACCCTCCCCGCCCAGCGTCTAAGCTTGTAGTCAGGTGCGATTAACAGGTTTAACCGGGCCAACGATATGGGCGCTTTGTGGCATTCCGATGCAAAGAAGGCTGCGGTCAAGGCTGACAGTCAGGGGAAGGTTCCGGTGCCAGCAGGCTCAGGCCATGGTCGTCATGTGTGGCGGGCGCTGCTGGTGTTGATTCTGGTGGCCTTGGTGATCCTGGGATTTGTGATCGCCACGGAAAGCCGTTCTTCAAGGCTGCAGGCCCGGGAATTCAGCCAGTTGGCCCGGGACCTGAACTATCGCGTCGAAAGCGGCCCAAGCGATGCGATCATCTATCCCGGTGATGGCCCGTTCGACAAGCGCCTGGGCTATTCGGCTCTGGGCGACTTCCTGCCGCGCCTGCTCAAGCGCGACTACCGCGTCACCGAGCAATCGCGCTTTTCACCAGAACTGGTTTCCTACGTGAAACGCGGTTTTTTCGTGCCCTATCAGGAGAAAAGCCAGTCCGGCCTGACCATCTCCGACTGCCGCGGCGATGCGCTGTATCAATTCACCTACCCGCAACAGCTCTATCCGGATTTCGCCTCGATCCCGCCCGTGCTGGTCAACAGCCTACTGTTCATCGAAAACCGCGACCTGCTCGACAGCAAACATCCGCTGGCCAACCCCGCCGTGGACTGGCCGCGCTTTCTCAAGGCTGCCGTTTCCCAGGTCGCCAAACTGGTCGGCCTGCCCGGTCAGTCGGCAGGCGGCAGCACCCTGGCCACCCAACTGGAGAAGTACCGCCACTCCCCCGACGGCCTGACTCAATCCGGCGCCGAGAAAATCCGCCAGATGGTGTCGGCCAGTGTGCGAGCCTACCAGCCAGGTCAGGAAACCATGGAGGCTCGCCAGCGGGTGGTGCGCGATTACCTGAACAGCGTGCCGCTCTCGGCAGTGCCAGGCCACGGCGAAGTGCACGGGATGGCCGAGGGTTTGCGGGTTTGGTATGGCGCTGATTTCGACCGCACCAACCAGTTGCTGGCAAGCCCCGCCAAGGACGCCAAGACCCTCGCCGCGCAAGGCCTGGCCCTGCGCGAAGTGCTGTCGCTGGTGATCGCCCAACGCCGTCCTTCGCATTACCTGGCCAAGGGCCGCAAGGAATTAGCTGACCTGACAGACAGCCACATTCGTGTGCTGGCGCAAAACAATGTGATCGAGCAATCCCTGGCCGATGCCGCGCTGGGCGCCACCGTCACCTATCGCGACTGGGTGCAGCAACCCACCGTGCAGCCCATCGAGACCAACAAGGGCATCACCGTCGCCCGCACGCGCCTGTCCAACATGCTCGACCGGCCACTGTACGACCTCGACCGCCTGGACCTGTCGGCCACCAGTACCCTGCAGAATGATCTGCAAGTCAGCGTCGGCCAGTACCTGCGTGACCTCGCCAATCCGGAAGTGGCTGGCAAACTGGGGCTGCTAGGCGAACACCTGCTGACACCTACCAGCACCCAGGCTGTGCGCTACAGCTTCACCCTGTTCGAGCGCGACATCGACGGCTCCCGCGTGCGGGTGCAGACCGACAGCACCGACCAGCCGTTCGACATCAACGAAGGCAGCAAGCTGGAGCTTGGCTCGACCGCCAAGATGCGAGTGCTGACCACCTACCTGCAGATCATTCAGGAACTGCACGACAAGTACTCGGGCATGAGCACTGCCGATCTCAAGAAAGTGCCGGTCGAGCCCCCCGACCAGTTGAGCCGCTGGGCGCTGGACTATTTGATGCAGAACAACGACCGTGACCTGTCGAAGATGCTGGCCGCAGCCCTGGACCGCAAATACTCGGCCAGCCCCGGCGAGAACTTTTTCACCGGCGGCGGGCTGCATCACTTCAACAATTTCCGCAAGGAAGACAACGCCCGCAACCCGACCCTGCGCGAAGCCCTGCGCGAGTCGATCAACCTGCCGTTCATTCGCCTGATGCGCGATGTGGTGCGCTACGTCACCTATCAGGGCCCGAACAACAGCGCCGTGCTGCTCAAGGACGACAGCGACCCTCGGCGTCAGGAGTATCTCGCGGATTTCGCTGACCGCGAGGGCACCTCCTTCCTGCTCAAGTTCTGGAAGCGCTACCGCAACAAGACCACACAGGATCGACTCGATACCTTCATGGATGGCGTTCATCCGTCCGCCAGCCGTATTGCGGCGGTGCATCGTTACCTGTTGCCCAACGCCAGCCAGAGTGCCTTCAGCGCCTTTGTCAAAGCCCATGTGGTGATCGACAAGACCCAGCCGCCGCTCACCGAGAAGCGCCTCGACGACCTGTACTACGCCTACGGCCCCGGCAAGTTCGACCTGCCCGATCAAGGCTACATCGCCCGCGTTCACCCGCTGGACCTGTGGCTGGTGGGTTACCTGTTGCAGAACCCCGAAGCGAGCTTCAAGGACGCCGTGGCCGCCAGCCGTTTCGAGCGTCAGGAGGTGTACAGCTGGCTGTTCAAGAGCCGGCACAAGAGCGCCCGTGACAACCGCATTCGCACGATGCTGGAGATCGAAGCCTTCCTCGACATCCACCAGCGCTGGCGGCGCCTGGGTTATCCGTTCGACCACTTGGTGCCCTCGCTGGCGACCGCAATTGGCAGTTCGGGCGACCGTCCTGCGGCGCTGGCCGAGCTGATCGGCATCATTCAGAACGACGGGATTCGCCTGCCGGTGCTGCGCATCGACAGTCTGCATTTCGCCGCCGATACGCCCTATGAAACGCTGCTCAACAACAACCCGGAACTGGGCAAGCGCGTGCTGTCGCCGCAAGTAGCCGGGGCCATGCGCGAGGCCCTGTCGCAGGTGGTGGACGCCGGTACTGCGCGAAGGGTGTCGGGCACGTTCAAGACGCCGGACGGCACCACGCTGGCCATGGGCGGCAAGACCGGGACCGGTGACAACCGCATCGAAAGCTTTGGCTCGGGCGGGCGGATTCTGGCCTCCAAGGCGATCAACCGCACGGCGACGTTCGTGTTCTACATCGGCGACAACCACTTCGGCACGCTGACGGCTTACGTGCCGGGCCGCGCCGCTGAGGCCTTCAAGTTCACCTCGGCCCTGCCCGTCCAGGTGCTCAAGGGCATGGCGCCGATTCTCAATCCGTACCTTCAGGCGGGCACTTACACCCAGTGCAAGGCGCCTGCTGCGATGCAGGTGGCAAGCCTGTCGCAATAATTCCCCCCGTAGCAGCACGGCTTGCCGGCGGGGGCGGTGTGTCAGCGATGAATGAGTTGACTGACACACCGCTCCCGCCGGCAAGCCGTGCTGCTACGAGCCCCCTGCACCTCCCACAAATGAGAACCGTTCGTCTTGAGGCACCTTGCATCTTTCTTAAGATATATCTTAAGGTATATCTAACGTAACGAGAGAGAGATGAAAGACGATGAGAGACCACTCACACGACCACCCTCATCACCACCGCCCGCACTTCGGCGATCACGGCGACGGGCGTGATGGATTCGAGAAACGTACCGGCCGCGAGCGCGGTGGACGCGGCCCCCGGGTCTTCGCGCCCGGCGACCTGAAGCTGCTGCTGTTGGCATTAATTGCCGACCAGCCCTGCCACGGCTATGACCTGATCCGCCAGATCGAAGGCCTGTTCGACGGTGCCTACAGCCCAAGCCCCGGCGTGATCTACCCGACCCTGACCTTTCTTGAAGAAAGCGAGCTGATCACCGGCGACGCCGAAGGCGGCAAGAAGCGTTACCAGATCACCGCAGCCGGCCAGCAGTTCCTGGTGGAACAGGCCGTGGCGCTGGACGGCGTGAAGATGCGCATCGAGGTCAGCAAACGCTCACTGCGCGGCCATGACCGCCCGCCGGAGATCCACGAGGCGGTGCACAACCTGCGCCATGCCCTGCAAATGCATCACGGTCGCTGGACTCCGGACGAAATCATCCGCGTGCGCGACCTGCTCAACGAAACCGCCAAAGCCGTTGTCGACGGCCCCCACACCCGTTCGGAGAAGCCGGTATGAATTCACAGCAATCGATCCATCGCGTCAGCCATGAAATCAAGCGGCGCAAACTGCAAGTGTTGCGCGTCACCGACATCACCCCGCGCATGCGCCGCATTACCCTCCACGGTCCGCAACTGCAAGGCTTCATCAGCCTGGGCAGCGACGATCACGTCAAACTGCTGTTCGCGACCACGCCAGAAGAGCAGGCCGCGCTGGAGGACTTCATGCCCGGTTCGAACAACGACGGCCCTCGTCCTGCCATGCGCGACTACACGCCGCGCCGCTACGATGCGCAATCGGGCGAGCTGGACATCGATTTCGTGCTGCACGGTGACGGGCCTGCCGCTACCTGGGCGTCGCAGGCTGCGGTCGGTCAGTTTCTGTTCATCGCAGGTCCCCGCGGGTCGATGATCGTGCCGGACATGTTCGACAGCTACCTGTTGATCGGCGACGAAACCGCCCTGCCCGCCATCGCCCGCCGCCTGGAGGAATTGCCAGGCAATCGCCGTGCGCTGGTGGTGGTGGAAATCGAAGACAATGCCGAGCGCCAGACGCTGGAAAGCCAGGCCCAGGTGGAGGTGATCTGGGTGGTGCGCGGTGAGCGGGACCTGCTGGACGTGACACGCCAACTGACGCTGCCCGAGGGTGATCTTTACGCCTGGGTGGCGACGGAGTCCTCGCTGTCGCGCAAGGTCCGCCGGGTGCTGCTCGATGAGTTCAAGCTCGATGAAGCGGCGGTGAAGGCGGCGGGCTATTGGCGTATTGCGGGTTCCGAGGAAGAATAAACCGCCCTTGAACTCAGCGCCATCTCGTAGCAGCACGGCTTGCCGGCGGGGGCGGTGTGTCAGCGATGAATAAGTTGACTGACACACCGCTCCCGCCGGCAAGCCGTGCTGCTACGGACGAGTCAGTTCAGGGAGGTGTGTGTCGTCTGACACACCGCAATCGCGGGCAAGCGCGCTCCTACGGGGCTGGGTGGGGCGATCTTGCTTTATCTACCAGCCAGATCAGCAAACCGACCCCCACGAACCCCGCCAGCACACCCAGCGCATTGGTCATGGCCGCCGCAAGGCCCAGCGTGCCAATGTCCAGGAACGGGTAGACATAATCGCCAATCATGTCGCCCCGGAACAGCAAATAACCGAAATACAAAACCGGATACAGCATCCACGCCAGGACGTGTTTGAACCTGAGCATGCCCTTGCACACGAACAGCCACCAATACCCCAGAAACACCAGCGGCATGACGTCGTGCAGCAGTTCATCGGTCAGCCACTGCCAGCCCTGCGGGCTCCACAAATGGCGCAGCAGCAGGCTGTAGGCAATGCCGACCACCACAATGCTTGCGGTGATGCCGCTGCACGCAGCAGGTGATCTGAAAAAACGATGGCCCGCCGAGTGCCGGTCGGTGATGGCGCAGGTCAGCGCGGTCGCGACCAGGGTGTTGGTCAGCACCGTGAAATAGCTGAAAAACTTCACCAGCCCGCCGAGCAGGCTGGCCTGATCGGTCCAGCGCCCCCATAGCACCAGATACAACTGCACCGCCAGCGCGAACCAGCCAAGCAGCATGGCGGCGGTGGCGTAGGTGCGTTGTCCTGGCCTCAGTTGCAGTGTCTGGCTGTGCATCACGGGCGATCCCTGTACAGGCATCACCAACGCTTGGTGCGCGCCAGTTTCACGTACAACGCCTCGACCTTCTCCCGCGCCCAGGGCGTCTTGCGCAGAAAGGTCAGGCTCGACTTGATGCTGGGGTCGCTCTTGAAGCAGCGAATGTCGATGCGCTCGGCCAGGCCCGACCACTCATAGTGCTCGACCAGCGCGTTGAGAATCTGCTCGAGGGTCACGCCGTGCAGCGGGTCGGTGTTGGGTGTGGTCATGGCAGGCCTGTGCAGTGATGAGGTCGAGAGGTGCGCACCTTAGCGGAGCACGCGATGGGTGTGAAGACATTGTAGGAGCGCGCTTGCCCGCGGTGCGGTGTGGCAGTCGCCGATGTAGTGTCTGACGCACCGCGGTCGTCCGAATGCGGCCCAGACCAAGCGCGGTCCTACAGGCATCGCGCGGAAACGGGCAATTGCAAAATGATTGCTTTTTTAATGTTATGTTATAACAATAAAAAACTAACCATTGAGTCTCACCCCCGCCAAGGAACCGCTGCATGTCCCGCCCCTCGAAATCCCGGCTCTGGCGCCTCACGCCACTGGCCACCGCCCTGTTGGTCGCCTCCCCCGCATTCGCCATCGAGCTTGAACAGCAAACCATCACTGCCAACCCATTGGGCAGCGATCAACTGGCCTCACCCAGTACCGTGCTCACCGGTGACGACCTGACCCTGCAACAGAAAGGCAGCCTGGGCGAAACCCTGAACAAGCAGCCGGGTGTGTCTTCGTCGTACTTCGGACCCGGTGCAAGCCGGCCGATCATTCGCGGGCTGGACGGCGACCGCATTCGCCTGCTGCGCAATGGCGTGGGCGCGCTGGATGCCTCGTCGCTGTCCTACGACCACGCGGTGCCGCTGGACCCGGTGAACGTTGACCGCATCGAAATCGTGCGCGGGCCGGCTGCGTTGCTGTACGGCGGCAGCGCCATCGGCGGCGTGGTCAACACTTTCGACAACCGCATCCCCACCGAGGCCATCGAAGGCATTCACGGTGCCGGCGAATTGCGCTACGGCGGCGCTGACACTACCCGCAGCAGTGCGGGCAAGCTGGAAGCGGGCAATGGCACCTTTGCCTTGCACCTGGACGCCAATGCCCGAGAGTTCAACGATCTGAAGATTCCAGGCTACGCCCGCACCGCCGACGAACGCGCCCGCGACCCCGATGGCGGCGACAAGAAACATCGCCTGGGCAACAGCGACGGGCGTCAGGACGGCGGAGCCATCGGTGGTTCCTACACCTGGGACGATGGCTACGCGGGGCTTTCCTACAGCAACTACGACGCCAACTACGGATCGCCCGCCGAACAGGACGTGCGCATCCGGATGAAGCAGGATCACTACGCGTTCGCTTCGGAAATCCGCAACCTGGCGGGCCCCTTCAGCTCGGTGAAGCTCGACGCCGGTTACACCGAATACAAGCACATGGAGATCGAGGACGGCGAAGTCGGCACCACCTTCAAGAACAAGGGTTACGAGGCCCGTGTCGAAGCGCGCCACCAGCCCATCGGTCCGTTGAACGGGGTGATCGGCGCGCAGGTCAGCCGCAGCGAGTTCTCGGCGCTGGGCGAAGAAGCTTTCGTGCCGCAGACCGATACCGACACCGGCGCTCTGTTCATTCTCGAAGAACTACAAGCCACCGAACGCCTGAAACTGAGCCTGGGTGGACGCCTGGAGCACACCACGGTGGATCCGGACGCCCAAGGCAAGGAACGCTTCGCCAACGCCGACAGCTCCAGCAGTTTCACCGCCGGCAGCCTGTCCACCGGTGCGGTCTATACCCTGACACCGGTGTGGTCGCTGGCAGCAACCCTGGGCTACACCGAACGCGCGCCGACCTTCTACGAGCTGTACGCCAACGGCGCCCACGTCGCGACCGGCACCTACGAACTCGGCAACGCCGATCTGTCGAAGGAAAAGGCCGTCTCCAGCGACCTGGCGCTGCGCTTCGACAATGGCACGCACAAAGGCAGCTTCGGCGTGTTCTACAGCCGCTTCTCCAATTACATCGGGCTGTTGGGGACAGGTCGTACGCTCAATGATGACGGCGAGGAGGACGCGGACGGCATTCCGGAATACACCTACTCGGGCGTGAAGGCGCGCTTTGTCGGATTCGAGGCGCAAGATCGCTGGAAACTGGGCGAAAGCCAGTACGGAAAATTCGCGCTGGAGCTCTCGGGCGACTATACCCGCGCTACCAATCTGGACACTGGCGAAGCCCTGCCGCGCATCGCCCCGCTGCGTTTGAACAGCGGTCTGGTATGGGAGCTGGACAAGTGGCAGGCGCGGATCGACGTCGAACACGCCGCCTCCCAAGGCCGGGTGCCGGGCAACGAGAGCGGCACCGACGGCTATACAACGCTGGGGGCCAGCGCCGGTTACAAATTCAACGTGGGTGAGAGTCAGTGGCTGGCGTTCGTCAACGGCGAGAACCTGACCAACCAGACCGTGCGCTACGCCAGCTCCATCCTGCGCGACATCGCCCCGGCGCAGGGGCGCAGCATTGAAGTGGGGTTGCGCACAACGTTCTGATTCGCGAATTCACCTCGGCCCCGTAGCAGCACGGCTTGCCGGCGGGGCGGTGTGTCAGACAGAACATTCGTCACTGACACACCGCCCCCGCCGGCAAGCCGTGCTGCTACGGGGATTGGTGTCAGCCTTTGTAAAGGTTATCCATCCCCCATTACATCTGTCGCTCTGCCCAACCCTTACCCACACTAAGGGACAGCGCTACCCCACCGTTTCAACACTGTTGCGCGATATGTAACTATTCATGTCGCAAAATCGTCTTTTTAAAAAATGATTAGCCCCCTATCATCGCGCCGCGTTGAGAGCTGAATCGTTTCTCTTCGCAATCTGTCAAGTTTTGCCACGCGGCTTATCGACGCAGCACGCGGCTGCGCCGTATCCAGATCACCAAAAAGAATTCATCGCCCTATGCCTTTCCATTCGAAACGCTGCACCCACCTTCGCCCGATTCGTCATCGCCACCTTCTGGGGCTCGCCACGCTGACCCTCGCCACCTGCGCCCAGGCCACACCCGCGTTCGACAGTGAATCTCCCTGGATGCTGGGCGACTGGGGCGGCAAGCGCACGGAGCTTTCGCAGCAGGGCTATGACTTCAAGCTCGACACGGTCGTGGAAGTGGGTTCCAACCTGCACGGCGGCTACAGCCATGACAAGGCGACCCGCTACGCCGACCAGTTCGCCCTCGGCGCGCACATGGACCTGCAGAAGATCCTCGGCTGGCAGGACGCCGAGTTCCAGGTGACGCTGACCAACCGCAACGGCGACAACATCAGCAACGACCGCATCGGCGACCCGCGCGTGGGCACTATCTCCTCGTCCCAGGAAGTCTGGGGCCGTGGCAACGTCACGCGCCTGACCGACCTGTGGTACCAGCAGAAATTCTTCGACCAGAAGCTCAGCGTCAAGGTCGGCCGCTTCAACGAAGGCGAAGACTTCAACACCTTCCCCTGCGACTTCCAGAACCTGTCGTTCTGCGGTTCGCAAGTGGGCAACTGGGGCGGCGGCATCTGGTACAACTGGCCGATCAGCCAGTGGGCCATGCGCGTCAAATACCAGCTCACTCCCGAGCTGTTCGTGCAGGTCGGTGCGTTCGAGCAGAACCCGTCGAACCTGGAAAACGACAACAACTTCAAGCTCAGCGGCAGCGGCACCCAGGGCGCCGTATTGCCGGTGGAGCTGGTCTGGGCGCCGAAGGTCAATGACCTGCCGGGCGAATACCGCCTGGGTTACTACTACAGCACCGCCGACAGCACGGACGTCTACAAGGACAGCAATGGTGGTTACGCAGCGTTGAGCGGTGAAGAGCATGCGTCGTCGTCCAGCAAGCACGGCATGTGGCTGACCCTGCGCCAGCAGGTGACGAGCCAGGCCAGCGACAACAGCCGGGGCCTGAGCCTGTTCGCCAACGGCACCCTGCACGACAAGAAAACCAACATGATCGACAACTACGTCGCACTGGGCGCCACCTACACCGGCCCGTTCGACGCGCGTCCCAAGGATGACGTCGGCCTGGCAGTCGGCCGCATCCACGTAAACCCGGCCTACCGCAAGAACATCAACCTGCAGAACCAGGCCAAAAACCTCAGCGACTACAACGATTCGTCTTTCCTGCCCGTTCAGGACACCGAATACAACGCCGAGCTGTACTACGGCGTGCACGTCACCAACTGGCTGACCGTGCGCCCCAACCTGCAATTCATTCGTCATCCGGGCGGCGTGAGCCAGGTCGATGACGCGCTGGTGGCCGGCCTGAAGATTCAGTCCTCGTTCTGATCCACCTTTCTATACCGCATTTGAGGAACTAGCGTGAAGGCTGTGGCTTCAAAGCTTCAGCCCCACGCTGCAAAGGGACTTGGCGTCAACCAATTAATCGTTACGGAGTACGACACTATGAGCACTGACGGTGCTTTCAGTAAGGGTCGCCTGTTGCCGAGCTTGCTCGGACTGGTGATTCTGGTCATGGGCCTGGCCTTGCTGGCCGGGGGTATCAAACTGCTGACACTGGGCGGGTCGCTGTACTACCTGCTGGCCGGCATCGGCTTTATCGGCACCGGCGTGTTGCTGGTGATGGGCCGTCGCTCGGCGCTGGGCCTGTTCGCGCTGGTGCTGTTCGCAAGCACCGTCTGGGCCTTGTGGGAAGTGGGCCTGGACTGGTGGCAACTGGTGCCGCGCCTGTCGCTGTGGTTCGTGCTGGGCCTGGTGATGCTGCTGCCATGGTTCCGCCGCCCGCTGCTGCGTGGTCAGCCTGGCGGCATGCCGAGCACTGCACTGAGCATCGCCGTGGTGCTGGCAGGCCTGACCGCACTGGCCAGCCAGTTCACCAACCCCGGTGAAATCAAGGGCACGCTGGACCGTGACGACGCAGGCGTCGCCTACGACCCGCAGCCGATGCCTGAAGGCGACTGGCAGGCCTATGGCCGCTCCGAGCACGGCAACCGCTACTCGCCGCTCAAGCAGATCACCCCTGAAAACGTCGGCAAGTTGCAGGAAGCGTGGCGCATCCGCACCGGCGACCTGCCAACGGCTGAAGACCCGGTCGAACTGACCAACGAAAACACCCCGCTCAAGGTCAACGGCATGGTCTATGCCTGCACGCCGCACAGCAAGGTGCTGGCGCTGGACCCTGACACCGGCAAGACGATCTGGAGCTACGATCCGCAGATCTCCAAGGAAGGCGCGAAAAACTTCACCGGCTGGGCGCACATGACCTGCCGTGGCGTTTCGTACTACGACGAAGATGCCTACTCCAAGACCGACGTAGGCGCTCCGGCTGCCGAGCTGTCGGACGCCGGCAAGGCCGTTGCCACGTCGTGCCCACGCCGCCTGTACCTGCCGACCGCCGACGCCCGTCTGATCGCCCTGAACGCCGACACCGGCAAAGTCTGTGAAGACTTCGCCAACAAGGGCGCGGTCGATTTGCGCGCCAACATCGGTCCGTTCACTGCTGGTGGCTACTACTCCACCTCGCCTGCCGCGATCACCCGTAACCTGGTGATCATCGGTGGCCACGTCACTGACAACGAGTCCACCAACGAGCCTTCCGGCGTGATTCGCGCCTATGACGTGCACGACGGCAAGCTGGTGTGGAACTGGGACCCGAACAACCCGGACGCCACCGCTCCTATCGCGGCGGACCAGTTCTATTCGCGCAACGCGCCGAACATGTGGTCGCTGGCCAGCGTCGACGAGAAACTGGGCCTGGTCTACCTGCCTCTGGGCAACCAGATGCCTGACCAGTACGGCGGCGACCGTACCCCTGGCGCCGAGAAATTCAGCGCAGGCCTGGTCGCGCTGGACGTCAACACCGGCAAGGTGCGCTGGAACTACCAGTTCACTCACCACGACCTGTGGGACATGGACGTACCGAGCCAGCCAACCCTGATCAACCTGAAAACCAAGGACGGCGTGAAGCCGGCCGTGATTCAGCCGACCAAGCAAGGCAGCCTGTACGTACTGGACCGCCGCGACGGTACGCCGATCGTGCCGATCGACGAAGTGCCTGCGCCGAGCGGTGCCGCACAAGGCGACCACACCTCGCCGACCCAAGCGCGTTCGCAGCTGAACATGCTGCCGCCGGAGCTTAAAGAGAAAGACATGTGGGGCGGCAGCGCCTTCGACCAGATGCTGTGCCGCATCCAGTTCAAGGAACTGCGTTACGAGGGCCAGTACACGCCTCCGTCCGAACAGGGCAGCATCATCTATCCGGGTAACGTGGGCGTGTTCAACTGGGGCGCCGTTTCGGTCGATCCGGTGCGTCAGCTGATGTTCACCAGCCCCAACTACATGGCCTTCGTCTCCAAGCTGGTGCCGCGCGCCAAAGTGGAAGCCGGCAGCAAGCGTGAAAGCGAAACCAGCGGCGTGCAGCCGAACACCGGCGCGCCTTACGCGGTCATCATGCACCCGCTGATGTCGCCGTTCGGCATGCCATGCCAGGCGCCTTCGTGGGGTAACGTGGCCGCTGTCGACCTGACCACCAACCAGGTGGTGTGGAAGCACAAGAACGGCACCAGCCGCGACAACACGCCAGTGCCGATTGGCCTGCCAGTGGGCGTGCCAAGCATGGGCGGTTCGATGGTCACCGCAGGCGGCGTCGGCTTCCTGGCCGGCACCCTGGACCAGTACCTGCGTGCCTATGACGTGAAAACCGGCAAGGAGCTGTTCGCCGGACGTCTGCCAGCAGGCGGCCAGGCCACCCCGATGACCTACACCGGCAAGGACGGCAAGCAATACGTGCTGATCGTTGCAGGCGGCCACGGCTCGCTGGGCACCCGCATGGGCGATTACATCATTGCCTACAAACTGCCGTAGTGATTCGGTAGCGCGGTAAACAAAAAGGCGGTCATCGAAAGGTGACCGCCTTTTTCATTGCCGCCGCCAATCCCGTAGCAGCACGGCTTGCCGGCGGGGGCGTCCGCAAGAACGCCGACGCCGGCAAGCCGGACTGCTACGGGTGTGTGGTGCCTGTTACTGTAGGGGCGCGCTTGCCCGCGATGGCGTCCTCAAGAGCGCCGACGCCGGCAAGCCGTGCTGCTACGGGTGTGGCTGACCTCAACCCTGTAGGAGTGAGCTTGCTCGCGATGGCGTCCGCAAGATCGCCCCCGCCGGCAAGCCGTGCTGCTACGGATGTGTGTACCCCACCCTTGTAGGAGCGCGCTTGCCCGCGACGGCGTACTCAAGGTCGCAATCGCCGGCAAGCCGGACTGCTACGGGGTTGTGGTGCGGTGGTTACTTCTCGATCACATCCCCACGCATCGGCGCGAGCCGCGCGAGCAGACGGTTCTGGGTCGCTACCGGGATGTTCAGCTCGTCCATCGCATCGATCAGGTCCTCCACCAGCGCATTGAAATCACTGCGGGTCAGGTTCTGACCCTTGTGGGTTTCGGCCATGCTGTCGCCGGTGTACCGACAGGGGCCGCCCGCCTCGACGCAAAACTGCTCCACCAGCTTGTCGCGCAGGCGGACGATATCGATCTTGCGAAAATGCTCGACGATGCGCTCGTCTTTCGCGATGTGCAGCAACATGCCTTCGACGATCTTCTGGATCCCGGCGCGCTGCCCAAGGGCCTGATACAGGCTGTCATCCCTGGGCGGCTGCTGGGCGCAGCCGACGAGCAGCGCCAGGCCCAGCGCACCGAACCAACGTAGGGGCCAACCCATCAGAAACTCCCCTGCACAGACAGATACGTGCCGTTCTGGTTATCCAGCGTGGCGATTTCTCCCAGCCGTGCGTAGGCCAGTACCACGGATACATGCTTGTTGGGGAACCAGCCGACAAACATATCGGCCCAATCGCTCTCCCCGGCAAATGACAGGTTGTCGGGCTTCTCCCGGTACTCGACGCCCACCGCCCAGCGCGGGTTGAACAGCAGCGCCACCGAGCCTTCTTTCAAAACGCTGCGCGTGTCGCGACGATCACCGCCGAAGCCCAGCAAGCCGGTTTCGTTGGCCCGGCTGTAACGCACGCCGCCGTTGACCACCAGGTTGTAGCCAAAGGCTGCGCCCATGAACAGGCGGCTGGCGGTGAGGTAGCCTTCGACGTCCGAATCGCGCCGGGCGCCCACCAGGCTCGGGATCAGGAAATCGTTCTGATGCTTGTACTCGACGCCCAAGGAAACTTGCGGCAACTGATCGTAGATCAGGTCACCGAACAGGCGCACTTTGACACCAAAGACATCCTGGGTGAGGTTGTCTTCGGGCAGGCTGAATTTATTGACCAGTGACCCCAGGTCGAACCGCTGATGGGCGTAGGACACTTCCACGCGGTTACCGTAGGAAGCGGCCATCCCGACCACGTCCAGGGTGTAGTCCGGCAAATTGACGTGGGTGGCGAAGGCATTTGCACCCCACTCGCCCTTTTCGTCGTAATTGGCCAGCACCGCCCACGGGATGATCCCGCCACCGGCGGCGCCTTCGATACTGCTGGCGCCCCCGGTCGCGATCAGGCGCCCCTGATCGGCCGCAACAAAAGGCGCTGTTGCTGTCACGCAACCGCCCACCAGACTTGCCAACACCACAGGGCTGAAAACAGCCGAGAGACTACGTGCCATAAACGTGAACCAATCAGTGAACCATCATGCTCGGGGAATGGTGGGATTTGGCGATCCATGCTTCAAACGCGACCGCCGTGAGTGGCCGGCTGATCAGATAGCCCTGCGCCGTGTCGCAATGCCAGCGCTCCAGCAGGCGCAAACTGTGTTCGTACTCGACGCCCTCGGCGACCACTTTGAGCCCCAGGTTATGGCTCATTTCGATGGTGGAACGCACGATCACCGCATCCTCGCTGGTTTCGTCCAGGTTGCGCACGAACGACTGGTCGATCTTGAGCTCCTGCACCGGCAGCCGCTTGAGGTGCGCCAGGGAAGAGTAGCCAGTGCCGAAGTCATCCACCGACAGGCTAATGCCGCACTCGCGCAGGCCATTGAGCACCTTGAGGGCATGCTCGGGCTCGCGCATCACGGCGCTTTCGGTGATCTCGAAGACCAGTTGTTCGGCAGGCACGCGGTACAGCTTGAGCAGGCTCGAGACGCGGTGGGCCAGATCGCCGCTGAGCAGATCGTCCGCCGAGATGTTCACCGACAGCTGCACGTGCAGGCCGCGGCGCCCCCACTCGGCCAACTGGCGCATGGCTTCTTCGATCACCCAGCCGGTGAGTATCTGGATGCTGCCGGTGCGCTCGGCCAGCACGATGAATTCGGCCGGCGAAACATTGCCGAACTGCGGATGTTGCCAGCGCAGCAGGGCTTCGGCCTGACGCACGCGGCCGTTGCGGATATCCAGCTTGGGTTGGTAATGCAGCGCCAGTTCGCCATTGCGGGCGGCGTGGCGCAGATCGCGAATCAGGCAGATCTGCCGCTGGTGGGCCAGGTCGCGGCCGTCTTCGTACACTTGCAGGCGCCCCGGCATTTGCGTTGCATCCTGGTGGGCAATGGAGGCGCGGCGCACCAGCTCCGACGGCGAATCGCCGTTGAGCGGGTAGGCGGCGATGCCGATGCAGGCGTCCAGGGAAATATCGTGGTCGGCGATGCGCTGGGGCTTGAGCAGCAAGCGCTGCAAGCGGTCGGCCACCGCCACCGCAGAATCGGTCTCGGCGTGGTGCACCAGCAACAGGAACTCATGACCGGAAAGCCGCGCCACGGTATCGCCCGGCCGCAGCGGCAGTTGCAGTTGCTCACTGATGACCTGCAACAGCTGCTCGACGCCCTCAGGCCCGATGCTGTCATTTATTGCGCGGAAGTTTTCCAGGCCCAGATACAGCAGCGCCACCGGCCTTTGAGCGGCAATTGCGCTGCCCAGCCGCTCCATCGCCAGCGCCCGGTTCGGCAGCCCGGTGAGGCCGTCGTGCAGGGCGTTGTGAGCCAGTTGCTGCTCGCGCTCTGCGATGCCTGTCTGCATGGAATTGAGTGCGCCGGCCAGCAGTCCCAGTTCGTCACTGCGGGCCAGCATGACCGGCGTCAGGTAGTCACCCTCCTCGATCCGCTTGGCGGCCCGGGCCAGGGCACGCACCGGGAGCGACACACTGCGCGCCAGCAACAGCGTGCCCACCAGGGAACCGGCCAGCGCCACCAGGGTGATCCAGTAGAGTTTTTCGTCCAGCGGCGCGAACGCCTTCATGGCGGTGTCCAGCGGGCTCTGCAGCAGCGCCACGACCTCGCCGTCGGTGTCGCTGATGGTGCCCAGGTGCAGGGTCTTGCTCAGAAAGCTCTGATCCTGGTGCGTGGTCATCTGCATCTGGTCGCTGGCGGGTGTGAGCATCAGCCCTTGCAGGCTGTCGTACAGGGCCTCTGGCTGGGTGCTGATGATCTGCCCCGGGGCCTGATGCACGATGGACAGAAACGATACCTGCAAACCGCTGAGCGAGCGCAACTCCCGGGCCAGGTCGTCATCCATGCTGAACCCCATCACCACCCGGGCAATGGGCAAGGGCGCCATGACCGTGCTTTCCACCAGCAGGTGCGGCTTGCCTTGCAGCGGCACGATCAGCATCGACTGGTTCTTGCTCTTGAGTTCACGCAGCGCCTGCATGTACGGGAACGGCGAGCCCTCGGGAATCTGCGCCACGGTGCTGGCCAGGACCTTGCCGTCCATGCCCAGCAGGAACATGTCCGAGGCATCGATGCGGGCACCGTGATTGAGCAGCACCGAGCGAATGGTCGCAGAGTCGGCGGAGGCCACCGCATCGCGAAAGCCGAAATCACTGGACAACAATTGCACGGCATCGCGTAACCGTTTGCCACGAATCTCCAGCAAGCCCTCGAACACCCGGGTGCCCACCTCCAACTGAACCTGGGCCTGTTTGCGCACGGCATCCTGGGTCGCGGCCTTGACGGCCACGAACACCGCGACGACCACGATCAGCAGCAGCAAAATCAGCACGCTGGCGATGCGGGCCTGGAAGCCGATACGCAATTTCATTCGTGGGCTGCTTTGTGAAAGGCATCGCCGAATGCGCTGGACGGCGGCGCTGCGGGCATGTCGTCGGCCTTGGGCTGCACCGCCAGCTTGAAGTGCTGGTGCAGGCCTGCGGCCGGAATGTCGATTTCACCGCCTGATACCGGTTGCATGTCCACCGCTTGGGGATGCCAGAGCGTAGCCACGTAGTGGCCGGCTGGCATCTGGTCGAGGGTCAGCGTGCCTTTTTCATCGCTCACGCCAAACCATGGATCGTCCGTGACATACACGTAGCCGAGCATCCAGTCATGGATGTTGCAGCCAAGCACCACCACGCCGGGCTTGTCGAAGAGCACCGGATCCGATGGCGTACCGCCATACAGGCGCAGTTCGAAACGTTTTGCCGCAGAAAAGGAGTACACCTGATGGCGGATGTTGTCGCTGTTGGGAAACTTGATTTGTGTGCCAGTGCGCACTGCGAGCACGTGAGGCGCAAAACGCTGGTCGCGCTGGTCCATGTCGGCCTTGGGCGCCGGGTCCGGCTTGCCCGCCGGACCTTGCAGCGTCAGCACGACATCGTTCAGGGGCTTGCCCTGAGCATCGACGAAGTCAGCCGTGAGACCTGCAGCATGGCTGGCGCAGGCGCCCAGAAGGGTCGCTGCCAGCAGGAACGTAGATACAACCGGATTCATACGTGGGATCCAAGAACGGCGTGGTCGATAAAAGAATAGCGCCGGCCTTGGCTTTGTGTTGCAGCGTCGCGCGCAGAGTAACCTCACCCTGCAGAAAGATCATGCAATAAAGGCCACTATAAAGCCATCACTCAACGGTCGCCGACGAATGGCACAAGCCACCTATATTTCTCTATCGACGTCCGTATTCAATGCTATCGGCCTCAACTATTGAAACCTGAGCAAGACTGCCCCATCTAAGCCTCAACTCCATTTATGCAGGTGCCCCATGAGCGACCAGCAAAGCGACTCGAACCACGCCTCAGACGACGTCGATCACGAGCACGAAATTCTTCACTCGGACAGCAAAAGCCTCGCCCTGCCTGGGCAGAATCTGCCGGACCAGGTGTACATCATCCCGATTCACAACCGCCCCTTCTTCCCGGCCCAGGTCCTGCCGGTCATCGTCAATGAAGAGCCCTGGGCTGAGACTCTGGAGCTGGTGAGCAAATCCGATCACCACTCCCTTGCGCTGTTCTTCATGGACACGCCGCCAGAAGATCCGCGCCACTTCGACACCAAGGCACTGCCCGAGTACGGGACCCTGGTGAAGGTGCACCACGCCAGCCGCGAAAACGGCAAGCTGCAGTTCGTCGCCCAGGGCCTGAGCCGCGTGCGCATCAAGACCTGGCTCAAGCACCATCGCCCGCCATTCCTGGTGGAAGTCGAATACCCGCACCAGCCCAACGAGCCCACCGATGAGGTGAAGGCCTACGGCATGGCGCTGATCAACGCGATCAAGGAGCTGCTGCCGCTCAACCCGCTGTACAGCGAAGAGCTGAAGAACTACCTCAACCGCTTCAGCCCCAACGATCCTTCGCCGCTGACCGACTTCGCCGCCGCCCTGACCTCCGCCACCGGCGTTGAGCTGCAGGAAGTGCTCGATTGCGTGCCCGTGCTCAAGCGCATGGAAAAAGTCTTGCCGATGCTGCGCAAGGAAGTCGAAGTCGCGCGGCTGCAAAAAGAGATTTCTGCCGAAGTAAACCGCAAGATCGGCGAGCATCAGCGTGAGTTCTTCCTCAAGGAACAGCTCAAGGTCATCCAGCAGGAGCTGGGCCTGACCAAGGACGACCGCAGCGCCGACATCGAACAGTTCGAAGAACGCCTGGCAGGCAAGACCCTGCCGCCCCAGGCGCGCAAACGCATCGATGAGGAGATCAACAAGCTCTCGGTGCTGGAAACCGGCTCGCCGGAATACGCCGTCACCCGCAACTATCTGGACTGGGCCAGCTCCGTGCCGTGGGGCGTCTACGGCGAAGACAAGCTGGACCTCAAACACGCGCGCAAGGTGCTCGACCAGCACCACGCAGGCCTTGATGACATCAAGAGCCGCATCCTCGAATTCCTTGCGGTGGGCGCCTACAAGGGCGAGATCGCCGGTTCCATCGTGCTGCTGGTGGGCCCGCCCGGTGTGGGCAAGACCAGCGTCGGCAAGTCCATCGCCGAATCCCTGGGTCGTCCGTTCTATCGTTTCAGCGTCGGCGGCATGCGCGACGAAGCTGAAATCAAGGGCCACCGTCGCACCTACATCGGCGCCCAGCCGGGCAAGCTGGTGCAGGCGTTGAAGGACATGGAAGTGATGAACCCGGTGATCATGCTCGACGAGATCGACAAGATGGGCCAGAGCTACCAGGGCGACCCGGCCTCGGCGCTGCTGGAAACGCTGGATCCGGAGCAGAACGTCGAATTCCTCGACCACTACCTGGACCTGCGCCTGGACCTGTCCAAGGTGCTGTTCGTCTGCACCGCCAACACCCTGGATTCGATTCCCGGCCCGTTGCTGGACCGCATGGAAGTGATTCGCCTGTCCGGTTACATCACCGAAGAAAAACTGGCCATCGCCAAGCGCCACCTGTGGCCCAAGCAGCTGGAAAAGGCCGGTGTGTCGAAGTCCAGCCTGACCATCAGCGACAGCGCCCTGCGGGCGGTGATCGACGGCTATGCCCGTGAAGCCGGGGTGCGCCAGTTGGAGAAACAGCTGGGCAAGCTGGTGCGCAAGGCGGTGGTCAAGCTGCTGGACAACCCGGATACCGTGGTCAAGATCGGGCCGAAAGACCTCGAAGCCTCCCTGGGGATGGCAGTGTTCCGCAACGAGCAGGTGCTGTCCGGCACCGGCGTGATTACTGGCCTGGCCTGGACCAGCATGGGCGGCGCCACCTTGCCGATCGAGGCCACGCGCATTCACACCCATAACCGTGGCTTCAAGCTGACGGGGCAACTGGGGGATGTGATGAAGGAGTCTGCGGAAATCGCCTACAGCTACGTCAGCTCCAATCTGGCCAAGTTTGGCGGCGACAAGGGTTTCTTCGACGAAGCCTTCGTTCACCTGCACGTGCCTGAAGGGGCCACGCCAAAAGACGGCCCTAGCGCCGGCGTGACCATGGCCAGCGCGCTGCTTTCCCTGGCGCGCAACCAGGCGCCGAAGAAAGGCGTGGCCATGACTGGCGAGCTGACCCTGACCGGGCATGTCCTGCCGATTGGCGGCGTGCGCGAGAAGGTGATCGCGGCGCGGCGGCAGAAGATCTTCGAACTGATCCTGCCGGAAGCCAACCGCGGCAACTTCGAAGAACTGCCGGACTACCTCAAGGAAGGCATCACCGTGCACTTCGCCAAGCGTTTTTCGGATGTTTCGAAGGTGTTGTTCTAACCTTCCGGCCTCCACAAGACCGGTAGGAGCGCGCTTGCCCGCGATTGCGTCATGTCTGTCACAGCTTGGTTGACTGACACGACGCCGTCGCGGGCAAGCGCGCTCCTACAGTTCGTACCGAGATGCGATTAGCATTCACACGTTCTTCAGTTATGCTCCGACGCAAGTAGCCCACGTCCGGAGCCTCCATGTCCCCTGCCCGTCTGCTCGTCCCGTTCAGCCTCGCCCTGCTGGCCGCCTGTGCCCAGCAACCGAAACAGATCGTGTCCCTGGAAGATCAGAAAGACTGCCCCATCACCCTCAAGACCGGCCAGACCCTGATGCTCATGCTGCCGAGCAACCCCACCACCGGGCACCGCTGGCTGATGCAGAACCCTGCGCCCTCGATCCTTAACGCCATGGGGCCGGAAGTGTTCAACAGCCCGCAGGACATCGGCATGGTCGGCACATCCGGGCAGTCGGTGTGGCGCTACAAGGCCGCCAGTGCAGGGACGGGGCATCTGATGATGGTCTATCAACAACCCTGGGCACCCGAGGTCCGCCCCGAGCGCACCTTCGATTGCGCAATTACGGTCAATTGAGTGGCAAACGCCCGAACGATGAGATGAGGTTTCAGCATCGCGGCACATTTGGCTAAAATGCCGCACTTTTCGCCTCATCCTTCGGAATCGCCGTGAGCCAAGAACCCGACCGCATATTCGCCCAGCCGCTGGGCCAGGTGCCTGACTTCGCCTTCAACGAGGACGTGGTGCGGGTGTTCCCGGACATGATCAAGCGTTCGGTGCCCGGTTACCCGACCATCGTCGAGAACCTTGGCGTGCTCGCGGCGCAGTTCGCCCAGCCCCACAGCGTGCTCTACGACCTGGGCAGTTCCCTGGGCGCGGTGACCCAGGCCCTGCGCCGCCACGTGCGCACCGACGATTGCCGAGTGATCGCCATCGACAATTCTGCCGCCATGGTCGAGCGCTGCCGCGAGTACCTCAATGCACAGGATTCGATGTTCCAGGAACTGCTGCCGGTGGACGTCATCGAAGGCGACATTCTCGCCCTCGAATTCCAGCCGGCTTCGGTGGTGGCCCTGAACTTCACCCTGCAGTTCATCGCCCCCGAACAACGCTTGGCCTTGCTGACGCGCATTCGTCAGTCGCTGCTGCCCGGCGGTGCGCTGATCCTGTCGGAGAAGCTGCGTTTCGACGACAGCGAAGAACACGCCCTGCTCACCGGCCTGCACGTGGCCTTCAAGCGTGCCAACGGCTACAGCGAACTGGAAATCGCCCAGAAGCGCAGCGCCATCGAAAACGTGATGAAGCCCGACAGCCTCGAACAGCATCGCGAACGCCTGCTGGCCGCAGGGTTCAGTAAAGTCGTGCCCTGGTTCCAGTGCCTCAATTTCGCCTCTCTGATTGCCCTGCCATGATTGATCTCGCCCCACTGGTCCGCCGCCTGGCGGGCACCCCGCTGTCCAACTGGGCCCAAGGCCTGCAAGCGCAGCTCGACGCCAAGATGGAAAAAGGCCATGGCGATCTGGAGCGCTGGCAAGGCGCGCTGAACGCCCTGCCCGCACTGACGCCGAGCCGGGTCGAACTCAAGGATGCGTTCATCCTCGACACCGACTGCGACGACGCCACCCGCGAGCAGACTCGCGCCGCGCTGATGGGCCTGTCGCCCTGGCGCAAGGGGCCGTTCGACGTGTTCGGCGTGCATGTCGATACCGAATGGCGCTCGGACTGGAAATGGTCGCGGGTCGCGCCCCATCTGGATCTGGTGGGCAAGCGCGTGCTGGACGTGGGTTGCGGCAACGGCTACTACCAGTGGCGCATGCTGGGCGCGGGAGCCGACAGCGTGATCGGCGTCGATCCGAACTGGCTGTTCTTCTGCCAGTTCCAGGCCATGCAGCGCTACCTGCCCGACCTGCCCGCCTGGCACCTGCCGTTCGCGCTGGAAGACCTGCCTGCTCGGCTGGAAGGGTTCGACACGGTGTTTTCCATGGGCGTGCTGTACCACCGCAAGTCGCCGATCGATCACTTGCTGGCGTTGAAGGATTGCCTGGTCAAGGGCGGCGAGCTGGTGCTGGAAACCATGGTCGTCGAAGGCGACGTGCACCAGGTGCTGGTGCCAGAGGACCGCTACTCGCAGATGCGCAACGTCTGGTTCCTGCCGTCGGTGCCTGCGCTGGAATTGTGGTTGCGCCGGGCGGGGTTCGTCGATGTGCGTTGCGTGGATGTCAGCACTACCACTGTCGAAGAACAGCGCAGCACCGAATGGATGAAGTATCAGTCGCTCAGCGACTTCCTCGATCCGAACGCCCACAGCAAGACCGTGGAAGGCCTGCCTGCGCCGCGCAGAGCGGTGATCGTCGGGCGCAAGGCCTGAGGGCCGCCCACCTGTAGGAGCGCGCTTGCCCGCGATTGCGTCATGTCGGTCACAGCCAGATTGACTGACACGCCGCAGTCGCGGGCAAGCGCGCTCCTACAGGGCTCAGCGATATACGCGATCAGGCCTTGCTGGCAGCCGCCAGGATCAACCCCTTCATCTCCGACACCGCCGATTTGAAGCCCACGAACAGCGCATGGGCCACCAGCGCGTGGCCGATGTTCAGTTCGTTGATGCCCTTGATCGCCGCCACCGCTTCGACGTTGTGGTAATGCAAGCCGTGGCCGGCGTTGACGATCAGTCCCTGCTTCAAGCCAAAGGCCACGCCGTCAGCGATGCGCTTGAGTTCCTCGGCCACCTCGGTCGGGGTCTCGGCGTCGGCGTAGCGCCCGGTGTGCAACTCGATGGCCGGTGCACCGACCCGCGCCGAGGCCTCGATCTGGCGCTCGTCGGCGTCAATGAACAGCGACACTTCGCTGCCGATGGCCGACAGACGCTCGACCGCGGCCTTGATCCGCGCTTCCTGGCCTGCGACGTCCAGGCCGCCTTCGGTGGTCAGTTCCTGGCGGGTTTCCGGTACCAGGCAGATGTGCGCCGGACGAATACGCTCGGCGAACGCCATCATCTCTTCGGTCACACCCATCTCGAAGTTCATGCGCGTCTGCAGCACGTCCTTGAGCAGCAGCACGTCGCGCTCCTGAATGTGACGACGGTCCTCACGCAGGTGCACGGTGATGCCATCGGCCCCGGCTTCTTCGGCGTCCAGTGCCGCCTTGACCGGATCGGGATAACGGGTACCACGGGCCTGACGCAGGGTGGCGACGTGGTCGATGTTCACGCCGAGCAGGATGCGGGTGCTGTGGGTCACTTTGTTCTCCTGAAACTTCATCTGGACAGGCGAATCGCGCCTGCCTGGGTCTTGTTGGTTAGGGCTTGCGAAACAGTTCACGGCTGACCAGCGGGCGGCCACCCAGGTGCACCGCCAGGGCCTGGCGCATCAGGCGCTTGGCCGCCGACAACGCGCCCGGCGCATCCCAGTCGGCCTCGGACATGGCCAACAACTCGGCACCCTGGAACAGGCCGGGCTGCAACAGATACACCCGTTCAAGGCCGGCGTCCACCTGGAGGCGATACATGCCGTCGCTCGAAAGCGGATCGCCGTTGACGTCCGCATCGAGGGCGAAACCGTAACCCAGGTCGTCCAGCAGACGCCACTCGAAAGATCGCAGCAAGGGTTCCAGCGCGCGCCCTTCGGCCAGGGCTGCCAGGGTCGCGGCGTAGTGTTCGAACACACCGGGGTGGGGATCTTCGGCGGGGAGCAGACGAATCAGCAGCTCATTGAGGTACAGGCCGCTGAACAGCGCATCGCCTTCAAGCCAGGCGGCGATGCCTGCGCTCTCCATGCGTCCGACGTTCTTCAGTTCACCGCGCCCGCGAAACTCGACGTCCAGCGGCACGAAAGGCCGCGCCAGCGAGCCTGCCTTGCCACGGGCGCTGCGCAGCACGGCACGCAGCCGGCCCTGAGGCGTGACGAAATCCACCAACGCGCTGTTTTCCCGGTAGGGCCGGCTGTGCAGCACGTAGGCGAGTTGGCTGGCGGGAGCGTTTGGGGACATGCACTTCTCGATGAACGAACACAGTTGCCCGGCGAGCCCCGTAGCAGCACGGCTTGCCGGCGGGGCGGTGTGTCAGACACCCTTTCCTGGACTGACACACCGCTCCCGCCGGCAAGCCGTGCTGCTACGGATATTGGGCCGTCCCGCAACCATCAAATGACGTCAGGACGGCGGACGGGATTACAGGTCGCCGTAACCCAGCGAACGCAGGGCACGTTCGTCGTCGGACCAGCCGCCCTTGACCTTGACCCACAGGTTGAGCATGACCTTGGAATCGAACAGCACTTCCATGTCGCGGCGGGCGTCGGAGCCGATGCGCTTGATGCGCTCGCCCTTGTCGCCAATGATGATCTTCTTCTGGCCGTCACGTTCGACGAGGATCAGCGCATGGATGTGCAGGGTCTTGCCCTGCTGCTTGAATTCTTCGATCTCGACAGTGATCTGGTACGGCAGCTCCGCACCCAACTGGCGCATGATCTTCTCGCGCACCAGTTCGGCGGCCAGGAAGCGGCTGCTGCGGTCGGTGATCTGGTCTTCCGGGAAGAAGTGATCGTTTTCCGGCAACTGCTCGGCGATCACCTTCTCCAGCGCTTCCAGGTTGTGCCCCTGCTGCGCGGAAATCGGGATGATCTGGGCGTTGGGCAACTGCTCCTGCAACCAGGCCAGGTGCGGCATCATGTCGGCCTTGTCTTCGATGCGGTCGGTCTTGTTCAGCGCGACGATCAGGGGGCCGGTCACGTACTGCACGCGCTCCAGAACCATCTGGTCCTCGTCGGTCCACTTGGTGCGGTCCACGACGAAGATCACCACGTCGACGTCTTTCAACGCCGCCGAAGCGGTCTTGTTCATGTAGCGGTTGAGCGCCTTGTCGCTGCCCTTGTGCATGCCGGGGGTGTCGACATAGATGGCTTGCACGTCGCCTTCGGTCTTGATGCCCAGCATGTTGTGGCGGGTGGTCTGCGGCTTGCGCGAGGTGATCGCCAGCTTCTGGCCGAGGATGTGGTTGAGCAGCGTCGACTTGCCCACGTTTGGCCGGCCAACGATGGCGACATAGCCACAGCGTGTTGCAGTTGTATCAGTCATTGCCATTCTCCACACCAAGGGCGATAAGTGCTGCGGCCGCGGCTACCTGTTCGGCAATGCGACGGCTGACACCCTGTCCCCGGCTTTTTTCATTCAGTAAGGTAACTTCGCATTCGACGAAGAAGGTCCGGCAATGCGGCTCGCCCTGGATGTCCACCACTTCATAGCGCGGCAGTTCACAGGCGCGGGACTGCAGGAATTCCTGCAGCCGGGTTTTCGGGTCCTTGTTGGTGTCGACCAGCGTCAGGCTGTCGAACTCGCTGGCCAGCCAGGACAGCACGCGCTCGCGCGCCATTTCCATGCCCGAATCCAGGTAGATCGCACCGATCAGCGCTTCCAAGGCATCGGCCAGAATCGACTCACGCCGGAAACCGCCGCTCTTCAATTCGCCGGACCCCAGGCGCAGGTACTCACCCAGATCGAATCCGCGGGCCAGCAGCGCCAGGGTTTCGCCTTTCACCAGGCGGGCACGCAAGCGCGACAACTGGCCTTCACGGGCCTGAGGGAAACGCTCGAACAGCGCTTCACCGGCCACGAAGTTGAGGATGGCATCACCGAGGAATTCCAGACGCTCGTTGTTGCGTCCGGCAAAGCTGCGGTGGGTCAAGGCCAGAACCATCAGTTCCTGGTCTTTGAAGGTATAGCCGAGCTGACGCTCCAGGCGACTCAATGACACGCTCACGGTTTACCCACGCTGAATTCGTGGTCGAACTTGACCACCAGATCGATGTTCTGGATCAGTGGCTCTCGTTGTTCGTATTTCAAATGGGCGAGGAACCTGTTGTTCTCCGTCGTCACTGTTAACGCCTTGTTCAAATCCAAATCCCGAATGTTATTGACCTGCATGCCTTTGGCCACATAGTCATGGAAATCACTGCTGCTGTTGATCTCCGCGGCGTTGTCGGTGCCGGCGGCTTCGATGATTTTCTTCATCGACATGTAATCGAGGTAATGCGGCACTACCTTGGCTGCGGTACTTGCTGCAAATGCAAGGACGGCCAGCAAAACCAGCCACCCAATGAACGACAAGCCTTTTTGCGAACCGGCAGATGTCATGTGTGCCCTCAAGAATAGTCTGTCCCTGCGGCATGCAGGGCCAACCCCGCAAGCTTAGACCGCTGAAATGACATACGGCGCTGTGTCACACAGCGCCGCAGCGGTTACTTGATCAACCCGACTCGCGAGAAGTTGGGCAGGTGGCTCAGCTTCGGCTCCGGCCAGCTCATCCACACGGCAAAGGCCTTGCCGACGATGTTCTTGTCGGGAACCATGCCCAGCTCTTCCTTGGGAATGTTGGGGTCATCCCAGTAGCGGCTGTCATTGGAGTTGTCGCGGTTGTCGCCCATCATGAAGTAATGGCCGGCCGGGACTTTCCACTCGTGGTCAGGCGGCGCGCGGTAGCGGCTCATCTCCTGACGAATCTGGTGCTCGACCTCGCCCAGCTTCTCGTTGTACAGCTCGGCGCTGCCCAGGGTCCCGGGCTCCGAACCGATCAGCTGCTTGGCGACCAACTGGCCGTTGACGAACAGTTGCTTGTCGTTGGTATAGCGCACGCTATCGCCCGGCAGGCCGACAACGCGCTTGATGTAGTTGACGTTCGGATCGCTTGGGTAGCGGAACACCATCACATCCCCGCGCTGCGGATCACCTACCGGGATGACTTTCATGTCGATCACCGGCAGACGGATACCGTAGGAGAACTTGTTGACCAGGATGAAATCGCCCACATCCAGCGTCGGCTTCATCGATCCCGAAGGAATCTGGAACGGCTCGACCAGGAACGAACGCAACACCAGCACGATGAACAGGACCGGGAAGAACGACTTGCCGTATTCGACCAGCAGCGGTTCCTTGTTCAGTTGCTCGACGACGGCGACATCCGGCTGGCTCACGCTGCCCTGATAATTCGCAATGGCCGAACGCCGACGCGGCGCCAACACGATCAGATCGATCAGCGCCAGCAAACCGCAGACAAAAACGGCAATGACCAACAACAGCGGGAAATTTAGTGACATAGGGCCTGATTATTCCAACCTGAGCACTGCAAGGAAGGCTTCCTGTGGAATTTCCACGTTGCCGACCTGCTTCATGCGTTTCTTACCGGCCTTCTGCTTTTCAAGCAGCTTGCGCTTACGGCTCACGTCGCCACCGTAGCACTTAGCCAGTACGTTCTTTCTGAGTGCCTTGACGGTTGTACGCGCGATAACCTGGCCGCCAATGGCTGCCTGGATTGCCACGTCGAACATCTGACGAGGAATCAGTTCTTTCATCTTCTCGGTCAACGCACGGCCTTTGTAGGCAGCGTTGTCGCGGTGCACGATCAGCGCCAGCGCATCGACCTTGTCGCCGTTGATCAGGACATCGAGCTTGACCAGGTTCGCCGACTGATAACGATCGAAATGATAGTCCAGCGACGCATAACCGCGACTGGTCGACTTCAGACGGTCGAAGAAGTCCAGGACCACTTCGTTCATCGGCAAGTCGTAGGTCACCTGGACCTGGGTGCCGAGGAACAGCATGTCGTGCTGGATACCGCGCTTCTCGATGCACAGCGTAATGACGTTGCCCAGGTGCTCTTGAGGCACAAGGATGTTCGCCCGCACGATCGGCTCGCGCATGTCTTCGATGCTGGAGAGATCCGGCAGCTTCGACGGGTTGTCGACGTAAATGGTTTCACCGGTCTTGAGCAACAGCTCGAAGATTACGGTTGGCGCCGTGGTGATCAGGTCCAGGTCGTACTCGCGCTCGAGGCGCTCCTGGATGATTTCCATGTGCAGCATGCCCAAGAAGCCGCAACGGAAGCCGAAGCCCAGTGCGTCGGAGCTTTCCGGCAGGTATTGCAGCGACGAGTCGTTGAGCGTCAGCTTCGACAGCGCATCGCGGAAGTCTTCGAAATCGTCGGAGCTGACCGGGAACAGGCCGGCGTAGACCTGAGGCTGGATGCGCTTGAAGCCTGGCAGCACTTCGACGTCCGGGGTGGAACTCAGGGTCAGGGTGTCACCCACCGGCGCACCGTGGATGTCCTTGATGCCGGCGATGATGAAGCCTACTTCGCCCGCTTTCAGGTCCACTGTTGCCGTGTGCTTGGGGTTGAACACACCGACGCTGTCCACCAGGTGAATCTTGCCGGTGGACTTGACCAGGATCTTGTCGCCCTTCTTGACGCGGCCGTGACGCACGCGCACCAGGGAGACGACGCCCAGGTAGTTGTCGAACCAGGAGTCGATGATCAGCGCTTGCAACGGCGCTTCGATGTCGCCGGTCGGCGCCGGAATGGTCTGGACCAGACGCTCCAGCACTTCGTCAACGCCCATGCCGCTCTTGGCGCTGCACGCCACGGCGTCGGTGGCATCGATGCCGATGACCTTCTCGATCTCGTCCTTGACGCGATCCGGGTCGGCCTGGGGCAAGTCCATCTTGTTCAGGACCGGCATGACTTCCAGGCCCTGTTCGATGGCGGTGTAGCAGTTGGCGACGGACTGCGCTTCCACGCCCTGACCGGCATCGACCACCAGCAGCGCGCCCTCGCAGGCGGCCAGCGAGCGGCTGACTTCATAGGTGAAGTCCACGTGACCCGGGGTGTCGATGAAGTTCAGCTGGTAGGTCTTGCCGTCCCGCGCCTTGTAATAGAGGGTAACGCTGTGGGCCTTGATCGTGATCCCGCGCTCACGCTCCAGGTCCATGGAATCAAGCACCTGAGCTTCCATTTCGCGCTCGGACAGGCCGCCGCACATCTGGATGAAACGGTCAGCCAGCGTCGACTTGCCATGGTCAATGTGGGCGATGATGGAGAAATTGCGGATATGACTCAAATCACTCACGGATCAACACTCGAAAAATATTGCAGGCAGACTGCCCGCCGAAAATAGCCGGGAATTGTACCTGAAGGAACGCTCGGGCGTCACTGCGCACGTGCAGCGGCAAATCCGGGCGCCCTTCTGGCACAAAAAAGGAGCGATCCTGCCGCTCCTTTTCCGTCATGGCTGATTATTCGGCCAGTTTGAAGGTGATGAAGGTGGCGCGCCCCTGGCGCAGCACTCGCATCGACACCGAACGGTTCTTCGGCAGGCCCTTGGCCACTTCAGTGAACTGCTTGGCGGTGGTGATCGCCTGGTTGTTCAGGTGAGTGATCACATCGCCCGTCTGCAGGCCGATCATCGAGGCAGGACCGTCCTGCACGTCCTTGATGACCACGCCGCCCTTGAGGTCCAGCGACTTCATCTGCTCGGCGGTCAGGTCGGTGACCGAAACACCCAGACGGTTGCTGCTGCGCTCGACACCCGCATCGGCGGCGCCCATTTCCTCGCCTTCGGCAGGCAATGCGCCGACGGTGACCGTCACTTTCTGGCGCTTGCCGTCGCGGATCACGTCCAGTTCGGCCTTGCTGCCGTCCTTCAGGTTGCCGATCAGGTGCGGCAGGTCTGCCGACATGACGATTGGCGTGCCGTTGGCGCTGAGAATCACGTCGCCGACCTGCAGGCCACCCTTGGCCGCCGGACCGTCTTCCAGAACCTGGGCGACGAGCGCACCGGCCGGTTTATCGAGACCGAACGACTCGGCCAGGTCTTTGTTCACTTCCTGGATCACGACACCCAGCCAGCCGCGGTTGACCTTGCCGTTGGCCTTGAGCTGGTTGGCCACGTCCATCGCCACATCGATCGGGATAGCGAACGACAGACCCATGAAGCCGCCGGAACGGGTGAAGATCTGCGAGTTGATACCCACCACTTCGCCCGCCATGTTGAACAGCGGACCACCGGAGTTGCCCGGGTTGATCGCGACGTCAGTCTGGATGAACGGCACATAGGTGTCGTTCGGCAGGCTGCGGCCCTTGGCGCTGACGATACCTTTGGTCACCGAGTGATCGAAGCCGAACGGCGAGCCGATGGCCAGCACCCACTCACCCACCTTGAGCTTGTCGGAGTTGCCCAGCTTGACGGTGGGCAGGTCCTTGCCGTCGATCTTCAGGACCGCAACGTCGGTGCGCGGGTCGGTGCCGATCAGCTTGGCTTTCATTTCGCTGCGGTCGGACAGGCGAACGAGGATCTCGTCGGCGCCGTCGATCACGTGGTTGTTGGTCAGGATGAAACCGTCGGCCGAGATGATGAAACCCGAGCCCAGGGACTGCGCTTCACGCTGGCGATCGCCCTTTCCGGACCCTGGCGGACGCGATCCTGGCGGCATGCTGCGCTCGAGAAACTCACGCAGCATCGGCGGCAGGCCTTCCAGATCGGGCACCTGGCCCTGGGCCACCGAACGTTCCGGCATTTTCTGCCGCGTACTGATGTTCACGACGGCAGGCGACGCCTGCTCCACGAGGGTGGTGAAGTCAGGCAGGGCTTCTGCCTGGGCAGTGAGGACCTGCCCGAGCATGAGCACGGCGGCCATCCAGGACAGGTAGGTTTTCAAGCGTGGTATCGACATACGGCTCCCGTTCACAACGAGCATGGATAAGCGGTACGAACCGACAGGTTCGAGGAGCATTCACACAGTGCAGTCTTGCTCAGTGTTGGGCTCTTAACCAGTGTTTTACTCCAGGTCAGCTTTCTGAAAGCTGAAACGACAAAGGCCAGAGCTGCGAAGCTGTGACCTATAGAAAAAAAAGAGTGTGATTGCAACCTGCAAAGCTGACCAAACATTTCAGCATCTCGTGCAGAGCCCGCGATTGCTAGGCTAGAGGCCCGGAACGCCCAATATGAAACCTTTTTCATAGTGAGCGTACCGGTTCAGGCAGATTACTTTTTGGCAGCGGCCGGCGGCGCGGCATCGCCATTGCGCATGGACAGCGCGATGCGTTCAGCCGTGCCGATCGGGATCTCGCCGACCACAGTCACCATGGCATCGCCCTTGGGCGTTGTCAGGCGCCGGGACACGGCGACGGTCGGGCCGAGCTGGGTGCGAATGTCCGTCACGGCGGCCCCGCTCACAGGCTCGATGAACACGGAGAAGCGCGCCAGGCCATCGTCATACATGAGGCTGGTGACCAGCGCCTTGGAGTCGGGGTCCTTGCGTGCTGCAGCGCCGCTGAGCTCAAAGCCGGGCGGCAGCCAGTCGGAATGCCAGGCCACCGCAGGCTTTTGCGCCTCGGGCTTGGCCTTGGCCACTTCGACCTGCTTGCAGTCGCCACTGGGTTCAAGCGCCTGGTCAGTTGGTGCGGCGGTGTTGAACTCGGTGAACTGGAAACGCTCGAGCAACTGCCCTTTATCGCTCAACAACAGCGACTTGAGGGGCAACCCGGTTTCCTTGTCCAGATGCAGTTCGATACCGAAGCGATGCTGATCGCGGGGCGTCAGCGTCACGACCACGGCAGGACGACCGGCCACGCGGGAATCCCCGGCGACCTTGATGTCATACCAGGACGACAGCCTGGCAGCGTCGAAGCCATGGGCCGGCGAATCCGGAATGTTCGAGACCCCCGCAACCAGAGTACCGCTGACGCATTGAGTCATGCCGTCAACGCGCAGCACTTCCTGGGCGGAGCCATCGAGCTGTAGGAGATGTTCACGAACCTTGCCATCGGCAACGCGATGCCAGATTCGGTGAGTTGAAAAGCTCCCATTTCGCTCGTAGACGAACGTGCCCTGGAAGCTTTGCTGTTGCTCTGCCTGCGCAAGACGCTTGAGTTGGTCTTGCGCGTCATCGGCATGAGCTGGAAGGACCAGCCATCCACCAAGCAGAAGCGGCAATAGACGGATGGCGCGCATGATCCTCCTTAACGGTTTTCCAGACTGGCAGCACGTGCGTATGGCAGAGCGCTTTCAGTGCCTTTCAACGCAGCTTGTTGGGCGTGTTGACGCAGGTAGCCTGGCAGACGCTGGTCATGCCAGCCGGCTTGGTTCTGCAATACGCCACTGGCCATCGGGCCTGGGGTCTGGTCGTTGCTCTCGGTGTAGCCAGCCAGGACTGCCGGGCCTTTTACCTGAGGCATGGCGATGTTGGCAGGCTGTGCCGATTGCTGTGCAAGTTGGGCACCGGCGATTTCATCCTGGTTGTACAGGCGCACCCCGGCCAGAACGGCGACGGTGACCGACGCAGCTACAGCCAGGCGACCCAGCGTACGCCAAGGGCCACGACCGGCCTTGAGCGGGCTGACTTCGTCGGCGATGGCGGCGGATACAGCGGCCGAGATATCCAGATGAGGCATCAGCAGTTCTTTGTGCATCGCTGCACGAGCAATCTGATAACGCGACCATGTGGCACGTGTATCCGCATCGTCGATTGCATTGAGCACTCGACGTAATTCCAATTCGTCCGCTTCGTTATCCATTACCGCGGACAGCGATTCCTGCAGGGCTTCACGACTCATGGCGGTTCCTCTCATATGGCTATCGCCGCTGTCTCAGGTTTCCTGCAACAAAGGTTGCAGGGCTTTATCAATGGCTTCCCGAGCGCGGAAGATGCGAGAGCGCACGGTACCAACCGGGCATTGCATAACGCTCGCAATGTCCTCGTAACTCAGACCGTCAAACTCACGCAAAGTTAGAGCAGTACGTAAATCTTCTGGCAGTAGCTGGATGGTCCGATGGACGGTGCCCTCGATCTCATCCCTCAACAATGCCCGTTCCGGCGACTCGATGTCCTTGAGGCCGTGATCGCCGTCGTAGAACTCCGCGTCTTCAGATCTCACATCGCTGTCCGGCGGCCGCCGACCTCGCGACACCAGATAGTTTTTCGCCGTGTTGATGGCGATACGGTACAGCCACGTATAGAACGCACTGTCGCCGCGAAAGTTTCCAAGCGCGCGGTAGGCCTTGATAAAGGCCTCTTGCGCAACATCCTGGGCTTCGTGGGTGTCGTGGACGAATCTCACGATCAACCCAAGAATCTTGTGCTGATATTTCACCACTAGCAGATCAAAGGCTCGCTTGTCGCCGCGCTGTACGCGTTCGACCAGTTGCTGATCCTCTTCCTGGGTTAGCATGAACACTCCTCATAGAGCTCAAAGGAGTGTTGCAGAGGCTGGCTCACAGGCTTGCAAACATAGACTCGGGCTTTACGCAAAAGTTCTCCCCCCTTCAAGCAAGTTTCCGGCGAGCGTCGGTAGCCCGCACGAAAAACGCAGCTCGAACCAGGTCGGCTGCGTGAATAATCTTGTCGTCGAAAGCGCTTGCGCAGGTGATCAAGCCACCCTTGCAGAACGCCGACGCTGTCCCTTTATCGGCAACCCTCTATTGAACGTAGGGCTTTATGAAAAGTTCCCACTATTTGTTCTAGAGCGTGAGACGCACACCGCCGTGTCAGACGGATCCAATCCGATCATGAGTGCCTGATCGAAATAGCCCGCCGGACGGTATGCACAATACCGCGCAGTAGCGCACAATCCGCCCCCGCTGCGATTCACAATTGCCATAAAATCCTGGCCATTGTGCCGCCACTACACCTTACATACTAGGCTCCGTTGGAAATGTTTTGATGCGAAGGTGATGGGGTTTTCACTGCACAATCACCGAGCGTCGGGACATTTCGTACGCAGCCACAGGCCATATAGAAGCCGAGAGAACAATGAGTCGACACTTTCAACATGACGTACTGGTGATCGGCAGCGGTGCTGCCGGCCTGAGCCTGGCGCTGACCCTCCCCTCCCACCTGCGCATCGCGGTGCTGAGCAAGGGCGATCTGGCCAATGGCTCGACCTTCTGGGCCCAGGGCGGCGTGGCGGCGGTGCTGGACAACGCCGACACCGTGCAATCCCATGTTGAAGACACGCTCAATGCCGGCGGCGGCCTGTGCAATGAAGACGCCGTGCGATTCACGGTGGAGCACAGCCGCGAAGCGATTCAGTGGCTGATCGACATGGGCGTGCCGTTCACCCGCGACGACACCTCGGCAGTGGTGGACGGCGGTTTCGAATTCCACCTGACCCGCGAAGGCGGGCACAGCCATCGGCGTATCATTCACGCCGCCGACGCCACCGGGGCGGCGATCTTCCGCACGCTGCTGGCCCAGGCCAAGTCGCGCCCGAACATCGAGCTGCTGGAGCAGCGCGTTGCGGTCGACCTGCTTACCGAACGCCGCCTGGGCCTGGACGGCCAGCGCTGCCTGGGCGCCTACGTGCTGGACCGCAGCACCGGCGAGGTCGATACCCACAGCGCCCGCTTCACGATTCTGGCGTCCGGTGGCGCAGCGAAAGTCTACCTCTATACCAGCAACCCCGACGGCGCCTGCGGCGACGGCATCGCCATGGCCTGGCGGGCGGGCTGCCGGGTCGGCAATCTGGAATTCAACCAGTTTCACCCCACCTGCCTGTATCACCCGCAGGCCAAGAGCTTCCTGGTGACCGAGGCCCTGCGTGGTGAAGGCGCTTATCTAAAGCTGCCCAACGGCGAACGCTTCATGCAGCGTTTCGATTCCCGCGCCGAGCTGGCCCCGCGAGACATCGTCGCCCGGGCCATCGACCATGAAATGAAGCGCCTGGGGGTGGACTGCGTTTACCTGGACATCAGCCACAAGCCAGAAGAATTCGTCAAAACCCACTTCCCCACTGTTTATGAGCGCTGCCTGGAATTCGGCATCGACATCACCCGCCAGCCGATTCCCGTGGTGCCTGCTGCGCACTACACCTGCGGTGGCGTGGTAGTTGACCAGCACGGCCGCACCGACGTGCCCGGGCTCTATGCCATCGGCGAAACCAGCTTCACCGGGCTGCACGGCGCCAACCGCATGGCCAGCAACTCGTTGCTGGAGTGCTTCGTCTACGCTCGCTCGGCCGCCGCCGACATCCTTGCGCAACTGCCGCAGGTCCCCCAGCCGCAGGGGCTGCCCCAGTGGGACGCCAGCCAGGTGACCGACTCGGACGAAGACGTCATCATCGCCCACAACTGGGACGAACTAAGGCGCTTCATGTGGGACTACGTGGGCATCGTACGCACCAACAAGCGGCTGCAACGCGCCCAGCACCGGGTGCGCCTGCTGCTGGACGAGATCGACGAGTTCTACAGCAACTACAAGGTCAGCCGCGATTTGATCGAGTTGCGTAACCTGGCCCAGGTGGCAGAGCTGATGATCGCTTCGGCCATGGCCCGCAAGGAAAGCCGTGGGCTGCACTACACGCTGGACTATCCAGAGATGCTGCCGGAAGCGGTGGACACTATTCTGGCGCCGCCCACCTTTGACGGCTGAACTTGAGCCGCAGACGCAGGCGCCGGTGATCGTCCGGTGCCATCCCGTCAGCCGCAATGCACACACTGCGCACCCAGCGTCGCTCCAGCCAGTGACCCGTCGCAGGGCGATACCTGAGCAAGACAAGGAACGGCAGCGCTACGCTGTCCGGGCGCAGTTGCACCGGTTGCCAGCCATGACGCTGGCTCCACAACTGCCAGCCGCCGCTGTCCCGACGCAGGGCAGTCAGCGCGTCTGGGGCGTCGAGCAGGATCGACCGGCGCAGGTAGCGAGCCCCGTGCAACAGGCACAGCGCTACGCCGAGGGCCTTGGCCCACGCCGGGACGGCTAGAAGGAAAGTCGACACAAGGGCCAGCGACAGGCAGCCCAGATATGCCGTCAGCAGGATTCTGGAACCCCGCCAGCGGCATTCGAACCGGTCATTTCGGCTGGACACGGTCCAGAATCATGCGAACCATGCGCTGCAACTCCGGATCCTGCGACTCGCCGCGCTGCATGAACCAGACGAACATGTCCTGGTCTTCGCAGGTCAGCAGGCGCACATAGAGTGCACGGTCCACGTCATTGAGCGATGGATAGACTTCTCTGACAAACGGCACCAGCAGGACATCCAGCTCGAGCATGCCGCGGCGGCTGTGCCAAAAGAGACGGTTGAGTTCAACATCTTCGACCATGGGGCGCTCCTCGAATTTGGCGGCGAGTATACAGGGGCGCATCCGGTTGGCGTACCCGCGATTAGTCGCAATGGATTGCATAAACGAAGCACGGCACTATGATGGTGCCCCAGACTTCTTCCCTGCGATGACCCATGGCCGATTCAGCTTTCTTCTGCCCGCTGTCCCACGAAGGTGTGCTTGCCGTTCGCGGCGTGGACGCCAGCAAGTTTCTTCAAGGCCAACTGACCTGCAACATGGATTACCTGAGCGATGCCAAGGCCACGCTCGGTGCCCGCTGCACGCAAAAAGGCCGCATGCAATCCAGTTTCCGCATTCTGCTGGAAGGTGATGGCGTGGTAATGGCCATGGCCAGCGAGCTGATCGAAGCCCAACTGGCGGACCTGAAAAAATACGCTGTCTTCTCCAAGTCCAAGCTGACCGACGAAAGTCAGGCCTGGGTGCGATTCGGCGTGAACGACGGTCAGGCCGCACTGGCCAGCCTGGGCCTCGAGCTGGCGGATGAGACCGATTCGGTCGCCCGCGCCAATGATCTGGTCGCCATTCGCGTCTCCCTTGCCCGCGCAGAACTCTGGGTTCGTGCCGAGGCAGCAGCCGATGTGCGCAATCGTTTGGCCGCCCACTTGCCCGAAGGCTCACTGAACGACTGGCTGCTGGGTCAGATCCGCGCCGGTATCGGTCAGGTGTTCGGCCAGACCCGTGAAGAATTCATCCCGCAGATGATCAACCTGCAGGCCGTTGGCGGCGTCAGCTTCAAGAAAGGCTGCTACACCGGTCAGGAAATCGTTGCGCGCATGCAGTACCTGGGCAAGCTCAAGCGTCGCCTGTATCGCCTGACGCTGGAGGGCACCGACCTTCCTGAACCTGGCACCGAGCTGTTCTCTCCCGTTCACACAAGTTCTGCCGGCAACGTGGTGATTGCAGCGCGCAGCGGCAACGCTGTAGAACTGCTGGCGGTGTTGCAGGCAGACGCCGTGGAGAACGGTCAGATTCATCTGGGCGCACCTGAAGGCCAGTCGCTGCAACTGGCAGAGCTGCCCTACACTCTGGATGCCAAGCTTGAAACCCAGCGTTGAACCGCAGCGATAACAACCGTGTCAGACGTCAGCGCAGTGGTCTGCGCCCCTGCCATCGCACGGCACGCGGCGCTGGTCGTAATGCAATATCCAGAGATTTCGTATGAGTAGCATGGCTGACAAGGTGCAGAGGGACCTGATCAAGGCGATCGACAAGGACGCCTTGTTTCTGCCTACGCTTCCTGAAGTGGCAATGAAAATCCGTCTGGCGGCCGAAGACTCGGAAATCACCATCGCCGACCTCTCCAAGGTGATCGGCAGCGACACTGCGCTGTCCGCCCGCCTGATCAAGGTGGTCAACAGCCCATTGCTGCGGCCTAACTTCGAGGTCAGCGACGTGCTGACCGCGGTGCGTCGTCTGGGCGTGAACTATAGCTGCAATCTGGCGATCGGGCTGGTGGTGGAGCAGATGTTTCACGCCAAGTCCGAGGTCATCGAAACCAAGATGCGCGACATCTGGAAGCTCAGCCTGCAGGTGGCCGGGGTCAGCAGCGCGCTGAGCCAGCGCCGTGGAATGCTCAAGGCCGACAAGGCGACGCTGGCGGGCCTGGTGCATCTGATTGGTGTGCTGCCCATCCTGACCTACGCCGAAGACAACTTCGAATTGCTGGCCGATCCGGTGAGCTTGAACCATGTCATCGAGCGCATTCACCCGATCATTGGTGAGCGTTTGTTGCGCTCGTGGGACTTTCCCGAAGCGCTGGCGATCGTTCCCCGGCAGTTTCAGAACTTCACCCGTGTTTCCACCCAGGCTGATTATGTGGATCTGGTGCAGGTGGCGTCCGTGCATGTGCACGAAGCCACGGGCAGGCCGTATCCGAATCTGGATGTGATGGCGATGCCGGCGGTCAACCAGTTGGGCCTGAACATGGCCGACGGGGCGCTGATCAACGAAATGAACGAGGCGATGACGCTGCTCTACTGAGCCTGACAGACCGCTCCCGCGGGCAAGCCCGGCTGCTACGGGATTTGTTGAGATGCTGCGACATTCGTCTGACCTCGACCTGTGGAGCGGGCTCGCCCGCGAAGGCGGCGGATCAGGCACCATCGAAGCTTCTGGCCGGACGCTTTCGCGGGCAAGCCCGCTTGTATGGTAGGACTCGAAGGGGTGGGTGGGACTAAAGCCAGCTTCTGACTGTTAGCCGCAGTACAGACCGTGGGAGAAATCGTCCCC
>NZ_JBIVCV010000023.1:0-61157 GCF_044746765.1 Pseudomonas sp. NPDC090203
CCGCGGTGTGTCAGCCGACATCTTCATCAAAGATAGATCGCCATCGCGAGCAAGCTCACTCCTACAGGGGGCCGTGGTGTGTCAGTCAGACAGCCGTCGCCGATCCACCGCCATCGCGGGCAAGCGCGCTCCTACAGTGGTGCACATCTGTAGGCGTGAGCTTGCTCGCGATTGCGGTCTGCCAGGTGGCATGCTCATCCCAGACACACCGCTAACGCTGTAGGAGCGCGCTTGCCCGCGACTGCGGTGTGTCAGCCGACATCTTCATCACTGATAGATCGCCATCGCGGGCAGCGCGCTCCTACGCAGGGCGGTGGTGTCAGTCAGACAGCCGTTGGCCCATCCACTGCCGTGGCGGGGGAGCGTGGTTCCGGGATTGTCGTGCCTTCGCGCATGCGCTGTGCATCGCGGCTGAAGCATTTGGACGCCCGCACCAGAAACACCAGGGCAAAGAACAGCGCCACCGGGATCAGGTACATCGCGTCATGCAGGCCCACGGCCTTGAACGGCTCGGTCATCTGTTCGACCTGCGCGGCGTACATCGCCGAATGCGCAAAATGATCGGACAGCAACCCCACCACCACCGGCCCCAATCCTCCGCCCAGCAGGTACAACCCGGCAAAGAACAGCGCCATCGCCGTTGCCCGCAAACGCGGTTGAACCACGTCCTGAATCGCGGTGTAGACGCAGGTATAGAAGTTGTAGGAAAACAGCCAGCCAACGCTGAACACCGCAACGAACACTCCAATCTCGATCCGCCCGGCATGCAGCGCGTAACCGGTGCACACACTGGCCACCGCCATGCTCAGCGCGGCAAACACCAGTCGCCCGCTGGCCCAGCGCTGATGCACCTTGTCCGCGATCCAGCCACCGGCGGTCAAGCCCACAAGCCCGGTCACGCCGACGATCATCCCGGTCGCCATCGCCGCTTCCTGCAAGGGCAGCAAGAAATAGCGCTGCAACATCGGCACCATGAACGAGTTACAGGCGTAGGTGGCGAAGTTGAACGCCAGTCCCGCCAGCACCAGCCAACGAAACGTCGGGATCGACAGCACGCGGCGGATGGGCCGGTCGATCTTCTCCTGGGACGTCGCCACAGCTTCCGCCGCGCCGCGCACCGGTTCGCGAATGAAGAACATGAACACCGCCAGGATCAGCCCTGGCACGGCGGCGATGAAGAACGGAGCGCGCCAGCTGTCGAAAGCCTTGACCATCGCCCCGATGGTGAAGAACGCCAGCAGCAACCCCAGCGGCAAGCCGAGCATGAAAATGCCCATGGCCCGGGCGCGGCGGTGTGCCGGGAACAGGTCGCCGATCAATGAATTGGCAGCAGGCGCATAACTGGCTTCGCCAATCCCCACGCCCATGCGCACCAGTAGAAACGTCCAGAAGCTGCCGACCAGGCCGTTGACCGCCGTCAGCCCGCTCCAGGCCGCTAGGCCCCAGCCCATCAGTTTGCTGCGCGAGCCGGTATCGGCCATGCGCCCCAGCGGCAGGCCGGCGACGGCATAGACCAGGGTGAACGCCGTGCCGATGATGCCGAGCTGGAAATCGCTGAGCAGCCATTCCTTGCGGATCGGCTCGATGATGATCGCCGGGATGGTGCGATCAAAGAAGTTGAACAGGTTGGCCAGAAACAGCAGAAACAGCACCCGCCACGCGTTCGCCGCTTGAGTCGAATGATCCATGTGTCGATCTCTTTTATTGTTATCGGGCCAGACACAACCAAGCCAGGAATCTGGAATCTAGTCAGGGTTGGCAGGTCTGTCTGTGATCATTCGCGGGGTTGATACCTCAGCATCGGCCTGCGCCCGTAGCAGCACGGCTTGCCGGCGGGAGCGGTGGATCAGCCAATGATGTACTGCCTGACACGACGCCCCCGCCGGCAAGCGGAACGCCGCCCGGCCGGGCTGCTACGGGCGCCTGAAAATATAGTCTTCAGCCCCCCTTCCCAGCCGCAATGGAAAGCCTAGAATGAGCGTCCAACCGATCCCCCCTCCCTCCCCTCTTTCGTAGTTCATCGCCATGTCCGATGTCAGCCCGTGCCTGAATTGTGGTGCCTGTTGTTCATACTTTCGCGTGTCTTTCTTTTGGGGTGAATGTGCATCGGCGGGCGGGACAGTGCCGGACGATCTGGTCGCCAGCATCAGCCCCAGCCGCGTGGCGATGCTGGGCACTGATTGCAAGTCGCCGCGCTGTACCGCGCTGGAGGGTGAAGTCGGCAAGGGCACTCATTGCTCAATTTATGAACAGCGTTCCAGCCCCTGCCGGGAATTCGAAGCGTCCTGGACCGATGGCATCCATAACGCCGACTGCGATGCAGCCAGGGCGGCCTTCGGATTGGCCCCCATTGAACAGCCAACCCTGATAGCCGTCGCCTGAACCTTTGGATCTATCGAAGCAGGGTGTTATTGCGAAATAGTTAGTACGTTCGTCTCCCAACAGGTGTTTCAAACCCGGCCATCTCTATAATCATTGCAAAGTGCCATCAGCTACCCGACTGAAGGCGCTCCGGCAGTGAACACATGGAGTGGGCTATGGATTGGCTGGGTATGCACTTGCTTTCGTCGATGCCGGCAGATGGCCGGATGCTGCTGGACTGCAGCCACGATCCTCTGCTGGTCCTGCTCGCGTATGTGGTGGCCTGCGCCGCCAGCTTCGCCACGCTCGACATCGCCGAGCGGGTCGGGCATGTCGACCATTTCAAGGCCAGGATTCGTTGGCGCGCGCTCGGTGCCCTGTGCCTGGCTGTGGGCATCTGGGCAATGCATTTCATCAGCATGCTCTCCTTCAAGGCCCCGCTGGACATGCATTACGAGCTGTCCGTGACCGTCGCCTCGCTGGCCATCGCCCTGATTGCCGGCATGGTGGCCATGGAAGCGCTGAGCCACCCATCCCTGCGCCCCACGCAATACCTCGTCGCCTCGGTCCTCATGGGCCTGGGCATCGCCGCGATGCACTACACCGGCATGGCCTCGATGCGCTCAGGCGCCACCCAGTACTACGAGCCTGCGCGATTCACCGCCTCGATCATCATTGCCATCGCCAGCAGCTGCGCCGCGCTGATCCTGGCCATGCGCCTGCGCAGGGGCAGTGGCGTGCTTCATCAACGGCTCAAGTACGGCGCCAGCCTGGTGCTCGGCGCCGGCATCGTGAGCACGCACTTCATGGGCATGTGGGCGTTGCACCTGGTGGTCCCTGCCGACGCGCAATTGCAGGTCTCGACCACCGAAAACAGCCTGCAACTGGCACTGACCATTACCCTGATCGTGCTGCTGATCATCGTTGGCAGCGTCAGCGCCGCGCTGGCCGACAAGAAGCTGCAAGCCAAGGAGCGCGACCTGCGCCGGGTCAATGCCCTGCTCAGCCAGCTCGACCAGGCGCGGGTTTCCTTGCAGCAGGTGGCGCATTACGACGCCCTGACCAACCTGATCAACCGACGCGGCTTCAACCAGATCTTCGCCGAGCGCCTGCGGGAACAGACCCAGGCCGGGGGCAAGCTGGCGGTGATGTTTCTGGACATCGACCACTTCAAGCGCATCAATGACAGCCTGGGACATGACGCGGGGGACGAGTTGCTCAAGGTCATCGCCGAGCGCATTCGCAACGCGACCCGCGCCAGCGACGTGGTGGCGCGCTTCGGTGGCGACGAATTCTGCATCCTCATGGCGCTGCACCATAACAACAACGAAGCGCTGGCTCTGGCCCAGCGCGTCATGCAAAAGATGAAAGACCCGATTGCGCTGTCCGGCCGGCGCATGGTCATGACCACCAGCATCGGGATCAGCGTTTTCCCCGACGATGGCCAGACGTGCGAAGAGCTGCTCAAGCACGCCGACCTCGCGCTTTACCAGTCCAAGGGAAACGGTCGCAACAGCACGCATTTCTTCAGTTCCAACCTCAGGACCAAGGCCAGCCTGGAACTGCATCTGGAAGAGGAGTTGCGCGCGGCCCTGCACGAAGAAAGCGGCCTGCAGCTGTATTACCAGCCCATCGTCGACCTGCGCACCGGGCACGTGGCAAAACTGGAAGCGCTGGTGCGCTGGCAGCACCCGACCCACGGCCTGCTGACGCCGGACCGCTTCATCGGCATCGCGGAAAACAACGGCCTGATCGCCGAACTGGACAACTGGGTCTTGCGCCGGGCCTGCCGTGACCTGGGCCAGCTCACTGAACCGGGATTCGATCATCTGGTGATCGCGGTGAACTGCTCGGCCTTGAACCTGGCCCGCGAAGAGTTGCCCGCAGAGGTCGACAGCGCGCTGAAACAGGCCGGCGTCGCACCCGGCAGGCTGGAACTGGAAGTGACCGAAAACGCCCTGATGGGCAATATCAGCAACACCATCCTGCTGCTCAAGCAGATCCGCGCGCTGGGGGTCGGGCTGTCCATCGACGACTTCGGCACCGGCTACTCGTCCCTGGCGTACCTCAAGCGCCTGCCGCTGGACACGGTCAAGATCGACCGCTCGTTCATCATCGACATTCCCAAATCGCCACAGGACATGGAAATCGTCCAGGCGATCATCCTCATGGCCCACACGCTGCATCTGAAAGTGGTCACCGAAGGCGTGGAAACCCCGGCACAACTGGAGTTTCTCAGTACATACGGCTGCGATTACGTGCAAGGCTACCTGTTCAGCAAGCCACTGCCGCTCAGGGACCTGGGCCCGGTGGTGGAGCAACTGAACCGCCCCCACGTCGCCGCGTTGCGTGCTGCGGCCTCCCAGCCCGACACAGAGCCTTTGCCTGTAAAAGCCTGATCGTCCGAGGCAGCTCGCGGAGGGGTTTCCCCTAGGCACCGCTAGGGTTGGGCCCTATCGCTAGCCATCGATGAGCCGCTGTAAAGTCCGGCTTTCTTTTCTGTGATGGCGCGTTGACACCTGTGCGCCATCCTTCAGGCATGGCAGGCAATGACCAATAAAACCGAGGCAGCAGGCGCTGTATCCGAACTTCTGCAAACCGTACTCGATCAGCACAGCGTGGCGCCCCATGGCGATTACCGCCCGCAACCGGTGCCTGCCCAGTCGTACCTCTATTTCACCGAAACCGACACTGACCGCATCCTCGACAACCTCGACGGCCTGCGCGACATGGTGTTTCCACCGTCGATCCACTTCGAGGAAGCGCAAGACCGCAGCGATCAGCAGTTCCCTTCGGTCTGCCTGATCGGCCTGGGCCGCTGCGGCTCGAACATCGCGCTGGACGTGGCGGAGCTTGTCTATAACGCCCGCACCTTCTACCTGAACCAGTTGAATAACGATGACCGCCTGCGTGACGACAAGGGCTACAGCCCCGCACGCTGGATTCGCAACAACCTGCGTCTGGTGCAGAACAAATCCAGCAAGCCGGTGTTTCTGGTCGAACCGCTGGTGATGCTCGGCGACCTGGACAAGGACATCGCCGGGCGCATCCGTTTTTCGCGCAAGGGCGAGAAAAGCGGCTTCATCAAGGACTACAGCAAGATGAAGATCATGGACCTCTCGGAGGTTCATGCCGGCGGCGCCGGTAACGCGCCGATCCTGGGCCAGTATCTGGCCAAGATCATCCTCAACAAGGACACCGAGCACTTCTCCAGCGCCGACTGGAAGCTGATCCACTCCTACCTGATCGACTCCTGCGGCATCAAGGCCAACCAGTCGCGCCTGTACTTCTACATCTTCAGTGCAGGGGGCGGTACGGGTTCGGGGATGGCCTCGGAATTCGGCCTGGCCCAGCAGTTCTCGTACATGAACAAGACGTTCGACACCAAGCCCGCCAGCGAGAACGACAGCAAGCGCGGGCGCTCCTTCGTGTTCGAGCCGATCTTCACCAGCGGCATCTGCGTTCTGCCGAACATTTCCGACCATCGCAGCGAAATGTCGGAAGCCCTGCACATCAACGCCGGACGGCTGCTGTGCAAGTATCTGGCAGAGGAATGGGATTTCTCGTACAACTTCGAGAACGAAGACAGCAGCGAAGCCAGCGTCATGGGCCGCATCCGGCCATGGAACGCGATGATGCTGATTTCCAACGACATCATGCGCTACGCCGAAGAGAGCGATGACGGCATCATCGAAAACATCGACGTCAACGCCATGGAGCGTCACGCCAACCAGTACATCTCACAACAGATATTCAACATTCTGACCGCCCAGGCGGTCACCACTGACTACGACCAGAACTATTTCCGCAGGGCTGGCATCGACATCGGCGAGACCATTCGCCTGGACGCCAACGACCTGTTCATGAGCCTGGCAGGCCCGGTGGCGATTGCCTACGCAGAATCCGTGGTGCCGGAAACCCCGCTGCCGGGCTCGGACAAGCTCAAGCTGTTCGAGAAAGAACAGCCGCGCCTGGACATCGACGACCTGTTCTTCCGCTCCATCGACCTGCCGCATTTCAACAAGATGACCCAGGCCATCGAAGGCATCAGCCTGCTGCCGATCGAATCGCGCCGGTATCGCGCGGCGCTGGAGCAGTACAAGGCATCCGGTTACGACGCTGCGGCGCTGCATGACCTGCATTTCTTCAAGAACTGCTCGTCGGTGGTGTCGATTGTCTCGCTGCCCAAGGACTACAAGCTGTCCTATATGGATCTGAACCGGCTCAAGACCCACCTCAACAGCCTGTTCCCCAACACCACGCTCAAGCGTTACGCGCTGGTGATCGGCGCCTCGGCCAACCTGTCGCTGACCACCCTGATCGCCAAGAGCCCGTGCCTGTCAGACGATTTCCTGACCCTGATCGTCGCGTTCATCAAACGTTGCTTCGCCAGACAGCCGTATCGCTTCGACGACACGCTGGACAACTCGATTCTGGATTTCATCATGAGCGATGAGTTCGACGAAGATCGCATCGATGATCTGCTCAATGAATACGAAAACCCGGCAAAAATTCTCGACACCAACTGGTATGCGATCAAACCGATGTACGAGAAGAAGTACCGCGAGCTGATCGACGACAAATCGCGGTTCATCTCGATCAACGACATCCGGATTTCCCGGGAGAGCGTGAAGAAGGCGGTGAAGTATTTGCGGGAGATTTACCGTCACCGGATTGGCAAGACGCGGGTGATTTCGTTGAATCAGCATACGGGGAAGACGGGGTATTTGGGGTGAGATTGCTGGGTTTCGGATTGAAATCGCCACATTGATGCCCTGGCGGGCCTATCGCGGGCAAGCGCGCTCCTACATTTTTTGCAACGAACCGCATTCTGATAAACCGAGTGGTCAGCCTTTAAAGGCTACCGACGCGGTCCATCAGGCCATGGCACGTTGCAACAAATGTAGGAGCGCGCTTGCCCGCGATTAGCGCCCGACAGGGCATCAGGGTAAGAAGCCGAAGCCAACCCGAACTGCTACCCACCACACCCCAAGGTTACCTACCTACCCACTTTGCCATCATGCAAAGCACCAAATCGGTGCGCTCAAGCCTGCGGCGCCCTCTCCTGGATCAACACCCAAGGCGCCACCACCACCGCCCACAGCGGCGGATCGCGCTCCAGCAGGTCCAGAGCCGTTGATTCAGAGACCTTCCCGACCTCCCCCGAGGCCAGCCACGCAGCCACTTTTGCCTCAGCATTTTCGGCAAAAGCCTCGGCCACGGCGATCAGATCCTGCGAGGGTTCGACCCACAACAGGGCACCCTTGGCAAAGAACGGTTGCAATTCTTTCCACGTGATTGAAGCCGTTTCGCCAAGCAGCTTGGCATAGAGGGTGCTAGGTTCTTGCGTCATGGGTTTCACCGTCTGGAAATTCGGCGCAAATGATACCGCCGCCTTCCCTGCGCTCAAACCCGGATTCAAGTGATTGATTGCAGAGAACTTCGCTCAGGCCGATAGATTGAGTGACCCGGTTGGGGAATCCACCGGCTTGATTGTGTATCTTTCTTTCGATTAAGCGACATCAACAGGTTTTGCCCCCCGCAGCCAGCTTTTCAAGCGCTCGACCGGCGCTCTAAACTGTTCCGGTACAGTTGCCTGGGGTAAGGCCTGGATAAATCAATCCGGTCCTGCAGCTTCTGGCCGTCAGGATTATAAAAACTACAAACGCAAGAGTGGAGCATCATGACTAAGGGTATTAATCAGATTTCCAAGTTGTTTGCCGCACTGGTTCTGGCGGGGGTTGCCAGTCACTCGTTCGCAGCCGACACCATCAAGATCGGCATCGCCGGCCCTAAAACCGGTGCTGTAGCCCAATACGGCGACATGCAGTTCAGCGGTGCCAAGATGGCCATCGAGCAGATCAACGCCAAAGGCGGCGTGGATGGCAAGAAACTCGAAGCCGTTGAGTACGACGACGCCTGCGATCCGAAACAAGCCGTAGCCGTGGCCAACAAAGTGGTCAACGATGGCGTCAAGTTCGTGGTCGGCCACCTGTGCTCCAGCTCCACCCAGCCTGCGTCCGACATCTACGAAGACGAAGGCGTGATCATGATCACCCCAGCGGCCACCAGCCCGGACATCACCGCCCGTGGCTACAAGCTGGTCTTCCGCACCATCGGCCTGGACAGCGCCCAGGGCCCGGCCGCTGGCGAATACATCGCCAAGCAGGTCAAGCCGAAAATCGTTGCGGTCATCCACGACAAGCAGCAGTACGGTGAAGGCATCGCCACCGCCGTTAAAACCACTCTGGAAAAAGACGGCGTGAAAGTCGCCCTGTTCGAAGGCATCAACGCCGGCGACAAGGACTTCTCCTCGCTGATCGCCAAGATGAAACAAGCCAACGTCGACTTCGTCTACTACGGCGGCTACCACCCTGAGCTGGGCCTGATCCTGCGCCAGGCACAGGAAAAAGGCCTGAAGGCCGGCTTCATGGGTCCGGAAGGCGTGGGTAACGCCTCGATCTCGCAGATCGCCCAGGACGCTTCCGAAGGCCTGCTGGTGACCCTGCCGAAATCCTTCGACCAGGACCCTGCCAACAAGGCGCTGGTTGACGCGTTCAAGGCCAAGAAAGAAGACCCGAGCGGTCCTTTCGTGTTCCCGGCCTACGCCGCTGTCGAAGTGATCGCCGAAGGCATCAAGACCGCCAAGTCCGAAGACACCGCCAAAGTGGCCGAAGCCATCCACAAAGGCACCTTCAAGACGCCTACCGGCGATCTGTCCTTCGATGCCAAGGGTGACCTGAAAGACTTCAAATTCGTCGTCTACACCTGGCACAAAGATGGCACCAAGACTGAAGCCCCTGTGAAGTAATCGCAGCCTTCATGCTTACCCGAAGCCCACTGCAACCGCAGTGGGCTTTGTTTTAGCTGGGACGCGGGGTTTCACAAGAACCCCGATGCCCTGAACATCTTGAAACCGCACCAGTGAATCACTGGGCTCGTGCCGAACGCGGACGTAGATCACGACGCGCGAGCGGGAAAAAGACTTCACCAGTGAAACACCGAGAAGGTTTTTAGGAGCGCGGCAAATGCCCGAGATAGACATCTATCATTTTTTCCAACAGCTGGTTAATGGCATGACCATTGGCAGCACATACGCCTTGATCGCCATCGGCTACACCATGGTCTACGGCATCATCGGCATGATCAACTTCGCCCACGGCGAGGTGTACATGATCGGTTCGTACGTGGCGTTCATCGCCCTGGCCGGCCTGACCATGCTGGGCCTGGACAGCCTGCCCCTGCTGATTACTGCCGCGTTCGTCGCCAGTATCGTGGTGACCAGCGCCTACGGTTACGCCATCGAACGGGTCGCCTACCGCCCCCTTCGCGGCAGCAACCGCCTGATCCCTCTGATTTCGGCGATCGGCATGTCCATATTCCTGCAGAACACGGTGTTGTTGTCGCAGGACTCCAAGGACAAATCGATCCCCAACCTGATCCCTGGCAACTTCGTGTTCGGCCCGGGTTCGACCCATGAAGTCGTGATCTCCTACATGCAGATCCTGATCTTCATCGTCACCGTGGTCGCCATGCTCGGCCTGACCTGGTTCATCTCCCGCTCCCGCCTGGGCCGCGCCTGCCGCGCCTGCGCCGAAGACATCAAGATGGCCAACCTGCTGGGTATTAACACCAACAACATTATCGCCCTGACCTTCGTCATCGGCGCTGCGCTGGCGGCAGTGGCTGCGGTCCTGCTGAGCATGCAGTACGGCGTGATCAACCCCAACGCCGGTTTCCTGGTCGGCATCAAGGCCTTCACCGCAGCGGTACTGGGCGGTATCGGCAGTATCCCGGGCGCGATGCTCGGCGGTCTGGTGCTGGGTGTGGCTGAAGCGTTTGGCGCCGATATCTTCGGCGACCAGTACAAGGATGTGGTGGCGTTCGGTCTTCTTGTCTTGGTGTTGTTGTTCCGGCCAACCGGCCTGCTCGGCCGTCCGGAGGTTGAAAAAGTATGACCAGGAATCTCAAATCGGCCCTGTTCAGCGCTGTACTGGTGCTGCTGGTTGCCTACCCGATCCTCGGGCTCAAGCTGGACATCGTCGGGGTCAACCTGGCGGTCGTCGGCGCCACCACCAACACCTTGCTGGTGATCTTCGGCGCAGCGCTGCTGATGTTCCTGCGCGTGCTGTACAACGAGCAGATCAGCGCCATGTGGCGTTCGAGTCCGCAGAAGCAGCTGGTGTCCTCGCGCGCCAGCAACTTCATGACCCTGCCGTCGACCCAGCGCTGGTTCCTTGGCGCGATCATCATCGTGGCACTGGTATGGCCGTTCTTCGGCTCGCGCGGCGCGGTGGACATCGCGACCCTGATCCTGATCTACGTGATGCTGGGCCTTGGCCTGAACATCGTGGTTGGCCTTGCAGGCCTGCTGGACCTGGGTTACGTCGGCTTCTACGCGGTCGGCGCCTACACCTATGCCCTGCTGCAGCACTACTACGGCTTCGGTTTCTGGATCTGCCTGCCACTGGCCGGCCTGGCTTCGGCCACGTTCGGTTTCCTGCTGGGCTTCCCGGTACTTCGACTGCGAGGTGACTACCTGGCCATCGTGACTCTGGGCTTCGGTGAAATCATCCGTCTGTTCCTGCGTAACCTGACCGACCTCACCGGCGGCCCGAACGGCATCAGCAACATCGAAAAGCCGACGCTGTTCGGCCTGACCTTCGAGCGCAAGGCGGCTGAAGGCATGCAGACGTTCCACGAGTATTTCGGCCTGGAATACAACTCCGTCAACAAGGTGATCTTCCTGTACCTGGTCGCCCTGCTGCTGGCACTGGCGGCGCTGTTCGTCATCAACCGCCTGCTGCGCATGCCGATCGGTCGTGCGTGGGAAGCGCTGCGTGAAGACGAGATCGCCTGCCGCGCGCTGGGCCTGAACCCGACGATCATCAAGCTCTCGGCGTTTACCCTGGGTGCTGCGTTTGCCGGTTTCGCCGGTAGCTTCTTCGCGGCGCGCCAAGGCCTGATTACCCCTGAATCCTTCACCTTCCTGGAATCGGCGATCATCCTCGCCATCGTGGTACTGGGCGGCATGGGTTCCCAGCTGGGCGTGATCCTGGCGGCCGTGGTGATGATCCTGCTGCCTGAATTGCTGCGCGAATTCAGCGAATACCGGATGTTGGGCTTCGGCGCCTTGATGGTGCTGATGATGATCTGGCGTCCTCAGGGCTTCCTGCCAATGCAGCGTCCCGTCATGAAACTCAAGGGGGAACGCTGATGAGCCGTCCACTTCTGCAAGCTTCGGGCTTGAGCATGCGCTTTGGCGGCCTGTTGGCGGTCAACGGCGTGGGCCTGACCGTCAACGAGAAACAGGTCGTGTCGATGATCGGCCCCAACGGCGCCGGCAAGACCACCGTGTTCAACTGCCTGACCGGCTTCTATAAACCGACGGCGGGCACCATCCTGCTCGACGGCGAGCCGATCCAGGGCCTGGCCGGTCACGAGATCGCGCGCAAGGGCGTGGTGCGGACGTTCCAGAACGTGCGCCTGTTCAAGGAAATGACTGCGGTGGAAAACCTGCTGGTTGCCCAGCATCGTCACCTCAACACCAACTTCCTGTCCGGCCTGTTCAAGACCCCGTCGTATCGCAAGAGCGAGCGCGAGGCCATGGAATACGCCGAGCACTGGCTGGACGCGGTCAACCTGAAGGAATTCGCCAACCGCCCTGCCGGCACCCTGGCCTATGGTCAGCAACGCCGTCTGGAAATCGCCCGCTGCATGATGACTCGCCCGCGCATCCTGATGCTCGACGAGCCGGCGGCCGGCCTGAACCCCAAGGAAACCGAGGACCTCAAGGCGCTGATCGGCCTGCTGCGCAACGACCACAACGTGACCGTGCTGCTGATCGAGCACGACATGAAGCTGGTCATGAGCATTTCCGACCACATCGTCGTCATCAACCAGGGCACGCCCCTGGCCGACGGTACGCCCGAGCAGATCCGTGACAATCCTGATGTGATCAAAGCCTACCTGGGGGAAGCGTAAATGCTGCAGTTCGAAAACGTTTCCACCTTCTACGGCAAGATCCAGGCGCTGCACGGCGTCAGCATCGATGTGCAACAGGGTGAGATCGTCACCCTGATCGGCGCCAACGGTGCCGGCAAGTCGACCCTGCTGATGACCCTCTGCGGATCGCCCCGCGCCCACAGCGGCAGCATCCGCTACATGGGCGAGGAACTGGTGGGCCTTGAGTCGTCGGTGATCATGCGCAAGAGCATCGCGGTGGTGCCTGAGGGCCGCCGTGTGTTCGCCCGCCTGACCGTCGAGGAAAACCTGGCCATGGGCGGGTTCTTCACCGACAAGGGCGATTATCAGGAGCAGATGGACAAGGTGCTGTCCCTGTTCCCGCGCCTGAAGGAACGCTTCAACCAGCGCGGCGGCACCATGTCCGGCGGTGAACAGCAGATGCTCGCCATCGGTCGTGCGCTGATGAGCAAGCCCAAGCTGCTGCTGCTCGACGAGCCGTCGTTGGGTCTGGCACCGATCATCATTCAGCAGATCTTCGAGATCGTCGAACAGTTGCGCCGTGACGGGGTGACCGTGTTCCTGGTCGAGCAGAACGCCAACCAGGCCCTGAAAATCGCCGACCGCGCCTACGTTCTGGAGAACGGCCGGGTGGTGATGCAGGGCTCGGGCGAGGAGTTGCTGGTCGATCCGAAAGTGCGGGATGCCTACCTGGGCGGTTAAGGCCCCCCATTGGGTATGGGTACAGGGTTATCGTGTATACGCGATAGCCTTGTAGGAGCGCGCTTGCCCGCGATTGCGTTGGTTCAGCAACTCAGATGTTGTCTGGCACACCGCCGTCGCGGGCAAGCGCGCTCCTACAAGAATGGCGTCGTTGGTCAGAGGTTTTCCAGCGCCAGCGTCCTGCGCTCGAACCAGTCGGTCAGGTAATCCGCCATCACCTGAATCCGCCTCGGCAACTGCCCTTCGAACGGATGCACCATGAACAGCGACGACACCGGCGTCTGATACTCGCGCAACAACCACTTCAACCGGCCGTCATTGAGCTCGTCATGCACCATGTACGACGGCAGCCGCGCAATCCCCGCCCCCAGTAACGCAGCCTTCTTCAGCAAGCCGTAGTGGTTGCTGGCGAACGTCCCGCGCACGTTGATCCGCGTCAGTTCGTGATTCTGGTGATAAGCCCAGGTTTCCCTGCCCGCGTAATGGCTGTTGAGCAGGCAACGGTGCACCCGCAGGGCCTCCGGCGTCTGTGGCTGGCCGTGCTGCTCCAGATAAGCGGGACTGGCACAGGTCAGTTCCTGCAGCGACAGCAGCGGCTTGGCCACCAGTCGCTCGTCGATGCCGACACTGGAACGAATCCCCAGGTCGAAGCCGTCGCGGCGCAAATCCCGGAACTGGTTGTTCAGGTCCAGCTCGACCTGAAGGTCGGGATAGCTTTTGGCGAAATCCGTCAGCACGCCTTCGAAGAAAGTCTCACCCAGCGAAACCGGCACCGTCAGCCGAACCGTACCGCTCAGACTTTCGCTGAGGTAGGCCACGGCGTCGCGAATCCTGTCACGCTGGGCCAGCAGCGCCCGGGCCTCGGGAAGCAGGATCGCCCCGGCCGAGGTCAGCGTCAGGCTGCGGGTGGTGCGGTGCAGCAGGATCACCCCGTAGCTCTTCTCCAGCTTGCTGATGCGCTTGGACAGCTGGCTGGTGCTGGTGTCCAGCCATTGCGCGGCCAGGGTGAAGCTGTTGGCCTCCACCAGCAGGGCGAACGCCGCCAGGTCCTCCATTTCGCTCATGATTGTTTCCTTTTCGACAACCCGAGGTTGCCGTCCGCCCCCTTTATCGCGATGACGAGCGCGGCACACACTGTGGACCTGACTCACTCACCCAAAGGACAGCACTGTGAAAATTCTACTGATCGGCGCCAGCGGCACCCTCGGCTCGGCCATCGAGAAGAAACTGGCGCCTCGCCACGAGATCGTGCGCATCGGCCGCAACAGCGGTGATGAAACCGTCGATATTAGTGACAGCGCCTCGATCCGCAAACTATTCGAACGGACGGGTCCTTTCGATGCACTGGTTTGCGCGGCCGGCAACGTCACCTTCGCGCCATTGGCCCAGATGACCGAGGAGTCCTTTGCCCTGGGCCTGCGCGACAAGCTCATGGGCCAGGTCAACCTGCTGTTGATCGGGCGCGAATTCGCCAACGACGGCGCCTCGTTCACCTTCACCACCGGCGTGCTGAGTCATGACCCGATTGCCAGCGGCGCATCGGCAACGCTGGTCAACTCGGCCATCGACGGCTTCGTGCGGGCGGCCGCCATCGAGCTGCCGCGCGGCATGCGGGTCAACAGCGTCAGCCCCACCGTGCTGGAAGAATCCATGGACAGCTATGGCCCGTTCTTCCGTGGCTTCAAGCCGGTTTCTGCTGCGGATGCGGCGCTGGCCTACGCCAAGAGCGTGGAAGGGCTACAAACCGGACACACTTTCCGCGTCGGTTAATCGCCTCTTGTGATGAGCGAGCAGGCTGAGTAACGTGGCGGCACTTGTCTGGAGACCGCCCCATGTTCGCTGCTCGTTCCGTCCTGCTGTTTGCCCTCGTGCCTCTGTTCGCCGGCTGCCAGTTCCTGCCTTCGCAATCGGCTGCCGACAAGGTGTCCACCGACGGCATGATCCGCATGCAAGGCACCCTGACCGGCGACGGCGGCAAGCTGTTCTTCGAACCCTGCAACGAGCAGCGCCGCTACGCCCTGACCGACAAAGGCAACACCGGCATCCTGCAGGAAGCTGCCTCGGTGGTGGACAAGAGCGGCAAGGCCTTCGCCGACATCCGTGGCAATTTCGTCGCCAGCCGCGCCCAGGGCAGTGACGGCCAGGGTGATGTCTACCAGCTGTATCGCGTCGAGCGCCCGAGCAATGCCTGCGAAGACGCCAACTTCAAGCGCCTGACCATTCACGCCAGCGGCAACGCGCCGAAATGGAACCTCAATGCCAGCGGCAAGGGCATGGTCCTGGAACGTGAGGGCATGGACGCATTCGCGGTGCCGTACATGGAAGAGCAGATGCCCGAAGGCCGCTTCAACCTGATCACCGACGCCAACGACCAGCATGTGGAGCTGTACGTGGCGCCGCAGCGTTGCGTGGACCCGGTGACCGGCTCGGTACAGCACCTGACCGCCGAACTGCGGGTCAACGGCCAGGTCCAGCGTGGCTGCGCGTATTTCGGGGCGATGCGTAACGATTGAAAAATCTGACGCTGTTCCCTTGTAGGAGCGCGCTTGCCCGCGACTGCGGTGTTTCAGCATGTCTGACACACCGCAGTCGCGGGCAAGCGCGCTCCTACAAAACGTCGCTTGGGGTGCATTCTGGCTTATAATCTCCGGTTCTTGTAGCGCTGCCGGGCCGATCCTGCGGCCCGAAACCGGACCTTTCAATGTTACGAATCACCGAACTCAAACTGCCGCTGGACCACGCGGATGAAGAGCTGCGCCCTGCGCTGCTGCAACGCCTGGGCATCGACAGCGACGAGCTGCTGGATTTCACCCTCTTCAAGCGCAGCTACGATGCGCGCAAGAAATCCACCGAACTGCAATTCATCTACACCATCGACCTTGAAGTGCGCGACGAAGCCGCGCTGCTCAAGCGCCTGAGCCACGACAAGCACCTGACACCCGCACCGGACGTCAGCTACAAGGTCGTTGGCCAGGCGCCTGCCGATCTCGCCGAACGCCCGCTGGTCGTCGGTTTCGGCCCGTGCGGCATCTTCGCCGGCCTGCTGCTGGCGCAGATGGGCTTCAAGCCGATCATCCTCGAACGCGGCAAGGAAGTCCGTCAGCGCACCAAGGATACCTGGGGCCTGTGGCGCAAGAACGTGCTCAACCCCGAGTCCAACGTGCAGTTCGGTGAAGGCGGCGCAGGCACCTTCTCCGACGGCAAACTCTACAGCCAGATCAAGGACCCGAAATTCCACGGGCGCAAGGTCCTGCACGAGTTCGTCAAGGCCGGCGCGCCGGAAGAAATCCTCTACGTCAGCAAGCCGCACATCGGCACGTTCCGCCTGACCGGCGTCGTGGAAAACATGCGCCAGCAGATCGAAGCGCTGGGTGGCGAGGTGCGTTTCGAACAGCGCGTCACCGACGTGCTGATCGAAGACGGCCAGTTGCAAGGCGTGGAGCTTGCCAGCGGCGAGCGCATCGAATCCCGTCACGTAATCCTGGCCCTGGGCCACAGCGCCCGTGACACCTTCCGCATGCTCCACGGCCGTGGCGTGTACATGGAAGCCAAGCCGTTCTCGGTGGGTTTCCGCATCGAACACCCGCAAGGGCTGATCGACCGCGCGCGCCTGGGCAAGTACGCCGGGCACCCGAAGCTCGGCGCTGCCGACTACAAACTGGTGCACCACGCGAAAAACGGACGTTCGGTGTACAGCTTCTGCATGTGCCCGGGCGGCACCGTGGTGGCGGCGACTTCCGAGCCGAACCGCGTGGTTACCAACGGCATGAGCCAGTACTCGCGCAACGAGCGCAACGCCAACTCGGGCATCGTGGTCGGCATCACCCCGGACGAAGACTATCCGGGCAGCCCGCTGGCCGGTATCGAGCTGCAGGAACGCCTGGAATCCCACGCCTACATCATGGGCGGCGAGAACTACGAAGCGCCTGCGCAACTGGTGGGTGATTTCATCGCAGGCAAGGCGTCCACCGAGCTGGGCAGCGTCGAGCCGTCCTACAAGCCCGGCGTGAAACTCACGGACCTGGCCGATGCCCTGCCCGCCTTCGCCATCGAGGCAATTCGCGAAGCGTTGCCGGCGTTCGAAAAACAGATCCGCGGCTTTTCCCAGGCCGATGCGGTGCTGACCGGCATCGAAACCCGCACCTCCTCGCCGCTGCGCATCACCCGCGGGGCCGATATGCAGAGCCTCAACGTCAAGGGCCTGTTCCCGGCCGGTGAAGGCGCAGGGTACGCGGGCGGGATCATGTCGGCGGGTGTCGACGGGATTCGCATCGCCGAAGCCTTGGCCAAGAGCATGTTGGGTATCGTCGAGTAACAAACGCAATACCTGAACTATACCGACCGTAGCAGCACGGCTTGCCGGCGGGGGCGTCCTTGAGATCGCTCCCGCCGGCAAGCGGAGCGCCGCCCGGCCGGGCTGCTACGGGTTTGTTGAAGATTCCTACAAGCCCCGTCGCATAAGTCCTGCAGCACTTTGTAACACTTCACACAAATCCTTTGTATACAGGTTCATATTCAATTTTTTATAACAAAATCGAATATAACTTTTGTTTTCAGCAATAAGAACACGCGGTACGGTGTCGCTCCTTTTGCGCATGTCCATGGAGAATGACCTTGCCCGTACGCAATACATTCAAACGCTTTTTCCAGCTCGAGGCGGCTGGCGGTCTGTTGCTGATCGCTGCAGCCGCCCTCGCCCTGCTGATCAATAACTCGCCGCTTTCCTGGCTCTACAACGGCCTGCTCGACACGCCGGTGGTGGCGCAGATCGGCGCATTGAAGATCGCCAAACCGCTCCTGCTGTGGATCAACGACGGCCTGATGGCGCTGTTCTTCCTGCTTATTGGCCTTGAGGTCAAACGCGAGGTGCTTCAGGGTCATCTGTCGCGTCCCTCGCAGATCGTCCTGCCGGGCGTGGCCGCCATCGGCGGCATGGTGGTGCCGGCGCTGATCTACTGGGCGCTGAACAAGGACGTCCCTGCGGCCATGAGCGGCTGGGCGATTCCCATGGCGACCGACATCGCCTTCGCCCTGGGCGTACTCGCGCTGCTGGGCAAGCGCGTACCGGTATCGCTCAAGCTGTTTCTGATGACCCTGGCGATCATCGACGACCTGGGCGCGATCATCGTTATCGCACTCTTTTACTCGGGGGAGTTGTCCACACTGTCGCTGTCGCTGGCCGGCGCCTCGATCCTGGCCCTGATCGCGATGAACCGCCTGGGGGTGACGAAACTCGCACCCTACCTGCTGGTCGGCCTGGTGCTGTGGGTGTGCGTGCTCAAGAGCGGCGTGCATGCCACCCTGGCCGGCGTGGTGCTGGCGTTCTGCATTCCGCTCAAATCCACGGGGCAAACCGCCTCTGCCCTGCAGACGCTGGAACACGCCCTGCACCCCTGGGTCGCCTACGCCATCCTGCCGCTGTTCGCCTTCGCCAATGCCGGGGTTTCGCTCACGGGCGTGAGCCTGGACAGCTTCACCCATCACGTCCCCATGGGCATCGCTGCGGGCCTTCTGCTGGGCAAGATGCTGGGCGTGTTCGGCCTCACCTGGCTGGCGATCAAGACCGGAATGGCCACGCTTCCGGCCGGCTCCAACTGGGGCCAGGTGCTGGGTGTGTCGATCCTGTGCGGCATCGGCTTCACCATGAGCCTGTTCGTTGGCTCGCTGGCGTTCGTGCCGGGACAAAGCGAATTCGCCGGGGTGGACCGGATGGGCATCCTGACCGGCTCGATCCTGGCCGCGTTGATCGGCTACGCAATCACCGCGCTTTCCAGCCGCAAGGCGCACTGAACCGTAGCAGCACGGCTTGCCGGCGGGGGCGTCGTATCAGGCACTGCCTCTTTGTCTGACCCACCGCTCCCGCCGGCAAGCCGTGCTGCTACGAAAAGGAGTGATATCCCACGAACAAAAACGCCCCGAAAATCGGGGCGTTTTTATTTGCGGCAGGATCAGTGAGTAACGCGGCTGGTCCCGTTCACAGTCATGATGCGAACACGCTCGCCAACACGGAAGATCTCGTTTTCCTGAACTTCCTGCACGTAGGCACGCATGCTGCCGTCATCTTCACGCACGGTGATTTCCACACCCTGCGCACGGGTCAGGCCACCCTCGGCGGCCGAACCGAGCAGGCCACCGGCCACCGCACCGATCACGGCGGTAACGATACTGCCGCGACCGCCACCAATGGCGCTACCACCCACACCACCGACGATCGCACCGGCACCGGCGCCGATCGGGGTCTTGGTGCCTTCAATCTTCACAGGGCGCAAGGACTCGATGGTGCCCAGGCGTACGGTCTGGACTTGGCGAGCTTCATCGCGCGAATACGAGTCGCCGGTCAGGCTCGAAGTACAGCCGCCCAGCGTCAGCGCCATGGCAGTGAACGAAGCAACCAACAGAACAGACTTACGCATAACATTCATCTCCAAAGGAACAGGTGGCGATTAAACTCTGCGGCGCTGAGTCATGTCACGAACCTGTACCGATTATTTACGTTCATTCAGGCGCTATACAGAAAGCCGCCAGCGTCTATCAGTATGGACGACGGCATGGGCGATTGATTCAAAGAAATGCCGATCCAACCTCCCGACCGGCAGAATCGCAGGTCTAGGGCGCCAGGCGTTCGCGGGTCCAGGCACCATCGACCAGCCGATAATTGAGCCGGTCGTGCAGGCGGCTTGGCCGGCCCTGCCAGAATTCGATCCGGTCCGGCACCAGGCGGTAGCCACCCCAATGTTCAGGGCAGTGCGGCTGGCCATCGCTGAACCGCGCCTCGGTGGCCTTGAGCAGTCCTTCCAGTTCTTCGCGGTCGGCGATCACCCGGCTTTGCGGCGAAGCCCACGCTCCCAGGCGGCTGCCCAGAGGACGAACCTGGAAATAGGCGTCGGATTCTTCGTGGGAAACCTTCGAGATCCGCCCCTCGATGCGCACCTGACGCTCCAGGGTCGGCCAGAAGAAAGTCATGGCGGCAAAGGGGTGAGCCGCCATCTGCTGGCCTTTGGCGCTGTCGTAGTTGCTGAAGAAGGTGAACCCCTGAGCGTCCAGCCCCTTGAGCAGGAGGACCCGGCAGTGAGGACGACCGTCGGCATCGACGGTCGCCAGGGTCATGGCGTTGGCTTCGACCGGCGCCTGCTCGGTCTTCACCGCCTCGTCGAACCACTGGTGGAACAGCGCGAAGGGTTCTTCCGGAGCCTGGGCTTCGGTCAGACCCTCGCGGGCGTAGTTGCGACGCATGTCAGCCAGACGCTGGCTCATCACTGCCTTCCTTTATCGAAATCCGTGGACGGGATAGCGATATTACCCTCAGTTGCTGCTGGCTTGCGCGTCGCTGGCTGCTTTCTTGGCGGCAGGCTTGGCGGGTGCGGCCTTGGCCTTGGTAGCAGTGGCTTTCTTGGCAGGCGCTTTCTTGGTTGCGGGAGCCTTGGTCGGCGCTGCCTTCTTGGCCGGGGCGGCGGATTTGGCAGGCGCGGCCTTGGTGGCCGGTGCCGGGGCGACTGCTGGCTGGGCTTCCTTCACAGCGACCATGGTCGGCGCCGGTACCGCTGGCAGGTTGTACTTGGCCAACAAGGCGACCATGGAATCCTGCGGCGTGAGGATCACTTCAACACGACGGTTCTGGGCACGCGCCGAAGCGGTATCTGCGGTGACACGAGGCATTGCCGCGCCCATGCCGCGCAGGTTCAGGCGATTACGCTCCAGGCCGCTGAGGCGGAAGATCGCCGCCACCGACTGTGCGCGCTGCTGGCTGATCTTGAGGTTGCTGTCGCTGGCGACGTCGGCGTGGCCGAGTACCAGCACGGCGGATTTCTGATCGCCTTCGACCAGCTTGGCCATGCGGGTGATCGGGCCGAGGTTGATCGGCAGCAGCATTTCCGGACGGTCCGGGTTGAAGGTGCTGTCCACCGGTGCCGTCACGACCAGCACGTCTTCACGGCGCTCGAGTTCGAACTTGCTGTCCTTGATCGCCTCGCGCACTTTCGGCTCGTTGAGGTCGAGCCAGGCCTGGGTGACTTTCGGGTCGATCTTCGGCAAGGCAGGCGCTGCGTCTTTCTTCGCTTCGCTGCCGCCGAATGGCCACCACCACTTGCTGCCGGTATCGGCCTTGGCGACTTCAGGGGCGCTCGGCTTGGTCGCTGCCACTTCCGGCTTCTTCTCGGTGGTGCCGTGGTCGGAGCCGAACGGCCAGTACCAGTGGCTGCCGCTCTCGGCTTCAGTCTTGGCCACTTCAGCGGCAGCCGGGCTGGCCGCAGTCTTCACCGGCGCGGCCTTGGCAGCGTCGGCGCTGTTGCCGGAGCCGAACGACCACCAATGGTCGTTGCTGGCCGACGAGTCCTGAGGGGTTTGCGCGCAACCGGTAACGGCGAGGCACAGTGCAAATGCGAGACTTTTGTTGGCAGACATGGGTGACCCACAAAAAATTGATCAGAAAATGAACGAAGCAGCGCCCATATAACACGCATAAACGCCGAGTTGGAAAAAGAAACCGCCCTACGGTTCCCATATGGGCGGTTTAACTGACAGTCGGTAGAACAAGCACTTATCAGCGACAGTTATTGCAAACACTCACCAAGCACCCGGACCAGACGCTGTGCCCGGGGATCCATCAACACATAGGGGCCCAGCGTGTTGGTGACGAAGCCAAAGGCCACATCGCGCTCCGGATCGGCGAACCCCACCGAACCACCGGCGCCAGGATGGCCGAAGGATTTGCCGCCCAGGCCGAAGGTGGCGTTGGGCACCTCGGGCTGGTCGAGCATACAGCCCAGGCCGAAGCGGGTCTGGGTCAGCAGGGTCTTGTCCTGGCCGATGCTGTGCTCGCGGGTCAGCTCGTTGATCAGCTCGGCGTCCAGCAGGCTGCCATCGAGCAAACCGCTATAGAACCCGGCAAGGCTGCGGGCGTTGCCGTGGCCATTGGCGGCAGGTTGTTGCATGCGCCGCCATTCGGGTTTGTTGGTGCTGGTCATGATCGACGGCGGGTTGGTGAACGCGCGGGCGGTCATGGAGGTGGGTTCGCGCATCGTCGCCTGGAGCAGGCGCTGGGCCGCTTCATCGCCGACGTTGCCCTTGCCGCGGGCGATATGGGCCACGCGATGGAATTCCTCGTCCGGCAGACCGACGTGGAAATCCAGCCCCAGCGGCCGGCAGATGCGCGCCGCGATGGACTCACCCGGCCCGCGCCCTTCGGCACGGCGGATGACTTCGCCGACCAGCCAGCCGTAGGTAATCGCGGCATAACCGTGCCCCTGCCCCGGCGTCCACCAGGGCTGCTCGGCAGCCAGCGCGTCGGTCATCGCTTGCCAGTCGTAGAGCGCTTCGGCCGGCAGCATGTCGCGCAGGGCGGGCAATCCGGCCTGGTGGCACAGCAACTGGCGCAGGGTGATGGCCTGCTTGCCCGCAGCCGCGAATTCAGGCCACAGGCGCGCCACCGGCTCGTCCAGGTTCAGCTTGCCCTCGCCCACCAACTGCAGGGCGGTGACTGCGGTGAAGGTCTTGGTGCAGGAAAACAGGTTGGCGATGGTGTCTGTGTGCCAGGCCTCGGCGCCGTCCTTGTCGGCACAGCCTGCCCACAGGTCGAGCACCGTCTGGCCGCCGATCTGCACGCACAGCGCAGCGCCGCGCTCTTGCGGATCGTCGAACAATGCGGCAAAGGCTTCGCGCACGGCTTCGAATTGAAGCTCGAAATGACCCTGGATCTGCACGGTGTCGCCCTCCGGTCAGGCTGCAGAAAAATGGCGTGCATTGTTCCAGCGATTGAGCGGTTTGGGAACAGCGGCACGCTGTCAGACTTACGACAAAACCTGTAGGAGCGCGCTTGCCCGCGATGGCGGTGTGTCAGGCGGAACATTCGTTACAGACACACCACCGTCGCGGGCAAGCGCGCTCCTACGGGTCATTGTGGCTTGCCGATCACGTCAATCACCTGCCCATTGGCCTTGCGCACCGCTTCGACAAACCCCTGATACGGCACGTCGGTAATGCTCACCAACCCCAAATGGCCGTTTTCGCCATCGAGCATGCGCCCGGTGGCAGGCTCATCCAGGTACTGGAACCAGTGCACACCGACAATCGAAGGCTCGGCCAATGCGCTTTTCAGGAAGTTGGCGTAGGCAGGCCCACGGTCTTCTTCGCGAGGCACTTCGACGGCGCCGCCCCAGAACGGTCCGCGATCCCGCGAGCCGAAATGGAACTCGCTGACCAGCACCGGCTTGTCCAGCACCTTGAGCTGCGCGAAGTCCACGCCGTCCTGGGGCTTGAGCGCATACAGATTGAAGCTCAGCACGTCGCAGTACTGGGCACAGGCCTGAATCACTTCCGGGGTGCTGACACCGAAACGTCCGCCCAGCAGCAGGTGGTTGGGCGCGTGCCACTTCAAGGCATCGGAAATGGTCTTGAAGTAGGTCTGCGCAAACACGTGCTGAAAATGCCTGAAGTCGTTCTCGATCTCCGGATGCTCGGGGTTCGGCAGCGGCGGCTCGAACCCCGGATCCTCCATCAACTCCCAGGCCGGCAGATCGATGCCCCAGGCCTTGGACAGCCCTTCCTGGTTGCGGTACTTGTCGCGCAGTTGCTTGAGGAACGCCCGCTTCGCCGGAACGTCGGTGGTCAGTTTCAGCGTGCCATAGGCCAGCGCGTAACGGTCCTTCGGATCGTTTCCGGGCCCGGCCCAGGCCAGTTCGTTGTCGGCGAAGTAGCCGATCAGGTAGGGATCGTCACGGTGATCCCGTGCAGCGATGGCCACCGCGCGCTCGGTGGCCATGGCAAAACGCGGATCAAACGGATCGGGCATGCCGCCCCACCAGTCGTGGCCGGTGCTGATGCTGACGTAATCACCGACGATGGACAGCGGCAAGGTGTAGGGCACGCGCCCGCGGTTGCCAAGCTCGGGCTCGCTCCAGTTGCCGATGGTGTTGAAGCCCCAGGCCTCGAGGCGTTGCAGGGTGTGGTCAGTCCAGCGCTTCAGATCCAGGCTGACCGGTTGCACGCCATAGGTGCGCTGCAGGTTGGCACCGTAGAAATCGAACCAGCGCCCTGCATCGAACTGTCGCCCCTTGCTCGCCCCCGTCTCGCGGTGGTCATTGCCGGTGCCGTAGAACACCGCCAGCGGGTCATCGTTGCCGGGCAGGCTGCCGAACATCGATTCTCGCCCTTCGACGTAGGTCTGGCTGTCATCCGCCGCGATGGCGTTGACGCCCAGGGAGTAGAACGGGTGGCCTTCGGGGGTCACCAGATACCAGCGGTCATTGCGCTTTTCAGTCCGAAAGAAGCCCCTGGCCTCGAAGGTCGGGCCTTTGAGCAGGCCGCCGTATTTGTCATGGGCCGGGCGGTCCTTGAGCCAGCCCTTGAGCTGCTGTTGCTCTTTGGCCGCCAGGGATTTGAGCTGGTCATCGCTGGTGATCTTGTCCGGCCATTTGCCACGGGTGTATTGGCCATAGCCGTCCAGCAGATTGCTGTAGGCGGCCTTCATCACCGCATCGCCCTGCTGCACACCGAATTTCTCGATCAGCACACTCTGGGCAACGTCAGGCCGGGACATCGACACAGTCACCGACTTCACCTGGGCCAGGTCCAGATCGCCCTCGGTGCTGGCCAGCAGCACGCGCTGGCCTTCGTAAGTCCAGGGCATGGGCGGCCCGACGCGCATGCCCTGGCTCAGCGGGGAGCTGGCCTTGAGCGGCACGATCAGGGTTTGCGCAGGGCCCGCCGGCAGGTCGATGCGGCTGTCCAGGATTTTGCCGTCGGCACTCTCGATTCGCACATGCAGCGTCAGCGCCCAGTCCATCGCGCTTTGCAGGCGCAGGGTCATGGCGCTGTCGGCGCTCCAGTCCCAGACGCCGCTCTGTGGGGTCAAGCTCAGGCTGGGGTTGGCGGCCGGGTTGAAAGTCACCCGGCGCAGCACATCGCCCTCAGGCGTCTGCTCGGCGTTGGCCTGGGGCAGCGTGGCGTCCTGTGTGGTGACCTGCACCACATCGGCAGGACGCACAAAGTTGAACAGTGTCTGCTGACCATCGGGCGCCGCGTACACAGGTGCAATGCAGGCCAGTGCGAGAACGGCGGACAGCGTGGGGCGAATCATGGGATCGGGGCTCCAGAATCTTCGGACACCCGAGCAAGGGCGTTAGCCGCGATGCTCAGGCAGGCCGAGATAAGACCCGATCAACCCCGTTTCATCCCCGATGGGTTTCAGGAAATTTCGCGACGGAACGGCGGCAACGCATTGAGGATCGCCTTGCCATAGCGCTGGGTGACCACTCGCCGGTCCAGCAGGGTGATGATGCCGCGATCCTGCTCGGTGCGCAGCAGGCGGCCACAGGCCTGAATCAACTTGAGCGATGCATCGGGCACGGCGATTTCCATGAACGGATTGCCGCCGCGAGCCTCGATCCACTCGGCCAACGCGGCTTCCACCGGGTCATCCGGCACGGCGAACGGGATCTTGGCGATCACCACATGCTCACAGTAAGCCCCCGGCAGGTCGACGCCTTCGGCGAAGCTGGCCAGGCCGAACAACACGCTTTCATCGCCGCCATCGACCCGCGCCTTGTGCTTGTTGAGGGTCTCCTGCTTGGACAGGTTGCCCTGGATGAACACCCGCTTGCGCCAGTCGCGCTCCAGGCCATCGAACACTTCCTGCATCTGCTTGCGCGACGAGAACAGCACCAGCGTGCCCTTGGAGCCCTCGACCAGCCCCGGCAGTTCGCGAATGATCGCCGCGGTATGCTCGGCGGCATTGCGCGGATCGGCGTTCAGATCCGGAACGCGCAGTACGCCGGCATCGGAATGATGAAACGGACTCGGCACCACGGCGGTGACCGCATCCTTGGGCAGGCCGGCCCGCATGCGGAAGCGGTCGAACTTGCCCAGCGCGGTCAGCGTCGCAGAGGTGACCAGCGCGCCGTAGGCCACGTTCCACAGGTTGCGGCGCAGCATTTCGGCCGCAAGGATCGGGCTGGCATTGACCTCGATGTCGAACAGCGAGCCGCTTTCGGCCAGGGTCAACCAGCGCGCCATGGGCGGGCTGTTTTCAGGGTCTTCTGCGGTAAAGGCGGTCCACAGCTCCCAGTTGCCGTGGGCACGGGCCAGCAGGCTGCCGAACAACGGGTACCATTCCTCGGCCTGGTGGCTGGCGATGCCGATGTTCACCTCGCCATCCATGCCCTCCTTGAGCAGTTCGGTCAGGCGGGTGAACAGGTCGTCGAGCCGGGCGAAACCCTTCTTCAGCTCGATGCCCATCTCGCGCATGTGCTCGGGCACCACGCCCCCCACGAAACGATGGCGCGGACGCTCGCGGCCTTCCATGTCTTCGCCGGTCTTGAAGTCGGCCAGTTGCTCGCAGGCAGTGAACATGAACTGCTGTTGCGCCTTGATCTCCCGGGCCAGCTCCGGCACCTGCTCGATCAGCTTGCCGAGGTCGCCGGGCAACGGGTGCTGCGCCAGCAACTTGGTGAGGTTCTTGGCGGTCTGCTCCAGCCAGTCGGCGGTGGAGCGCAGGCGGCTGAAATGGGCAAAATGGCCGATGGCCTTGTCAGGCAGGTGGTGGCCTTCGTCGAACACGTAAAGGGTGTCCCGCGGATCGGGCAGGACAGCACCGCCGCCCAGCGCCAGGTCGGCAAGGACCATGTCGTGGTTGGTGACGATGACGTCGACTTTTCCCATACCTTCGCGAGCCTTGTAGAAGGCGCACTGCTGAAAATTCGGACAATGCCTGTTGGTGCACTGGCTGTGGTCGGTGGTCAGCCGCGCCCAGTCCTGGTCGGCCAGCTCTTGCGGCCAACTGTCACGGTCGCCGTCCCACTTATTCCCCGCCAGCTTTTCGATCATGGTGGTGAACAGCTTCTGGCTGGCCTCATCGACCTCGATCTTGAAGCCTTCTTCCTCGAACAACTGGGCCGTGGCGCTTTGCGCGTTGCCTTCTTGCAGGAGCATGTCGAGCTTGGACAGGCACATGTAGCGCCCCCGGCCCTTGGCCAGGGCGAACGAGAAGTTCAGGCCGCTGTTGCGCATCAGGTCCGGCAGGTCCTTGTGCACGATCTGCTCTTGCAGGGCCACGGTCGCCGTCGCGATCACCAGCCGTTTGCCGGCGGCCTTGGCGGTGGGAATGGAGGCGATGGCGTAGGCCACCGTCTTGCCGGTACCGGTACCCGCCTCGACCGCGACCACCGCAGGATCCCCCGAACGCCGGCCTTCCTCGTCGGTCTCGACGTCGCCCAGCACCTTGGCCACCTCGGCGATCATCAAACGCTGGCCGTAGCGAGGCTTGAGGCTCTTGGCTTCGAGGAAACGCGAATAGGCGCCCTGAATCTGGGATTTGAGTTCGGTACTGATCATGGGCTGGGTAGCTGGCTCGGCGTCACAGGGTTGCAAATGAAAAAACGCTGGATAAATTATCAGTGGTCGCAGCGGGGCGGCTATCATACCGCGCTAATTCTTTCTGTGCAGATCGGAGTTCTCGATGTCGCCTGTAGCCTTTGTCTACACCTTGCATGTGTTATCTGCGGTCTTGTGGGTAGGAGGGATGTTCTTTGCCTGGATGATTCTGCGACCAGCGGTCATCGCAGCCCTCGAAGGCCCGATGCGGCTGAAGTTGTGGGCGCAGGTGTTTCCGCGATTTTTCGTCTGGGTCTGGTGCGCGGTGATCATGCTGCCGGTCACGGGGATCGGGATGATCAACATCAATTTCAGCGGTTTCCAGACCGCGCCACGCTATGTGCAGGTGATGATCGGGCTGTATGTGGTGATGGTGGCGTTGTTTCTGCGCATCTCGACCCTGAACCTGCCGCAGTTGCAGAAGGCCGTGGCGGCAGAGCAATGGGCCGAAGGGGCCGCGGCGCTGGGCGGGATCCGGCGGCTGGTGGGTATCAATCTGCTGGTGGGGATTGCAGTGGTGGCGATCGCCGCAGCGCGGCCGGGGTTCTAATTTTTTGCGGCACGCCAACCTACCCCACCCGTAGGAGCGCGCTTGCCCGCGACCGCAGGGTGTCAGACAACAAAAAGGTGTCTGACACCCTGCGGTCGCGGGCAAGCGCGCTCCTACAGCACGTTAAAGCTTGCGGACGCTGACGGAGCCCGCTGGCCCGACAGAGCCCGTCTGGCCTTTCTCGCCGTTCTTGCCCGACTTGGCACCGTCGGCCCGGTACACCAGACAACCCTTGGACGTACCGCCCTTGCCGCCGCGCCCGCCTTCGCCGCCGACGCCACCGGCGCCGCCCTGCACGTTGACCTTCACCCGGTCATCGGGAAAGCTCTGGGGCAGTTCCAGACGCACCAGCGCGCCCGGTGCGCCATCGCGGCCGTTGCCACCGTTATCGCCGTCGAAGCCACGGCTGGCCGAGCCCCAGGTGCAGCCCGGATCCTTGCCATTGCCGCCGTCCAGTCCCACATAACCGGGCGAACCCGCACCGCCCCGCGCATCGATGGACAGCAGGTCCGCATTCAGCTGCTCAACCCGCAGGTTCAGGTTGCGACCCGGCAAAGGCGCCTTCTCGAAGGTGCCCGGCGCACCACGGGCGGTGATCTGCGCACCGCTGCCCAGCTCGCCCTGCCTGACTTGCAGCTTGAACGGCTCGGTGCCGGGCACGATCGCAATGCGCGACTCATGGCCCATCACCAGTTTTCCGACCTGCACTTCGGTCAACCCGGCGGGAATCAGCAAGGTGCCGTAGTCGGCGACTTCCAGGCGATCCAGCTGCAACACGCTGGTGTTGCTCGGCAGGCGCATCAACGAGTGCGGCTCCACCGAAATGGCCTGGGCCAACACCAGGGAGCTGCTCAGGGCCGACAGCACGCCCGCCGTCATCAACAACGCATTACGCATGGTGAACCTCCGCCTGCCGGCGACCGAAGGATTGCAGGTGAAAAATGCCAAAGATCAGGATTTTGAAACGGTCAGACCAGGGATGCGCTCGCCCCCGCAGGCTGGCGTTGAAAAACAGCAGCTCAAGCACGTGAACCGAGATCAGCAACACGCCCGCCAGTTTGAACAGTAATTCGAAGGGCACCGGCAGGGTCATGGCCTGACTGGCCAGCACCACCGCCCAGAATCCCAATGTCAGGATTTTCCCCAACCCGCAGAACAGCTTCATGACACGCCCCTGGTATTTTTAGTTTTCTGGCGCAAAAAAACGCTTCGCGCACAGTACGGCGAAGGGGCCGACTTTTCCAGAGGAAGGTCAAAATGTCATGGGTTCGAACGCCGGATTCGGCCCATGAAAAACCCCGCCGAAGCGGGGCTTTTGTGTAGCGCCATCAATCAACGATTGATCTTGATCTCGACACGACGGTTCAACGCACGACCTTCAGCGGTTTTGTTGTCCGCCACAGGACGGCTCTCGCCATCACCTTCGACCGACACGAACGCACTGCGCGAGACACCGGCACCGACCAGATAATCCGTCACCGAATGCGCACGACGCTCCGACAGTTTCTGGTTGTAGGCATCGCTGCCCACGCTGTCAGTGTGGCCGCTCACATGCAGTTGCACGTTGGACGCCTCGGTTTTCAACTTGGTAGCCACCGTATCCAGTTGTTGCTTGTCGCCTGGAGTCAGCGTCGCCTTGTTGAACTCGAAATGCACGTCACGGATCGTGATGACTTCTTCCTTCGGCAGCACCACAGGGGCTACTGGCTCAGGCGCTGGCGTCACGATCGGGCAACCGGTCGCATCGACAGGCGTGCCTTTTGGCGTGTTCGGGCACTTGTCGACGCTGTTCAGAACGCCGTCGCCATCATCATCGCCGTCACCGTGAACCCAGCAATAGGCGCCCGCCATCACACCCACCGCACCACCCAGCCCCGCCGCAACGGAAGCCGTCTGGAATGCACCGATTGCAGCGCCGGTGAGCGCGCCACCGGCGGCGCACAGAGGCCAGTCGGTTTTTTGCAAGCCGGCACAGCCGGTCAACACACTGGTAACCAAAATCAGAGGTAACGCTGTGCGAATCATGCTCATACAGTTCTTCTCCTTTGGTATCGGCTTAAACCGACTGAAATGCAGTAAAGACGGCCCCTAGCCAGTTTTCCACTCTCAAAGCCCGCCAGAGGCAGGAAAACCGGGTGTTTTATTGAAATAGCCATTTGCCTCTACTTCGTAGCCTTTGTCATGGCCAGCGATAAAAAAGTTCAAGCACTAGGCCACGATCCTTCGGCAGGCTAACCTTGCGAGCTCAATTGAGGGATTTCGATGACCGACAGTTTCTCCACCCGCACGCCCCAGCAAGCGCTGGCCACCCTGCTGGACCGCTACGCGCCCAAGCGGCTGCTGCTGATCGGCGCCGACAGTTTTCCGGCCCTGCAGGCCTTCAAGGACGCGCACCCGGACACCGAACTGGCGCAGGCCGCCCCTGGCCCGCTGCCTGCGGACCTGGCCGGGCAGCGCTTCGATCTGGCGCTGGTGGTCGATTGCCTGGAACACATCCCCAAACGCGCAGGCCTGGAGCTGCTGGGCGGCATCCGCAACCTCAACGCCAGCCGCATCGCCGTTCTGGCCGACCTGAACGCCTGCGGCTGGCAGACAACCGATTTCTATTCGCTGGCCCTGCAAGCAAGCGAGCGCTTCGCCCGGGACGATCAGGTATTGACGCTGTTCACCTACGACCTGCGCGAATACAAACAGGTGCCGGACTGGCTGAACGCGAAGTTCTGGGCCAACCCGGAAAACTTTGGCAAGTATTGGTGGTGAGATCCGCAACATGAGCAGTGCAATTTGCCCCTGTGGCAGCGGCGACCTTCTGGACGGCTGCTGCGGTCGCTATCACGCAGGCAATCCTGCGCCCTGTGCCGAAGCCCTGATGCGCTCGCGCTACAGCGCCTACGTACTGGGCCTGGTGGACTATCTGCTGGACACCACGCTGCCCGTGCAGAAAGGCAGTCTGGATCGGGAGTCGATCAGCCAGTGGAGTGCGCAGAGCACCTGGCTGGGACTGGAAGTCGAGAGTGCCGAGTTGCTGGGCGGCAAGCCCGAGCATGCGTTCGTGACCTTCACCGCCCGCTGGCACGATGCAGGCGGCGAGCACAGCCACCACGAGCGTTCGGCGTTCGTGCAGAACCAGGGCCGCTGGTATTTCATCGACCCCACCGTGCAACTCAAGGCCGGACGCAACGATGCATGCCCGTGTGGCAGTGAGCAGAAATTCAAGAAGTGTTGTTCGGCCTATATGGCCTGAGTCGGATTTGACATTCCCGTAGGAGCGCGCTTGCCCGCGATTGCTGAGTATCTGTCCCTACAAGGGTGATTGACACAACGCAATCGCGGGCAAGCGCGCTCCTACAGCGACTTTGTGGTGTGCAGGGGTTTCTTTGCCACAACGTGCGACTCACGCCAATTTCAGATGTGAAACATCCGGCACCAGCACATGCTCTTCGGATTTCTCCTGCCCCATGTCACTGCCCGCTGGCGCAAGGCTCAGGCCGGACAGATCAAGGCGCGGCGCCACCGGGGCGGCTTTGGGGTCCTGCACATCCTTGCCCAGTTCGGACAAGGTGAAATCCGGCGCCTCGACATCGACGAACGCCGCCATGTAGACGTCCCGCGGTTCGAGCTTTGACGCAGGCCCGCCTTTGGCTTCACCCTTCGCCAATGGCGCAACCAATGAGGATCTGCGCGTCCAGCTTGGCTCATCCGGCGGCGGTGCCAGTTCGACCTCTTCCACTTCGACCGGCGCCGGTTCCGGCTCGGCCGTCACCTGCCCCGGCATTTCCAGCACCTGTACCTGGGCGCCAGCGCGCTCAAGGGTCGAGCGATATTTTTCAGCGCCTGCCTGATCGAGGTTGTTCTTCAACACCAGCCGCCGCCCGGAGAACAGCAAGGCGATGCGCTGGGCGTCGGCCTGGAACAGCTTGGCCAGGTTGGCCTGGACGCGATCAAGTTGTGCGCCGGGTACCAATTGGCCGGAAAAAACAATTTCGTACAACTTCATGGGTCAATACTCCTTCGACACATGGCGTAAGTATGGCGCAGGCTCTTTAGAACGGCGAGTTGCCCTGAACCGGCTGCTGCTAGACTCAAGACCCGACAGGGAGTGAATCAATGGTATTTCAGGCAAAACTTATCCGGGTCCTCTGCATCTTCATGATGCTGGCGTCATCAGGCTGTGCGTCGCTGTTCACTGGCGGCGCCGAGGATGCCAACGTCAAGCTGCTTCGGGTTGACGTGGTCAAGGCCAAGCTGCTCAAGCAGGACATGAAGCTGCGCTTTCGCGTCGACAATCCCAATGACGCGAGCATCTGGGTGCGCGGCCTGCGCTACAAGGTGATTCTCAACGACATCTTGATAGCAGACGGCGATTACAGCGACTGGTTCATCGTCAAGGGCAACAGCCACCGCAATTTCACGGTGCCGATCCGCACCAACCTGTGGGAACACCTCAAGGACGTCACGCGGATGCTCGGCAAACCCAACCAGCCTATTCATTACCGGCTGGAAGGCAAGCTCAAGACCGGATTTATCTTCGGACACAGCGTGCGTATTGATCGCAATGGCGAGATAATCCCCGGCGATTTGATTCCGGAGTAACCCCATGAACCAGCAAACCCACGTGCACGGTCCTGACTGCAACCACGATCACGACCATCACGACCACCATCATGACCACGGCCACGTGCACGGTCCGCACTGCAACCACGAACCCCAGGAGCCTGCACGCAACGCGCTCAAGGACGTGGGCCGCAACGATCCTTGCCCGTGCGGCAGCGAGAAGAAATTCAAGAAATGCCACGGCGCGTGATGGACGTTTGACGTCACCCCACGCCCCGTAGCAGCGCGGCTTGCCGGCGGGAGCGGTATGTCAGTCGACGTATCCGATACAGACACACCGCCCCCGCCGGCAAGCCGTGCTGCTACGGGGGCTGCAAAATCGTGAAAATACCCCCGCCTTCCGCTTGCACGGCGCCTGCCTGCTCACTAACGTAGCGCGTTTCCAAACGCATCCCTCCGCAGGAGCTACATCATGGCCTCGCCAGCCCGCTTTCCTTTGAAATCCCGACTCGGCACGGCCGCTGCCATGATGGGGCTGTTGAGCCTCGCCGGATGCCAACTGGGCGGCGAAGACCGTGACAACCTGCCGCCCACCAGCGGTGTATACGCGATCAAGGGCCTGGCGCAGAACGTCTCGGTGCGCCGCAACAACCTGGGCATGCCGCTGATCGAAAGCAGCACCTTCCATGACGCGCTGTTCACCCTGGGTTACGTTCACGCCAGCGACCGCATCTCGCAAATGGTGCAAATGCGCCTGTTGGCGCAGGGCCGTCTGTCGGAAATCGCAGGGCCCGGCGCGCTGGATCTGGATCGCATGCTGCGCGCCGCCAACCTCAAGCAGACTGCGGGCGATCTGTACAACGCCTCCTCGCCTCGTCTCAAGCGCTTCTTCGAAGTCTACGCGCGGGGCGTCAACGCCTACCTGTTCCGCTACCGCGACAAGCTGCCTGCGGACCTGGCCGATGCTGGCTACAAACCCGAGTACTGGAAGCCGGAAGACTCGGCGCTGATCTTCGCGCTGCTCAACTTCAGCCTGTCGGTGAACCTGCAGGAAGAGATTTCCTCGCTGGTACTGGCGCAGAAGGTCGGGCCCGAGAAGCTGGCGTGGCTGCTGCCGACCTACCCTGACGAAGAGTTGCCGTTCGCCGAAGCAGACAAACTCAAGGGCCTGAACCTGGGCACTCAGTTGCCTGGGTTGAGCGACCTGGACAAGGCCGCCCTGCAACTGTCCGACCTCAACCTGCTGGGCGTGTCGGCCTCCAACAACTGGGTGATCGCCCCGCAACGCGCCCGTGCCGGCAAGAGCCTCTTGGCCACCGACAGCCAGTTGCCGGCCACGCTGCCGTCGATGTGGAATTTCGTGCAGATTCGCGCGCCCAAGTACCAGGCTGCAGGCGCCACCGTGGCCGGTTTCCCGCTGGTGCTGTCGGGCTTCAACGGCAAGCTGGCCTGGGGCATGGGCCCGGCCATGGGTGACAACCAGGACCTGTTCCTGGAGAAACTCAAGCGCGAAGGCAACCGCCTGATGGTCATGGCCGACGGCAAGTGGGTGCCTGCTGGCGCCCACGAGGAAACCTATTTCGTGCGCGGTGACCGGCCCGTGCGCGAGGCGGCCTACACGACGCGCCATGGCGGCCTGCTCAACGGCGCTTCGGCGCAACTGGCCAACGGTCTGGGCATCGCCCTGCAGACCCCGGACGCCAAGGACGACAAATCCCTGGACGCACTGTTCGACCTGACGCGCGCGCAGAACGTGGAGCGCGCCTTCGACACCACCCGGGAAATCCGCGGCATTACCCTGAACATGGTGTTCGCCGATGCCTCGAACACCGGCTGGCAGGTCACTGGCCGCTACCCCAACCGTCGCGAAGGCCTGGGCCTGATTCCGTCGCCGGGCTGGGAAAGCCGTTTCGACTGGGACGGTTACGCCGACGCCATGTTGCATCCTTACGATCAGGATCCGCAGCAAGGCTGGATCGCCACGGCCAACCAGCGCACCATGCCCAAGGGCTATGGCATGCAGTTGTCCAACTCCTGGGATTACCCCGAGCGTGCAGAGCGCATCGCGCAACTGGCAGGCAGCGGCAAGCAGGACACCCGCAGCACCATCGGCATGCAGTACGACCAGACCACCACCTTCGCGGCCAAACTGAAGAAGATGTTCGAAGCGCCGGGCATGGCCACGCCGCTGAAACAGGCCATCGACGCACTCCCGGCCGGCGACCGCGACAAGGCTCGCGAAGCACTGAGCCGGCTGATGGCGTTCGACGGGCGCCTGTCGCCGGTGTCGGCTGACGCGGCGATCTATGAGCTGTTCCTGCAGGAAAGCGCGCGGCAGATCTTCCTCGATGAACTGGGCCCTGAAAGCAGCCCGGCCTGGAAAGCGCTGGTGCAGAGCGCAGACCTTTCCTACTCGCCACAGGCCGACCACCTGCTGGGGCGCGAGGACAGTCCTTACTGGGACGACGTCAAAACCCCACAGAAGGAAGACAAACCCGCGATCCTCGCCCGCAGCCTGGCGGCGGCAATCACTGCCGGCGAAAGCCAGTTGGGTGCTGACCACAAGGCCTGGCAGTGGGGCAAGCTGCACCAGTACAAATGGACCTCGCAAAGCGCGCAGATCACCGCGGCCCTCGGGGGTAGCAAGGCGAGCACGATCAAGGGCCCGATGGCAGCCGGCGGCGACCACACGACGCTCAACGCTTCGGGCTTCCACTGGGGCCAGGACTTCGACGCAGCGGTGATCCCGGCGATGCGCATGATCGTCGACTTCGCCCAGCAGGAACCGATGATGGCGCAGAACGCGGGCGGCCAGTCGGGCAACCCTGCCAGCCCTCATTACGCCGACGGAATCGATCCGTGGGTCAAGGGGCTGTACATGTCGGTGCCGATGCAACCGGAGAATTTCGAGAAGGTGTATGGCAAGCAACGGTTGACGCTGACGCCTGGGAAGTAACCCCAGGCAACACGCAAACCTGTAGGAGTGAGCTTGCTCGCGATTCGTCCTTTCAGGCACATCACCGCTGCCTGACACACCGCAATCGCGAGCAAGCTCACTCCTACAACGGCGGCGGCAGGTCAGATGTTGATGATGCATCTGGCCCACCGCTGTCGCGGGCAAGCGCGCTCCTACAGGGGGACCTGGTAAGTCAGGGTGGACGATGTGGCTGACACACCGCTGTCGCTGTAGGAGCGCGCTTGCCCGCGATTGCGGCAGGTCAGATGTTGATGATGCATCTGGTCCACCGCTGTCGCGGGCAAGCGCGCTCCTGTAGGTAAACAGACCGAACTTCTCGATCCCCCCGCTGCTCTACCTGACAAGCCCTCCACCCCGGCCAAGCCCATGGACCTTGTCATCGCCCGCCCCGAAGGCCTGTACTGCCCGCCCGGAGATTTCTATATCGACCCGTGGCGTCCGGTCGAGCGTTCGGTCATCACCCACGGCCATGGCGACCACGCCCGCACCGGCAACCAGCACTACCTCGCCGCAGCTCCCGGCGAAGGCATCCTGCGCTCGCGGCTGGGCCGGGACATCAACCTGCAGACCCTCGAGTACGGCGAATCCATCACCCACCACGGGGTGAAACTGAGCCTGCACCCGGCCGGCCACGTGCTGGGTTCGGCGCAGGTCAGGCTCGAATACGGCGGCGAAGTCTGGGTCGCGTCCGGCGACTACAAAGTCGAACCCGACGGCACCTGCGCTCCATTCGAGCCGGTGCGCTGCCACACTTTCATCACCGAATCGACCTTCGGCCTGCCCATCTACCAGTGGGAGCCCCAGGCGCACATCTTCGCCGGGATCAACGACTGGTGGCGGGCAAATGCGGCCGTGGGCAAGGCCAGCGTGCTGTTCGCCTATTCCTTCGGCAAGGCCCAGCGAATCCTCCACGGCATCGACCCGAGCATCGGCCCGATCCTGGTCCACGGCGCGGTGGAGCCGCTCAATCGTGTCTACCGTGAAGCCGGGATACGAATCCCCGAAACCCGGTACGCAGGTGACTTCAAGAAGACCGACCCGGCCCTGCGCCAGGCCCTGATCGTTGCCCCGCCCTCGGCTGGGGGCAGCACTTGGATGCGGCGGTTTGGCGACTTCAGCGATGCCTTTGCCAGCGGCTGGATGATGTTGCGCGGCACGCGGCGGCGCCGTGGGGTGGACCGAGGTTTCGCGCTGTCCGACCACGCCGACTGGCCCGGCCTGCTGTGGGCCATCGAAAACACCGGGGCCGAACGGGTGATGGTCACCCACGGCTCGGTCGCGGTGCTGGTGCGCTACCTGCGTGAACTGGGCCTGGACGCACAGGGTTTCACCACCGAATACGGCGACGAAGAAGACGACGCGCCCGCCAAAGAGCAGCCCGAGCAAGAGACTGCGTCATGAAAGCCTTCGCCGAACTGTACGCTCAGCTCGACGCCACCACATCCAGCAACGCCAAGCTTGCGGCGATGCAGCACTACTTCGCCCACGCAGCACCGGAAGATGCCGCCTGGGCTGTGTACTTCCTCGCCGGCGGCCGTCCTCGTCAATTGGTGCCCACGCGCCTGCTGCGCGAGCAGGCGATGCAGCTTTCGGCGTTGCCCGAATGGTTGTTCGAGGAGAGCTATCAGGCCGTGGGCGATCTGGCTGAAACCCTGTCGCTGCTCCTGCCTCAGGCCGAGCACAGCTCCGACGAAGGCCTGGCGAGCTGGATGGAGAACAAGCTGCTGCCTTTGCGCGGCCTGCCACCGGAGGAATTGCAAGAGCGGCTGCCGACGTTCTGGGCGCAACTGGATCGCCAGTCGCTGATGGTCTGCCTGAAACTCATCACCGGGAGTTTTCGCGTCGGCGTGTCGAAGTTGCTGGTGACCCGGGCACTGGCGGCGCTGGCCGAGATCGACAGCAAACGGGTGGCCCAGCGCCTGGTGGGCTACACCGACCTGTCCCATCGCCCGAGCGCCGAAGGCTACCTGAAGCTGATCGCCGAAGAGTCGGACGACGAACACGCCCAGCGCGGCGGCCAGCCCTACCCGTTTTTTCTCGCCCACGCACTGCAACAACCGGTGGACCAGTTCGAGACCCTGCTCGGCCCTGCCGAAAACTGGCAGGTGGAATGGAAGTGGGACGGCATCCGCGCGCAAGTGGTCAAGCGCGAAGGACGACTGTGGATCTGGTCGCGGGGTGAGGAGCTGGTCACTGATCGTTTCCCGGAGCTGCACAGCCTGACCCAATGCCTGCCCGATGGCACGGTCATCGACGGCGAAATCGTCGTATGGAAGCCGTCGAATCCCGCCCCCGACGGCGAAAACGCCTTCGCCCTCAGCACGCCCTCGCCTGCCGAACCGGGCGAATCTGCGCCCTCGGTCCAGCCTTTCGCCCTGCTGCAACAACGCATCGGCCGCAAGACGCTGGGCAAGAAGATCCTCGACGAGGTGCCGGTGGTGGTCCTGGCCTACGACCTGCTGGAGTGGGATGGCCACGACTGGCGCAGCCGGCCGCAGCATGAGCGACGCACTCAACTGGAGCGGGTGATCGCCCAGGCCAACAGCCCGGTGCTAATGCCTTCGCCGGTGCTCACCGGGAAGGACTGGCTCGACCTCGGGCGCCAGCGCGAAGCGTCGCGCAGCCTCGGCGTCGAAGGGATGATGCTCAAGGCGCGGGATGCGTTGTATGGCGTGGGGCGCACCAAGGACATGGGCGTCTGGTGGAAATGGAAGATCGATCCGTTCAGCGTCGATGCCGTGCTGATCTACGCCCAGCGCGGCCACGGACGCCGCGCCAGCCTGTACAGCGACTACACCTTTGCTGTGTGGGACGGCCCGCCAGACGCCAGCGAACGAACTCTGGTGCCTTTCGCCAAGGCCTATTCGGGGCTCACCGATGAAGAGATGCGCAAGGTCGATGCGATCATCCGCAAGACCACGGTGGAAAAATTCGGCCCGGTGAGAAGTGTTACCCCGACCCTGGTGTTCGAACTGGGGTTTGAAGGCATCGCCTTGTCCAAACGCCACAAGAGCGGCATCGCCGTAAGGTTCCCGAGGATGCTCCGCTGGCGGCTGGACAAGCCTGTGGCCGAGGCCGACACCCTGGCGACCTTGCAGGATTTGCTGGCCTGAGCACCGTTCTGGTGCACGAGGTCGTTCTTGAGTCATGAAATTTGCGCCGTGTAGGAGCGCGCTTGCCCGCGACCTGCGCACGTTCGGTTTGCAAAGTGTTTCGAATTTTCCTGTGTACTTCAAAAGCGTTCGCGGGCAAGCGCGCTCCCACAAGTTTTACGCGCCCTTTCGAACCATTTCCGCTAATCTCCCCCTGCCTGCGGCGCCTGATAAAAAGACAATAGATGGCTCAAAGTCATCATTGCGACAACTCCGTACATTTAAAACGCACGTTCGTCTCTTTGGTTCGGAAATTGCTGTCTTTTTTCAGTCTGGCACCCGCCGGTAGCAAGCCTTCGCGTGTTCCCAACGCTCAATTTGGTTTTAAGGACTGAACGATGAAAAAAGCATGGCTGACCCTCTCTGCACTGGCCATCTGTCTGGCCGCTGGCAACGCAATGGCCAAGGAGTACAAGGAGCTGCGTTTCGGCGTTGACCCTTCCTACGCTCCGTTCGAATCGAAAGCTGCCGACGGCAGCCTGGTGGGCTTCGACATCGACCTGGGCAACGCGATCTGTGCCGAGCTGAAGGTCAAGTGCAAGTGGGTCGAAAGCGATTTCGACGGCATGATTCCCGGTCTTAAAGCCAACAAGTTCGACGGCGTGATCTCCTCCATGACCGTCACCCCGGCTCGCGAGAAAGTCATCGACTTCTCCAGCGAACTGTTCTCCGGCCCGACTTCCCTGGTCTACAAGAAAGGCTCGGGCCTGTCGGCTGACACCGCGTCGCTCAAGGGCAAGACCGTTGGCTACGAGCAAGGCACCATTCAGGAAGCCTACGCCAAGGCCATCCTGGACAAGGCTGGCGTGAAGACCCAGGCCTACGCCAACCAGGACCAGGTTTACGCTGACCTGGTGTCCGGTCGTCTGGACGCCTCCGTACAAGACATGCTGCAAGCCGAACTGGGCTTCCTGAAGTCGCCACAAGGCGCCGACTACGAAGTCAGCAAGCCTATCGACGATCCACTGCTGCCAGCCAAGACTGCCGTCGGCATCGCCAAAGGTAACAAAGACCTGAAAGCGCTCTTGGACAAAGGTATCAAAGCGTTACACGATGACGGCAAATACGCCGAGATCCAGAAGAAGCACTTCGGCGATCTGAATCTGTACAGCGGTAAGTAAGAAAACAAACGCCTGTCGCGTTCAGGGGGTCATCCGAATCCCCCCTCTGAGCACGATGGGCGTTTTTATTGACTGCATAGGTTCCACATGTTCGAAACTCTCCTGCAAAACCTGGGACTGTCCGCGTTCAGCCTCAAGGGCTTCGGCCCGCTGCTGCTTCAGGGCACCTGGATGACCGTCAAACTCTCGGTAATGTCGCTGCTGCTGGCCATCGTGCTTGGCCTGCTGGGCGCCAGTGCCAAACTGTCCAAGGCTGCGATCCTGCGGATTCCGGCACAGGTCTACACCACGCTGATCCGTGGCGTACCGGACCTGGTGCTGATGCTGCTGATCTTCTACAGCCTGCAAACCTGGCTGACGACCTTTACCGAAGCGATGGAATGGGACTACATCGAGATCGATCCCTTCGCCGCCGGTGTCATCACCCTGGGCTTCATCTACGGCGCCTACTTCACCGAAACCTTCCGTGGCGCGATCCTCGCGGTGCCCCGTGGCCAGGTCGAAGCCGCCACCGCCTACGGCCTGAGCCGCAGCCAGCGTTTTCGCTTCGTGGTGTTTCCGCAGATGATGCGCTTCGCCCTTCCAGGTATCGGCAACAACTGGCAAGTGGTGCTCAAGGCCACGGCACTGGTGTCGATCATCGGCCTTGCGGACCTGGTCAAGGCCTCGCAGGACGCGGGCAAAAGCACTTATCAACTGTTCTATTTCCTGGTGCTCGCGGCGCTGATCTACCTGGTCATCACCAGCGTCTCCAACTTCGCCCTGCGCTGGGCTGAACGGCGTTACGCCGCAGGCAGCCGGGAGGCTCAACGATGATCGAATTGCTGCAAGAATACTGGCGCGCGTTTCTCTACACCGACGGGCAGAACATCACTGGCCTTGCTATGACCATGTGGCTGCTCAGCGCCTCGATCGCCATCGGTTTCATCGCCTCGATCCCGCTGTCCATCGCTCGCGTGTCACCCAACCCGCTGGTGCGCTGGCCGGTGCAGTTCTACACCTACCTGTTCCGTGGCACACCGCTCTATATCCAGTTGCTGATCTGCTACACCGGGATCTACAGCCTGGAGGTGGTGCGCGACCAGCCCATGCTCAACACGTTCTTTCGCGATGCGATGAACTGCACCATCCTGGCCTTCGCCCTGAACACCTGCGCCTACACCACGGAAATCTTCGCCGGTGCCATCCGCAGCATGAACCACGGCGAGGTCGAGGCGGCCAAGGCCTACGGCCTGACCGGCTGGCGCCTGTACACCTACGTCATCATGCCGTCGGCGTTGCGTCGTTCGCTGCCCTACTACAGCAACGAAGTGATCCTGATGCTGCACTCCACCACCGTGGCCTTCACCGCCACCGTGCCGGACATCCTCAAGGTTGCGCGGGACGCCAACTCGGCGACCTTCCTGACCTTCCAGTCGTTCGGCATCGCCGCCCTCATCTACCTTGCGGTCACCTTCATGCTGGTGGGCCTGTTCCGCCTGGCCGAACGCCGCTGGCTGGCCTTCCTCGGCCCGACTCACTAGGACTCGCAGATGCGCCACCAGACTCATGACCTGCTGTCGCCGGTGCCAGGCACCGCGCGGCAGATTCACAGCTTTCACTACGGCCCGCAGGACGGTGCCTGCAAGATCTATATCCAGTCCTCCCTGCACGCCGACGAACTGCCCGGCATGCTGGTGTCCTGGTACCTCAAGCAACGCCTGGCCGAGCTTGAAAAGGCCGGCCAGTTGCTGGGGGAAATCGTCATCGTTCCGGTGGCCAATCCGATCGGCCTGGAACAGGTCCTGATGGACACCCCACTGGGCCGCTACGAGCTGGAAAGCGGGCAGAACTTCAACCGCTGGTTCGTCGATGTGGCGCAACAGGTGGGCGATGAAGTCGAGCCGCTTCTGGGCGATGACCCGAAAAGCAACGTGGCGCTGATCCGCAAGAGCCTGCGCGCTGCATTGCAAGCGCGCAGCGGCTCCACTCAACTGGATTCGTTGCGCCTGGCTTTGCAGACCCTGGCCTGCGACGCCGACATGGTGCTGGACTTGCACTGCGATTTCGAATCGGTGGAGCACCTGTACACCACGCCGGAAGCCTGGTCCCGGGTCGAGCCGCTGTCGCGCTATCTGGGCGCACAGGCGAGCCTGCTGGCGACCGATTCGGGCGGGCAGTCGTTCGACGAATGCTTCACGCTGGTCTGGTGGCAATTGCAGCAGCGCTTCGAGAAGCGCTTCCCGATCCCGCTGGGCAGCTTTTCCGTAACCCTGGAACTGCGCGGCCAGGGGGACGTGAATCACGCCCTGGGCAGCCGCGATTGCCAGGCGATCATCAGTTACCTGATGCAGTACGGCGCCATCGCCGGCGTGCCTGCGCCGGCCCCTGAACTGATTTATCCGGCGACGCCCCTGGCGGCGGTCGAACCGGTTGCCACCCCTGTAGGCGGCCTGCTGGTGTTCTGCACCCTGCCGGGCGAATACGTCGAGGCGGGTCAACTGATCGCCGAGGTCATCGACCCGATCAACGATCAGGTGACCCCGGTCCACGCGACCAACGCCGGACTCATGTACGCCCGCTCCTTGCGACGCATGGCCACGGCCGGCATGGTGATAGCCCATGTCGCCGGCACCGAGGCCTTTCGCAGCGGCTACCTACTTTCTCCTTGAGGATTGCCTGACATGTACAAACTGACCATCGATGGTCTGCACAAAAGCTACGGCGACCACGAAGTGCTCAAAGGTGTGTCGCTCAAGGCCAACGTCGGTGACGTGATCTGCCTGATCGGCGCCAGCGGCTCGGGCAAGAGTACCTTTCTGCGCTGCATCAACTTTCTCGAACAGCCCAACGACGGCGCCATGACCCTGGACGGCAAGCCGGTCAAGATGGTCAGCAACGCCAGCGGCATGCACGTGGCCGACCCTGCCGAGCTGCAGCGCATTCGCACACGCCTGGCCATGGTATTCCAGCACTTCAACCTGTGGAGCCACATGACGGTGCTGGAGAACATCACCATGGCCCCGCGCCGGGTGCTGGGCGTGTCCAAGGCCGAAGCCGAAGACCGTGCGCGCAAGTACCTGGAGAAGGTCGGCCTGCCTGCCCGCGTCGCCGATCAATACCCGGCGTTCCTTTCGGGCGGCCAGCAACAACGCGTGGCGATTGCCCGGGCGCTGGCGATGGAGCCGGAAATCATGCTCTTCGACGAACCGACCTCGGCGCTGGACCCGGAGCTGGTCGGCGAAGTCTTGAAGGTGATTCAGGGGCTGGCCGAAGAAGGCCGGACCATGATTCTGGTGACCCACGAGATGGGCTTTGCGCGCAAAGTGGCCAATCAAGTGGTGTTCCTGCACCAGGGCCAGATCGAAGAAATCGGTCACCCGGACGACGTGCTGGGCAACCCCAAGAGCGAGCGCCTCAAGCAGTTCCTGAGCGGTAACCTGAAGTAAGCGACACGTGGCCTGCCCGCCGTCAGGGGCAGGCCACTATTGCAGCAACGAAGTAGCCAGCACCTTCGACGGCTCGCCAATCACTCCTGCGGCAAGCTGCACGAAGTCCTCGGTGCTCACCTTGCCCATCCGCACCAGCCCCTGAATCACATCATCCAGCGATTTCTGGTCGCGGGTCTGCTGACGGATTTCCTGATCCAGCGCCGACAACAGCATCGCCGCTCGGGCGGTCATCCCCGGATCGACGTGCTCGGCACGCAGGGTCGTCACCTTGCGCCCCAGTCGCGTGAGAATCGATTGCCAGTCCTCGAAACGATCCTGGGTCATGCCACCGGCCCGACGCAGCAATTCGACCGAGTAATACTCGGCAACGCCTGCGCGGATCCAGTCGCTGCGATCACGCACCTGAATGCGCCCGAACACCTGCACCAATTCACGCAGCAACGGGCTGGCCCCGCTCTCGCTGATCAGAGGGCGATTGGCGTTGAGGTAGATCGAGTCATGGGCGGCGCCGGCATTGCGCGCCATGGACTCGCTGGCGCCGGCCACCAGCAGTTTGTCCGGGGTGCGCGGGAACACCGCTTGCAGCCTGGGCCACACGAATGTGAGCAGGGTCAGGGTTTCCATGCGGCGCATGCCCTGCCCTTTCGGCGCGCTGACCGTGACGTCGGTCTCGCCCAGCCTGGCGCGGCGATTGATCAGGTTGCCGGCCAGCATCCAGCCGTTGGGGCGGTCGAACAGACGCGAGACGTCATCGATACGAAAGCGGTTCTTGCCGATGCGCGGCCAAGAGGTTTCGACGTTTTTCCAGCCGGACGGCAAATCGACCGTCATGCGGGTTTGCAGGCGTATGCCGTCCTGCTGATCCAGGCGCGCCCTGGGCACCAGGTCTTCGCCGCGAAACAGCGCCCAATCGGCGGTCATGCGGCTGGCATAGCGGGGTTTACCGTTGAGCGGGTCGGGGGCGTGGCGGTCGATGTGCACGCGGTAGGTCAGCGTCGCCTTGCCGCTGCCGGGCTTCCAGACGCCGCGCAGTGCGTTGCCGGTACGGGCCGCGGCGGTTGACCACTGGCCGTCGGCGCTGAAATCGCTGAACTGGCCCTGCTCGCCCAAGTCCAGGTCCAGGCTGCGCACCGCCGTGCCCTGCTCAAGCGTCAGGCGCACCTGGGCCTGGTCGCTCTGGGGCAGCAACGTGATGTGGTAATCCAGGTCGACTTTCTTCGCCGCCCATACCGGCAGGCTGAAAACAAGAACAGCAGCACACAACGGCAGTTGATAACGCACGAGCAGACCACTCCTGAAACCACAGGCTCTTGGATCGGGTGACGAGGCGCCGGGCGAATCAGCCCGCGCGGAAGATCAGGTAATCCTCCCAGTCATCTTCGGCCACGCTCTTTTCGCTGAGCATGCGCCCGGACTGGGAAATGCGTTGCTTGTGAACCTGCTCGCGGTCGCCACACACCAGGTGGTGCCACAGGGGCAGGTCCTTGCCTTCGCTGACCAGACGGTAGCCACAGGTCGGCGGCAGCCACTTGAATTCATCGGCCTGACCGGGCGTTAACTGAATGCAATCGGGCACCAGGGCCTTGCGATTCGGATAATCGGTGCACTGGCAGGTGTTCAGGTCCAGCAACTGGCAGGCGATGCGGGTGTAGTAGACGCTGCCGTCGTCCTCGTCTTCGAGCTTTTGCAGGCAGCACAGGCCGCAACCGTCGCACAGGGATTCCCACTCGACCGGATCGAGTTGGTCGAGGGTTTTGCGCATCCAGAACGGTTCGACTTTGGCGGCCATGATTTCGCGAGGATCGGTATCGACTAATGAAAAGGCCGCCAGTCTAGTGGCACATCGCAGCCGGGCCAAGCGTTGGCGACTGTCGGTAAGCGCACACTTGTCAGTTGCGGTGCCGCGCAGTAGCTTTATGCCCTCGCACGCCCGCGCCAGAGCGCCCCTTGCGACACGCGCACGACCCCGTATTTTCGACGATGCCTGCCGTCCACGGCCCATCCGATTGTCCCCGCAGGCCGCACCCGGCCCTGCGATTCATTCAACCTTCAGGACCTGCAAACATGAGCGCCAACCTTCGCGTTGCCGAATACGCCATTGACCCGCAATTCACCAATCGCTGGTCGCCACGGGCCTTTACCGGCGAGAGCATCCCGCAGGAAACCCTGCTGAGCTTCTTCGAGGCGGCCCGCTGGGCGCCGTCGGCCTACAACTCGCAGCCATGGCGCTTTCTCTACGCGCGCCGTGACACGCCGAACTGGGAGCGCTTCCTGGGTCTGCTCAATGAATTCAACCGTGGCTGGGCACAGCATGCCTCGGCCTTGGTGATCGTGATTTCCAAGACCACCTTCACCGCACCGGGCGCCAGCGAAGAAACGCCTGCGCTGTGGCACACCTTCGACACAGGTTCCGCCTGGGGGCATCTGGCGCTGCAAGCAAGCCTGAGCGGCTGGCACACCCATGGCATGGCCGGTTTCGATCAGGAACTGACCCGCAAGGAGCTGAAGATTCCGGAAGGCTACGCGCTGCATGCGGCGGTGGCGATCGGCAAACTGGGCGACAAGTCGACCCTGGCCGAATACCTGCAAGCCCGCGAAACCCCAAGCCCACGCCGACCGTTGACGGAATTGGCGGCTGAAGGGGATTTCAGTTTGTAAGTTCCATCGTTAAACGAAGACCTGTAGGAGCGCGCTTGCCCGCGACTGCGGTGTGTCAGGCACATCTTCAGCGGCTGACACACCGCGGTCGCGGGCAAGCGCGCTCCTACAGGCTGCGGCGGATCAATACCCTTTTGCGAAATCCACTTCGCCGCGCAGCGCCTCACCGGCCGTGTAGGCCTTGAGGTTGTCGACGAACAGCTGGGTCATCGCAGCAGGCGAGGTCGGCGCCGAACTGTGGCCGGTCAGGAGCAGGCCCCAGGCGGTCCAGAACGGGTGACGCTGGGGCAATGGCTCCTGACGGCAGACATCGATCACCGCCCCCGCCAGATGGCCTTCCTTCAAAGCCTCGACCAGATCGGCATCCACCACCGCCACACCCCGCCCGACATTGATGAACAGCGCCGACGGCTTGAAGCTGGCGAACAGCTTCGCGTCATAGATGTCGTGGGTCTGCGGCGTGTTGGGCAGCAGGTTGATGACGAAATCCACCTCCCCCACCAGACGCGGCAGATCCTGCAACGCCGCGACTTCCTTGAACGGAGCCAGCTCGCGAGCGGTGGAGGCTATGCCGTAGACCTCGACGCCGAACGGCACCAGGAACTGCGCCACGCTGACGCCGATATCGCCGGTGCCAACAATCAGCGCCTTGCGCCCGGCAAGACCAGGACCGGTGCGCGTGTCCCACTTGCGCTCCACCTGGCTGACCAGCCGCGCCAGCACCTCGCGCTCATGCACCAGCATGTAGGTCAGCACGAATTCGGCCATGACCTGACCGAAGATTCCGACGGCGCGGGTCAGCCGGTAATTGCGCTGCAGACCTTCGGCCAGCAGCGGCGTGATCCCGGCCCAGGTCGATTGCAGCCATTGCGGCGAATGCCCCTGGCGCAACAGCGTGGCCAGCAGGTCAGGCTGGCCCAGCCAGATCGGCGTATCGGCGGCCATTTTCGCAAGCTCGGCGGAATCGCCACTGCTCAGGATCTCGATCTCGGGAGCAGCCTTGCGCAGCAAATCGGTGTAGAGGACGTAATCGTGTTCGGCAATCAGCACGCGCATGAATTAAAAACTCGAAAAAGCAAGACATGCGACCGCATCGCGCCCGGCGCCCCGGCCCTTTGACAGGCAACGGCGCAGGCCAGACGCAGACAACGGTCCGGTAAACCCCCTGCGATGAGTTGCAGGGGCAGTCGTCGATCAGACCGGGTCGTTGCGGCGCAGCAACTCTTCGGGCAGGTGCTCGATGTACTCATCCTCGGCCGGCGGCATCTGCAGGTGATAGCCCTGCTTCTCCAGATTGGCCAGGACGGCGTGGATGTCCTCACGGGCCAGCGTACGCTCGGGGCTCAGGACCAGGTCGAAAGCATGCACCGGCTTGCCGAACACGGTGAGCAGGCCTTCGGGCACGCGCTCGAGGGCCTCGCTCTTGAGCACGTAGAGATACATCTCGTTCTTGCGCGGGCTGCGATAGATGGAGCAAATCTGTTTCAAGGCTGTTCTCCGGCATTGGCCAGGCTGTCGAGCAGCATCTGGCCCATCAATTCGCGGCGCCAGCCACGCAGCGAATCGGGCAGTTTATAAGGACCGTCAGGGAACCCGGTCTTGAGCAAGGCTTCCAGCGTCTTCTTGCGCAGCATCAGCTCCGGCGCCATGTCCAGGCGCTCGGCTTGCTGCTGGCCGATAGTGCGCAGGCTCTTGAGTACATTCGACGCTTCGATCGGCAGCGGCTCGGGCAACGCCGGCGGCCACAGATCAGGCGACACACTCCCGGCCTGCTTGATCAGGTCGAGCAGAAACTCGCCGTCCTGACGCACGGTCTTGGGGTGCATGTCTTCGATTTTCGCGAGCGCTGCGAGGTTGTCCGGCTGGGTCTTGGCCAGCGGCCACAGCGAGTGCTCGCGCAGGACCCGGTTGCGCGGCTGATTGCGCAGGCGGGCCTGGGTTTCGCGCCAGGCACACAGCTCGCGCAGAACGGCCAGTTGCGCCCGGGACAGCTTCCACGCCAGCTTGGCCTCGCGATAGACCTCGTAAGGATCGGTTTCGCGGCGCAGGTTGGCGACCAGTTCGGCGCCGTCTTCCAGCACCCAGGCGTACTTCTCGTCCGACAGGCGCGGGCGCAGCAGGCTGTAGACCTCGGCCAGGTGCACCGCGTCTTCGGCGGCGTAGCTGATCTGCGTCTCCGACAACGGCCGCTGCAGCCAGTCGGAGCGGGTTTCACCCTTGGGCAGCTCGATGTTCAGCACTTCCTGCACCAGACGCGAATAGCCCATCGAGAACCCCAGGTTCAGATAGGCGGCGGCCAGTTGGGTGTCGAACAGCGGCACCGGCAGGCTGCCGGTCAGGCGCAACAGCACTTCCAGATCTTCGCTGCAGGCGTGAACGACCTTGATGACGTCGGCGTTCTCCAGCAGTGCAGCCAGAGGTTGCCAGTCGCCGATCAGCAAGGGATCGATCAGAAAAGCCCGCGAGCCGTCGCCGATCTGCAACAGCCCGGCGATGGGATAAAAAGTGTCGACCCGCATGAACTCGGTGTCGAGAGCGACGAATGGCAGCTTCTGCCACTGTGCGCAATGAAGGGCGAGGCTGTCGTCGTCGCGAATCCAGTGAATATCGATGGCCACACGGCTCTCCCTTGAAGAATGGCGCGCAGTATATATCGCTATGAGCGTTTACCGGGCATCCGTCCTGCAAGTCTTGAACAACTTCATGTGGAGTGTTTATCGATATCGCAAAGGATGACGACCGTTCATCGGAGCGATCAACTGTTCTTGCGCAGGATGTACACGCGCCACATGGCGTAGCCCGGCAGGAAATCGTGGTGCGTGACGATACGAAAGCCCGTCGCCAGGAACTCGGACTCGACCTCGGCCCGGCAGGCCACGAAACGATTGCGCGATTGCGGATGGCCGTCGGCTCCCAGCCGGCTGCCCTCCTGACGCTTGCGCCGCCATGACTTGATGTTGCCATCGACCCACAAGGCGACGATGGCGGTATCACGAGTCACCCGGTAAAACTCCTCCAGGATCGCCATGCGCCGTTCGCCGTCGGCAATATGGTGAAACAGGCGCATGCAGAAGATGCAGTCCACCGCGTTGGCAGGCAGGCCAATGGAAAGCGGCGAGCTCTGGAAGGTGCGGATGCGTTTGCTTACGGGCTCGGCCGACTGCGCCTTGGCGACGTCGAGCATGTCGGTCGAGGGGTCGGCCGCCAGAATCACCCGGTTGGCGTGTTCGGCCAGCACCGGCCAGAAACGCCCGGCGCCCGAGGGTACATCAAGCACCAGCCCCGGCTCGCCGGCATCGCGCAGCGCCTGGCGCGCCAGTTGCGCATCGCGCCACAGGCTCAGGCGGCGGGCCAGCCCTTGCTCATGGCGTTGCACGTATTGCTGCACCTGATCGCGCTCTGTCGCCTGTTCATTCATTGGCCAGTACCCCGTCCGTATAAATCCCCCGACAACCGGCAAACATGTCCAGCGACGGGTTATAAACGCTGGTCTGAACCTTCAACAATCCCAACATCGAGTGGAACAGGTTGTCCTGGCTCAAAGGCGCATTACGTTCCTTCTGCAAACAATGGGTATCAACGGCGAACGACTGCTGATAGTTATCCGAGAACCAGGCGATCATCGGCACATGTTTCTGTTGATCCGGCGCCAGCATATAAGGCGTGCCGTGCAGGAACAGGTTGTATTCACCCAGCGATTCGCCGTGATCGGACAGGTACAACATGGCGGTGTCCACTTTGTCCTGGTTGGTGCGCAGGATATCGATCAGGGATGCCAATACATGGTCGGTGTACAACAGAGTGTTGTCATAGCCATTGACGATACTTTCCCGGGAGCAATTGTTCAGCGCATTGCTTTCACACACCGGGGTAAACTTTTCGAACTCTTTCGGGTAACGCTTGAAGTATTCAGGGCCATGGCTGCCCATCTGATGCAGCACCAGTACCGTATCTTTATCCAGGTTGTCGATGAAGTTCTGCAGGCCCTGAAGCAGGATTTCATCGCGGCATTCGTTATTGGCGCACAGCACCGGATCCTTGAGGTTGCTGACGTCCTGCAGGGTCACACGGTCGCAGGTGCCCTTGCAGCCTGACTGGTTGTCCCGCCAGATCACGTCAAGGCCGGCGCGCTTGAGCACGTCGAGCATGCCTTCCTGGTTCTTGGCCTGGCTTGCGCTGTAGTCCTTGCGCCCCATGTCGGAGAACATGCACGGCACCGAGACAGCGGTTTCCGTGCCGCAGGAATGCACATCAGTAAAAGTCAGCAGACCACGTTCTTTCTTGAGTTGCGGCGTGGTATCGCGGTTGTAGCCCAGGATACCGAAGTTCTCGGCCCGCGCACTTTCGCCCACCACCAGCACCGTCAGCGACTTGCGCTTGTGCTGCTGCCAGTCAGCGGCCAGTTTCGCGTCCTTGCCAATACTGACGAAGGGCTGTTGCGCGGACTTGACCTGCTCGCTCAGGTAGCCCACGGAGGCACCGATGTAGTTGCTGGGCACTACCATCAGCCGCAACTCGTGGTGGTTGCGGAACAGCGACGACAAGCCCTGATAATTCATCAATGCAACACCGCCGATGACACCGGCGCACACCGCGCTGACCACTACTTTGCTCAGCACCTCACGGGGCCAGCGACGATAGTTGACCGGCACTTTCCAGAGAACGACGGAAGGAAGAACACCAAGCAATAACAAGTACGCCGCCAACTTGAACGACAACAGGCCTTGAACTTCCGAGACGTCGGTTTCGGCGAAGTTGCGGAACATGCCGGAGTCAATCAATACACCGTACTGACTCATGAAATAAGCGACACCGGCGCTGATCATGAACAACGCAATCAACACGGGTTTAAGCACTTTCCTGAAGGCAAACAGGGTCAGGAAAATATTGAACGCACAGAACACCATCACCGCAAAAGCGCCGCGCAATAACAGGCCTTTACCGTTGAATTCGGTAATGGTGAACAAATGCTGCCAGAGCGTCAGGTTAAAACCGAGCAACAAAAAGGCACTGGCGAGCACAGTCACAAGCTCGGGGCGAACTGCTTTTACGTTCAACATGGGGCTCTACTTGGCTAAAAAAGGCACCGCCGATCAAGAGCAACAAAAACTCTTTCGACATCGCAAACTTTAGGCAGCTGGCCATCAATTTTTTGTGAAAAGGATGCGAACAAATGGTGGGATGCGACTTCTTTTGCTGTAGGACTTTTCCTCGCAAATTCCTTGCATTCAACACAGCCCCTGTAGGAGCGCGCTTGCCCGCGACGACGGTGAACCTGACACGACGCCATCGCGGGCAAGCGCGCTCCTACAGGGGATTTGTCGCGTATTCAGGTGCTGCGGCGATTCCGTCCGTCGTGGTGCGGCCAAGCATGAGGGCATCCTCGATAATCATCTGCGCTGCCTTCTCGGCGATCATCACCGTGGGCGAGCAGGTGTTGCCGGAGGTGATGGTGGGCATGATCGAGGCGTCGACCACGCGCAGTCCGGTGACGCCATGGACCCGCAGCCGGTCGTCGACCACCGCGTCGCGCCCGTGGCCCATCTTGCAGGTGCCCACCGGGTGGAAGATGGTGGTGCCGATGGTGCTGGCGGCCTGGCGCAGTTCCTCTTCGCTTTGCAGGCTGGCGCCGGGCAGGTATTCCACCGGTTCGAAGCTGGCCAGTGCCGGGGCGGCGGCGATGCGGCGGGTCAGGCGGATGGCGTCGGCGGCGACCGCAAGGTCGGTCTCGTGGCTCAGGTAATTGGGGCGAATGATCGGCGCGGCGTCGGCGTGAGGCGAGCGGATTTCCACAGTCCCCCGGCTTTGCGGGCGCAGGTCGCACACTGATGCGGTGAAGGCTGGAAAGCCGTGCAAGGGTTCGCCGAAGCGCTCCAGCGACAGGGGTTGCACGTGGTATTCCAGATTCGCGGTGGCCTGCTCGGGGCCTGACCGGGCAAACGCACCGAGTTGGCTCGGCGCCATGGCCAGCGGCCCGCTGCGATTGAGCGCATACCGCAACCCCATGTTCATCTTGCCCCAGAGGCTGCCCGCCATCTGATTCAGGGTGTGACCGTTGCTGACCTTGTAGATCAGACGCAATTGCAGGTGATCCTGAAGGTTTGCGCCCACACCGGGCAGTTCCACCCGCACGCCGATGCCGTGCTTCTCCAACAGCGCACGCGGGCCTATCCCTGAGCGTTGCAGCACCATGGGCGAGCCAATCGAACCACAGCAGAGAATGATTTCACGACGAGCACCGAGCTTGCGCTCCTGGCCGCCCACCCTGGCCAGCACGGCACTGGCGCGGCCGTTTTCAAATTCGATCCGCGAGACTTCGGCGCCGGTCATCACGGTCAGGTTCGGGCGCTGGGCGACTGGCCGCAGAAACGCCTTGGACGCATTCCAGCGCACGCCGCGCCGCTGATTGACCTGGAAATAGCTGCAGCCTTCATTGTCGCCACCGTTGAAGTCGGGGATCGAAGCGATGCCGGTCTGGGCAGCCGCTTCGCGAAACGCGTCGAGCAATGTCCATGACAGCCGCTGCTGCTCTACCCGCCATTCGCCCTTGGCGCCGTGCAATTCGGAGTCTCCGGCGTAGTGGCTTTCGGAGCGTTTGAAGATCGGCAGCACATCCTGCCAGCCCCAGCCCTTGTTGCCCTGCGCAGCCCACTCGTCGTAGTCGCGGGACTGGCCGCGCATGTAGATCATGCCGTTGATCGAGGAACAGCCACCCAAGACCTTGCCCCGCGGGTAGTTGAGCGCGCGCCCGTTCAGACCGGGTTCGGCTTCGGTCTTGAAGCACCAGTCGGTGCGCGGATTGCCGATGCAGTAGAGGTAACCCACCGGCACGTGAATCCAGGGGTAGTTGTCCTGCCCGCCCGCTTCGAGCAGCAGCACACGATGGGAGGGGATGTGTGACAGTCGATTGGCCAGCAGGCACCCGGCAGGGCCCGCGCCGACGATCACATAGTCATAGAGCACACTGTCCGTTTGCATGCGTCCCTCGATGATTTTGTTGTTTTCTATCGATGGGTCATCCTGAAGTCTTTTGCTGCAAAACAAAAGACCGCCTTGTGAGGCGGTCTTTTACATACTCCACTAGTTCCCCGTAGCAGCACGGCTTGCCGGCGGGAGCGGTGGGTCAGTGACGGATATGTCGGCTGACACACCGCCCCCGCCGGCAAGCCGTGCTGCTACGAGGACTGCGTCGAGTCGGGCTTACACCGCGCTACGGCGATAGCTGCGGTAGTTGGGCATCCAGAAGTGACGCTCGATGGCTTCCACCAGCATCTCTTCGGTGGTTTCCAGCGCGACGTTCTCAGCCTGGGCCTGTTTGGCCACGGCCAGGGCGATCTTCTTGCTCACTTCCTGAATTTCCTTGAGCGGCGGCAATACTGCATCGCCCTTGCCGGTGACCATCGGCGAGCATTCAGCCAGCGCGTTGGACGCTGCCATCAGCATCTTGTCGGTGATGCGCGTAGCCTTTGCCGCGATCACGCCCAGGCCGATGCCCGGGAAGATGTAGGAGTTGTTGCACTGAGCGATGTGGAACGTGCGATCGCCCACAGTCACAGGTGCAAACGGACTACCGGTGGCCACCAGCGCGTCGCCGTTGGTCCAGGTCAGGACTTCCTGCGGCGTGACTTCGACTTTCGAGGTCGGGTTGGACAGCGGCATCACCAGCGGCTTGGCGCAGTGCTTGTGCATTTCGCGGATGATCTGCTCGGTGAACAGGCCACGCTGGCCGGACACACCGATCAGCACGGTCGGCTTGCCGTTGGTGACCACGTCGAGCAGGCCCGGATACTCTTCGGACGACGACCAGCCCGCCACGTCGCCAGCTTTCTGTGCGAGGTTCTTCTGGAAGTCCAGCAGGTTGTCCATGCTGTCGGTCAGCAGGCCGAAACGGTCGACCATCATCACGCGCTTGCGTGCTTCGGCTTCGCTCAGGCCTTCGATGACCATGGCCGCGATGATGTGCTCGGCGATGCCGCAACCGGCTGAACCTGCGCCCAGGAACACCACGCGCTGCTGGCCCAGGGTTTCGTTCTTGGCCTTGCACGCGGCCAGCAAGGTACCCACGGCCACCGACGCGGTGCCCTGGATGTCGTCGTTGAAGCAGCACAGCTCGTCGCGGTACTTCTCCAGCAACGGCATGGCGTTGGTCTGGGCGAAGTCTTCGAACTGCAGCAGCACGTCCGGCCAGCGGCGTTGAACGGCTTCGATGAACAGTGCAACGAAGTCTTCGTACTCCTTGCCGGTCACGCGCTTGTGGCGCCAGCCCATGTACATCGGGTCGTCCAGCAGTTCCTGGTTGTTGGTGCCCACGTCCAGCACGATCGGCAGGGTGTAGGCCGGGCTGATGCCGCCACAGGCGGTGTACAGCGACAGCTTGCCGATCGGGATGCCCATGCCGCCAATGCCCTGGTCGCCAAGGCCCAGGATGCGCTCGCTGTCGGTCACCACGATGATCTTGATGCGATCTTTGGTTGCGCTGCGCAGGATGTCGTCGATGCGGTCGCGGTCAGGGTAGGAAATGAACAGGCCGCGGTGGGTGCGGTAGATCTTGGAGAATTCCTGGCACGCCTGGCCCACGGTCGGGGTGTAGATGATCGGCAGCATCTCTTCCAGATGCGAGTCCAGCAGGCGGAAGAACAAGGTTTCGTTGTTGTCCTGGATCGAGCGCAGGTAGATGTGCTTGTCCAGATCGCTCGCGCATTGCTGGTACTGGTTGTAAACGCGGGTCACCTGCTCTTCGATGGTTTCAACGTTCTGTGGCAACAGGCCGATCAGGTTGAAATCCACACGCTCCTGCGGCGTGAAAGCACTGCCCTTGTTGAGCAGCGGCATCTCCAGCAGCGAGGGACCAGCGTATGAAATATATAAAGGTCGCGAAGTTTTGGTCATCAGTAATCGCCTTTTCTCTATTTGCTCTATCAATACATGCCCGAAGGGATGCCCCGGAGGTCGGTCTTTCACGACGCTCGACGCAGGCTCCGTCCGAAAAAATGAGGGGCTGAAAAAATCAGGGGGCCTATCTTACTCGCCTGGAAGCAATTGCGACATTTTGTCACGCTTTTGATTGCCAAATGATGGCTGAAACAAAAGCTGTGCACAGTGAAAGAGTTGTCAGGCAGGCGGGGGCTTGAGCGGTCAAACAGGCGTCAAAATGTTTCAGCAATGGGCAATTCCGCGCTGCTGCGTCGCATATGGACGCAAAAAATCGGTTTCGCCCTTTCGATCCCCTGCGAGTGAAGGCACAATCGCCGTCCTTTTTCGGCTGGCATTGCTGGAGGCCACGAAATGATCAAAACGCCGTACTACCTCATCGACAAACAAAAGCTGCTGCGCAACATGGAAAAGATCGCCTACATGCGCGAGAACTCCGGTGCGAAAGCCCTGTTGGCCCTCAAGTGCTTTGCGACCTGGTCGGTGTTCGACCTGATGCAGCAATACATGGACGGGACCACCTCCTCCTCGCTGTACGAGCTGAAACTGGGTCGCCAGAAGTTCGCCGGCGAAGCGCACGCCTACAGCGTGGCCTGGGCAGATGACGAGATCGAGGAGATGCTCGACAACTGCGACAAGATCATCTTCAACTCCATCAGCCAGCTGGAGCGCCACGCCCCTGCCTGCGCCGGCAAGGTCCGCGGCTTGCGCGTCAACCCGCAAGTCAGCAGCTCTGACTACCTGCTGGCCGACCCGGCTCGTCCGTTCAGCCGCCTGGGCGAATGGGACCCGGCTAAAATCGAGAAGGTGATCGGCGAGATCACAGGTTTCATGTTCCACAACAACTGCGAAAACGGCGACTTCAGCCTGTTCGACCAGATGCTGTCGACCATCGAAGAGCGCTTCGGCCACCTGCTGCACAAGGTCGAGTGGGTAAGCCTGGGCGGCGGCATCCACTTCACCGGCGAAGGTTATCCGCTGGACCAGTTCTGCGCGCGCCTGAAGGCCTTCTCGCAGAAATACGGCGTGCAGGTTTACCTGGAGCCGGGCGAAGCAGCGATCACCCAGAGCGCCTCGCTGGAAGTGACCGTGCTCGACACCCTGTTCAACGGCAAGAACCTGGCCGTGGTCGACAGCTCCATCGAAGCCCACATGCTGGACCTGCTGATCTACCGCCTGGACGCGAAACTCGCCCCAAGCGCAGGCGATCACACCTACATGGTATGCGGCAAGTCGTGCCTGGCCGGAGACATCTTCGGTGAATACCAATTCGAGCGTCCGCTGGCCATCGGCGACCGTCTGTCGTTCGTTGACGCCGCGGGTTACACCATGGTCAAGAAGAACTGGTTCAACGGCCTGAAAATGCCGTCCATTGCAGTGAAACAACTCGACGGTACTGTCGAGGTGGTTCGTGAGTTCGGTTTTGACGATTACCTGTCCAGCCTCTCGTAAGCTGGCGGATTTTAAGGAGAGAGAAACAAATTGAAGAAGAACGTTCTTATCATTGGTGCGGGAGGTGTCGCCAAGGTGGTGGCCCACAAGTGCGCGCAGCACAACGACGAACTCGGTCGTATTGCTATCGCGTCGCGTAACATCTCCAAGTGCCAGGCCATCATCGACAGCGTCAACGCCAAGGGCAGCCTCAAGCAGCCTGCGGAAATCAAGGCCTATGCCCTGAACGCGCTGGACATCGAAGCGACCAAATCGCTGATTCTGGAGACCGAGTCCCAGATCGTGATCAACGTCGGCTCCTCCTTCCTCAACATGTCGGTCCTGCGTGCCTGCATCGACACCGGCGTGGCTTACCTGGATACCGCTATCCACGAAGAGCCGGGCAAGGTCTGCGAAACGCCGCCCTGGTATGGCAACTACGAGTGGAAACACCTCGAGGAATGCCAACAGAAGAACATCACGGCCATTCTCGGTATCGGTTTCGACCCGGGTGTGGTCAATGCCTACGCCGCACTGGCGCAGCAAGAATATTTCGACCGCATTGATTCGATCGACATCCTCGACGTCAATGCTGGCTCGCACGGCAAATACTTTGCCACCAACTTCGACCCGGAAATCAACTTCCGCGAGTTCACCGGGCAAGTGTGGAGCTGGCAGAACAGCCAGTGGACCAGCAACACCATGTTCGAAGTCAAGCGCACCGACGACCTGCCAGTCGTAGGCTCCCAGGACCTGTACCTCACCGGTCACGATGAAGTGCACTCGATCTCCAAGAACCTCGACGTGCCCAACGTGCGCTTCTGGATGAGCTTCGGCGCGCACTACATCAACGTGTTCACCGTGCTGAAGAACCTGGGCCTGCTCTCCGAGCAACCGGTCAAGACCGCCGAAGGCGTCGAGATCGTGCCGTTGAAAGTGGTCAAGGCCGTGCTGCCTGACCCTGCCTCGCTGGCGCCGGGCTACACCGGCAAGACCTGCATTGGCGACCTGGTCAAAGGCACCAAGGACGGCAAGGCGCGCGAAGTGTTCATCTACAACGTGGCCGACCACGAAGAAGCCTTCGCCGAAACCGACAGCCAGGGCATCTCCTACACCGCAGGCGTGCCGCCCGTGGCCGCAGCCCTGCTGGTTGCCCGTGGCGAGTGGGATGTGAACCGCATGGTCAACGTCGAAGAGCTGCCTGCCAAGGCGTTCCTCAAGGCGCTGGACGTGATGGGCCTGCCGACCCGCATCAAGGACGAAAACGGCGATCGCGCCTGGGACGAATAAGTTCTCAGGATCGCTTCCCGACATGAGGTGCGCCCGCCCGGGCGCATCCTCTTCTGATACAACCCCCGCCATCCAGCGCTCAGGCGACTTCGCCCGACGCGTACCTCGCAAGACACTGCGACATTCCTGCACTGCGCCACGCACTCACTAACCAGTGGGTTAAAAACCTGTGGAAGGGCCTGTTCAGAGCCTTTGCGACGCAGAACACACAAATAGTAACCAATGTGTCGGAAACTCTTGCATACCCGTTGATTCTGGATACAAGCTGACGGTCTACCAGGCTATCCAGACCTTCATCTTTTAAAGGTATGCGATGAGTTTCGACAGATTCAGTCCTGAAAGATCCGACCAAGGAAGCGGTCTGGATTTCCCCGTCCCGGATGACGCGATCTGTTTCGGTCCCTTTGCGCTCATACCTCAGCATCACCAGTTGCTGAAAAACGGCGAGCCCGTGCAGTTGGGGAGCCGGGCGATGTTGCTGCTCATCGCCATGGCCACCCGTCCCGGCGAATTGCTTGAAAAGTCCGAACTGCTGGGGCTGGTCTGGCCGAAGGTCGTGGTCGAGGAATGCAACCTGCGCGCGCAGGTCCTGACCCTGCGTCGGGCCCTGGGCGATGACGGGGACTCGACCTGGATCGTGACCGTGCCGGGACGCGGCTATCGCTTCGTCGCGCCGATCATTGCCCCTGCCGTTCATGACGTGCAGGCCGTCAGCCCCGCTCAGCCCGAGGTGCAGTTCAGCACCCGGCCCGTCTTCGGCCGGGAGAAACTGCTGGCGGTACTCGGTGAGCAGCTTGAGGCTCGCCGCTTCGTGACCATCACCGGCCACGCTGGCATCGGCAAGACCACCGTCGCCCAGGCCCTGGCCGACCGGGTGCAGCCGCACTACGGGCAAGGTGTGTGTTTCATCGATCTTGCATCGGTGAGCCGTGGGCAACTGGTGCATGTGGTCATCGCTGCGGCGCTGAAGATCGAGTGCAACGCCGAGGATCCGCTGCGCGGGATTGCCAGGCGACTGGCCGCCAACAAGGTGCTGCTGATTCTGGACAACTGCGAGCACGTGCTCGAAGAAACCGCGACCGCCATCGAAGTGATCCTGCACGACGCCCGCCAATGCTCGGTGCTGGTCACCAGCCGCGAGCCGCTGCGCGCCCAGGGCGAGTTCGTGCATGAACTGGCGCCGCTGCCCTACCCGCCCGACGCCCCTGACCTGAATACCGAGCAGGCGATGCAGTACCCGGCCATCGAGCTGCTGGTCGAGCGCATCGCCGCCCATGACTTGGGTTACGTATTCCGTGATCGCGACGTCCAGGCCGCAGCGGCGATCTGCCGCAAACTGGACGGCAACGCGCTGGCTATCGAAATCGCCGCCGCTCGGGTCAAGGCGTTCGGCATCGCCCACTTGCCGGAAATGCTCGACGGGGTTTTCCGCTTGCAGATGACCGGCCGACGCACCGCCCTGCCCCGGCATAGAACCCTTGGCGCAGCGCTGGACTGGACCTACGCGATGCTGTCGGCGCAGGAACAGGCCATGCTGCGCCAACTGTCGGTGTTCACCGGTCTGTTCACCCTCAATGCGGTGCAGGCGGTGATCGACGTGCCTGCCGAGGTGTCGGCACAACTGATGGAAAGCCTGCTGGATAAATCGCTGGTGATGTCACGCGAGCGCAACGCCATCAAGCGTTATCGCCTGCTGGAAACCACTCGGCTCTACGCACAGCACAAGCTGGAAGAACACGGCGAAACCGATGCCACCGCACTGCGTCACGCCGACTGGGCGCTCGATGAGTTGCACAAGTCGGTGCAGGACCTGGTCGGGACCACTCCGCAGGCGTGGCTTGCGCGCTACGGCGCAGATGTCGATAGCGTTCGCGCGGCGCTGGAGTGGGCCTACTCGCCACAGGGCGATCGCGAACTGGCGGTCGAGCTGACGTTGGTCAGCGCGCCGCTGTGGCTGCGCCTGTCCCTGACAGCCGAATGCTATGACTGGGTCAGCCGTGGCCTGCAACCGGCGGGTGAACATGCGCAGATCCCGCAGCGTCAGCGCATGCAATTGCTGACCATCTCGGCCAGCGTCATGACCCTGACGTTCGGTGGCGGCACGAAAATCCGCGAAGCCTGGCTGCAGGTCAGCGAAGACGCCCACGCCCTGAACGACACCGAGCACAAACTGCGTGCGTTGTGGGGCATGTGGAATGACCTCAGTTGCCGCAACCAGTACGTCGCTGCTCTGGAACTGGCCGACCGCTACGTGGAGTTGATCCGCGATTGCAGCCGCAGCGAACGCAAGCTGCTGGGATTGCGCATGCGCGCCGCAGCCCTGTTCCACATGGGGCGGCTGGAAGAGGCCCAGCGCACCGTGGTCGAGGCCCTGAGTTCGCCGCTGTCGGCGAACACCCACCTGATCGACCTGCACTTCGACCAGCGCATCGCGGCCAGCTCCCTCAAGGCGCAGATCCAACTGCTGCAGGGTGACGTGAACGCGGCGCTGCTGGCCCTTGATCAGAGTGTCAGCCAGGCCATCCGCCTCAACCACCCGGCCACCCTCTGGTACACCCTGAGCCTGAGCGCGATCCCGATCACCTTATTGTCAGGGCGGCTGGATAAAGCCCGGCATTACCTGTCCGTGCTGCAAGACAGCATGGAAGGCCACGACCTGTACCTGTGGCGCCAGTTCGCCCACTGTTTCGAGCACATCCTGCAGATCCGCCAGGGCGCCGCCGAAGAAGCCCTGCCGCATTTGGGCGAAGTGCTGGAACAGCTGCAGGATCAGGGCGGCAGCCCGCTCTACAGCCTGATGCGTTGCGAATATGCAAAAGGCCTGGCGATGCTCGGGCTGGCGCACCGCGCGCTGGAAGTGATCGAACAGACGCTGGACACCGCAATCGGCCGCCAGGAACGCTGGCTGGTGCCGGAACTGCTGCGCACCAAAGCGCAGTTGCTCGCCCAAGACGACACCCTCATCGCCCAGGCCCACCAGGTCCTGCAAGAGGCCCAGAGCGAAGCCATCGCCCAGGGCGCGAGCTTCTGGTCGATCCAGCTGTGCGCCGACCTCAACCGGCTGGAAGAGGAAGATGATCTGGTCTGCCAACCGGATAATTAAAGCCCGAGGCGCAATCGTTTGCATGATGTGCTCCGGTGAAGGCCTGGCGGGGGTGGTGCCCTAGAGATCGCTCCCGCGGGCAAGCCCGGCTGCTACGGGGTTTGCGTCGGGCCGTCGGGTCGCTTCTGACCGAAGGCCGTAGCAGTCCGGCTTGCCGGCGGGGGCGATCTTGAGGGCGCTGACGCCGGCAAGCCGGACTGCTACGGGGCGGTGTGTCGGGCGTTCTGGCGAATGTGGCCTTGAGGATGCCGTCGCGGGCAAGCGCGCTCCTACAGGGTTGGGGTGAATTTCATTTTTTCGCCATACCCCAAAGTCGTAGCAGTACGGCTTGCCGGCGGGGGCGATTTTGAAGACGCCCCCGCCGGCAAGCCGTGCTGCTACGGGGCGGGGTTTAGCCAGAGATTTTGATCTGGCTTTTGATCTTCTTACGCGATGGTGCAGGCGCCGCCGACCGCGACGTTAAGGCGCCAGGCCGAGCGCAGGTGTCGTGGAGGGGGATGAGCGGCAGGAAGCCGCGAAAGCCGTGCGGGCCAGGGACGGCCCATCAC
>NZ_JBIVCV010000024.1:0-49350 GCF_044746765.1 Pseudomonas sp. NPDC090203
GTCGAGGGAAGTCCGAAGGACCCCAGCCAGGAGCAAATGGTTTGCCTACTTTCCCGAAAGAAAGTAGGTCGCCCGTAAGGGGCGAAACCCTAAAGCCCAGCCACCGCGACAACGGATAAGCCCCCAATTCAAAAGTCACCCGCGACGCGGAGCGTCACAAGCGCCGTTAACAGATGATCAGATCTACCCGCCTACCACCATTTAAGCGACAATGCCCACCAGTTTCCGGAGTGCCCCATGTCTGATTCCCTCGAAAGCCTTGCCGTCGACGCCGTCCTCGACGCCACCGGCCTCAATTGCCCTGAGCCGGTGATGATGCTGCACCAGAAAGTCCGCGACCTGCCGGCCGGCGGCCTGCTCAAAGTCATCGCCACCGACCCGTCCACCCAGCGCGACATCCCCAAGTTCTGCGTGTTTCTCGACCACGAACTGGTCGACAAACAGATCGGCGACGGCGTCTTCCTGTACTGGATTCGCAAGAAACAGGGCTGACCCGGCCCGGCTTGCGTCTTCGGGCTGGCTCCCTCACCCGTCAGCGCCTACACTGCCGCGACTCCAGGGAGCCCACCATGCGCATAGTTGCTGACGAAAACATTCCACTGCTCGACGCCTTCTTCCAGGGTTTCGGTGAAATCCACCGCTACCCCGGCCGCACCCTTGACCGCGCTGCCGTCGCCGACGCCGACATCCTGCTGGTGCGCTCGGTGACCCAGGTGACCCGCGAACTGCTCGAAGGCACCCCGGTGCGTTTCGTCGGCACCTGCACCATCGGCACCGATCACCTCGACCTGGAATATCTCAAGCAAGCGGGCATCCAGTGGTCCAGCGCACCAGGCTGCAATGCCCGGGGTGTGGTGGATTACGTGCTGGGCAGCCTGCTGACCCTGGCTGAAATCGAAGGCGCCAATCTGGCCACGCGCACCTACGGCGTCGTGGGTGACGGGCAGGTGGGTGGTCGGCTGATCAAGGTGCTGCGCGGCCTGGGCTGGAACGTGCTGGTCTGCGATCCGCCCCGTCAGGCCGCCGAAGGGGGTGACTACGTCAGCCTCGACGAAATCATCGCTCGCTGCGACGTCATCAGCCTGCACACCCCTCTGAACAAGATCGGCGAGTCGCCGACGTGGCACCTGTTTGACCGCAGCCGCCTGCAAGGCCTCAAGCAAGGCACATGGCTGATCAACGCCGCACGCGGGCCGATCATCGACAACCTGGCCCTGCGCGAAGTGCTGCTCGAGCGTGAAGACCTGCAAGCGGTGCTGGATGTCTGGGAAAAAGAACCCCTGGTGGATCCGGACCTCGCCGAACTCTGCGTCATCGGCACCCCGCACATCGCCGGCTACAGCCTCGACGGCCGCCAGCGCGGCACGGCGCAGATCTACCAGGCGCTGTGCGAGCACCTGGGCCAGCCTGCGGCCATTCGCCTGGAGGACCTGCTGCCTCGGCAATGGCTGGCCCAGGTGACCCTGGACGCCGAGACCGATCCGGTCTGGGCGCTGAACATGCTCTGTCGCGGTGTCTACGATCCACGCCGTGACGACGCCGACTTCCGACGCAGCCTGGTCCCCGATGCCACCCAGCAGAAGCTGGCCTTCGATGCCCTGCGCAAACACTATCCGCCGCGCCGGGAAATCGAAGGCCTGCACGTGGATATCAAGGGGCAATCGGCTGCACTGATGCAGATCGTTCAGGCCCTCGGCGCAGTGCTGGTCGACGAGTGATTACCGGGTGTACTTCTTGATATAGCCCCACAGCGTCTCGGGCAGGCGCGACGGGATCTGCTGCCAGAATCCACGCATGCGGCCCAAGGCGCGGTAGGCGCTCTCCCAGGCCTCGCGGCGGTCATTGTCGCCTACGACCGGTGCATGGGTCATCTCGATGAAATTGGCGAAGCTGCAAGGCACGGGCAGCAGCTCGCTTCGTTCGATGCGTCGGATCTGCCGTTCCAGAGTGATGGGCTGGCCCGTTTCGTCGAGAAACTCCAGCGGCGTGAGGCTGTTGATGTGATCGCAGCGGCTGCGGCACAGCAGCCGGCGGTTTTTCAGCTCGCCGAACCCGCGTTCGTACATGCTGATGGTCGATCCGCTGACACGCATGCAGGCTGCCTCGAAGGCATTGAGGATTGCCTCGGCGTTCTCCAGGCTGGCCTCGATGGTCGCGACATCGACAAAGCGCTCCAGCGTGCCTTGCTCAAGGGCGTCGAGCGCGCGCTTGATGGTGGACAGGTGGACGAAGTCCTTCTTGCAGCCGATCAGATGCACGTCGAACTGGTAATCGGCCAGTTCCTTGCCGTTGATGACGGTCGCGAACGCCTTGGTGTCCAGCGCCGTTTCCAGGATGATGTTGTACTTGTTTTCATGGGCGTAGGCGAAAATACGCGCACACAACTCCCAGATAAACGTTTCGGTGTGCTTGTAGCGGCTGAGAACGTCCTGATTGGCGAATTCGGCATAACGCGGGTGAAGTTCCCTGAAGCTCTCCTTGTACAGACGCACGTAATTGTCGTAACCGCCATCCTTGAGCAGCGTGTTATTGAGCATGTAGGTCTTGCCGGAGCCCTGAACCCCGGCAACCACCAGGATCTTCGGCGCGGGCAGGTTATCCTCCCCAATGTCCCGCTTGACTTTGAATAGGCTCGCTTCCAGTGTTTCGTAGGCGGCGTCCATTTCTTTGGGCGTGTAGCTGTAATGTGTAGCGGGCATGACGATCTTCCTTGGATTGAGTCGATTGACTGATAAGCCGGGGACGTAATCGCAAGGAGGTGGGTAGGGCAAGCAGTTAGCAGCCCTTGTTTATTGCAGGATGTTTAAAACGCCCATAAAAAACCCGGCAATGGCGCCGGGTTTCAAGTAAGTCTGTTCATCAGTCTTGTTTTTCAGGTTTGACCCAGTACTTTTCGCATTCCTGACATGCGGCCTGAACCATCTCTTCAGTAATCAGGACTTCCTTTCCGTCCTTGTCAAGAATCGCGCCTCCCAGTTGAAACTCCGGTTGAGGGCGTACGACGGGTTCGTGACTGCTCTGCTGCAAGCTCATGGGCCTCTCTCCTCATCAGGTTGTGCGTTTTACGGTATCCACGCTTGATGACCACCCCGTGACATCCGCGGGTGCTGCGCGGGCACCTTTTACCTGACTGGCTGTGCCGCCCCGAGTTCAGCGCATCTCGACGAGCGTGCAGGTGACGAGCGGTGTAGGCTCTGCCATTCGAGCCGTCTATCAGGTGTATTTCATGGCAGCAGTGTTATCAGGGCGTCAGCGTCACGCCATTCGTCTGGCCATGCGCATGCTCGCGCCTTATCGCAGGCAGGCCATCGGCGCGCTGGTGGCGTTGATCGTCACGGCGGCCATCACGTTGTCCATGGGGCAGGGCATCCGGCTAATGGTCGATCAGGGATTCATGACCCGCTCGCCGACCCTGCTCAACGAAACCATCGGCCTGTTCATGTTGCTGATCCTGGCGCTGGCAGTGGGCACCTTCGCCCGTTTTTACCTGGTGTCGTGGATCGGCGAACGGGTGGTGGCCGATCTGCGCAAGCAGGTGTTCGATCACCTGGTCAGCCTGCATCCCGGCTTCTACGAAAACAACCGCAGCTCGGAGATCCAGTCACGCCTGACCGCCGACACCACGCTGTTGCAATCGGTGATCGGCTCGTCGCTGTCGATGTTTCTGCGCAACGCGCTGATGGTGATCGGCGGGGTGATTCTGCTGTTTTTCACCAACCCCAAGCTGACCAGTATCGTGGTGATCGCGTTGCCGCTGGTGGTGGCGCCGATCCTGATCTTCGGGCGGCGGGTGCGCAGCCTGTCGCGGGAGAGCCAGGACCGGGTCGCGGATGTCGGCAGCTATGTCTCCGAGGCCCTGGGCCAGATCAAGACGGTGCAGGCCTACAACCATCAGGCCCAGGACCGGCAGCGCTTCGGGCAGACCGCCGAAGACGCGTTCGACACGGCGCGCAAGCGGATCCTGCAGCGTTCGTGGCTGATCACCCTGGTCATCGTGCTGGTGCTTGGCGCGGTGGCGGTGATGCTCTGGGTAGGTGGCATGGATGTCATTGCCGGGCGCATTTCCGGCGGTGAACTGGCAGCCTTCGTGTTCTACAGCCTGATCGTCGGCAGCGCGTTCGGCACCCTCAGCGAAGTGATCGGGGAGCTGCAACGGGCGGCAGGCGCGGCAGAACGCATCACCGAACTGCTGCAGGCGCGCAGTGAAATCACCCCGCCTGCCGAGGATGTCCTGGTGCTGCCGCAGCGGGTCAGTGGGCGGCTGGAGCTTGCGAACGTCAGCTTCGCTTACCCGTCGCGGCCCGAGCGCAATGCCGTAGAGGACCTGACGCTGACCATCGAGCCCGGCGAAACCCTGGCGCTGGTCGGGCCGTCGGGGGCGGGCAAGTCGACGCTGTTCGATCTGCTGCTGCGTTTCTACGATCCGCAACAGGGGCAGGTGCGCATCGAGGGCTTGCCGGTCGAGCGTCTCGATCCACTGGACCTGCGCCGCTGTTTCGCCTGGGTATCCCAGACGCCGGCGCTGTTCTTCGGCAGCGTCGAGGACAACATTCGCTATGGCCGCCCGGATGCCAGCCTTGAGCAGATTCAGGCTGCGGCGCGGATCGCCCATGCCCACGAGTTCATCGAGCTGTTGCCCCAGGGGTATCAGACTCACCTGGGCGATGGCGGGATGGGGCTTTCAGGCGGGCAGCGCCAGCGCCTGGCCATTGCCCGGGCGCTGCTGGCCGATGCACCGGTTCTGCTGCTCGACGAGGCCACGAGTGCGCTGGATGCCCAGAGCGAGCATCTGATTCAGCAGGCCTTGCCTACCTTGATGAAGGACCGCACGACCCTGGTGATCGCCCACCGTCTGGCCACGGTGCAGAACGCCGACCGGATTGCGGTGATGGATCAGGGGCGGCTGGTGGCGGTGGGCACGCATCAGCAACTGATTGCCAGCAATGCGCTGTATGCGCGACTGGCGGCGTTGCAATTCAATGCGATGGGCCCTGCGAATGAGCGTGTGTAGCAGCACGGCTTGCCGGCGTTGGCGTACTTGCAGTCGCCACCGCCAGCAAGCGGAGCGCCACCCGGCCGGGCGGCGACAGGAAGAGGGTGTCAGTCCTTGCGGTACTCGCACAGGTAAGCGGTTTCGACGCTCACTTCCAGGTCGAACTTGCTGTTGGCCGGTACACGGAACTGGTCGCCCGCGTTAAAGATTTCCCAATCGTTGCTGCCTGGCAGCAGGACTTTCAGCGAGCCGGACACCACGTGCATGATCTCGCGGTCGGCGGTGCCGAAGTTGTACTTCCCTGGCGCCATGACACCGATAGTGGCTGCGCCATCGGCTTGCTGGAAGGCGATGGACTTGACGGTGCCGTCGAAATATTCGTTGACCTTGAACATGGCGGATTCCTTGGAAAGGGCTGAAAAAGGCCGGACAGTATGCCCAACGTATAAAAGGACGTCATCCGCTTTGATAAATGCGTCACTTCAGGCCGGAATCACCAGCGGCAAAAGTCTTGCGGTGTTGCGCGCATCGGTCAGTGCCCGGTGTTGCTGGCCGCTGAAATGCATGCCCGCCAGTTGCAGGGCAGTGTTCAGGCCGCAGGGTTTCTGTAGATGCCGCGCCTTGGCGAAGCGCTGCTTGAGGTTGATGTGCGAGAGGCCGCTCAACTCGCTGACCAACTGATGCTGCTGCCATTGCAGTTCGAACTGCTGACGATCGTAGTCACCCCAACTGACCCAGCCCTGCAGCCGGCTGCGATGATTGCCCAGCCAGCGCTCGAATTGCGGCCAGATGGCTGGCAAAGGCTGGGCGGTGTCGATCTGCGCCTGCTGGATATGGGTCAGCTCGCGGCAGAACGGGGTCAGCAATGGCCGCCTGACCGGACGCACGAAACGCTCGAAATGATCGACCTCCCGCCCGTCCGAATTGACCACGCAGGCGCCGATCTCAATGATTTCCATCTCTGCCACCGGCCATCCGCCCTCTTCGGTGGTGGCCTCCAGGTCTATCACCAGCCAGTGGGGCATGTGCAACTCCAGTCTCAAATCCGTGGCACCGCCATGGAGCGTAGCTGCTCAATCAGACTCACAGGAAGGCCGATGGTTTGCGCGGTGCTGCGGATTTTTACCGCACGACCGTCGGGAATGTTCCACCAGCCGCTTGCCTGCCTGGCTTGCAGGGCATAAATTGCGGCGCGTCCGGCGATTTTGTAAGTGTTTTTTTCCGGGATGGCGGAGCCGGGAATGGCTTGCGTATTCCCGCCGCGATGCTCAAGCGATGCGCTCCGGGCGCAGCCCTTGGTTGCGGGGCATTCATATCAAGAATAAATCGGACTTCGCGTTGTTTGACCGTTGTCTAATTGTTTTCAAACGCATAGCTTACGTACTTCGATTCGTCGGGAGTGTTCTGTCTTGATGTCTATGCCAATGCGGATGGCTCTGAAAACGCTGCTGCTGGTCACGACCACCCTGTGCGCCTGGCAGGCGAGCGCGGCGCAGGTCGTGCGCATTGGCGCGGCGCATTTTCCGCCGTACACCATTCGCCCCGAGCGCGGCGAAGACACCGGTTTGCTGCCGCAGATGGTCAGCGCCCTGAACGCCATGCAGAGTGAATACCGTTTCGAGATGGTACCCACCTCCATTCCTCGTCGTTTCCGGGATTTTCAGCAGGCGCGCTTCGACATGGCGATCTTCGAGAACCCTGGCTGGGGCTGGAAAGACATTCCCCACGAAGATGTCGACATGGGCCTGGAAGACGCGGAAATCTTCGTCGCCCATCGTGGCGCAGGCCGCACCCAGAGCTACTTCGACGACTTGCGCGGCAAGCGGCTGGCGCTGTTCAGCGGGTATCACTACGCCTTCGCCGACTTCAACGCCGACCCCAAATTTCTCGCCGAGCACTACAACGCCACGCTGACCTATTCTCACGACAGCAATCTTGCGATGGTGCTACGGGATCGGGCGGACATCGCCCTGGTCACGCGCTCGTACCTGAGCACCTTCCTGGCGAACAACCCGCAGGATGCCAACCAGTTCATGGCGTCGGACAAGGTGGATCAGGTGTATCGCCATTTCACGCTGTTGCGGCCGGGCGCGCCGATCACGGGGGAGCGGTTCAGCGATCTGCTGCGTCAGTTGCGGGAAAACGGCCAGATGTTCAGGATTTTCCAGCCGTTTCGCATCGCCGTCACGCCACAGGCCAGCCACCACGCCGTGGCGCTGGATATGGATGAAGGTCGGGATTGAAGGGGAACGGGCGGCGCCTTTGGCTCCGCCCGCAGTCATCAGCGGTCGCGAGCTTCCTTGGCATCCATTTCGGCATTGCGCTCATGAACTCGCTTGAGTTGTTCTTCGGTCAGGGGAAGTTTTTTCGCTGAATCCTTGAGCATCAGCAAACCACCGACGATCGAGCCTATTGCAACGACCAGTATCAACCACGCGTACCAGGGCATGATGCTCACTCCTTATTGTGATAAAGCTTTGAGCAATGGCGCTGCCCACAGGTTCCATTGTATGAGATGCCCGGTCGGGCGAGTACCGTGATGATGCTTCGGCAGGCCCCGTTTCAGGCATTGCGGGGTTTTACCATGGAGTTGCCGATCACCGGGTCCCGCGCCGGGACATGTTCAGCTACAATGCGCGCCGATTTCGACTTGCCAGAGAACCCGCTCATGTCCGCCTGCCAGACCCCCATCATCGTTGCCCTGGATTTCCCGACCCGCGAAGCGGCGTTGAAGCTGGCAGACCAGCTCGATCCGAAACTGTGCCGGGTCAAAGTGGGCAAGGAGCTGTTCACCAGCAGCGCGTCAGGCATCGTCGAAACCTTGAATGACAAGGGTTTCGAGGTATTCCTGGACCTCAAATTCCATGACATCCCCAACACCACCGCCATGGCGGTCAAGGCTGCGGCCGAGATGGGCGTGTGGATGGTCAACGTGCACTGCTCCGGCGGTCTGCGCATGATGGCGGCCTGTCGCGACGTGCTGGACCAGCGCACCGGCGCCAAGCCATTGCTGATCGGCGTGACCGTGCTGACCAGCATGGAACGTGAGGATCTGGCCGGCATCGGCCTGGACATCGAGCCGCAGGAGCAGGTGCTGCGCCTGGCGGCACTGGCGCAGAAGGCCGGTATGGACGGCCTGGTGTGCTCGGCCCTGGAAGCCCAGGCGCTCAAGGCTGCGCACCCGTCGCTGCAACTGGTGACCCCAGGTATCCGCCCGGCTGGCAGCGTTCAGGACGACCAGCGCCGCATCCTGACCCCGCGCCAGGCACTGGACGCCGGCTCCGACTACCTGGTCATCGGCCGCCCGATCAGCCAGGCGGCCGATCCTGCCAAGGCGCTGGCCGAAGTGGTTGCGCAACTGGCGTAAGGCTGCGATCCCCTTGTAGGAGCGCGCTTGCCCGCGACGGGTTTTAACTGACATTGCAAGGGTGGCTGACACTCTGCTGTCGCGGGCAAGCGCGCTCCTACAGGCTCAGCGGTGTGTCAGGCGACGAATGCGTCACTGACACACCGCTCCCGCCGGCAAGCCGTGCTGCTACGGGGTTGAGAGGTCAGGGCTCAGTAGCCGATCCGCTTGAGGATCGACTCCTTGCTCTCCTTCGAAGGCCGCCCGTAGAACTTCAACAACTCCGAAGCGCGGTTGGTGAAGAAACCGTCGACACCGCGCTCGCTGATGGCCTTGAAGTCCACGGCATCGTCCACGGTGTAGGGGTGGATGATCATGCCGCGGTCGTGGGCCATCTTGTTCATCCATGGCTGCACCAGGTCCATGTAGCTCTGGTCACCGCCATTCTTCAGGGCTGCCGCAGGGCCTGTGCCCACCGCGCCATGGGCCTTGGCCCAATCCATCCACGCCGCGAAATCCTCCTTGGACTTGACCTGTTGCGTCGCGTAGAACGCCGCCTTGTCCTTGGCCCCCGAGTCCTTGAAGCTCTTGTCGGATGCTGCCGGGATATAGCCGTCGCCCAGCCACAGCAACAGCACCTTGGGCGTGTCCGGCATGGCTTTGTGCAGCAGTTCAAGGCTTGGCTTTTCAAAGGTCTGCAACACCACGCGCCCCGGCATGTGTGCAACGTTCACATGGCCTTTCTCGGCCGCCGGACGCTGGCTCAGCCAGCCACGTTGCGCGAGTTTGTTCTTCAAGTCTTCCTCGATACCGGGAAACTGCGCCGGCACCTTGGTTTCGATGTACAGGCCAGGCTTGTTCTTGCCGCCCTCGGCGATATCGATCACCTCGTCCAGCGTCAGGATCTTCAACCCCGCGTAGCTGGCGCGGGCGCGATCCGGATGGGCCTTGTTGAACCATGAGCCGGCATCCAGGCGCTTGATTTCTTCAAGGGTGAAGCTGCTCAGCGGATCCTTCACCCGGTCGGGGTAGACCTGGGCGATGTTGGTGGTCCTCTCCAGAGTGTCGTCGTGCAGCGCGATCAGGACACCGTCTTTGGTACGCTGGATGTCCATCTCCAGATAGTCCGCGCCCAGTTCGCGAGCCAGGGTGTAGGAGGGCACGGTTTCTTCAGGGGCATCGAACGAGGCGCCGCGATGGGCGATGACCGCAGGCCACGGCACGCCGATTTTCGCCGCCAGCGCCTTGCCCGGCGCATCGGCGGCACCGGCCAGTCCCGAAGACAACAGCGCACCGGCCAGTGCGGCGGTGCTCAACGTTCTACTGATTCCTTTGAACATAAGCTCTCGTTCCTTTTTGTGCATGATTCGTTCAAGTGCTCAATCGGCAGATGGCCGAACGCATCGGGTTTGGGCACTATGACCGCAGGTTAGGTCATTTTTTATGACCTACCTCTCTCGAAAGCGTGAACGTTGGCTAATGCAGGTAGTGCTTTTCGCATGGAAACAAACACTTACGCGGCGCTTACGGGATTTGTCGACATGTTGCTGGACGCCATCTGCGTGGTCGACGCGGAAGGGCGGTATGTCTTTGTCAGCGCGGCGGCGGAGCGGATCTTCGGTTATCTGCCACAGGAGCTGATCGGGCGCAGGATGATCGAGCTGGTGCATCCCGATGACCAGGAGCGCACTCTTGCGGCGGCAGGCGAGATCATGGCCGGGCAACCCAACCTCGGATTCGAGAACCGCTATGTGCGCAAGGACGGGCGCATCGTCCACATCATGTGGTCAGCGCGCTGGTCGCAGGATCACAAGCTGCGCATCGCCGTGGCCCGGGACATCACCGAGCGCAAGCGCGCCGAATCGATGCGCACCGCGCTGTTTCGCATCTCGGAGGCGGCCCACGTCGCCAGTGACCTGTCGGCGCTGTTCAAGGACATTCATGGCGTCATCGGCGATCTGCTGCCGGCGCGCAACTTCTTCGTCGCCTTGAAGGATAAATACAGTGGCCTGCTGAACTTTCCTTACCACGTCGACGAACAGGACCCTTCGTTGCAACGGCCTATGGCTGACGCATTGGCAACAGAAGTGGCCAGCAGCGGGAAAACCCTGTTGCTGGCTTCAGGTTCCGGGCCCCGGCAGAGCGACGATGGCGTGCCCGATTACCTCAGGCAGCGCACGGCAGACGACGTGTTTTCCTGGCTGGGTGCGCCGCTGGAAACCCAGCACGGCATCATCGGCGCACTGCTGGTCAAGAGTCACACCGATTGTCCGCCGTATGACGAGCGTGACAAGGAGTCGCTGCAGTTCGTCTCCACCCAGGTCGCTGCGGCCATCGAGCGCAAGCAACTCTACGAACGTCTCAAAAGCATGGCGCAGTACGATCAACTGACGCAGTTGCCCAATCGCATGCTCCTTCACGAGCGTTTGCTGCAATCCCTTGAGCGGGCAAAGAACAGCAAGGGTCGCATGGCGCTGTTGTATCTGGACCTGGACAAATTCAAGCTGGTCAACGACACCCTCGGCCACGCCGCAGGCGACCTGCTGTTGCAGGAAGTCGCGCACCGCCTCAAACAATGCGTGCGCGAGACAGACACCGTCGCCCGCATCGGCGGAGACGAGTTCGTCATCCTGCTCGATCGCGTCAACAGCCTCGAAGATTCCGGCAAGGTCGCCGACAAGATCTGCAAGACCCTCAACGTGCCAATGGTCCTCAAGGGCCACGACTGGCAGATCCTGCCCAGCATCGGCATCGCCAACTACCCCGAGAACGCAACCGACCTCGCGCAACTGTTCCGCCACGCCGATGAGGCGATGTACAGCGCGAAGAAGAATGGCGGGAATCGATTTCAGGGGTGATGCAGGTTATGGGGCCACGATCACCTTGCGTGGACGGCCGCCTTTCAAACCGTTGGCCCTCGACGCTTTGGTTTTTGCCTCAGTGCTGCGTCGACCGTTGCGCGAGGCAACGACACTCGCCGCCATCGCCATCAATGATTCGCTGGCCGAGATCATCCCGGCGACGGATATGTGCAGGTCACGGGATTCAAGGCACAGCGCGCTTCCTCCAAAGCCCAGCTCCATCTGTTCAAGCTCTTGAACCGACAGATTGCGAAGCTCCGGATAGTTAGCGACTGGAAGCAGTAGCGCGGTCTGATCTGCAAAGCCAATGGCGTAGGCATTCAACGAACCCATGAACTGCAGGGTGACGGCGCGCAAGACGCCGCGTGTGCGGCCCAGTTCAGTCGCCTGCTCGAGAGCGGCATGGTCGACGATGTCGTCATCGTGTTCGCGAGCTTTCACGGGTTTCATAACTCTATCTCCAACGGCGTGCAGTAGCCCGCCAAGTGCAATTGTGTTTTGTAGCTTCTGGCGTCGAATAGAGCGCAAAGAATGGGTGATGCACTCAATCGTCCGTAGCGGGGAGCCACCACCTCGCCGATTTCCAGATCCCAGGCCTGATTGTCCAGACACAAGGTTTGCTGGCTTGCCCACCAGCATTCCCGGGCCCTGCGCAAGTTGGCGCGGCGTTTGATCACCTGACGCAACTCCTCCAGTATCCGCGTGCAAGGCCCGTTCTTGGCCGGCGTTACGTCCCATAGGCGGATGCCGTTATGCCAAAAGCTGAACAGAAACCTGGCATCCCATTCGCTGGTTCCCACATGAACGTGAGGAGGGCAGTGCTCATCCCTGGTGAAGAATGCGACCAAATAACCTTTATGACTGCATACCTTCATTCAATAACCCATCCGTTAGGTTTTGGAGTCTACGCTCTGTGTTGCGTACTGGCGACTACCAAAGTGCACTTGCATGAAGTTTCGGAAATCGCCTACACCGCACAGCGAGTTGAACGTAATTTCGGCGAACGGGCCATGTTGTAGCTGCTACAAGATTTGACCTGCTGTTGTCGAAGAGAGGATGCATTACCCATCCATTTTCCCGGGAACCCCTGCACAACCGCTCTAACTCGCGCTACTGTCTGTCCCTCTGCAAATTTCGGGACGTGATGATGGTGAAGACGGTTCTGGTGCTGGTGGAAAGTGTGAACGAGTATTTGCCGATTCTGGAGGACGCAGGTTTTCGCCTGATCCTGGCGCCGACACCGGCGACCCGGGCCGAGGCGGTGGCGACCCGGGGCGGAGAGATCGACGCGGTGTTGACCCGTGGTCCGCTGGGGCTGACGGCGGCGGAGATGGCGGCGTTGCCAGGGCTCGGGATCATCTGCGTGCTGGGCGCGGGGTACGAGCAGGTGGACTTGCCTGCCGCCCAGGCGCGGGGCATTACCGTGACCAATGGCGCCGGGGTCAATGCGCCGACCGTGGCCGACCATGCGCTGGCCTTGCTGTTGTCGCTGGTGCGCGACATTCCCCTGGCCGATGCATCGGTGCGGCGTGGTGAGTGGCGCAAGGTGACGCGGCCTTCCTTTACCAGCAAGACGATCGGGATTCTCGGCCTGGGCGCGGTCGGCCTGGCGATTGCCAGGCGCGCTGCGGCGTTCGACATGCAGATCGCTTATCACAACCGTACGCCGCGCACAGACGTGGATTTCCGCTATTGCGCGACGCCGCAGGCGCTGGCGGCCGAGTCGGATTTCCTGATCGTGGCCACGCCCGGTGGCAGTGGCACTGCGCACCTGATCGATAGGGCGGCCATCGACGCGCTGGGCGAGGAGGGGTTTCTGGTGAATATCGCCCGTGCCAGCGTGGTAGACACTGGGGCGCTGGTGGATGCCTTGCAGCACGGTCGTCTGGCCGGGGCGGCGCTGGATGTGTTCGACGATGAACCCCAGGTGCCCGATGTCTTGAAGTCGCTGGGCAATGTGGTGCTCACGCCCCATGTGGGCGGTCTCTCGCCGGAGGCCTCTCGCGCCACGGTGCAGCGGGTGGCTGACAACCTGCTGGCGTTCTATGCGGGCAAACCGGTGCTGACGCCGGTTTATGCCTGAGGGCCTGTAGCAGCGCAGCTTGCTGGCGGGGCGGTGTGTCAGGCGATAAATGTGTCACTGACACACCGCTCCCGCCGGCAAGCCGTGCTGCTACGGGTCAAGATTGTTTTTCAACATTCCAATAACAACAGGAGGTTCTCATGTCTGCATTGAAAGTCGCGCTGGTCACCGGTGCCGGGAGCGGCATTGGCCGTGCGGTGGCGCTGAAATTGCTGGATGACGGCTATGCCGTGGTGCTGGCGGGTCGTCGTCTGGAGCCGCTGGTGAAGTTGGCCGAGCAGGCGAAGGCCGCGGGCCGCCAGGCGCTGGCGGTGTCCACCGACGTGCGTGATGCCGCCAGCGTACAGGCGCTGTTCGACAAGATCGAGAGTACCTATGGCCGCCTGGATGTGTCGTTCAACAACGCCGGGATCGGCGCCCCTGCAGTGCCGATGGATGAACTGTCGGTGGAGCAGTGGCAGAACGTGATCGATACCAACGTCACCGGCATGTTCCTGTGCGTGCGCGGGGCATTCGGCCTGATGCGCCGGCAGGTGCCCCAAGGCGGGCGGATCATCAACAACGGGTCGATCTCTTCCCACACGCCACGCCTGTTCAGCTCGCCCTACACCTCCAGCAAGCACGCAGTGCTGGGCCTGACCAAAAGCACTTCGCTGGACGGGCGCCAGTACAACGTCGCCTGCGGCCAGATCGACATCGGCAACGCGCTGACCGACATGACTGACCGCATGACCAAGGGCGTACCCCAGACGGACGGCAGCCTGATGGTCGAGCCGACCATGAATGTGCAGCACGTGGCCGATGCGGTGAGCTACATGGCCTCACTGCCGTTGTCGGCGAACGTGCTGAACATGACGGTCATGGCCAGCAGCATGCCGTTCGTGGGCCGTGGCTAAGCAGCACGCATCCACATCCCGTAGCAGCACGGCTTGCCGGCGGTCGCGGTGTGTCAGGAGCGGATATATTCACTGACACACCGCTCCCGCCGGCAAGCCGTGCTGCTACGCAGGCCAGCGTAGATTGACAGACCTTTGTTTCGTCCAAAACCTGACGGGATCTGTCCAACCCGGCGCGTTGGCGAGTCTGCACACTGTGTCCATGTCGAACACCTTTCATTCGAGGACATGACCATGAGCGAATTCGTCATCGCACCGGTCGCCACGCCATCGCTGGCGGTGGCGGGCACTTCCAGCCGCTTCCCGATCCGCCGGGTATTCTGCGTGGGCCGCAACTACTCCGAGCACGCCCGTGAAATGGGCCATGATCCGGATCGCGAACCGCCGTTCTTCTTTGCCAAACCCGCCGACGCCGTGGTCCCCGCGCAAGGTAGCATTCCCTATCCGCCGTTGACCGCCGACCTGCACCACGAGATCGAACTGGTGGTGGCGATCGGCAAGGACGGCGTGGATATCCAGCCTGAAGACGCACTGAGCCATGTCTGGGGCTACGGCGTTGGCCTGGACCTGACCCGTCGCGACTTGCAGGCCCAGGCCAAGAAAATGGGCCGTCCATGGGAATGGGCCAAGGCGTTCGACGCCTCGGCACCGGCCACCGCGTTGCTGCCGGTGAGCAAGGTCGGCCACCCTGAAAGCGGCTCGATCTGGCTCGACGTCAACGGAGAAGCTCGCCAGCGCGGTGACCTGGCCGATCAGATCTGGGCGGTCAAGGATGTGATTGCCTACCTGTCGCAATCGGTGGGCGTGAAAGCCGGCGACCTGATCTACACCGGCACGCCAGCGGGTGTAGGCGCGTTGCAGCGCGGTGATGTGGTCACCGCCGGCATTGAAGGCATCGCCGAGCTGAGCCTGACCATCGACTAAAGCCGCAAGCCGCAAGCCGCAAGCCGCAAGCTACAAGTCTCAAGCCAGCGCCAGGCGGCTTTTAGCTTGCAGCTCGCGGCTTAAAGCTTGAAGCTTGTGTTTTTTTCAGGCCTCAAGCGATGGCGAACACCCCCCGCATCCAGACCTATGGCATGCAGCAGCGCAGCGACCGCATGGATTTCTACATCCGTGACAAGTCGGCCCGTCCGGCGCTGACCTCGCCCCATCGTCACGAATATTTCCAGATCCAGATCAACCTCGGTGGCGACACCGTGCAGCACATCGGCGGTGCGATCCGGCCGTTTCCCCGCAACACCCTGGCCTTCATCCTGCCGCACCGGCTGCATGTGATTCCCCATCCCGAAGACGGCAATTTCGTGCTGATCAATTTCGCCCAGGAGTTCCTGCTGCAACATGTGCAGTGCGATCCGATGGACCTTGAGGACGTCTCCCTGACCGACTGCCCGGAGCTTGCGCCGTTCCGGTTTCAGGAGCATCTGGACTTCATACTGAGCGACGCCGATTTCGCCGAGGTAACGGTGCTGCTGGACCTGATGCGCGAAGCGGACCGCACCCGTCAGTTGGGTTGCGCGGCGATTCTGCGGGGCTATCTGCTGCAGTTGATCGGCAAGGTCTGCAACCTGTTCGAGCCGCATTTGCTGGCGCTTTCCCAGGACAAGGCCGAGCGAAGAGGGCGGCGCGACGCGATGGGGCGAGTCATGGTCTACATTCGCGAACACATCGCCGACCCGGCCATGACCCTGACCGATGCAGCGGCGGCGGCTTTTCTGTCCCCGAACTACCTGACCCACCTGCTGCGCAAGGAAACCGGCAACACCTTTTCCGAGCTGGTGCTGGAGCGGCGCATGCGCCTTGCGCGCACGCAATTGATGAACAGCGACAAACCCCTGAGCCATATCGCCCAGGTCTGCGGCTTCACCGACGAGGCCTATTTCTCACGGCGTTTTCGCAAGGCCCACGGCATGCCGCCGGGGCAGTTTCGGCGCGAACGCCGCCTATAAGTCAATCGCGTTGGTCAACTCGCTGAACAACGCCGACACCGAGCGCAATGCCCGGCAATCGGGGCGGGTGAGCAGCCACAGTTGCGTGTCGCAGCCTTGCAGAGGCTCACCCAGCGGTTGCAGTTCGCCCGCCCGCAGCATGAAGTCCGGCAACGCCGCCACGCCCATTCCCGCCCGCACCATCTGCGCCACGGTCTGCATCGAGCTGCAGCGGTAGCCGGGGTTGACCTGCGGCCATTGCTGACGGCGCCAGACAACCGTCGGGTGATCGGGCAGGAAATCATCCGGGGCGACCCAGACCATCCTGGCAAGGTCGCTGTGCTCGCAATGTTGCAGGTACTGGGCGCTGGCATAGACCCGGTACGACACCGTGCCCAGGCGCGTGCCTACAAGATGCTGGGGCGGTGCGTCGGTCAGGCGCAGCGCGATGTCGGCGTCGCGACGGCTGAGATTGGCGAAGGTGTCGGACGTATTCAGTTCCAGACGCAGGGCCGGATAGTCCGGCATGAAGCGCGTCAAGGCTGGCAGCAACAGGCTCTGCAACACCGCTTCGGTGCAGGTCAGGCGAACGCTGCCGCTGACGGTTTCCCGGTCCTGTTCCAGGGCGATTTGCGCCAATGCCAGCGCCTGCTCGGCAGTCTCGGCCTGTTGCGACAGCAGCAGCGCTGCGCTGGTGGGGCGATACCCGGCGCGGCTTTTCTCGAACAACGCGGTGCCCAGGGATTTCTCCAGGCGCCGTACTGCACGAAACACCGTGGAGACATCGACCTTGAGCTGTTCGGCGGCGCGGGCCAGGGTTCTGCCCCGCACCAGCGCGAGGATCAGCGACAGGTCCGCGTGGCAGATTCGATATTGCGTAGCTGCATGGATCACTTGCTTGAACGCCCATTTTGATTGCATGGACACAAGCTTATAGTCGCCGTCGCACGTTCAGCAAAGCGTTTTGATTTCAGGGAGCAGACATGCAAGACAAGCAGGCAATTCGCATCGCATTGGTAGGTGACTACGACTCGCAGGTGGCCGCCCACCTGGCCATTCCGGTGGCGCTGGACCGAGTGGCGGGGGAGACAGGGGTGGTCGTCGAGTTCGACTGGTTGCCGACACCGGCCGTCGGCAGCGGCGAAGTCCTCAAGTCATTCGACGGCATCTGGTGTGTGCCCGCCAGTCCCTATCGGGACATGAACGGTGCGCTGACCTCCATTCGTTTCGCCCGCGAGCGTCAGGTCCCGTTTCTCGGCACCTGTGGCGGATTTCAACACGCGCTGCTGGAATACGCGCGCAATTGCCTAGGCTGGACCGATGCCGAACACGCCGAGACCGCGCCAGAGTCGCAGCGGGCGATTATCACCGAGCTCAGTTGCTCGCTGGTGGAGGCGTTCGCGCCGATTCGCCTGGTGCCCGGTTCGCGCATCGCCGGAGTCTACGGCAGCGAGCAGACCCAGGAGCGCTACCGTTGCCGCTACGGCCTGCGCAAGGCGCTTGAGAAAGAGGTGTTTGCCGGTCCGCTGAAGGTAAGCGGCTACGATCCGGAAGGCGAGATTCGCGCGATGGAGTTGGAAGGGCATCCGTTCTTCGTCGCCACGCTGTTCCAGCCTGAGCGCGCCGCGCTTGAGGGCACCACACCGCCTTTGGTCAAGGCATTCGTTAATGCGTGCCGGGAGAACAGGGAGCGCAACTACAAGTCATTGCTGGACCATGTCCACATGACCACATGACCACATGACCACATGACCACATGACCACATGACCACATGACCACATGACACCCGTAGCAGCACGGCTTGCCGGCGGGAGCGGTGTGTCTGTGACGAAGAAGTCGCCTGTCACACCGCTCCCGCCGGCAAGCCGTGCTGCTACGGAGGGGCGTAGCGGGTTACGGCATCACTGGCGGCAGGTACGCCAGGGTGGTGCCCAGTGCCCACAGCAGGAACAGCACCAGCGGGGTGTGCACCAGCAATTGCACGAAGGAGAAGCCGATCAGGTCCCGCGCCTTCAAGCCCAGCACGCCCAGCAGCGGCAGCATGTAGAACGGGTTGATCAGGTTCGGCAGGGCTTCTGCAGCGTTGTAGATCTGCACTGCCCAGCCCAGGTGATACTTCAGGTCATTGGCCACTTGCATCACATACGGCGCCTCGATGATCCACTTGCCGCCACCCGATGGAATGAAGAAGCCGAGGATCGCCGAATACACGCCCATCAACAGCGCATAGGTGTCATGGGACGCGATGCTGGTGAAGAAGGTCGAGATGTGGTGCGCGACGGTCTGGGCATCGCCGCCCTTGACGGTGGTCAACAGGGCGGCAATCGAGCCGTACAGCGGGAACTGGATCAACACGCCCGTGGTGGTGGGCACGGCGCGGGCCACGGCATCCAGGAAGCTGCGTGGGCGCCAGTGCAGCAATGCGCCAACCATGATGAACAGGAAGTTATAGGTGTTCAGGCCGGAAATGGCGGTGATCGCAGGCTTGGTGGTGAACTCGTTGTACAGCCAGCCGGAGGCCAGCACGACCATCAGAATGATCAACAGCGGACTGTATTCCAGCCACTCGCCAGGGCGAGTGCGCGGTGGCAGCGGCGGCATGCTGAACGCAGGATCGACACCGCAGTCCTTGGCTTCGCGGGCGCTGTTCGGGCCGGGCGCAGTGGCGTAGGCGACGATGATCGAGACCACCACCAGCGCCAGCAGCATGACGCCCGATTGCCAGAGGAAGATGGTCTGGGTGAACGGGATCATGCCGGTGATCGCCAGGATCGACGGCGGCAGGCTGGCCGGGTTGGCCTGCAGTTGCGCAGCCGACGACGACAGGCCCAGCGCCCAGACAGCGCCCAGACCCAGATAGGCAGCGGCACCGGCGGCGCGATAGTCCATCTTCAGGTCCGTGCGACGGGCCAGTGCGCGCACCAGCAAGCCGCCGAACACCAGCGAAAGGCCCCAGTTGAGCAGCGACGCGACCATGGAAATCAGCGCGACCCAGGCCACGGCCGAGCGTCCGTTTTTCGGAATGCGTGCCAGGCGGTCGATCAGCTTCACGGCGGGTGGGGAGCTGGCGACGACATAGCCGCCGATGACCACGAAGGCCATCTGCATGGTGAACGGGATCAGGCTCCAGAATCCATCGCCGAAGGCCTTGGCGGTGTCGGCGGGTTTGGCGCCGATGACCAGGGTCGCCAGGGTGACGATGACCACGGCCAGGGCGGCGAACACCCAGGAGTCAGGGAACCAGCGCTCGGCCCATTTGGCGCAGCGCAGGGCAAATCGGGCGGAGCGGCTTTCTTCGATATCGGCGGCCACGTGTTGTACCTCTTGGAGTTATTTTAGGTGCTGTTTAAGTTGTTTTTATGTGTTGGCGGTGATGCAGAAAAAGGTGCCGCGCCAGATACGGCAATGCCCCTTCATTGCTGAAGGGGCAGGTTGGCATAGCGGTGTTACATCCGGGAGGCGCGCCCTCTGTAGGAGCGCGCTTGCCCGCGATGACGGTGTGTCAGCTAAGCAGATATTGAATCTACCTGCGCCGTCGCGGGCAAGCGCGCTCCTACAGGGAAACTGAACTCATCAGAACGTCATCTCGACCACATCGTCTGGCACGATCAGCTTGCCGGCGGTCTTGGCGACGATCTCTTCGATGCTCACGCCCGGCGCGGTTTCGCGCAGGATGAAGGCGCCGTTCTCGATTTCCAGGTAGGCCAGATCAGTCAGCACCTTCTTGATGCAGCCGGCGCCGGTCAGCGGCAGGCTGCAGCGCGACAGCAGCTTGGACTCGCCGTCCTTCGAAGCGTGGGTCATGGTGACGATGATGTTGTCGGCACCGGCCACCAGGTCCATCGCGCCGCCCATGCCTTTGACCAGCTTGCCGGGGATCATCCACGAGGCGATGTTGCCCTCGACATCGACCTCGAAGGCGCCCAGCACGGTCAGGTCCACATGGCCGCCACGGATCATGGCGAAGGATTCGGCCGAAGAGAAGATCGAGGCGCCGACGCGGGCGGTCACGGTCTGTTTGCCGGCGTTGATCATGTCTGCATCGATAGTTTCCTCGGTGGGAAACGCGCCCATGCCCAGCAGGCCGTTTTCCGATTGCAGCATCACGTCGATGCCATCGGGAACGTAGTTGGCGACCAGGGTCGGAATGCCGATGCCCAGGTTCACGTAGAAGCCGTCTTGCAGTTCGCGCGCAACGCGCTGTGCCATTTGTTCGCGGGAGAGTGCCATGGTTTGGGTCTCTTTTATTCTGTTCGGTGGCCCATGTCGGATGGGGTGCGTCAGGCTTTTCTGACGGTGCGCTGCTCGATGCGTTTCTCGAAGGTGCCCAGGATCACCCGATCGACATAGATGCCGGGGGTGTGGATTTCAGTCGGCAGCAACACGCCCGGCTCGACGATTTCCTCGACCTCGACCACGGTGATCTTGCCTGCGGTGGCGGCAACCGGGTTGAAGTTCTGCGCGGTGTGGCGGTAGACCACGTTGCCGAAATGGTCGGCTTTCCAGCCCTTGACGATGGCGAAGTCGCCGGTGATGGCTTCTTCCAGGATCACGTTGCGGCCGTTGAACTGGCGGGTTTCCTTGCCTTCGGCGACAGGGGTGCCGTAGCCGGTGGCGGTGTAGAACGCGGGGATGCCGGCACCGCCTGCGCGCATTTTCTCGGCCAGGGTGCCTTGGGGGGTGAGTTCGACTTCCAGCTGGCCGTTGAGCAACTGCTCCTCGAACAGTTTGTTCTCGCCGACGTAGGAGGCGATCATTTTGCGGATCTGCCGGTCTTCCAGCAGGATGCCCAGGCCGAAACCGTCGACGCCGCAGTTGTTGGAGACCACCGTCAGACCCTTCACGCCCATGCGCTTGATGTGGGCGATGAGGTTTTCGGGGATACCGCACAGGCCGAAACCGCCCGCCAGTACAGTCATGTTGTCGGTCAGCCCGGCGAGGGCCTCTTCGTACGTTGCTACTCGTTTGTCGAGTCCGGCCATGGTGCGATCTCCGCCTTCTTTGTAGTTGTGTCCGACAAGGGCGTGTCGGAAAGCGTTCACCGCATCTTCTCTCTCCCTCAGTGATTTGTTAATTTTGTTTTTTTCATGAATTCATAAGTTCTATAAATAAATGAACGTTAAACAGCTTCGGGCGTTTCTCGCGGTGGCCCAGTGTCTGAGCTTTGCTCAGGCCGGTGAGCGGCTGCACCTGTCACAACCGGCGCTGAGCCTGACCATCAAGGCGCTGGAAGAGGACCTGGGCGGGCAGTTGCTGACCCGCACCACCCGCAGCGTCAGCCTGACGCCGGAAGGCGAGACGCTGTTGCCGCTGGCCCGGCAACTGCTGGCGGACTGGGACAACGCCGAAGAACTGCTGCGCCAGCGCTTCACCCTACAGACGGGCAAGGTATCGATTGCCGCCATGCCCTCGTTCGCCGGCAACCTGCTGCCGGTGGCGCTCAAGGTGTTCCGCGAGCGCTACCCGAGGGTCAACGTGGCAGTGCACGACGTCATCAACGAGCAGGTGCTGGAACTGGTGGATCACAGGCGGGTGGAACTGGGCATCGGCTTTGAACCGGAGTCCAGCAACAACCTGAGCTTTACGCCGTTCTACATGGACCGCTTCGTGGCCGTCGTGCCGGTGGATTCGCCCTTGGCCGAGCAGGGCGAAGTGACCTGGGACGAGCTGCTGCATCACGACTTCATCACCCTGCAACGGCCGTCGGCAGTGCGCCTGCTGCTGGAGCAGGACCTGCAGACCCAGCACGGCAAATTATCAGTGGCGTTCGAAAGCCATCAGTTGTCGACCGTGGGGCGCATGGTCGCCAACGGCCTGGGGGTGAGCGCGGTGCCCTCGTTGTGCATTCAGCAGATGGAAGAGCTGGGCGCCCGTTGCATTGCCCTGGAAGGGCCGCGCATCGAGCGCAGGATCGGCCTGATGACCCTGGCCGATCACAAATTGTCGGCGGCGGCGCAGGCATTGCGCGATGTGTTGATCGAGTGTTCTAGAACCGCTTGATCTGTAGGAGCGCGCTTGCCCGCGACAGCGGTGGGCCAGACACATCCCTGGTGCTGGCACACCGCCGTCGCGGGCAAGCGCGCTCCTACAGTATCGGACGCTATTCATTTAGATGAATGGATGAATGGCAGGGCTTTTCGGCCAGTTTCTGTTAAAAAATCACTGCGACGTCTTGCCGCATCCGGTATCGTTCGGCCATCTGAAACAAATTGTTTCAGATCATCTTTCAATAAGAATCGAACGATAAGGGGTTCCGCTTGGATTTGTCGTCTGCTGCCTGGGTGTTGCACGACACCCGGCTCATCATCTGCTGCCTGATCGCCATTGCCACGATTATCGTGCTGATCAGCGCCACCAAACTTCCGCCGTTTCTGTCGATTCTGGTGGGTACTTTCATCGCAGGGATAGGTGCAGGGCTGCCAGCGGAGGCGGTTGCAAAGGCCTTCAGCAAAGGCGCGGGCGGGATCCTCGGAGAGGCCGGCATCATCATCGCGCTGGGTGCGATGCTGGGTGCCCTGATGGCCGAATCCGGCGCGGCGGACCGCATTGCGTCGACGCTGCTGGGGCTGGGCAAGGGCCGGACGCTGCCGTGGGTCATGGCCCTGGTGGCGATGGTCATCGGGCTACCGCTGTTCTTCGAGGTGGGCCTGGTGATGATGGTGCCGATCATCTTCGTCATGGCGCGCCAGTCGAACCTGCCGCTGTTGAAGATCGCCATTCCGGCGCTGGCGGGCATGACCACCTTGCACGCCCTGATGCCTCCGCATCCGGGGCCGCTGATTGCGGTCAGCGCGTTGCACGCCGATCTTGGCCTGACCATGTTGCTGGGCCTGTGTGTTGCGGTGCCAGCGGTGATCCTTGCCGGTCCTTTGTACGGCAACTGGCTGTCCAAGCGCCTGCACATCGAAGCGCCGGCCGAACTGGGTGAGCTGTTCTCGGCCAAATCCAGTGCCGCGCGCCAGCCGGGGTTCGGCATTTCGCTGCTCATTATCCTGCTGCCAGTGATTCTGATGCTGGGCAGCACCCTGGCCAAGGTGGCGATGGAGCCTGAGAGCAATGTTGCGCTGACCCTGAAATTCCTCGGCGAGCCGCTGGTAGCGCTGGGTATCGCGGTGCTGGCGGCCACGGTTTGCCTGGGCTGGGCCAATGGCATTTCCCGTGAGCAGGTCGGTGGCACGCTGCGCAAGAGCCTGGCGCCGATCGCCGTGTTGCTGCTGACCATCGGTGCCGGTGGCGGCCTGAAGCAGACGCTGCTGGATGCCGGTGTCAGCCAGACCATCAGTAAAGTGGCCGAAGGCGCGCACATGCCGTACCTGTTGCTGGCCTGGCTGATCGCCGTGGCGCTGCGTCAGGCAACCGGTTCGGCGACCGTGGCGACCACCACCACCGCAGGCATCCTGGCGCCAATGATGGCCGGGCTTGCGCCGGTTGAAGCGTCGCTGGTGGCGCTGGTGATCGGTGCCGGCTCCGTATTCTTCTGCCACGTCAACGACGCCGGCTTCTGGATGGTTCGCGAGTACTTCGGGCTGCAGCTCAAGCAGACGATCTGGGTGTGGTCGGTGCTGCAGACCATCGTCTCGGTGGTCGGGCTGATCGGTACGTCGCTGCTGTGGCACTGGCTGGTTTGAGGTAGTTACGGGTTCGTCACCCTGTAGGAGCCCGCTTGCCCGCGACCGCGGTGGGTCATACCCATCCAGGCTGACTGACACGCCGCTCCCGCCGGCAAGCCGTGCTGCTACGGGACTGGATTGTCACCCTGTAGGAGCGCGCTTGCCCGCGACCGCGGTGGGTCATACACATCCATGGTGACTGACACACCGCAGGTCGCGGGCAAGCGCGCTCCTACGAATCTGAAGACTGTTTCATCCGCCGATAGCGACTATCAAGACGACTGATTTCTGCTGGAAAGGACCCAGGCGTAGCCTTGGCTTCATTCCAGAAACGAGCCGAATGGAGGCTCCCATGAACCGTCTTCTTGCCCTCGCCATGTTGCTTTCAGTCGCTGTCGTTTCTGGCTGTGCCGCTGGCAATCATCCTGAACTTCGCCCTTACACCGCTGAAGAAACCCATCAGTTGGCCCTCGAAGACCTCAACCGTCGCGGCCTGTCCTATGACGATTACCAGGCTCGCAAGGCGCAGTTGATGGTCCAGCCTCAAATGCAGCAAGCCCACGAATTCGACACCCGCGGCGAAGTGAACGCCGAGGTCAGCGCCCCCTCGAAAGCGCGTCAGGGTTGAGCCAGGTGGTTTGATAACAGTTTCGTGAGCGACACGAATGTCATGAAACTGTACGGGTAAAAGTCAGCCTCACTGTCCATGTGTTTTGCGCCGTGCTTTCGATAGCGTGGCAGGCAGAAAATCAAAACATATCCTGGACCTGCATCATGCTCACTGCCGACCTCTTGCTTGCCTTCATCCTCTTCGCCTTTGTGTCATCGATCACGCCAGGTCCGAACAACACCATGCTGTTGTCCTCGGGGGTGAACTTCGGTTTCAACCGCACCATCCCCCACATGCTCGGCATCAGTTGCGGTTTCGCGTTGATGGTGCTGGCGGTCGGCTTCGGCCTGGGCGCGGTGTTCCAGGCGTATCCAGTGCTCTACACCATCCTGCGTTATGCGGGCGCGGCGTATCTGCTGTACCTGGCGTACAAGATCGCAACCTCAGGTCCTGCCAAGGACAGTGACGAGAGCAAGGGCAAGCCGATGAGCTACCTGGGCGCGGCAGCGTTCCAGTGGGTCAATCCCAAGGCCTGGGTGATGGCGGTCGGCGCGATCAGCACCTACACGCCCATGAATGGCTACTTCACCAACGTGGCGGTGATTGCCCTGGTGTTCGGCATCGTCAACCTGCCTGCGGTGAGCATGTGGGCGGGGTTCGGCAGCCTGTTGCGCAACGTGCTGCGCGATCCGCTGTGGCTGCGGGTGTTCAATGGGGTGATGGCGGCGTTGTTGGTGCTGTCGCTGTATCCACTGCTGGAACACTGATCCGCTTCCCGTAGCAGCACGGCTTGCCGGCGGGGGCGGTGTGTCAGGCGACTTATTCGTCACAGTCACACCGCTCCCGCCGGCAAGCCGTGCTGCTACGGGGTCGGCGCACTGGAACCTAAATCCCGTGCGCTCAAAGGCTTACAACGCCAGCTTCAAATGCCCGCCCGCTTCCTTGTGCCGGGCATTGGTGCGGTGTTGCAGGCCGAGGAGGAAATGATCCAGCCCGTCGTGCAGGCGCTGGGTCAGCAGTTCGTCCAGCTCGCCGCCAAGCTCACCTTCGCCGTAGCTGATCTGGCTGTCGATGGCGAATACCCCGTGCAGCACTTCCTGGCATTTGAGGGCCGACAACACCGGCTTGAGGGCGTAGTCCACTGCCAGCATGTGCGCGATGCTGCCGCCGGTTGCCAATGGCAGCACCACCTTGCCGTGCAGCGAGCGCTCCGGGAGCAGGTCGAGCAGGGTTTTCAGCGCGCCGGAAAACGAAGCCTTGTACACCGGCGTGCCGATCAGCAAACCATCGGCCTTGGCCACTGCCTCGATAAAGGCGATCACGGCGGGGCTGTCGAACCGCGCATACAGCAGGTCTTCGGCGTTGAAATCCTGGATGCGCACCGCCTTGACGTCCACGCCATGATCGCTCAGCCATTGCGCAGCGTGCTTGAGCACCACCCCCGAACGCGAGCGGGTCGATGGGCTGCCTGAAATTGAAACCACCAGCATGTTCTGATTCCTTGGGGTCAGTCACCCGAGGTGCGCAAAGGCACCGTACAGGCCGCGTACCACGCGATTGAAATGGGCGGATAGACCCTGTACTGCGTTCAAAGCAGCATGCGTGCCAGTGTGGCAAAGCCCCGCATGGTCGGGGGAGGGCGAGCAGGCCGGTGCCTGAGTGCGTGCAGTAAATCGCAGGAATTGTTGATGCGCTGTTGCTGGAGCAACACCTGACTTGCGTTGTAGGAGCGCGCTTGCCCGCGACGGCGTCGGTTCATTCACCATCAAAGTGCCTGACAAAACGCCGTCGCGGGCAAGCGCGCTCCTACAGGTGGAGTGTTTTTCAGGCAAAAAAAATCCCCGCAGCCGGCCACTGCGAGGATTTTTTGTTTGCGCTTCTTAGTTCCGGAACATCGCACCGGTCTGGATGATGTTGTTGGAACCCAACAGCTGACTTACATAACGGCTCCAACGGGTGATGTTGGCAGGGCCGACAAACACCACGTCCTGGGCCGCCAGCTCAAAGCCCTTGGCCAGTGCGAAACTGGTCGGCTTCTTGGCGCTCAGGTGATACACGGTGGCCGAGTGGGTCGCATCCTGGGCGCGAATCACGTACACCGCATTACCGTCCGCCGAGTCAGGGCTCAGGCCACCGGAGCTGCCCAGCGCTTCGAGCAGCGTCACGCTGGTGGTGCTGAAGGAGATCACCTGAGGGCGTTGAACTTCGCCCAGCACGTAGATCTTGTTCTTCGAGTTGCTGTTGAGGTGCAGGTAGTCGCCGTCCTTGAGGAAGATCTTGCTCAGTTGCGAGTCCTTGCGGTTGAGCGAGTCGACGTCGATCACGTAGTCCTTGCCGTCGCGACGCAGGGTCAGGCCTGCGAGGTTGGCGTCGGTGAGGTCAAGACCTGCCTGGCTGATGGCCTGCACCAGGCTCAGCGGAATGTTGGTGATCGGCTGGGTGCCCGGCGTCTTGAAGGCACCGGACAGCAGAACGCGCTGGCTGTTGTAGCGCAGCACTTTGACGTCGACCTTGACCTCGGTGTATTGCGGCAGCAAGCCCATGCGCAGTTGTTCACGGATCTGCGAAACGGTCTTGCCCGCCGCCTGGATACGACCGACATACGGGAAGAACACAGTGCCGTCGTTCAGCACTTCCCGGCTGTTGGCGTCCAGTTGCTCCTGGGAGCCCGGGGCGGTCAGTTCAGGGTGTTCGAATACGGTGACCAGCAGGGCATCGCCCGGCCCGACCACGTACTCGGGTGTCTTGTAGGTCAACAGTTCAGGTGGCAATGGCTTGGCCAGGGCCGCAGCGGATTTCTGCTGTTGGGCCAGGGTCGCGGGGGTGATATTGACGAGGGTGACCGCGGGGCCGTCCGGGTCTTTGTCGGTTACATCGTCGAGGGACATGTACTGGCCGGGGGCGAATGCGCAGCCTTGCAAAATCAGACTGGAAAGCAGCACTACCGCTAACGTTACTTTCATATGTATGTTCCTTCTAATCCTAAATGGTGCGCACTGGCACCGCAGTGATTTCGTTGCATCCCTTACTTACACCGAACATCGGATTTCAATCGCTCATACACTCACGGACCTCCTGCCGAGCTTAGTAGCCAACGGCCATAGTTGTTGTTATTGGCAGACCCTTCTTTTCTTTTTTCATCGTTAGAAAGCGTTCTTGTTGACGAAGCCTTTGAAGAGCGTCAGCAGGATGATTTTCAAGTCCAGCCAGACCGACCAGTGCTCGATGTACTGCAGGTCGAATTCCACGCGTTTCTGCATCTTGTCCAGCGTGTCGGTCTCGCCACGCCAGCCGTTGATCTGTGCCCAGCCGGTGATGCCCGGCTTGACCTTGTGCCGGAGCATGTAGCCCGACACCTGCTTGCGGTATTGCTCGTTGTGCGCCACGGCGTGGGGGCGCGGGCCGACGATGGACATCTCGCCGCGCAACACATTGAAGAACTGCGGCAACTCGTCCAGCGAGGTGCGCCGCAGGAAGGCGCCCAGCGGCGTGATGCGGCTGTCGTTGCGCGTGGCCTGGGTCACCACGTCGCCGTTTTCCTGGACGCTCATGCTGCGGAATTTCCAGACCATGATCGGTCGCCCGTCCAGGCCGTAGCGGCGCTGGCGAAACAGCACAGGGCCCTTGGAGGTGAACTTGATCGCCAGGGCAATCAGCATCAGGGGCAGGGCGATCATGGCCAGGATCAGGCTCGACAGCACGATGTCCTCGATGCGCTTGACCACGCTCCAGGCGCCGTCCATGGGCGAGTCGAAAATGCTGATGCTCGGCAGGCCGTTGATGCTTTCGCTGCGGGCATGCAGCAACTCGAACATGAACACGTCCGGGATCACGTAGACCGAGGCTGTGGTGTCGCTCAGGCCCTTGATCAGTTCCTGCAGGCGGGCCTGGGCACCCAGGGTGAGGGTGATGTAGACCTTGTCGATCTTGCCGTCGCGGGCATCATTGATCAGTTGGTCCAGATCGCCGATCACCGGGATCCGCCGGCCGATCTGCGCAAGGTCCATCTGCTCCGGATTTTCGTCATAGAAACCCAGCAGGTTGAGGCCCATCCAGGGTGCGCTCTCGATGGACATCGCCAGGCGTTCGCCACAGTGGCCGGTGCCGACAATCGCCACCCGACGGGTGTTGAAGCCCCGGGCGCGAAAGCTGTGCAGCAGGCTGCGGATCGCCAGGCGATAACCGCACAGCGCCACCAGCACCGAGGCGAACCAGGCCATCTGGCTGTTATCGGCCAGGTTCGCCGGCTTGAGCAGCATGTAGTCCACGAACAGCAACAGCACGAAGGCCAGTCCCCAGTAATTGGCGACCTTGAGCAGTTCGCGCAGGATACGTTCGCCACGCCAGGAACCGTACAACTGGTGGTATTCGGCCAACCAGTGGAAGGCCACGGCGGCCAGCAGGATCTGCATCCAGATTTCGGTGCTCATGCCTGCGTCGGACAGCAGGTTGACGCCGTAGCCGCACAGCATGATGACGGCCAGGTCGAGCAAACGATGAGCGACCGACAGCGATGATTGATGCGCGTGCAAGATGCCGCGAAGAGGTGTGCTCATGTCAGGTGCTCGCTCAGACGGATTTGATCGGAACAACGCGGGCGCAAAGCTCGTTGGGTGCCACGGTTTGGGTGACTTGAGCAGCCGGTGCCGACCTTGCGACCGGCGGCTGGCGTTTCTCCCGCGCGGCGCTCAGGCGCAGGTCGACGAACTGACGCATTTCCTGCTCGAAACGCGCCTGGCTGAAGCGCTCGGCGTTGGCACGGCAGGCCTGGGCAGTGATGCGCGGGCTGTAGGTCTCGAAGATCTGCACCGCTTCGATCAGCGACGCCACGCTCTGCTCGGGATACAGCACCCCGGTGGGTTGCGCATGGTCCAGGCCGCAGACGGTTTCCAGCACGCCACCCTTGCCAAAGGCGATCACCGGGGTGCCGCAGGCCTGGGCTTCCACCGGGCTGATGCCGAAGTCTTCCTCGGCGGCGAAGACAAAGGCGCGGGCGTTGCGCATGTGCTCCTGCAACACGCTGAACGGCTGGTAGCCCAGCAGCTGGATGTTGGGGGCGTGGGCCGCAGCGGCGCGTGCCTTTTCCATTTCCGGGCCGTCGCCGACCATCACCAGACGTTTGTCCGGCATGGCGGCGAAGGCTTCGACGATCATCGGCATGCGCTTGTAGGGCACCATGCGCGACGCGGTGAAGTAATAGTCCTGCTTGTGTTCCTGCAGGGTGAAGCCACGGGTGTCGACGGGCGGGTAGATCACCGTGGATTCGCGGCGGTAGGCCTTGGTGATGCGCGCGCCGATGAAATGCGAGTTGGCGATGAAGTCATCCACGCCAGCGGCCGTGCGCTGATCCCACATGCGCATGTAGTGCAGGATCATGCGCGCCACCTTGCCTTTCATGCCGGTGCTCAGGTTGGCTTCGCGCAGGTACTGGTGTTGCAGGTCCCAGGCGTAGCGGATCGGCGAGTGCACGTAGCTCACGTGCAACTGGTCCGGGCCGCACAGCACGCCTTTGGCCACCGCGTGGCTGCTGCTGATGATCAGGTCGTAGCCGGAAAGGTCCAGTTGCTCGATGGCCATCGGCATCAACGGAAGGTAGCGTTGGTAGTGGGTCCTGGCCTTGGGCAGGCGCTGGATGAAGGTGGTGGTCGCCACTTTGCCGCCCAGTTGGGCGCGGTCCTGATCGCTGAGGAAATCGATGACGGAAAACAGATCCGCCTCGGGCCAGATATTGATCAACGATGCCAAAACCCTTTCGGCACCGGCGTACGTCACCAGCCAGTCGTGGACGATTGCGATTTTCATTGGAGTTCTCTGCATTAACGGCGTTGAAAGGCCCCGCACGTCGAGCGAAGCTCGCGCGGACCTCAAGCGTTTGTGTTTGCGCAGGCTGACTTCAGATACTCAGCGGCTGCGTCCCTGCCTTGCGATTATTGAGTCGTTTTCCAAGTTGAATGAACGGGTGTTCGATGTAGTGAAAGCACAGGTGCGCGGCGCCCAGGGTCAGCACCGTGGCGAATACCGCGACCACCAGCGCCGGTGCGCCGGTAGGTTCGAGCAACCACTGGGCGAGCATGCCCATGGTCGGGTGCAGCAGGTACAGCGAGTAACTCACCGCGCCCAGCCAGACCAGCGCCGGGTGGTCCAGGCGTACGCTGCGCGTGAGCAGCAGAAAGCTGGTAATAGCCACTGCATAGGTGAAGCAGTAGCGGCCCCAGGTTTCACCGGTGCCCATGTCCTTGCTGTAGGCCATGACCAGTGTGGGCGGCAGCAGTACGGCGAAGGCGATCAGCAGCATGGTCAGGTTGCGGGTCAACTGCCTGCTGTGTTCGGCCAGAAGCCACTGGCGCCAGACCGAGCCGAAGAACATCAGCGACAAGGCCAGCGGCAGGGCCACCGGCAACTTGCGGTCGGTCAGGGCGCGCACGATGCCCATCGCCAGCGCCACCAGCAGAAACACCAGCGAGCAGCGCGCGCGAAAGGTCTGGTCGTAGAGCTTGCCGCCGATGAACAGCGCAAGGCACAGGCCGTAGAACACAAGCTCGATGAACAGCGTCCAGTACAGCCCGATCACGTCATCAAAACCCAGGGCCGCCTGGATCATGGTCAGGTTGGCGACCACCTGGGCCAGCGACGGTAGCGGCTCGCCGCTCAGCTTGAGCATCAGCACGAACACCAGCAGTGACAGCCAGTACGCCGGATACAGGCGCATGAAGCGCGAGACCAGGAACCGCTGCGCGCCGTCAGGGCCGGGCTTGAGGCTGTAGGGGATGACCACCCCGCTGATCATGAAGAACCACAGCACCCCCAGCTTGCCGGGGTCGATCAGTGCGTCGAAGACCCAGACATGCCCCACGATCGGCAGATACAGGTGTGTGAACACCACCATCAAGGCGGCGATACCACGCAGCGCGTCGAGATAGGCCAAACGTTTCATGAGCGTGCCTCACAGCTTGCTGGACGATTCACGACGCAGGGCATCGGTGCCCGTTGCCGGGCTGGCGCGACGGTCGCGTGACTGGTTGAGCAGCACATCGATACGGTGCGAAACCCGCCGCGCCGATTCTTCCCAGGAAAACCGCGCCACGTTGTTCAGGCCGCGGCGGCGCAAGGACTGGCGCAGCGGCAGGTCAGTGAGGATGCGCTCCATGGCCGAAGCCATGTGGGTCACGTCCAGCGGATCGAAATACAGGGCGCTGGCTTGCAGCACTTCCGGAATCGACGCCGCGTTCGCCGCCAGCACCGGGCAACCGCAGGCCTGTGCCTCCAGGGGCGGAATGCCGAAGCCTTCGTACAGCGAAGGGAACACGAAAGCGGTCGCGCCCTGGTACTGCGCGATCAGTTCTTCGTCGCTCAGGCGGCCCAGGAACTTGATGCGCGAGTCGCGGCTGGCCAGGCGTTGCAGGTGGTCATCGGCGAACACGTCGCTGGCCCCACCGACGATATGCAGTTGCAGGTCGTCGTGGTCACGCAGCATCAGGAACGCCTGAATCATGCGGCTGAAGTTCTTGTGGGCGCTGGGTGATGACACGGCCAGCAGGTACTCGGGGCTGTCCTTGAGCGGTGGCCCGGGCTGGAAATCGCCGCTCACGGCGTTGGGCACCACGAAGATCTTCTTTTCCGGGTAGTTGTAGAACTGCGAAATCTCTCCCTTGGAAAAGTTGCTCACGGTCAGCAGCGACTTGATGCGCGACAGCATGATCGGCGTCATGGTCCGGTACAGCAGGCGGAACAGGCGCGTGTAGCTTTCCGGGTGACGCACATAGGTGACGTCATGGTGGGTCGCGATCTGATTGCCGTACATCAGCGGCGCGGTGCTGCACAACGAAACCAGCAGCGGGCTGCCCTGCCTGCGCAGGTAGAGCGGCAGGTCCAGTTGCTCCCACAGATGGCCGCCGTGGCGACCGATGCATTGCACGTCCAGCGCCTTGGCGCTGTCGTGCATCTTGATGCCGTGAGGCGCGACGAACACCACGTCGTCGCGCAACTGCTTGAGTGCCAGACAGGTCTGTTCCGCGAAGCGCTGGACGCCACGCAATTCCTGGGTGAGAAAACGTGCATTGATCACAATCATTGTGGGCGACCTGTTGAAGAGATGAATAAGTCGTGAAGTCCGTGCGGGTGAAGCAAAATCGTCTGAACACGTTCTCCCGTAGCAGCACGGCTTGCCGGCGGGAGCGGTGTGTCAGGCGATGGATGGGTCACTGATCCACCGCACCCGCCGGCAAGCCGTGCTGCTACGGGAAATGGCGGATGCGAATCAGGGCAAGGCAAACAACGCCGGGCGTGTGCCCAGGGTGATGATTTTTGGAAATTCGTCGATCGGTACTTGCGCCGAGCAGCGCCCTTCGTTGCAATTCCACGGGATGCCGCTGTCGACCTGGCCGTTCTGCGGCTCCCGGGTGTCGATGTATTGCACGTTGCCGCGCAGCACACTGCTGGAATCGACCTTGATCGTGCGTGGCAGCCCGGCCGTCCAGGCGACCATGATCTGGTCCGATCCACGGGCGAACCGCAGCAGGTACTGCGAGTCGATTTCGCGGCTCTTCTCGGCGTCGAAACGAAACTGATGCAGCGTCGGACTGATCGCCTTGAGCGTCAGGTACGCCTGCTTGATGCTCAGGTCCTGGTTGAGCAGCCCGAAGTTCTGCTCCGGGTCGGTGCCGTCAGGGCCATCGTTGAGCAGGCCGTTCCACCACATGCCCTTGATGTTGGGCATTGTCTGGGCCAGAAAGAAGCTGCGGGCGAGAAAGGCCGCCTGGGTCTTTTCGTCACCGCCGCAGCGGCCTTCGTTGCTGGGCCAGCCCATCTCGGTCAGGTAGAGCGGCACTTCGGTCTTGTTGCGGGTCTTTTCCTTGAGGTCCTCGTTGATCCTGCGCAACCAGGCGATCCAGTTTTCCGGGGTGTTGCGTTCATCCGAGCGGCAATGCACATAAGGATGCAGCGACAGGCCGTCGACATGATTCAGAATCCCGGATTCCACCAGCCGGTCGGCGAACCCCAGGTCCATCCCCTGGCTGGTGACGGCCCCGGCCAGGATCACCATGGGCCGCTGGTTGGTGCGAATGCGCCTGGCCGCTTCCTCGACCAGGATGCTGTAGTCCTGGGCGAAGGTCGGGTCGACGGGGTTTTCCTTGTCCCACTCGTTCCAGATTTCGTAGAAATCCACGCTGTCGGTGAGCTGGCGGGTGACGAAACTCACGTAGTTGGCGTAGGCATCACGGACATTCGGTTTGCGCGGTTTTGCATAGTTGTCGTAGAACGGGTTGCCGTAGCCCAGCACCAGCAAGGGCCGCAGATGGTGCTCCTGGGCCTTGCTCAGATAGGCCTGCCAGGCCGGTTCGATCCTCATCAAGCCCCGTCGGGGCTCGGCGCTGGACCAGTACGCATCGTCGCGCACCGAGTCCACCCCCGCAGCTTCGAGCAACTGCAAGGCCTTGGCCGAGGTCGAGTTCTTGTTCATCAGGTGGGTATCGACCCCGATGATGAACGATTCATCGGCAAAGCCTGTGCAGCTGATGAACAGACCCAGCAGCATCGCCAGTAAGGGGCGTCGTAACCTCGTCAGGCGCGTGATGGGCATGGCTTGTCTCAATGAAGAGGCACGGTCCGGAGCGCTTGCTCAGGTAGGTCTCGGGCCGTTGGCAAATGAAAGCGGCACCCGGTCAGGACCGGGTCCGCACGTCTTCAAACTGTATGAGGCAAGACCGTCGCGTCACGGTGCGTAATGTTATCCAGCAGGGTCTGGTCGAAGATGCTCTCGTAACTGTCGAGCATCAGCTCAAGGTTCAACAGCGCCGCAACGCTGACCCGCGCCTGACTGCTCAGGCGAGCCAGCAGGTCCGGTTGCTGATGCAGGCGCAGCATCGCGTGGCCCAGCGAATCGGGGTCATCGGGCCGGCACAGCAGACCGTTGAGCGGGTCCTGGATGATTTCCGGCAACCCGCCCATGCGGCTGGCGATCACTGGCACCGAATGGGCGCAGGCTTCGACGGCGACCAGGCCGAAAGGCTCGTTCCACAGCGACGGCACGACAGCGACGTCGATCTGGCTGTAAAACGCTTCAGGTTTCTGGTAACCGACGAAACTGACTTTCGGCGAAGTGACCAGAGCCTTGAAGGCAGCCTCGTCGTCCGGCTGGCCGCGCCCGGCGATCTGCAGGGTGGCGTCGAAGGGCAGGCGCTGAAATTGTTCGATGAGCCAGCGTACGCCTTTCTGCTCGGACAGGGTGCCCATATATCCGAAACGCAGCGGCGCATGCTTCATCGACGGGTCGAGCTGGCGCTGCTTGTTCGGCGAGTTGTACACCTGGGCATAGGGGCTGGCGTTGTGCACGACGTAGCCTTTGGCCGCGCTGAAGTAACCGCGCTTCTGCAGTTTCTCCAGAATGAACTGGCTGACCCCGACCACCGCCGACACCTGCGCCGAGCGCAGGTCATGGCCCTTGCGGAACGACTGGCAACTGCTGCATTGCTGCTGGCAGCAGTGGCCGCGCTTGAACATGTTGCTGCTGGGGCACATCAGGTACATGTCATGCAGCACCTGAACGATGGGCAGCCCGGCGGCGGTGATCTCGTCCCACACCGACACCGACCATCCGGCCAGGTTGTGGCACACCACCAGTTGCGGCTCTTCGCTTTTTATCACCTGGCGCACGTAGCTGCGCATGGCGCCGTTGTAGCGGTCGCGCAGGTGCCAGCCCAGGCGCAGAAGCCGCCCCGGACGCTTGGCGCCGAACTGCCAGTAGAAGTTGTGAAGCCCTGCGCGGTACACCTTGACCCCGTTGACCATTTCGGTCGCCAGGCCCGCGTCGGGTCCTGTCACCAGCACGCTGACCTGGCAGCCGCGTTGTTGCAGGCCTTCGACGGTGCGCTGGAGAATGATCTCCGCGCCGCCGCCGATGTGAGGTGAATACAGGCTGCTGATGAACAGTATTTTCATAGTGGATACGACTGATTCAGACCCAATACGCCGGACTCACCGTCACGGATGGCTTTTTCGATCAGATTCAAGCGCTCTTCGGCGCCGCGCCGCTTGGCGATCAGCCGCAGCAGCCGGAAGAACACCCAGCGGTTGAGGCTGTAGAGCAGCGACGAATTGGCCCAGACGTTCTTGTCGAACCAGGCCTGGTTGCGCGCTCCGTAATAGGCGCGCAGGTCCGAGCCGCCCAGCAGGAAGCTCTCGTAGATGTTGTTGGTGCGCGCCTTGATGTTCCAGGAGTTCTCCAGGTCATCGAGCACCGCATCGGGCACCAGGAAGATCCGCCCGCCACCTGCGGTGATGCGCCAGGTGTATTCGCTGTCGTCTGCGTACAGCAGCAGGGCGTCCAGCGGCAGGCCGATCTTGCGGTACAGGTTGCGGTGGGCGAGCAGGCCGCCGTATGTGGCGAACGGCAGTTGCACCATGCCCATCTTGTCCTGGGAGCGCTGAGGCGCGCCCCAGGGCAAGCGGCGCCAGATCTTGTAAGGCAACTGCGCGATGTGAAACCCGAAGAAGCTTGAGCGGCGCTGAATGGCGAAGCGCTTCGGCACGCCAGCGGCGATGTCGGCCTGGTGAGTCGGGCGGAAACCCAGCACTGCGGCCTTTTCATCGCCATCCACGGCTTTGCGCTCTTCAAGCACCTCGTGCAGCGTGGCGATGGCGTTGATGGTCGGCGCGTTGTCGTCGTCCATCAGCCAGATGTGTTCGGCGCCAGCATCCAGCGCAGCCTGGATCCCCACCGAGTAGCCCCGGGCGGAGCCGGTGTTCTGGTGCAGGTAGATGACGCTGACCTCGTCGGGCCAGGTGCGGCGCAGGGTTTCCAGCGGCGCGGTCGATGCATTGCTGACGATAATTACGCGGTCGATCAGCGGGCTTTCCAGCGAACGGCTGACGAGCGTGTGCAGATAATTGAAACGGTCACCATAGGTGAGCGTCACCAACGTCGTTTTTCGGGTCATGGTGAGTTTCCGGGCGAAGAGGGTTCAAGAGGCTGAAAGCATCAGCCCCGCAGTACATTCGAAGTGAGATTGGTAGGAGCGCGCTTGCCCGCGACGGCGGTGTGTCAGACACACCTATGGCGCGGGGAAATCGCAGTCGCGGGCAAGCGCGCTCCTACAGGCAAGAGGCGATCAATCGATCAGACCCGCGCTTCCATCCGCGACAGGCTGCTGACCGGCAGGGTCACTTTCTGTTCGCGGTGCAGCAGGTTGAGCAGGATCACCGCGCGTTCGTCGCCATCGGCGGCGAGGAAGATCGCCTCGATGTCGTTGAACCCGTCAGCCGTGATACGCACCGCCTCACCCTGTTCAAAGGTGACCTTGGGCGGCGGCGCCAGCAGGCGGTCGCGGATCTGCTCGATCAGTTCGTCCTTGACCGGAATCGGCATCCCGCCGAAGGTCACGATCCGCGCGACACCCCGAGTGGAGCGGATCGGGTACCAGTTGTCGTGGGTCTGATCCATGCGAATGAACAGGTAGCCGGGGAACAGCTCCTCTTCGGTGGCTGCGCGCGAGCCGCGTTTCTTTTCAGTGCGCTTGACCGGGCGATAGCATTCGAAGCTCTGACGCTGCAGATGCTCCTCGGCGCGCCCTTCCTGGCGTGGCTTGGTCTGGATCAGATACCAGCGTGCAAGGTTGCTGGAACTGCAATCGATCTGAGACATAATCCTTCACTCCATTGCCATCCGGTTCTGACCCGCCGTTACTACGTTCGGGTGATTGAGTATCTCAAACAGAAAACCTTTGCCTTGCGGCTCTTCGCCCTTGTCCAGGGTGAAGCTGTTAAGCATTTGCTGGATCTGCTCGACGCAGTTGAACATGAGCACATCGATAATAGACAGGTTTGCGACGAAGGGATGCTTGAACTGCCGGTAGACCACCGGATCCATCCGGAAGAAATGCACCTTCAGCCCGTTCTCGGCAAACAGCGCGCGGTCGTAGAGCACCGAACCGCCTTCAGGGTTGATGAAGGTGGTTGCAGCGAAGGTCTGCACGATGCGAATCACACGATCCTGTTTGTCGGTGGGTGTGCCCACGTCAAGGTCGGACCCGCGCATGATCGGGGTGACGATGTGCAGGTAGGCGCACAGCTCGCGAATCGCATGTTCGGCATACAGCGCGATGTTCTGCTGGGGGAAACGGACCAGACGCTCGATCAGCGGCATCACCTGGGCGAAGTAGGGCGCCTTCTGGTAGTTCTGCGAGATCTGACGCAGCAGGCGTTCCCCTTCGCTGGTGAAGTTGTCGCACAGCTGGCGCTGGTTGATCGGCAGCTCGAAACGGTCCTTTTTCAATGGAAAGGTGATCAGTTTCGCCTCGCCGTTGCTCAGGATCCGGTTGCGGTTGACCCAACCGGATCGAATGTATTGCAGATCATCGCCCAGGACGAAGACATCTGCGGCAGCTATCAGCTGAAAGTAACCCAGGTAGGGAAACAGGTAGGGCTGCATCATTGCTATGGTCCGGGCCATTTGTATCTCCTGTGATAGTGTCTCTGGCTCTAGGGCCGGATTGGTCGGGTGGCAAGTCCTGCCCCAGGGTTCACTTGCGAACCGTGGTGTAGTCGTAGCCGTAGGCTGCGCAGTCGTAATCGGCGGTCGAGGCCTTGCGCAGAACACCGTTGAAAATCGCACCCTTGATCAGGATGCCGTTGTGCATCAGTCGACGTTTGCTCGCTTCGATCTCCTTGGCAGTGGAGAGGCCGAAGCGGGTGACCAGCAGGCAGGTGCCCGACTGGCGCCCTACCAGCGTGGCGTCGGTGACGGCCAGGATTGGCGGGGTGTCGACGATCACCAGGTCGTACAGCGGCGACAGGTCGGTGATCAGCTTGTTGAAGTTGTCATGCATCAACAGCTCCGAGGGGTTGGGCGCCGCGAAACCGCAGGAGATGAAGTCCAGGTTGCGCACCTCGGTGTGGTTGATCACTTCCTTGCTCTTCAACCGCGCGGCCAGGGTGTCGGACAGACCGTGCTTGGGCGTCAGGTTGAACGTCTTGTGCAGGTAGCCACGGCGCATGTCGGCATCGATCAACAGCACGCGCTTGCCGGTCTGGGCAATGATCACCGCCAGGTTGCTGGAGACGAACGATTTGCCCACGCCCGGGGTCGGGCTGGAGATCATCAGCACGTTGTTGCGCGCTTCCAGCATCGCGAAGTGCAGGCTGGTGCGCAGGCTGCGCAGCGACTCGATCGCCAGTTCCGTTGGCGCGCTGACACTGAGCAGGCGGGGCTCCTTGCTGCCGCCACGGCTCTGGTTGCTCTTGTCCATGCGTTCCTGCTGGCGCGAGAACGGCAGCGACGCATACACCGGCATGCCCAGGTTCTCGATCACGTCGGGGTTGTCCACGCCGCGATAGAAGGCCTGGCGGACGAACACCGCGCCGACGGCCAGCAACAGGCCGGCGAGGGCGGCGACCAGCACGATGATCTTGCGCATCGGCTTGACCGGCTCTTCGACGTTGGCGTCGGCGTTGTCGATGATGCGCACGTTGCCGATGCTGCCTGCCCGCAGAATGTCCTGCTCCTGGCTCTTGTCCAGCAACAGGGTGTAGGTCTGCGAAGTCACCTGCATGTCACGGGTCAGGCGCAGCAGCTCCTGCTGGGTCGCGGGCAGGGTTTCGATTTTCTTCAGCAGCGCCGCTTTCTGCGCTTCAACCTGGCCGATCTGGGTCATCAGGCCGCGATAGGTCGGGTGCTCCGGGGTGTACAGGCGTTCGACATCGACCCGTTTCATCTTCAGGTCAGACAGCGTGCCTTCCAGCTTGACCACCTGATCGAGCACCGACTTGGTTTCCACGCTCAGGTCCACCGACTTGGCGCTGGTCTGGAAATTGTTCAGGGCAATTTCCGACTGTTCCAGCTGTTTGCGCACTGCCGGCAACTGCGAACGCAGGAACTCGAGGCGCTGGGCGGCTTCGGCCGAACTGCGCTCGACGTTCTGACGCACGTACAGGCGGCTGACTTCGTTGAGGATGCGCTTGGCCTTGGCCGGGTCCGGGTCCTGGATCGACAGGTAGACGATCCCGGAGTCCTTGCCGGCTTCGAGGATTTTCAGGCGATCCTGGTAGTCCAGTGCCGCGGTCAGCGGACGTTGGCGAATCACCGTGAACTCGGTGCCGGGACGCCCGTTGAGCGCCGCCACCTGGATCTTCACGCCGCTGCCTTCCACCGTCTGGCCGACCGGGCCGCTGAGCAGCTTGTTGTGGTCGCTGTCGTACAGGCTGAAAGTGTCTGGCTTGTCCACCACCATGCTCAGCTTGTCGCCGAGCAGCGCTTCGGGCACTTCGAGCTGGAAGATGTCGATCTTCTCGCCGCCCCAGGCGTAGCTGTCCAGGCCGAACAGCGGCGCGGCCAGGTCACCCTCGTGATCGGGCTTGAAGTGGCGCGCCATGTAGCCGCCCAGGCCCGGTACATACTTGGGCTTCTGGATGATGTAGAGCTTGAGGTCGTCGACCACCTTGCCCAGCACCGCACGGGATTTGATCAGCTCGATCTCGGTGGTCGCCTGGGAAACCGACAGCGGCTTGCTGCTGATTTCGGTGCGCCCCTCGATGCCGATTTTCTTCGGCTCGATCTGGATCATGGCGTTGGCCTGGAAGATAGGCGTGGCGAGGATCGCGTAGGTCAGCCCCAGCAGGATGCAGACGCCCATGATCGACGCAATCATTCCCTTGTGGTCGAAAAGCGTGCGCAGGATAGTCGCCAGATCGATCCGGGAGTCCTGGACTTCGTCCAGGGAAGTACGGTTCATAGCGGTCATTTATCTCGGTTCTCCTGACTGAAGATAAGGAAGCCAGTCGTCGACGCAACGCGAGAGAAGCTCGTAGGTCTGTTCAAAGGCTAATTTCGGGCGCCGATAGGGATCGGCTATTTCCATGTCCTGTTGCCACTTGCCTATCAGAAACGTCTTGCCACGTACTTCGGGCGCGAGCTTGAGCACGCTTTGCGTCTGCCGGTGTTCCATCAGCAGAATCAGGTCCGCGTCGTAGAGCATCTGCCGGACCATTTGCCGGCTACGATGGCGGTGGGCCTCCACGCCGTTGACTTGCAGCACGGCACGGGCGAGGGGGTCCATGGTTGAGCTGAGCATGGCGTGGGTGCCAGCCGACGTGATCGCGATGCCGGGGTTCTGCACGCGTTGTCGGAGCATGGCTTCGGCCATGGGGCTGCGACAGATGTTGCCGACGCAGACCACCAGGACGTTACTGAACATGGCCTTTGCTAAAGGTCGTCATCAGTCGCTTGCTGATGTTGAGGCTGAAATTGCGGGCCACCTGCAGCAGCGTCAGGATCTTGCGCTGCGGGGTGATTGCCGACAGCGAGTAACCGACCATTTCCATCAGAAAGTGCTCATAGAGTTCCTGGTTGCCCAGGCGGTGGTAGTAGTTGGCCAGGGCGCCGGATGTCTGCAGCGCCATGTGCAGCTTTCGCTTGCTCGAACGCATGGAGAAGATCCCGCCCAGGTGCAGGCGGTACGCTGCGGGCTTGATCTGGGCCATGAACTTGCCCTTGCCGTAGGCGCCCAGCAGCGACCACCAGACCAGGTCGTTGAGCGGCGCGGCCACCAGTTCCTTGGGCAGCGAGTCGAAGACGTTGCGAAACACCGTGGTCAGCGTCGAAATCGGCCGGGTCTTCTGCAGTTCCAGCGCCGAGGCATCGCCGCGCAGCTTGCCTTGCAGCTGGATGCCGTACTGGCCGTTGGTATCGAAGGGGATGGCGTCGTGGTAAGTCAGCACGTAATCGGGGTGGCTTTCAAGAAAGTCCACCTGGATCTGCAGTTTGCGCGGGTCGGTCCAGTAATCGTCACCTTCGCAATAGGCGATGTAGCGGCCACGGGCCTGGCCGAAGAGGCCGGGAACCGATGACTTGCCCTGCGAAAACTGGTTCGTCTCGTGGAAGAAGGTGCGGATCAACGTCGGGTAACGCGCGGCGTAGTCGGCAATGATGCGGGCAGTGGCGTCGGTGGACGCGTCGTCGTTGACCAGGATTTCGAAATCGAAGGTGGTCTGTTGCATCAGGAAGCCATCCAGCGCCTGGGCGATGTAGGCTTCCTGGTTGTAGGCCGGGCAGACGATGCTGACCAGAGGGGTATTGGCGGGCGAGACATTCGCCTTATTGCTGGAAGCATCCATGGCTCAAATACTCGGTTTGCTGAACAAGACGGAAATCTTCGTCACCAGTGGCTTGTAGCTAGCGGCTACCACCATCAGCGTGATCAGGCCGCTGGCGGCCAGACCCATGAACGTGTTGAAACGGTTGTCACTGGCGATCAGGCGCAGCACCGGCTCGCTGATCGCAAGGCCGGCGGCGGTCATCACGCTGATGCGCAGGGTGTCGCGCAGCCATTGGCCGTGAATCCCCGGGGCCAGGCGCTGATGCACGATTGCAGGCCAGATGGCGAACGACACCAGCCGCAGGACGAACCAGGCGATGGCAGCGCCCAGCGCGCCCTGGTAATGAATCGCCAGCAGCATCACAGGCACCGTGACCACTGTGGAAACGACGCTGTACCAGACATGTAGGCGCATCTGCCCATAGGCGTATTGCAGGTAGAACTGAAACGCGCTCATCGCCATGATGGCGCTGCCCAGCGAGTACCACGGCAGGATCGAGCGGCTCCACTGGGCCGCCACCTGATCGCCGGACCAGGCGTAGATCATGTCGTAGGGGTGCAGGGCAATCAGTGCCGCCAGCGGAAACAGAAAGGTGCAGACAAAGCGGTTGGCCGCCAGAAACAGGTTGTGCATGTCATCGCGCCGGCCTTCGGCCATCAGCACCGTCAGCCGCGGCAGCAGCGTCTGGGCCAGCGGGTTGCTCAACATCAGGATGCCGGTGGCCACCAGCGCCACCAGTGAGAAATACCCGTACTCGTTGAGCGGCAACAGCTTGGAGAGCAACACCTTGTCAATCTGGGTCAGCACGATCCACAGCACTGCGGTGCCGGACATGCCCGCCGCGAACGGGATGATCGGCTTGACCAGATGCCAGTCGAAGCCGGTCAGCCAGGACGGTGTCGGCATCTGCCGGTAGGCGCGGACCGCGAAGATCAGCGTCTCGACCAGCCCGACCAGCACCTGAAACTCGAAGAACGTGACCGGGTCGCTGGAAATCGTGCTCACCAGCAGCAGACCGCCGAAATAACGCAGCGTGGCGATGACCACGTTGGCGGTGTTCAGCCAGGCGTGCTGCTCAAGGCCTTGAATCCCGCTTTTATAGAGGGTGGCAAACAGGCGCAGCGCGACCACGATGCCCATCAGGCTGATGCACTGCACCAGCGTCTCGGTCGACAGGGCCTTGGCGTTGAGCCAGTGCACGGCGATCCAGTCGCTGCCCAGGTACATCGCCAGGCAGCAGAGGCTGGACAGCGGCAGGAAGATCAGCTCGAAGGAGCGCAGCAACCGGCCGGAGAAGTAGTCCAGCCTGTCGCTGGCCTGCTGATGGGCCACGGCCCGCACCAGGCTCGGCGATAGCCCGGCATCCAGCAGTTGCAACCAGGCTTGCAGCACCGAGAAGAACCCGATCAGCCCGTACGCCTCGGCACCCATGTGGCCAAGGTAAAAGGGCATGATCAGGATTCCCACCAGCAACGCGTAGGCCTGTCCCGCATAGCTCAACGCAGTGTTGCGTATGACTGAGCGCCTGTTCTGCATGATCCGTAGGTCCTGTTTCGACTAGATAACGCGGGCCAGGGAAGGCGTCGTGTAGGCGGTATTTGCGGGGCCGCACTCGGCCATCACGGTCTGGATCACCCGGTCCTGGTCTTCGCGGGACAGGCCCGGATAGATCGGCAGGCACAGCACGCGCTCGCTCAGACTGCGCGAAGCGGTCTGGGCCGCCTGCGGTTGCAGGTATTCCAGGGTGTCCAGCGACGGATAGAAGTAGCGACGCGGGTTGACGCCGTTGGTATTCAGCGCGCTGCGCAGGTTGAGCAGTTGCTGCTCGTCGCGCAGGGCGATGGGGTAGTAGCTGTTGTTCAGCTGGCTGTCTTTTTCCGGCTGTTGCAGTTGCACGTAATCGCCCAGGGCGCTGTTGTAGCGCTCGGCGATCTCGGCGCGCTGGGCCAGAATGTTGTCGATATCGTCCAGGATGCACAGGCCCATCGCCGCCGAGAATTCGTTGAGCTTGGCGTTGATGCCGATGCCTTCGATCTTGTCGACGTCGGCAATGCCGAAGTTGCACAGCAGGTAGACCCGCCGGGCGATTTCGTCGTCATTGGTGATGATCGCGCCGCCTTCGATGGTGTGGAACAGCTTGGTGGCGTGGAAGCTCAGGGTGCTGATGTCGCCGAAGTTGAGCACCGACTGGCCTGCATGGCGGGCCGCGAAGGCATGGGCGCCGTCGTACACGACTTTCAGATTGCGCCGACGGGCGATTTCTTCGATGCGTTCGACCGCGCAGGGGTTGCCGAACACGTGAGTGCCGACGATGGCGGTGGTGTCGGAGACGATGCGGCTTTCGATGTGCTCCGGGGAGATGTTCCAGGTCTGGGCATCGATGTCGGCGAAGATCGGGCGGATGCCTTCCCATTGCAGCGAGCTGCTGGTGGCCACGAAGCTGAACGGCGTGGTCACGGCGCTGCCGGTCAGGCCCAGGGCACGGTAGGCGACCTGCAGGGCCAGGGTGCCATTGTTGGTCAGAAGCACGTGCTTGACGCCCAGATAATCCTTGAGGCGCTGCTCCAGTTCGCACACCAGCGGGCCGTGGTTGGTCAGCCAGCCGCGCGCATAGATGCCTTCGACATACGTCTTGAACTTGTCGATATCGCCCAGGTAGGTCTTGGTTACGTTAATCATCGTGATCTCCATTTCTGACGCAATGCTTGTGGGCTTGCCGCTGCCGGCGGGCCTGTATCAGCCTCGGGGTGAGGCGGAAGGGCGATTGCCGGCCTTGTTGCTCATTCGTCTTGCCCGGCCCTGGTTGATCCTGAGGATCAGGCGGGTGGCCAGGCTTCCTGTGTGTGGGTCACCGAAGTGAAACAGCGCGGTGGCGCGCTTGACGTCGGGGCTGCAGCTCTTGTTGGCGTGCAACGTGCGATAGCCCCAGAAGAAGTAAACGTTGCCCGGCTCCAGGCGCAGGATGTAAGGCTTGAGCCACTGGCGCTGCATGCCCTTGATGATCCAGTTGCGGGTGAACCTGTTTTGCAGCAGCGCCTTCTCGATCACGTTGAACAGCACCCAATGGCGCACCCGACGAATATTGGGAAACAGCATCAGATCGCCGCGTTGTTCACCTTCGGTAGGGATGAACACAGGAATAAGTGCGGTGACCAGGCTTGCGTCGTAGTGAAATGCATTGGATTCGCGAGTGCCCTGATTGCCCTGCACGCAACGCAATACAGGGAAGATCCGGTCGCTGGCGGCGTCCTTCTGTGCGGCGTGCCTGTAAAGCCCTGACAGCAAGTGCTTGAAGCGCACATCGCTCCAGTAGTCGGCCAGCAGGCTTTCACCCAGCATCGTTTCACCGTGATAGGCGAAGTATTCGCCCTGGTGTCTTTGCGCCTGTTTGTCAGTCCAGGCGCGCAACTGCTCAAGATCGGGGGCAGTGACCGCGTCGCTCAGTTTTGCAAAGCCGTTGGTATCGATTTCGTCAGCCAGGCGTTGGACCAGCTGCTCATCCATGTCGAAAGATAAAGGCATTGCGTTGCGCCCCCTTGAGGAGTGGAAGGGGCACGACAGATCGTCATTCAGGGCTCAGGCACGCTACCGCCCGAATCTGCAGATCCTGCCGCGCGTTTCGCTTTCAGTGACGTGCAAGGCTCTTCATTTCGTTGGGCAAAGCTACCGCCCAACCGAGCACTTTCAGTCAATTTGGAAAACTTTGTTTCGGCCAACAGAAGCCCACCGGCGCAAGAAACTCACCGTTGTGTTCAGTAACTTCGTAGGCAGAACCAGAATGAAAAAAGTCGAAATGTCTTCTGCGCGCAACTCTGCGGTTACGGTGCTGAAACAGGAAAACATTAGACACGCATATATATCGACGGCGGCGCTTTCCCTGTCAAACGATTTCGCCAACATTCTGTTAAATTTTTGATAAACGGATTGAATAGAGTCGTAACTTGTTGATTTATATTGCAGTCAAAAAACCAGCAGTGCCCCCGTTCGGTGCGCTGACGCTTTTCAGGCATTGATCTGTAACGCCGCTGAGAGTGGCCAGGGGGAGCCAAAGACGTTTTTCCAGCGCCAGAAGTCGGGCATTCGGCTGTGTCTCCAAAATGTTGGCGCTCATTAATTGAACTTTATGTCGGACGTGTTAGTTGCTTCGTAAGTGGCGAAAGTTAAGTGTGCGCCGATAAATGTTGTCAGTGAATGCTGACAACTTAATACGTGGACTCTATTCGTTTGAATGTATGTTCTGTTTCCGCTGGATAATTCGCGCCGGGCCATACATGCACAGTGTGACGTTCAGGGTGCCGGCAGGTGCCGTCATCAACAGAAACCTGAGCACGGTTGCTCCGGCCCTGCCGGTACTCCATCATCTGCCCGGTGCAGTGCATAAAAACCGGCTTAGCAGGAGAACCAATGAATACGCAGTCGAAAACCAGTGGAGTGGTGGCCCAGCGCCTGGCGCAGGCGCGCGCCTTGATGAGTCGCGAAGGTATCGATGCCTGGCTGGTGCCATCCGCCGACCCTCATCTGTCCGAGTACCTGCCGGGTTACTGGCAGGGCCGCCAATGGTTGTCAGGTTTCCATGGTTCGGTCGGGACGTTGATCGTCACCCAGGACTTTGCCGGTGTCTGGGCAGACAGCCGTTACTGGGAACAGGCCACCAAGGAACTGGCAGGAAGCGGCATCGAACTGGTCAAGCTGCAGCCAGGCCAGGCGGGCCCACTCGAGTGGCTGGCCGATCAGGCCAAGGCCGACTCGGTCGTGGCAGTGGACGGTGCGGTATTGGCGGTGGCGTCTTCGCGCACCCTGGCCAGCAACCTTTATGCACGCGGCGCACGCCTGCGTACCGACCTCGATCCGCTGACCCTGCTGTGGAATGATCGTCCGGCGCTGCCGACCCAGGCCATTTATGAACATGTCGCGCCTCAGGCCACCCTGACCCGCGGCGAGAAGCTGGCCCGCTTGCGAGGCGTAATGGCCGAGCGCGGCGCCGATTGGCATTTCCTGGCGACCCTTGATGACATCGCCTGGCTGTTCAACCTGCGGGGTGAGGATGTTTCCTTCAACCCGGTGTTCATTTCCTTTGCCTTGATCGGGCCTGACAGCGTCAGCCTGTTCGTGGCGTCCGAAAAAGTCAGCGCCGAACTGCGCAGCGTCCTGGAGGCCGAAGGCATTACCCTGCGTGAGTACACCGCCATCGGTGCGGCGTTGCGTGAAGTGCCGAAGGATGCACGATTGCTGGTCGATCCGGCCCGGGTCACCTGCGGCCTGCTCGACTACCTGAGCAGCGAAGTGACGCTGGTCGAAGGGCTGAATCCGACAACGCTGTTCAAATCGCAGAAAAGCGAGGCCGACGCCCGGCACATTCGCCAGGCCATGGAGCAGGACGGCGCGGCGCTGTGCGAATTCTTCGCCTGGCTGGATTCGGCACTGGGTCATGAACCGGTCAGCGAACTGACCATCGATGAAAAACTCAGCGCGGCGCGCGCCAGCCGTCCCGGCTATGTTTCCCAGAGTTTCGCCACCATTGCCGGGTTCAATGGCAACGGCGCAATGCCACACTATCGAGCTACCGAAGAAGAGCACGCACAGATCGAAGGCGATGGTCTGTTGCTGATCGACTCGGGTGGTCAGTACCTGGGCGGCACAACCGACATCACGCGCATGGTTCCGGTGGGCACGCCCACTGCCGAACAGAAGCGTGACTGCACCCGTGTGCTCAAGGGCGTGATTGCGCTGTCACGGGCGCATTTCCCGCGCGGGATCCTGTCGCCGCTGCTGGACGCCATCGCCCGCGCGCCGATCTGGGCCGAAGGCGTGAACTATGGTCACGGCACCGGCCACGGCGTGGGCTATTTCCTTAATGTGCACGAAGGTCCGCAGGTGATTGCCTATCAGGCAGCGGCCACGCCGCAAACGGCCATGCAACCGGGGATGATCACTTCCATCGAACCGGGCACTTACCGTCCTGGGCAGTGGGGCGTGCGCATCGAGAACCTGGTGATCAACCAGGAAGCCGGCAAGACCGAGTTTGGCGAGTTCCTCAAGTTCGAAACCCTGACCCTGTGCCCGATCGATACCCGTTGCCTTGAAACCGGCTTGTTGACGCAGGACGAGCGTGAGTGGCTCAACGAGTATCACGCCGAGGTCAAGCGGCGCTTGAGCCCGCTGGTCGAAGGCGCGGCGCTGAAATGGCTGGAGACGCGCACGGCGGCTGTCTGATAACGACTTGCGCCAACCCTGACCTGCCTTATGGGGCGGGGCAGGGATGGCGTACACAGATCAGGGCTGAGGCTTCTTGCAGACGATGATCATGCTGCGGCTGGTGTAGCCGGCAGGATTGAGGCCCAGCGGAAACTCGCTCGGGTCTTCCGCTGCATCGCCTGACTTGGCGATGACGCGATACTGGCGCGACTCGCAGGAGTCGGTCGCCGTCTGATAGCACTTGTCCCAGGAAGACGACAGGCCGGAGCAGTTGATATGCAGGCCCCGTTTACTCTTGACTGGCTTGGAGGTGGCCGCGCATCCGGTCATGGCCACGATCGCCAGTATTATTAAAATGTACTTCATTCACTTCCTTACCTGACCGGTCTTTCCCGCTCAGTCTCTAGCTGAATTCGCGTAGCTTGCGTGAAGCCGACTGCCATGCCCGTCCGGGTGTATCCACGAGGTGGAGACGGGCCAGGATGTAAACATGGCGCAACAGCGTTACAAATGCTAGTGACATCGTGTAACGAAAGGAAAAATGCCCGTCAATCCGCAGGCACCAATGCCGCAGGTTCCGGCGTGGTGGTCAGTGTGGCACCTATGGACGCTACGATGATTGCGCCGATGGCCAGCCACTGCGTCAGCGACAGGGCCTCATGCAGAAACACCAGCCCCATCAGCGCGCCAATCGCCGGTTCCATACTCATCAATGTCCCGAAAGTGCGTGCGGGCATTCGAGTCAGGGCGATCATCTCCAGGCTATAAGGCAATGCGGTCGACAGGATGGCGACACCCAGGGCAATGGGGATCAGTGCAGGGTCCAGCAGTGCTGCGCCAGCGTGGGCCACGCCGAAGGGGGCGATGAAGATTGCGGCGATGACCACCCCCAGGGCTGCGGTCTGCACGCCGTGGTCGGCGCCGGCCTTCTGGCCGAACAGGATATAGGCAGCCCAACAGACACCAGCGCCGAGGGCATACAAGGCACCAGTGAGGTCCAGGGCGTCTGTCTGCCCCATCGGGATCAGCAACGCCAGGCCGATGACCGCCAGAATGATCCAGATGAAATCGGTGATCTTGCGTGAGTGCAGCAAGGCGACGGCCAGCGGGCCTGTGAACTCGAGCGCTACGCCGATGCCCAGCGGGATGGTGCGGATAGCCATATAGAAGAGGAAGTTCATCCCGCCCAGGGCGATGCCATATATAAGCACGGAGCGTAGTGAGCTCGCGGTGAAGGTCGTGCGCCAGGGACGCAGGATCAAGACCATCAGGATGCTGGCGAAAATCAGGCGCAGGGCAGTGGTGCCCTGAGCTCCTACGATGGGGAACAGCGACTTGGCCAGCGAGGCGCCGCTCTGGATCGACATCATGGCGACGAGCAGCATGCCTACGGGGAGGATCACCGAAGCCAGGCTGCGTTGTTTTGCGTTCATTGTTCAGGAAGGGTCCGTCAGAGGCAGGGAAGGGGGCCATTCTGCTGAAGAATGAAATATTGAGCAATATAATGCTCATTAATGGTTGATTTGGAGGTCGTTGAAATTAAGTGTTGACGCCCCCTCGAATCTCTCTATAATTCGCCCCACTTCCGGCGCAGTCGGAACGGAAAACTCCTTTAATATCAATGAGTTAGACGTTCAGGATGGCGAAGAAGTGCTTCGGTTCAGGTCACTGAATCGGCAGCGGTGAAAAAGGTGGTTGACAGCAGGTTGTAACGCTGTAGAATTCGCCTCCCGCTGACGTGA
>NZ_JBIVCV010000025.1:0-34461 GCF_044746765.1 Pseudomonas sp. NPDC090203
CCATGTGAGAGTAGGTCATCGTCAAGATTAAATTCCAGAACCCCAATCGCTAACGCGGTTGGGGTTTTGTTTTTGCGCCTGGAAAAGTTTTCCACACTGATGCCGCCCTGTAGGAGCGCGCTTGCCCGCGACTGCGCCAGGACAAACACCACCGCAGCGCCTGACCCACCGTCATCGCGGGCAAGCGCGCTCCTACAAGTTGTGGCGCCTATCCCGTAGCAGTCCGGCTTGCCGGCGAGGCGATCTCAGGTCCGTCCTCGTCCGAATGCGGCCCCTGACCCCTGTAGGAGCGGGCTCGCCCGCGATTGCGCCAGGACAAACACCACCGCACCGCCTGACCCACCGCCATCGCGGGCAAGCTCACTCCTACAGGTTCGTGGTGCCGTGCCGCCGGTAAGTGATCGCTCAACAGGTTACGTGATACATTCGCGGCCGCTTCAAAGCCGGAAGCTTCATGACCGTGAGGGTTTCCCGCTTTTTTTGTTGCCTGTTGTTCAGGTGTAAACTCGACGTTCGCGCTCGCGCGCATTCAGGTTCTGCGAACATGACACAGATTTCCGAACGCCTTCTGGTACAGGCGCATCTAGACGCCAAGCAGCCCAAGCCACTGACCCCGGAAGAAGAAGCCGAATACCGACGCCTGATCGCCGCCGAACTCAAGGCCCAGGACGCCGCACTGGTTGCGCACTTTTATTGCGATCCGGTGATTCAGGCGCTGGCTGAAGAAACCGGCGGCTGTGTGTCGGACTCCCTCGAAATGGCCCGCTTCGGCAAGAACCATCCCGCCAAGACCGTCCTGGTGGCCGGTGTGCGCTTTATGGGCGAAACCGCAAAGATCCTCACCCCAGAGAAACGCATCCTCATGCCGACGCTGGAGGCGACCTGCTCGCTGGACCTGGGCTGTGGCGTGGATGAGTTCACCGCATTCTGCGATCAGCATCCAGAGCGCACGGTGGTGGTGTACGCCAACACCTCGGCAGCGGTGAAGGCGAGGGCGGACTGGGTGGTGACCTCAAGCTGCGCGCTGGAGATCGTCGAGAGCCTGATGGACAACGGCGAGAAAATCATCTGGGGCCCGGACAAGCACCTGGGTCGCTACATCCAGCGCCAGACCGGTGCAGACATGCTGCTGTGGGACGGTGCATGCATCGTTCACGAAGAGTTCAAGTCGCGCCAGCTCGAAGACATGAAGGCGCTGTACCCGGATGCGGCGATCCTGGTGCACCCTGAGTCACCAGAATCGGTGATCGACCTGGCCGATGCCATCGGTTCGACCAGCCAGCTCATCAAGGCTGCGCAGACCTTACCGAACAAGACCTTCATCGTCGCGACCGACCGGGGCATCTTCTACAAGATGCAGCAGTTGTGCCCGGACAAGGTGTTCATCGAGGCCCCTACGGCCGGTAATGGCGCGGCATGCCGCAGTTGTGCGCACTGCCCGTGGATGGCGATGAATACCCTGGCGCGCACGCTGCAGTGCCTGCGTGAGGGGACCAACGAAGTCTTTGTAGACCCTGCGATCATCCCCAACGCCGTGCGCCCGCTGCAGCGCATGCTGGACTTCACCCAGGCTGCCCGGTTGAAACTGTCCGGTAACGCCTGATTGCCTGTTCCGTAGCAGCACGGCTTGCCGGCGGGGGCGCCTATCAAATCGCCCCCGCCGGCAAGCGGAACGCCGCCCGGCCGGGCTGCTACAGGGTCAATTCATCATCTCTTTGACTGCCCGCTCCTGGGCGATGATTTCCTGCTGCCGCGCATCGATTCGCGAAGCCAGCTGGAAGTTGTTGTTCGCCCGGCGCTTGGCGAACTCCAGTTGCTGGATGGCCTGCTTGAAGTCGCCCATCAAGGCGAAGTACTCGGCGCGGGCCTGGTGTGAGCCGATGGTGTTGCCCGACAGGCCACGAGCATCGGCCACCTGGTTCCAGATATCCGGATCGTCCGAACGGCTCTTGAGCAGGGTCTCAAGGGCCTTCAGTGCTTCAGGCGCCTTGGACTGCTTGAGCAACACATCCACCTTTGCCTGGTTGAGCGGGTAGTCGTCGGGATACATGTCCAGCATCCGGTCGACCCGCTGCTGGGCGTCAGGCAGGCGATTGTTGGTGATGTCCAGGTGGATGGCGGCCAGGTTGTAGGTGATGTTGTCCGGGGCCTTGTCCAGCAATGGCTTGAGGCTCTCGCGGGCTTCATTCAACTGGCCGGCCTTGGTCTGCGCCAGGGCCAGGCCGTAGCGCGCCGCGTCGTTTTTCGGGTTCTCGGTCAATTGCGCGCGGAAGCGCTTGGCTGCCACGCCCGGGGTTTCTTCATAGATCAGGATGACCCGCGAACGCATCAGTTGATACGCGAGGCTGTCTTCCTTGCCCCCCGGCTTGGCCTGTTCGGCGCGGTTGCGGGTGTCGGCGATACGCGACTCGGTCACCGGGTGGCTCATCAGGAATTCAGGCGGCTTGGCGTCATAGCGGTACTGGCGCGCCAGGCGCTCGAACATGGTCGGCATGTTGCGTGGGTCATAGCCTGCTTTTTCCAGGTTGAGGATACCGATGCGGTCCGCTTCGGCCTCGTTCTGCCGGGAGAAGCGCGCCTGCTCCTGGATGGCCGCGGCCTGAGAGCCGGCGATGGCGGCAATACCGGCGTCACCTGCACCGGCAGCGGCCATGACGATGCCCGCCAGCATGGCCGCCATCACCGGCACCTGCATGCGTTGCTGCGCCTGCACCCCGCGAGCGAAGTGGCGTTGTGACAAGTGCGCCAGTTCGTGCGCCAGTACCGCTGCGTACTCGCCCTCGGTCTCGGCATGCAGGAACAGCCCGCCGTTGACCCCGATGATCCCGCCGGGCGCCGCGAAGGCGTTGATTTCCGGGGTGTTGATCAGGATGAATTCCAGGCGCCGGTCCTGCACCTGGCTGGTTTCGGCCAGGCGATAGACCGACGTTTCGACGAAGTCCTTCAGTTGCGAATCGGACAACTGCGAGACCTGCGCGCGCAACAGGCCCAGCCATGCGCGGCCCAGGTCATGCTCCTGTTGCGGCGAGACGACGGAGGAACTGGCATCGCCGAGCGAGGGCAGATCGTCCGCGAAAGTCGGGGTTGCCATCAGGCAAGCGAGCGTCAGCAGTGCGGGGCGCAGAAAAGTCATGCACAAAACTCTGAGGCAGAAAGGGGTTACTGTAGCTGGCTCAATGGCTTGCTGACCAGAGTGGGGTATTCTTGAAAACCTGTAGGAATGTTCTTCTTCATGCTATTTGCGGTTTCTGTGTAATTGGATGTGTCTACCCGGAGAGAAACGATGTCTGACGCTGTAGGTCGTCCTGCGACCTGTGATGCCGAGCTGGATGCCAGCGGCCTGAATTGCCCGCTGCCGCTGCTCAAGGCCAAGATGGAACTCAACCGCCTGGCCAGTGGTGCCGTACTCAAGGTCACCGCCACCGACGCCGGCTCGCAACGGGATTTTCGCAGCTTTGCCAGACTGGCCGGGCATGCGCTGTTACATGAAGAAGTGGCTGACGGCATTTATCGCTACTGGCTACGCAAGGCCTGACGATTTCCTACCCCTCGCTTCAAAGGATCATTGATGTTCAAAGTGCTTCGCGACTGGATGCAGCGCTACTTCTCGGATGAAGAAGCCGTGGTGCTGGCGGTGCTGCTTGTCTTGGCGTTCACCATCGTCCTCACGCTGGGCGGCATGCTGGCCCCGGTACTGGCAGGTCTGGTGCTGGCCTTCCTGATGCAGGGGATGGTAGTTCAGCTCGAACGACTGCGCATGCCTGAAGGCGGTGCGGTCGGGGTGGTCTTCGCTCTGTTCATGGGGGCGCTGGCGTTGTTCCTGCTGGTGCTGGTGCCGTTGCTCTGGCATCAGATGATTACGCTGTTCAACGAGCTGCCGGGCATGCTCGCGAAATGGCAGTCTCTGCTGCTGCTGTTGCCCGAGCGCTATCCGCACCTGGTGTCCGACGAGCAAGTGCTGCAGGCCATCGAGGCCGCCCGTGGCGAAATCGGCAAGTTCGGCCAGTGGGCCCTGACGTTCTCGCTGTCCAGCCTGCCGTTGCTGGTCAACATGATGATCTACCTAGTGCTGGTGCCGATCCTCGTGTTCTTCTTCCTCAAGGACCGTCGGATGATTGGTCGCTGGGTCCGAGGATACCTTCCCCGTGAGCGTACGCTGATTACTCGCGTCGCCGAAGAGATGAACCGGCAGATCGCCAACTACATCCGTGGAAAAGTCATCGAGATCTTTATCTGCGGCGCAGTCACCTACATCGCGTTCGTCACCATGGGGCTCAACTACTCGGCGCTGCTGGCCATGCTGGTAGGCATTTCCGTCGTGGTGCCGTACGTGGGTGCGGTCGTGGTGACGGTGCCGGTGGCCTTCATCGCGCTGTTTCAGTGGGGCTGGAGCGACCAGTTCATCTATCTGATGGCGGTCTACGGGATCATTCAGACGCTGGACGGCAACGTGCTGGTGCCACTGCTGTTCTCGCAGACGGTGAGCCTGCATCCGGTGGCGATCATCTGCGCGGTGCTGTTGTTCGGCGGGCTGTGGGGCTTCTGGGGGATTTTCTTCGCGATTCCGCTGGCGACCCTGTTCAAGGCCGTGCTGGATGCCTGGCCACGCAACGAGCCGACGGTAGCGCCGTTGTTGTAGGAGGCATGACGCAATCTCTGTAGGAGCGCGCTTGCCCGCGACGGCGTCCGGTCTGAATCACTTCGTGTGACTGACACAACGCCGTCGCGGGCAAGCGCGCTCCTACAGGGGGTGTCAGGCGTTGTTGAGCGCCTGAGCCGCTTCCAGCACCGCGGCCACATGCCCCGGTACCTTCACCCCACGCCATTCCTTGCGCAGCACACCGTTCTTGTCGATCAGGAAAGTGCTGCGATCAACGCCCATGTATTCCTTGCCGTACAGCTTCTTGAGCTTGATCACGTCGAACAGCTGGCAAAGCGCCTCGTCCTTGTCGGAAATCAGCTCGAAGGGGAATGCCTGTTTGGCCTTGAAATTCTCATGGGATTTCAGGCCATCGCGGGACACGCCGAACACCAGGGTGTTGGCCGCCTTGAAGTCCGCGAACTGATCGCGAAAGCCCTGGCCCTCGGTGGTGCAGCCTGGCGTGCTGTCCTTGGGGTAGAAGTAAATCACCACTTGCTGGCCCTTGAGGGCCGACAGGCTGACCATCTGGTCGCTGGTGGCCTGTACCTGAAAGTCGGCAACGGGTTTGTCCAGTTCTACAGCCATGGGATGTCCTTACATTGGGGCTTGCGGGCGCCATGGTTCGATCAGCGCATCGAGGTTGAGGGCGTCGGCGAAGTCCAGGAACTGGTCACGCAGCCAGCTGATCTGGGTGCCGGCCGGCAGGGTCACGGTGAACGTCGCATTGAGCATGGTGCCGCCGGTCTGCGGGGCCTGATAGGTGTCGCAGATCAGGTTTTCCAGCTCGACATGGTGGTCGATGAAGAACTGGCACAGCTCGTTGATGATGTCCGGGCGGTAGGCCGAGCTTACGTACGCAACGTAAGGCAGGGCTTCCGGACGGCTTTCCAGCGAGGCGCTGCGCACCACGTTGACGGTGAACGCATGCTTCTTGGCCAGGTTCGGCAGGCCGGTCTCCAGGCGCGCCAGGGCGTCCCAGCTGCCGGAGACCTGCAGGATCAACGCGCTGCATTCGCCATGGCGAGTGAGGCGCGAGCTGACTACCGAGCAACGGTTTTCATGACTGGCGCGGCACAGGACGTTGGTCAGCTCCATCGGGTTGGCCCCAAGGGCACTGATGACAAGGAATTGTTCGCGAACTGTGGGGATGGACGACATGCAGCATTCCTAAGCGATGAGCGGTCGGTACATTGTGGGTCGGTGCGGCGGACTCGGTGAAAGTATCGATCGTGGCTTCGACTGGAACCCGTGCCCGTGCAGCCTCTCGCATCGGGCGGCAGCACTGCTGGAACGGGGTTTGTAGTGAAGAAAACGAACTCTCGGACGAGCTGCGCAGATGACCGGTACCGATCAAAGACCGAAGGGTAGCGAAAACCGTCGCCGAGGGGAATGCTCTCGGCGGCTGAAACCGTGGTACTTCGCTTGTGCAAGGTTGATGGCGCCAGTACCATTACCCCTCTCTTTTTCCGGCAGGAGCGGTTTGCATGATTGCGGGCAGTATGGTGGCACTGGTCACACCTATGGATGCACAGGGTCGTCTTGACTGGGGCAGCCTGAGCAAACTGGTGGACTTTCACCTGAAAGAGGGCACCGACGCCATCGTTGCCGTCGGTACTACAGGTGAGTCGGCGACGCTGGACGTCAACGAACACATCGAAGTCATCCGTCACGTGGTCAAGCAGGTCGCCGGTCGCATTCCGGTGATCGCGGGCACAGGTGCCAACTCCACCCACGAAGCGGTCGAGCTGACCCGCAACGCCAAGACCGCCGGCGCCGACGCCTGCCTGCTGGTTACCCCGTACTACAACAAGCCGACCCAGGAAGGCCTGTACCAGCACTTCAAGTTCATCGCCGAAGCCGTCGATATCCCGCAGATCCTCTACAACGTGCCAGGCCGCACCGCCTGCGACATGAAAGCCGAGACCGTGATCCGCCTGTCGAAGATCAAGAACATCATCGCCATCAAGGAAGCCACTGGCGACCTGCAGCGTGCCAAGGACATCCTGGCCGGCGTCGACAGCGACTTCCTGGTCTACTCCGGTGATGATCCGACCGCCGTGGAGCTGATCCTGCTCGGTGGCAAGGGCAACATCTCCGTGACCGCCAACGTCGCACCGCGTGCCATGGCCGACCTGTGCCGCGCCGCGATGGCCGGTGACGCCGTCACCGCCCGCGCCATCCACGAAAAACTGATGCCGCTGAACAAGACCCTGTTCATCGAATCCAACCCTATCCCCGTGAAATGGGCCCTGCATGAGATGGGAATGATGCCGGACGGTATCCGTCTGCCGCTCACCTGGCTCAGCGAGTCCTGCCACGAGCCGGTACGTCAGGCCCTGCGTCAGTCCGGTGTTTTGGTTTAATGAGGAAGCACTACGCAATGAAGCGACTGGCCGGACTTTCCGCACTAGCCTTGATCATTTCCAGCACCAGCGGTTGCAGCTGGCTGTTCGGGCAGGACGGTTACTTCCGTGATCGCAGCAGCGATTACTTGGAAGCGACCCAGAAACCACCGATGCAATTGCCTGAAGGCATCCAGGAAGCCAAGCGCCTGGACCCTCTGCTGCCGATTCCGCGCAACGTCGCCGATGACACCCAGAAGGGTGAATTCAAGGTTCCGCGTCCGCAGCCGCTGTCCACCGTTGCCGAGTCCAGCGACTATTCGCTGCAGAAGAGCGGCGACAACCGCTGGGTCCTGGCGCAGCGCGCACCTGCCGAAGTCTGGCCGGTGGTCCACCAGTATTTTGAAGACAACGGTTTCCGCATCGCCGAAGACCGTCCTCAGACTGGCGAATTCAACACCACCTGGCAGCGTGCAGACGAACTGTCCGCATCGGTTGGCAAGCGCCTGGCCGGGGCGGGTGACAGCGCCAGCACCGAAACCCGCGTACGTGTTCGTATCGAACCGGGCGTGCAGCGCAACACCAGTGAAATCTACGTGGTCAGCGTCCAGCGTCCGGCTGGCAGCAGCGAAGAGCCTGCCTTCCCTTCTCGCAGCACCAACGTCGGCCTGGATTCGGTCCTGACCGACGACATGCTGGCTAGCCTGAGCCGCACTGCCGAGAAGGGCGGTTCGGTGTCCCTGCTGGCCGCACGTGATTACGACACCCCGAGCCGCGTCTCGCTGTCCGAAGACGGTAGCGGCAACCCGGTGCTGAACCTGGGCGCCGACCTGGATCGCGCCTGGTCAAGCGTAGGTCGTGCACTGAACCAGGGTGACTGGCGCGTCGAAGACATCAACCGCAGCCTGGGCCTGTACTACATCAACCTTGCGGAAAAGGCCGACAAGCCCGAGAACAAGCCTGGCTTCTTCGCCCGCATGTTTGGCAGTGAAGAGACCAAGGAACAGAAAGAAGCCCGTGCCGAGCGCTATCAGGTGCGCCTGAGCAAGGTTGGCGACAACGTTCAAGTGACCGTCGAGAAGAACATCAATACCGTGGCGCCGGCTGAAATTGCCCGTCGCGTGTTGAGCGTCATTCAAGACAACCTCGGCTAAGTGCGTTTCGCGGTTCTTGGCAGCGGCAGCCGTGGCAACGGCACGCTGGTTGCGAGCAACGACACGTACGTCCTGGTCGACTGCGGTTTCTCCCTGAAGGAAACCGAACGTCGGCTGGACAGGCTGGGCGTCAGCGGTCATCAGTTGAGCGCCATCATGGTGACCCACGAACATGCCGACCACGTGCATGGCGTGGGTCTGCTGTCCCGGCGCTACGATGTACCGGTCTATCTCAGTGACGGCACCTTGCGTGGCATGCGCAAGCCGGTCGAGGCGGGAATGAAGCTGGTGGCCGGGCAGGGCGTGCAGATCGGCGGCCTGAACATCGATGTGGTCTCGGTGGCCCACGATGCGCTGGAGCCGACACAGTTCGTCTTCAACGACGGGCGCCGCCGCTTTGGCCTGTTGACCGACCTGGGCTCGTACTGCCCCTCGGTGCTGGCCAGCTACAGCGGGCTGGATGCGCTGATGATCGAGTCCAACCACTGCCGTGACCTGCTGGCACGAGGGCATTACCCGTACTTCCTGAAACAGCGGGTTGGCGGGCAATTCGGACATTTGAACAACCACCAGGCCGCAAGCCTGGTGAGCGAGCTGGGATGGCAGGGCCTGCAACACCTGGTGCTGGCCCACCTGAGCAGCAAGAACAACCTGCCGCACCTGGCCCGGCAATGTTTCGTCGACACCCTCGGGTGCGATCCGGACTGGCTACAATTGGCCGATCAAGATTGTGGGCTCGACTGGCGCGAAATCGCCTGACATCCCGAATGGGCGACAGCCCGTCTATTTTTAAAGGGCACCTGCCCCGAACATTTCTGCAAGCGGAGCCCATCATGGAAAAACGTGAAGAACTCTACCGCGGCAAAGCCAAGTCGGTTTACAAGACCGACGACGCTGACCGCTTGATCCTGCTGTTTCGCAACGACACCTCGGCGTTCGACGGCAAGCGCATCGAACAGCTCGACCGCAAGGGCATGGTGAACAACAAGTTCAACGCCTTCATCATGCAGAAACTCGAAGCGGCCGGCATTCCGACCCAGTTCGACAAACTGCTGGCCGACAACGAAGTGCTGGTCAAGAAGCTCGACATGATCCCGGTCGAGTGCGTCGTGCGTAACTACGCCGCAGGCAGCCTGGTCAAGCGCCTGGGCGTCGAAGAGGGCATGAAGCTCAACCCGTACACCTTCGAACTGTTCCTGAAGGACGACGCCAAGGGCGACCCGTTCATCAACGAATCCCACGTCGTGGCGTTCGGCTGGGGCACCGCCGAGCAACTGGTACGCATGAAAGAACTGTCGCTCAAGGTCAATGAAGTCCTGAGCAAACTGTTCGACGACGCAGGCCTGCTCCTGGTCGACTTCAAACTGGAATTCGGCGTGTTCAGCGACGGCTCCATCGTCTTGGGCGACGAATTCAGCCCGGACGGCTGCCGCCTGTGGGACAAGGACACCAAGAAGAAAATGGACAAGGACCGCTTCCGCCAGGGCCTCGGTGACGTCATCGAAGCCTACGAAGAAGTGGCCAACCGTCTGGGCGTGCCTCTCTAAAAGAGAAACCGCCGCAAGCATCTGAAAAAACGCGAAAATTTTGAAAAAAAGGTTCGCGTTTTCACCCCAAGCTGTTATGATGCGCGCCGTTGGAGAGATGCCGGAGTGGCCGAACGGGACGGATTCGAAATCCGTTGTACTGGCGACAGTACCTAGGGTTCAAATCCCTATCTCTCCGCCATTACAAATAAAGCCCCAGAAGTTATGCTTCTGGGGCTTTTTTGTTTCTTGAGCAGGCCAGCAGGGTTCAATCCCCCAAGCATCGCCTTAGCCAATTGCGGAACCCAGAATCACACGGACGGCAAATCCCCATGGAAGACGATCTACTCCTCAGCAAAGCCGCGATCATCACGCGCTGCGTAGCCCGAGCACGCGAGGAATATGAGAAGGATCCTGCCACGTTCGAATCAGACCCGTCCCGTCAGGACGCTGCCATGCTCAATATTCTCAGGGCCAACGCAGCCGCCCTGGACATGGGCCAGCATCTCATCCGCCGGGAACGCCTGGGCATTCCTCAAAGCGCTCGGGACGTCTTTGAGTTGTTGTGCAGGGGAGGCTGGCTGGAGGCGTCGTTGCTCACGACGATGAAGAACATGGTCGGCTTCAGGAACATCGCAGTCCACGAATACCAGACGCTGCAGTTGCCAATCACGGTGGCGATCATCACTCAGCATCTCGACGATTTTGTGCGTTTCAGCTCCTTTGTGCTGACGCGGGATGCGGTCTGATTCAGTGGCGGAAGCGCCGCTTTTTGTGAAATCTCTCCCACCCTGTGAAACGTTGTGAAGCCCCGCAATAAAGGCGATTTGCCCATGCTAACGTCCTCGGCGGGGTATCGTTAGTGTGACGGTGCCATCATTCGAGTGAGGGAGCAGCGCAATGAGTACCGTATCGCCTACCGGCAACCAGCCAAGCAGCCAGAAATCCTCGACGACGGCGTTCGATGACAAGTTGAACATCGCCAAGTCCAGCAATATCATTGCCGATTACATGAAGCAGAACGGCAAGGGTGCGATCACCAGCCAGGATCTGGCGAAGCTGGCCAGTGATACGTCGGGCAAGGTGCCTGCCGATGTGTCGAGCGCGGCGCAGTACATGCAGCGTCATCCGGATGTGTTCACCGCCATCGAGACCCATGACGTGGCCGGTGCCGATAACCTGTCGGGCGTGTGGAACTTCGAATGGGCAGCCAGCGGCGGTCTGAACGGCACGGCGACCGATGCTATCGCCAAGATGCAGGACACCTTTGATCTGGCCATCGCCAAGTCGGCGCAGATCACTGAGCTGACCACCGGCAAGAAGGCTGAGCTGGACTCGACCAAGCAGCGTCCGAGCAACTGATTTCAAAGCGCTGGTTACAAAAAAATCCCCAGGTCATGGCCCGGGGATTTTTTTGTCCGATGTATAAGAGTGACGTTCATGCCTTGTAGGAGCGCGCTTGCCCGCGATCCAGTTTGCCAGTCACATTGAGCGTGACTGACAAATGGCTATCGCGGGCAAGCGCGCTCCTACAGGATGTATGGCGACGCTTGATCAGGTCATGAGGTCCAGGTTTCGCCACCCGGCCAATCCTTGGTCGGGATGTCGCTGATGGTGCCGTCCTTCACGCCGTCGATGCCATAGCGTTCGATCGAGCCGCCCAGCACCTGGGCGAAGTCGTCGGCCTTGGCTTGCTGTTGGCCCTCTTTGACCAGCCCCGGAATGATCGCCCCGAGCACCGCCACGCCAGCGCCCAGGAAGCCCAGGGCCCCCGCCACGGAAGCCACTGCGGGCAGGAAGCGCGTGACGCCCAGCAGCGCCATGCTGCCCTCTGCGACCGACGCCGAGCCTGCCAGGATACCCAGCGAGCCTGCTGTGATGCCGAAGCCGCCGGTCAGTGTGTCGCCTCGACGGATCGCCTGCACGCCGTCGAAGATGCCGTACGCCCCCGCTGCGATGCCGGCCAGGCCGCCAATGCCCTTGGCGCTCTCTTCGAAGTTCTTCGCGATGTTCTTGTAGTTCTTGCCGTCCTTGACGTTGTCCTTGATCTTGTCGAGCTGGTCGGCGGGCAGGTTATTGTCGGCGACCAGTTTATTGCCTTTCTCGATCGCGCCGTCCAGGTACTGCTGATAGGCCTTGGAGCCGCCTTCGGTGAGCACGGTGGTGGTCTGTACCGAGCCGGTGGTGATGTCGGAGATATTCTTGTCCGAGAGTTTGCCGCCGTTCTGGGTCCCGCGAGCGATGGTCACGCCAGCCAGGAACAGGCCGCTCACGGCATGCAGGGTGCCACTGCCGTAGGCGCCCTTGGCATCGCCACTTGGGTCGAAGTCGGACAGTTTGCCCATCTTGTCCAGGAACTTGGTGCCCTGACGGAACATGTCCCAGTTGCCACGGAAACCCGCAACGATCTGATCGGTGGTGGCAACGCTGCCGTCTTCGTTCATCAGCAGTTCGGGGGAGTCGTTGCGGATCTGGTCGATGCGCTCGCGCAGCTTGTCTTCGTCCAGCTCGGCGCCGCCATCCTTGCCATAGGCGGCCTTGAGGTCGTCGAAGCTCGAGCCCTTGAAGGCGTTTTCCTGAGCGATGCTGGAGAAGTTGTCGTTGAGCTGCTTGTCGAACTGGTTGGTGAACTCCGGGTCCAGCGCACCGTTGTACAGTGCCACTTCCAGGCTGAACGTGCTGCCGGCCGCTTCAGGGGTTTCGGTCTTTAGCAGTTCACGCAGGCGGTCGCCCGAGGCCAGCGAGTCCTTGTAATACGCCTGGATCGCTTCGTTATGGGATGACTTGCCCACGGCGGCCTGGATATCGGCGGGATCGCTGATGCCGAGCATCGACTGGTAACTCTGTGCTGTCGCATAGAAATTGGCCAGTGCTTCGGGCTGGTTGGTCTTGCCGTCCTGGGTGGAGGCGTCCCACGCGGCGTCCAGCGCCTTGCCGGACTTGATCTGGTCCTCGTAGGTCTTGGTCACGGCGTCCTTGAGGCCCGGGCTGGAGTCGAACAGCGACTTGATCGACTCGTCCCCCTTGTTCTTGATGTACTCGGCCGTGGGCTTGTCGTTCTGCAGGATGCTCATGTGGTCGTTGATGTCCTGCAGGACCTTGTCCGGCTCCCAGAACGCGCCAGATCCGTTGGCAATCGCCACCTTGCCGTAGTCATCCCCCCACATTCCGGCCTTGGCGCCCTCGATCACCAGCTTCTGGGCGTTTTGCAGATCGAGCAGCACGGCGGCCTTTTCTTCTGCGGAATATTTTTCAGGATGTTCGAAGACGTCCTTGCCCAGTTTGCTGGTGTCGACATTCGCCGTGACGTTGCCCGAGACGACAGTTGACAGCAGCGCGCTCAGGCCGGTGGCGTCGGCCGGGGCGGAATCCTTCAGCCAGGTCTGGATGTCCGCCTTGCTGGCTTTGCCGTCAGCGCCGCCGGCCAGGAGTTTGCTGGACGTATCAAGGATCTTGAACGCACCCGGTTGCGACCAGAAATCCAGTGCGGCCTTTTCCTTGTCGGACAGCTGCGGATTGGCGTCCTTGTAATCCTTGATGTTCTGCGCGGTCAGCGTATCGCCGGCGTCGGTCTTGCCGCGGATCGAGTCGTACTTCTGTTCGAGGATCGCCGCGTACTCGGCGATCTCCTTGGACCCGGCATCGGCATCCGGCTTGGCCTTGAGGTAATCCTTGTAGCTTGCGATGTCTTCGCTGGCCTGGGCCTTGGGCAGCGATTCGAAGCCGTACTTGCCGAAATCCTGCAGGCGTCCGGCTTCGGTGCCGTGCTTGGCTTCGCCGCTTTTGGTAAAGCCGTCAACACTGCTGTTGGCGACGTCATCGCCGGTGAGGACCTTGCCGTTCTCGTCGTAGCCGACGATGCGATCCAGCACCTGGCTTGCGCGAAAGGCTGCATCGGGGTCTTTTTCGAAGTCGCCGACCTGCTCCTTGAGCATGTCTTTCACGCCGCTCTGGTTGCCCAGGTTCTTCAGCAGCGGGTTGTCGTCAATGATGTCCTGGGCCGAGCGGGTGTCACCTTCCGGGCGCTCCCACTTGATGCCCAGGGCCTCGGCCTTCTCTTTGGCGGCGCTGTTGTCGCCCGCCGTTTCAATGTGCTTAAGCTCGCCCTTGAGGTTTTCGAAGCCGTACTTGCCGAAGTCCTGGAGACGGCCGGCCTCGGTCCCGTGCTTGGCATCGCCGCCTTTGGTGAAGCCGTCGACCCTGCCGTTGTTCACGTCCTTGCCCGCGATGCGGCTGCCGCCCTCGTCCAGTTGCTCGATGTGATCGAGCACTTGCGTGGCGCGATAGGCTGCGTCACGGTCGGTTTCGAAATCACCGACGCGCTCCTTGAGTTTGTCCTTCACGCCGCTCTGGTTGCCGAGGTTCTTGAGCAGCGGGCTGTCGTCGATGATCTGTTCGACCGTGCGGTGGTCATCCTTGGGCAGTTGCCATTCGATGCCGGCATCCTTGGCTTTGGCGCGGTCGACGGCGTCGCCCCAGAGGGCGTCTGATTTGCCATCGACAACGGCGTTGGTCTTGGTGATTTCGTTGACAGCGAGGGACATTTGGCAGGCTCCTGGACTGAAACGGTGAACGCCGCGTCCTTGGCGGGACGCGGCGTGAGGGGTTATTTCTTGTCGTAATCGACGTGCAGTTCATCGTCCAGGCGGTTGCTCGACGATCCGCCTTTCTGTGGCGTTTCGTCGAAGTGCTGCCACTCGGCGCTCTGGAAGCGGAACAGGCTGTCATCGGGCGGGGCTTCGCGGCCGCCGTAGTTGTGGATCGAGTAGTGCAGGTACTCGACCTTGTCGCCCCAGTTGTCCTGCAACAGGCCGTCGGCGGCGAGGTCGCGATACCAGTCGTTTTCCTTCTCGCTGGCCTTCTGTTTTTTGTTGTGGTCGACGAAGTAGCCGATGATCCCGCCGATCACTGCCAACACGACGCCGACGAGGAAGAACGGCCCGGTGAGTGCTGCTGCCGAACCTGCGCCGACCAGCGCTGCGGCACCCAGCACACCGGCCGATGCGCCGAACGCACCTGCGGCGATCTGCAGGCCACCGGCCGCCTTGGCCAGCGGGTCACCGGTTTCGACGCCGCTCTTGATGGTGAACGCGCCGAGCACGATGTCGGCAAAACCGCCCACCACGTCGGAGGCCGGGCCCAGCACCTTGATGACCGAGCCTGCGATTTTCGCTGCCTTGCCGGCCCCCAGTTTCGCCGCACCGGCGCCCGACACCGCGTCGTCCAGACGTTGGGTGATGCCGCCCTGGATCTTCTCGGCGTCGGCGAAGGTGCCCTTGCCATCGCCCAGGATGTTGGAGATGTCCGGGGTGATGTCCAGCGCGTTGCCGATCTTGGTCTTGAGCGCTTCGGACAGCTTGGGATCGCGCACATCCACCAGCGGTGACTGGATGCCTTGCTTGCCCCAGATTTCCGGCAGGGTCTTGTCCAGGCCGAGGAAATCGACCATGCCGCCTTTGCCCACCAGGTCGGCGACGGCATCACCCAGCTTGACGAAGTGGTTGCCGGCGCCGGCGAAACTCAGGAAGTCCTTGGCGATGGCCAGGCGCTGCTGCGGGGTTTCCGCGAGCTTGCCGCCGTTGCCTGCCAACTGGTAGATCCCGGAGAACAACGAGACACCGGCGCCCATGGAGCCCAGGATGCCCTTGGTGTTGAGCGCGCTGAAAACCTCGCCCAGGGTGCCGCGGTCGGCAATCGGTACGTAGGACTTGGACAGCGCGGTCTTGATGTCGGCCTCGGTGACCTTGCCGTTGGTCTTGTAGGCTTCGCCCACTTCTTCCAGCGCCTTGGTGACGGCGGACAATTTCTTCTTGTCCCCCAGACCCTCTTCAAGAAACTTCTCGATGACTTCCTGGGTACGGCGTGGCAGGTCGAGCAACTCGCCCTTGAGCACGCTTTTGAGCAGGCCGAATTCGTCTTTGGTCGCCAGTTCCTTGTTCTCGTCGGAGATCTTGCTCGGGTCGGCGATCAGGTCGTTCAGGTCACTGGTCAGGCCGTCGGCCTGGATCGACTGCGCGGCCTTGGTGGCAGCGTCCGGATCGAACAGCGACAGCGAGGTCAGGGTATCGCTGAGGTCCTGCTGTGCTTCGTGCTCCTTGCCCTGTTTCTGCAGGTCCTTGAGGTAGGTGACGTAATCCGGGTTGTTGGTGAGGTCCAGCAGCTTCTGCTTGATCTCGTCCTTGTTCGGCAGGCGGTTGATGGCGCCGTCCATCTTCGACTTGTAGTCGGCGCTGACGGTCGGGTCGGAGAACAGGGTGCCGATCTGCTCCTGCAGTTTCCCGCCGTCGATGATGTCGTGCATGTCGGCGGAGGTCAGCTCGGTCTGCTTGTCATCGAACACCCGCCAGGTGCCGCCAAAGGCGCCGGGTTCTTCTTCGTAGCCGGTCAGGCCGCGACCGTTCTGGTAGGCCGCCTGGGCTTCCAGAGCACGGACCAGCTTGGCGCGCGGGTCGTCCTTGGCAATCGAGCCGTCCTCGACGCCCTTGCGGTAGTCGTCGAGCAGCTCCTTGGTCGCCAGCTCGCTGACGGTCAGCTCCGGGGAGTTCTCGTCCTTGTCGTCGGCTTTCACGCCCGTGCCCAGGCTGAGCACGTCCAGTTCGTCATGGGACGGCAGGCCGGCCTTGCTGCGTGTGTCGTCGACTTCGGTCTTGGTCCAGGCTTCCCACTTGGCGACCACGTCGTCATACAGTTGCGGGCTCAGTTCCTTGGAGACGATGACCTTGCCTTCGCTGGTCTCGTAGCGGATCAGACCGTCACCCAGTTCGTCCGGCGAGCCGAAGGTGATGTCGGTGTTTTTCAGGAAATCGTTCGGTCCTGCCAGTTTGTAGCCTTCGTCCTCGCTCTTGTGGATCTTGCCCCAGGTCTCGTTGGCGGTGCTGGCGCTTTCGAACAGCTCCGGGGTCAGGTCCCTGGATACCACGACCTTGGTGCCGTCATGCAGCTCGTAGGTCAGCGTCTCGCCTTCCTGGCCGACGGTCCAGTTGAAGTTCTTGTAGTCATTGAGGCCCGGCACCGGCGTACCGCGATCGGCCAGAACGGCGCCGTTGGACACCGCCGTGTTGATGTCGGCGGATTTGGCCGGGTCGTTGATGACCTCGTGCAGCGAAGTGAGGTAGTCGAACAGTTGCGGGTTGTCATCGCGGGCGACGACCACCTTGTCAGTGTCGGTGTTGTAGCGGATCAGGCCCGGGCCGACCTCGTCCACCTCGCCAACCGCCGTGCCGGAGTAGGGCGGCCAGACTTCGTTGTCGGTCGCGCGGCGATAGCCATCGGCCTCGCTGGCGCTGATCCCGCTCAGGGTGTCGTAGGCATCGTTCACGGCCTTGAACAGGGTCGGGTTGTCGCGTTCGGAAACGATGTGCTTCTCGCCGTCCTGGGTCACGTAACGCACCACCCCCGGCCCGACTTCGTCGGCAGGGCCGATGCTCAGGTAGTCGCCGGTCCTGGGCGGCTTGGCGTCGCCTGCGACCTGTTTGTAGCCGTCCGCTTCACTGGCATTGATGCCCGACAGCGCCTTGAAATCCTCGGCGACCTGCTTGAACAGCTCGGGGTTTTCCTGTTCGGCGACGATCACCTTGGTGCCGTCCTGCAGTTCATAGCGGATCAGCCCCGAGCCTTTTTCATCCGGCGGCCCGATGTACTTGTAGGCGCCGAGGGTTTCCGGTGGCGGAGCATCGCCAGCGGCGAGTGTGTAGCCTTCATCGCCGCTCTGCTTGATCGCTTCCAGGGCAGGGCGGTCGTTGACCACTTGCTGGTAGAGCTTGGGGTTGGTGGCCTTGCTCACCAGCACCTGTTCGCCATCCTGGGTGGTGAAACGCACGATGTCGGCACCCACGGTGCCCGGCTCTTCTATGGACTTGTAATCCTTGAGGGCCGGCGCTTTTTCATCGGCGGTGGCAGGCCGGTACTGGTCGGCGTTCTTTACGCTGCTCTTTAGAAATGCGGTAAAGGGCGTCTTCGGCGCCACTTCGCCCCGTGTCAGGTTTTTCGGATCGAGAGTGCTGTTCAGGGGGAGAGTGGACATCGGGTAGAACTCCTGTTGGAACCGCTCGGGCGGTGACGCAAGGGCCTGTCTGAACGGTCAAGTTATCGTGTTGTTCTCACGGGTTTAAAGTTGGAAGCCGCCTGTGAAAGTGTGCCGGGTCAGACCGGTTAGTTGGGCGTACTGGACGAATAGATGAGGTGCCTGGTCTCGTGCAGAATCATGTTGAATCATGAATGCATTGAACTCCAGACAGACATCTACCGTCGGACTTGAACTAACGAACGGCTGGAACCCTATCAGAGTGTCGAGGCGCGGAGCGTACTGTGCGCAAGTTTTCACAAGATTTCACAACCTGGATGGGCCGCGTGAATCAAGGCTTCTGGCCAGTATTGTCGCCGTGAGATGCGCAGTAAAACTGGCGTCGATTTTCAGTCGTCGCGACAACGAATAAAAATAAAGTTCAAACTCGGGCCCGGAAAAATGTGAAATTGGGACGTGAGTTCAATTATCAGCCGCAAGGCTTAATGTGACAGTTCAGCGCTCCCTAGTTGCCGGGTGCGTGACGGATATGACGTTTCACAAGTTTTCACAGCGGTGAATAATTTCATCTGCGTAGTATGGATTCGTGCACTGACGTAACGCCGAAGTTCATTTGTAATAAACCGGCCTTACGGTAGTGCATGAATGATCCATGTGCCGCAATGCGGCTGAAGACATCCCCATCCCTGTAAGGAGAAAGAAAATGGCAGAAGTCCCTCCAGCAAGCTCCGGCGGCGGCGCAGACGCAGCGATCGCGAAAATGGAAGCCACCTTCAACATGGCTATCGAGAAGTCGGCAAAGATCACCGAGCTGACCACCGCCAAGAAGGCTGAGCTCGACGCGACCAAGCAACGTCCTCAGAACTGATGTGCTCATGCGGGCAGCTGCAAGGCTGCCCGCATGTTTTTTTCTGGCATCACCCGATTTTTTTTGCGTCTACCTCGCCATTGCCTGCACGCCTGATTCGGGTATACCGACATGACAGCCCAGATTTCACTGACTTCCGTGCCTGCGCCCTTGGCGCCGGGAATGAGCGCTCCCCAACTGCGTATCACCCATGGCCTGCACCAGGGTGTGTGCCTGTCTCTGGACAAGGCCGCCTATGTCATCGGCAGCGCAGGTGCTGCGGACCTGCTGCTGTGTGACGCCGGTGTCGTCGAGCGGCACATGGCCCTGCGGTTTACCAATGGTCAGGTGGCGATCGAAGCGCTGGGCGGCGAAGTGATCGTCATCGGCCGTCACGTCCGGGAAATAAAAGTGCCAGTCGGCAGCGGCCACCGCACCTATTTCCCGGTGGACATTCGCCTGGGCGAGGCACGCCTGACGTTGACCGATACCGCCGCTTCACCGGCCCATGCCGCCCCTCTCAAATCGAGCAGAGCGCTCAAGCCGCACTGGATCATCGCGCTGCTGCTGATGTTTCTGTGTGTGGGTGCGTTTGCCTTTCGCGGCGAAGCTGTCGCGCCGACCGAGGTCGCCCAAGCCCCTGTGCCTGCGGTCAGCAACGACCGTCAATCGCCCGGTACCGCAGAGGCGGGCGTGTGGCTGGAGAAACAACTGGCGGCTGCAGGCCTGAGCCAGATCAAGGTCAGCGAAACCGGAGGCCAGCTCAGCCTGAAAGGCAGCTACGACCCGGCCAGCAAGCCGCGCTGGATGAGCGTGCAACAGGCCTTCGACAGCCGCTACGGGCAGTCCGTCGTGCTGCATGCCGAGGTGACGCCGCGTGCAGAAATCGCAAGGCCAAGGGTGCGTTTTCAGGCGATCTGGTTCGGTCCCAATCCCTACGTCGTCAATGAGAGCGGCAAGCGGCTGTACCCAGGCGCGGCGCTAGCGGACGACTGGACGCTGGAGCGCATCGAGAACGATCAGGTGATCCTCGCCCGTGGCGAAGAGCGGTTCACCTTCACCCTATGAAAATCGATCCGCGCCCGACGCTGCCCACGATTTCCGAAAAAACCCCTGCGGTCGACGCCGTCCAGCCGGTCCATCAGCGCCATGGTGCGCGCTTCGAAGCGGTCCTGAGCAAGCGCGAAATCCGCGCCCGCCGCTCATTGCGGGGCGATGTCGAAAGCGCCTCGTCCACCACCGGCATCAGCCCCGAACTGTTTGGCACCGCGCGCTCGGTGGAGCTTCTGGAATATGTGCTGGAGCAGGTGGTGCCGGAGCTGGACGCCGAGCCCCAGGTGAAGGAACTGGCCCAGGCGCTGATTCGTGAAGAGATCGACCTGCGCCGCAGCCTTGAAGAACAGCGCGCCGAGGCTCAGGCCTGATGCCGGTGAACAGGTCCACTCGTCAAAGCCAGGATGCCGTCGAGCTGCTCAAGGGCATGGGCGAGCTGTATCGCCGGGGCGGCCAGGTGCAGCGAGGGCTGGTGATGCTGCTGATCGCCGCGCACCTGTCGCCTGACGATCCGGCGTTGCTGCGCAGCCTGGCGACCGCCTTCACCGCCGGCGGGCAGCCCGACCGGGCGCTGCGCGCGATTGACCGGCTGACCGAGATCGAAGGCGATTCGCCCGACCTGTTGCTCTTGCGCAGCCGGGCCCTGTGGCGGGCGGCGCGCAAGGTCGAGGCGCGGCAATGCTTCAAAGACTATCTGATCGCCCGGAGAGCCGCGCAATGATGCTCATGAACCGCTTCAACGACCTGGCCCGGATTGCCGCGGGGCGCAGTGACGTGATCATCGTCGCGTTCATGCTGATGGCCATCGTCATGATGATCATCCCGCTGCCGACCTGGCTGGTGGACGTGCTGATCGGCCTCAATATCTCGCTGAGCATCCTGATCCTGATCGTCGCGTTCTACATCTCGCACTCGGTGGAATTTTCCGCGCTGCCGCCGCTGATTCTGTTGAGCACGTTGTTCCGCCTGGCGCTGTCGATCACCACCACGCGGCTGATTCTGCTCGACGGCAACGCCGGTCATATCGTCAAGGCCTTCGGTGATTTCGTGATCGCAGGGCAGGTGGTCGTGGGGCTGGTGGTGTTCCTGATCATCACCGTCGCGCAGTTCGTGGTCATCACCAAGGGCGCCGAGCGGGTGGCCGAAGTCGCTGCGCGCTTTACCCTCGATGCGATGCCCGGCAAGCAGATGAGCATCGACAACGACCTGCGCAACGGCGACATCGACCAGCACGAAGCCCGTCGCCGTCGCTCGCGTCTGGAGCGTGAGAGCCAGATGTTCGGCGCGATGGATGGCGCCATGAAATTCGTCAAGGGCGACGCCATCGCGGGCCTGGTGATTCTTGCGGTCAACCTGTTGGGCGGCATGCTGATCGGCATGCTGGAGCGCGACATGCCGTTTGGCGAAGCGGTCCATACCTACTCGTTGCTGACCGTGGGCGACGGGTTGATTGCGCAGATTCCCGCGCTGTTGATTTCGGTGGCCGCCGGTACCGTGGTGACTCGGGTCAACAGCGACAGCACCCAGGGCAACCTGGGCAGCGAGATCGTCCAGCAGTTGGGCAACAGCCACATGGCCCTGGGCCTGACCGCATTGATTCTGCTGGGCGTGGCGTTGCTGCCGGGCTTTCCGGCATTCGTGTTCATCGGGCTGTCGGCGCTGCTCGGCACCTCGGCCTGGGTGATCTACCGCCGCAGTCGGGTGATCCAAGCGTCACCTGAAGCTGAAGTGATCGAGGCGCCGGAGGTCGAGTATGAAGCACCGGAGCCGGTGCAGATGCTCAGCAAGCCGCTGGACAGCCGCATCCTGCTCAGCCTCGGTTCCACCCTCGCACTGGCAGCGCCTGCCCAGCCATTGCGCCAGCGCATCGAAGCCCTGTGTCATGAGGTGCGTGGTGATCTGGGTATCGAGGTGCCGGTGCCCGACGTGTTCGTGGACCCGGCCATGGCCGCCAATCGTTTCGTGATTGAGCTTGAAGGCGTGCCGGTCAGCGAGGGCGAGCTGCCGACGGACTGCCTGTTGCTCAAGGACGATCCGGTGCATGCGCAATTGCTCGACGTGCCAGCCCTTGAGGCGGACTCACCGCTCAGCCGCCGGCCTGCGCAATGGATCGAGCAGCATCATCAGGACAGTTTGCAGGAGGCGGGCGTGGCCTTCATGCGCGCCGATGAAGTGCTGGGCGCGGTGGTCGAGCGCACCCTGCGCCGCTATGCCGCGGACTTCCTCGGGATCCAGGAAACGCGAGCGATCCTGGAACGCCTTGAGGGCAGCTACGGCGAACTCATCAAGGAAGTGCTGCGCAGTGTGCCCCTGCAACGTATTGCCGAAACCTTGCGCCTGCTGATCGCTGAGGGTGTGTCGATCCGCAACCAGCGCGCGCTGCTTGAGGCGATGGTGGAGTGGGGCGGCCGTGAAACCGATGCGATACGCCTGGCCGAACAGTTGCGCGTGGCGCTGGCACGGCAGATCAGCCACCAGTTCGCCGACCGCAACCGGGTCATCAGCGCCTTCGTGCTGACCCCGGGCCTGGAAGAGCAATTGCGCACCACCCTGCGCCGTCAGGAAAACACCCGTGACGCCTTTGCCGAACACACCAACCGCGCCTTGCTGGTGCAGTTGCGCCATGCCTGCGAGCGGCTGTCCGAACAACAGGACACCGTGTTGCTGGTCCATCCGGAACTGCGCCGGGCGATGCGTCGCCTGATCGTTCGGGGCGAACTGGAGCTGGCGGTGCTGTCCTTCCGCGAACTGGCCGGCGAATACAACCTGCAGGCCGTGGGCACGGTCAGCCTCAACGAAATCACCGACCGCCGCGCGCCCAGCGGCGTGGCCAATACCCCCATGGCGACTGCCTCATGATCTGTTCTTCTCTGTTTCGCTTGCGTGGTTTCTTCGGCATCTGTGTAGTCATGCTGGCTGCGTTGACGGGGCCGTCGCTGGCGCTCGCCCAGAACATCACCCGTGGCAGCACCGGCACGGTTGACCTGGCCTCCGGTGAAGGACGCATCCTCAACTTCAAGGCGCCGGTGGATTCGGTGATGGTCGCCGAACCCGGCATCGCCGATTTGCAGGTGGTGTCTCCCGGCGTGATCTACGTGTTCGGCAAGGCGCCCGGGCAGACCAGCCTGATCGCCCTGGGCGCCGACGGTGAACAGATCGCTTCGCTGAGCCTTGCGGTCAGCAGTAACACCACCGCCGTCAGCCGCCCACTGCAAAGCCTCAACCCCGGCAGCACCGCACGCATCGAAGGTGCGGGCAACCGCGTGCTGGCCAGCGGCAGCGTCAAAAGCGTGGGCGAGGCGACCGACCTCAACGCCCTGCTCAGCACCGAAGGTCAGGACTTCAAGACCGCGATCAACGGCGCGTCCTACGCAGGCTCTGCCCAGGTCAATATCCGCGTGCGCTTCGCCGAAGTGTCGCGTTCGGAGCTGCTGCGTTATGGGGTCAACTGGAACGCCCTGTTCAACAACGGCACCTTCTCCTTTGGCCTGCTGACCGGTGGCTCGCTGGCGGCCGATGCAGCCAGCGGCGCATCCAACGTCATCAGTGCCGGGCTGTCTTCGGGCAACGTCAACATCGACGCCATGCTCGAAGCCCTGCAAAGCAACGGCATTCTGGAGATTCTGGCGGAGCCCAACATCACCGCCATGACCGGCCAGACCGCCAGCTTCCTTGCCGGTGGCGAGGTGGCGGTGCCGGTGCCGGTCAATCGCGATCTGGTGGGCATCGAGTACAAGCAATACGGCGTGTCGCTGCTGTTCAGCCCCACGGTATTGCCCAACGAGCGCATCGCCCTGCAAGTGCGCCCCGAAGTCAGCAGCCTGATGGGCTCAAGCACGGTCAACGTCAGCGGCTATCAGGTGCCTTCGTTCCGGGTGCGGCGCGCCGACACTCGGGTAGAAGTCGGCAGCGGCCAGACCTTCGCCATCGCTGGGCTATTCCAGCGCGAAAGCAGCCAGGACGTCGAGAAGGTGCCGATGCTCGGCGACATGCCGATCCTGGGCAACCTGTTCCGCTCCAAACGCTTCCAGCGCAACGAGACGGAACTGGTGATTCTGATCACGCCGTATCTGGTGCAGCCGGTGCGCACTCGCACCCTGGCCACGCCCCTCGACGCCCGCCCCGAAGGTGCGACCACGGCGTCCGCCGGGCCGCGCAATGGCGGCATGTTCGGGTTCTACCTCAAATGAGCGGGGGATCAGAGATGAAGCGCGCAACGTCTGCAAGCATTCGCCCCGTTACCTTGCTGGGCCTGGCGCTGATGTTCTTGAGCGGCTGCCAGACCCATCTGGAACCGGCTTCCTATTCGCCTGACTACCGGGCGATGACTCGTGCTGACGGGCGCGTCGAGCTGATTCCGGACGAATGCCTGAAACCCTCGGTGGAGGACAAGTTCGACACCGACGAAGAGACCTATGTGCCGTTGCTGCCGCCGGGCTGCGCCAACAACCTGACCTTGCTGCAGATGGTCGAGCGGCGCGAGGACCTGCTGCAGGGCCGGGCGAGCGGACCGACCATGGCCGCGCCAGTCGGGCGTGCGGCGCAGGTGTACATCGATGGTTATGACCGCGAGGAACTGCGCCGACGTCAGTCAGAGCAGCAGGCCACGGTCGACAAGCAGGAGCGCCAGTGACCGTGTCGCGCTCAATGGCTGTCGATCAGACCCAGTTCCCGGGCCTGGGCCTGCGGGTCCTTGATGGATTTGATCCGCTGGGCTTCGGTCAGCAGCTTCTGCCGGTCGGCGGCCGGGATGTCGTCAAGGCGCAGGGCTTGCACGTCGCTGTCCTGTCCGGCCAGCACCGTCACCAGCAACTGGTTGCGTTGATGGCGGGGCAGGGCACGGGCCGAATTGGCGACGCTGCCGATGGTGTCCAGCGCCTGACGCGACTGGCCGCCCAGCGCGTAGGCCAGGGCGAGGTTGCAGCGGGTGTCGAGATCGTTGGGGGTCAGCGCCAGGCTCTTGCTGAACGCGGCCTGGGCTTCGCTGGCCTGGCCACGCAGGATCTGCGCGATGCCCAGACGGTTGAGCGCTTCGGGCTGATCGGCGTGGGCGCTGGCCTGGGTCAGCACGGTGACGGCGCGGTCAAGCTTGCCCTCACGCAATTGCGCGGTGCCCAGGCCCAGCAGCGCTGCGGCGTTGTTGGGCTCAAGTTCCAGCGCCTGCTGGTAGGCGCGCTCGGCACCCCGTGCATCGCCGCTGGCCAGGCGCGTTTCGCCAAGCTTGAGCCAGGCCTGTTGCTGCGCCTGGGGCTGTTGCGTGGCCTTCTCGTAGAGCCCGGCTGCGGTGGCCGGGTCACCGCGTTTTTCAAGGTCGGCGGCCAGGCGCATGAAGCGTTCGTAACTGCTGTCGGCCGCCGGCTGGCTGGCGCAGGAGGCGAGCATCACGCTGCCGGACAACATCAGGGTACGCAAAAAACGGTTGGACATGGACAAGGCTCTTGGGTCGAGAACGGCGGGGCCTCGAAGCGATCGCTCAGGGTCTCTGCGCGATCGGGTCGGCTCTCCCGAAAGGGCCTCCATTCTATCCACTTGAGGCGTGATGGCGACCGTTATCTGCGCAGGTTTTTCATGCCTTCGATCATCGCCGACACCCTTTGCCGGAGCCGTCTTCATGGGTAAACGTTTCGTATGGCTGCTGGCTGTGTGGCTGGGCGTGGCCGCACCGGGGATCGCCCTGGCCGAAGAGGCGACGGGGGATAACCCGCAGTGGTTCACCCAGCCCTATGCCTACTTGCTGGTGGAGCAGGACGTGCGCGCCGCGCTGGAAGAATTCGGCCGCAACCTGGGGCTGATCGTGGTCATGTCGGACAAGGTTCACGGCAAGGCCCGTAGCAGCGTACGTGGCCGTTTGGCGGGGGATTTCCTGGCCCAGCTGTGCGAGACCAACGGGCTGAGCTGGTACTACGACGGCAACATCCTGTACCTCAACAGCGACGCCGAAATCGGCACCCGGCTGTTCAAGTCCCAGGAGTTGCAATCGGAGCAACTGGAGGCCTGGCTCAACAGCCTGGACGTGTACGGCAAGCAGTTGTCGTCGCGCTTCGGCCCCGATGGCGACGAGCTGTTCGTGTCCGGGCCGCCGGCGTATCTGAACATGGTTGCGCAGCATGTCGACCAGCAACGTCGCCCGGTCGCCGCCCCCGTCATGCGGGAACGCGGTGTACGGGTGTTTCGCGGCAGCAGCGTTACCGAAGTGAGCAACTGAAGCAGCAAAACCCAACCTGAAGAAGGAGCACAACGATGTCCGTCACTCCCATTGACAGCACCACCCCCAACGTCGGCGCCACCTCCGAGGCACAGTTCAACGCGGCCGTGGACAAGTCCAAGACCGAGATGAGCGATGAGGAGTTCAACGATGCGCTGATCACCCAGGCGGTCACCATCGGCGGGCAGTTCATCATCATGCCCAAGGCCCAGGAAATGCTGAACGAAGCCCAGTCGTCCGAAGACGACGAAGAGTAGGTCGCCACCATGACTGCCAGTCTCGCAGCACCAGCCACGGCGGCATTGCCGCCGTCAGGAGAGCCTGCCGGTGTGCAGGCGTCCCAGAACCTGTTCGAACACATGGCCAGCAATGCCAAGAGCATGCCCGAAGGCGCCAGCCCGCATCAGATCGGCGAAGGTCTCATGGAGCGCCTGAACGGCTTCATCGACCGCTCGCGGACCTTTTCCGAGCGCGCCGAAGGCTTGGCCAATGGCACCGCCCGCAGTAATGCGCCAAGCAGTCCGACATCGGTCAGCGAACCGCAGCGCCTGGCCTCGGCACAGACGCCGGGCAGCGATGGGCAACCGCCGAAACGGGTGGCCGAGCAGCAGGTGGACCAGATCGTCAACTCGCTCGGGCGGATGTTCGACTACTCCATCGAAACCCAGATGGTGGTGCGCGGCGCCACGCAGATTTCCGGCTCCGCCAACACGCTTTTGAAAGGTCAATAATTCATGTCCAGCCGTTGTCGTGCACTGCGTTTGATGATTGTCGTGGTGTTTGCCGGCCTGCTTCAGGCCTGCGACACCGCCCTGTACACCAACCTGGGCGAGCGCGAAGCCAATGCCATGGTCGCGGTGCTGTTGCGCGAAGGCATTGCGGCGTCACGCAAGGTGCAGGACAACGGCCAGCTCTCGGTGGTGGTCGACGAGAAGCGCTTCGCCCAGGCCATGGCGGTGCTGGACAACGCCGGTCTGCCGGGCCAGTCGTTCTCCAACATGGGCCAGGTGTTCAAGAGCAACGGGCTGGTGTCATCACCGGTCCAGGAGCGGGCGCAGATGGTCTATGCGCTGAGCGAAGAACTGTCCCACAGCGTGTCGGAAATCGACGGCATTCTCGCGGCACGGGTGCATGTGGTGTTGCCCGACAACGACCTGCTCAAGCGGGTGATTTCGCCATCGTCGGCCTCGGTGCTGGTGCGCTATGACCCGGCCGTCGATATCAATCAACTGATCCCGCAGATCAAGACCCTGGTCGCCAACGGCATCTCGGGCCTGAACTACGACGGTGTCTCGGTGACCGCCATCAAGGCTTCGGTCGCCCGTCAGCAGGCGAACGCCCAGCCGCGCCTGGCGAGTTTCCTGGGCATGTGGATGCTCGAAGACAACGTGCCCCATGCGCGGATGATTTTCGGCGTGTTGCTGCTGGGTATTCTCGGGCTGGCGGGTGTCCTTGGCTGGCAACAATGGCAGCGTCGCCGCGCCGATGCGCTGTACACGCTGGAGGACGCCCGATGAGCGCGCAGCGCCAGGCCTGGCAGGGCTTGCTGGAGCAGCCGCTGAGTTTCGTCCGGCCACAGCACCTGCGCGATTGCCTGCCGGACGGTTTGAGCGATCAGCAACGCACGGCACTGCGCAACACGCCGCGCTTCCATGACCGGCTGTTGCGGGTCATGACCGGTCATTTCAACTTGCCGCCGCTGGCGCAGACGTCATCGCCCCACGACAGCGACCTGGCCCTGCTGCTGTTGCCACCTGCGGCGTTCAAGAACTTGCCGCGCCTGTGCGGGGCGATCTGGCATTCGGCGACCCTGGCCCGTGAGATTCGCAGCGACGTGGTCACCCAGTTGCGCGAGCTGCTGGGCAGCGAAGTGTTCGCCACCGCCCTGGCACATCGTGCGCTGGCCGGCGCCGCTGACTTGTTGCGCCAGCCCGCCGACTTGGTACAGGCCATCGACCGCGACGGCGCCAGTTGCATCGCCGCCTGGGTGCAACAGCAGCCCGCCGACCTGCGCGCCTGGCTTGCACTGCGCCTGGATCTGCCGGTGGCGGACGGCTCACCCATCGGTGCGGGCGTCGAGATCGTGCGACGTGCCGCCTCGACCTTGAACCAATCCACGGGAGAGGCCGCCTGATGAGCGAACTACCAAGCCGACCTGCGTCGCGAATCATCCGCGCCGAACAGGCTGATCTGTGGATCGATGGTTATGCGTTCGTCCGTGCAGCCCAGGAGCAGGCGGACACGATCCGCGAGCAGAGCGCCCAGTGGCTGGAGCAGGCCCGCGAGGAGGGCTTCGAGCATGCCCGGCAACAGGGGGCCGAAGAGGTCTCTGCGTTGTTGGCGCAGACAGCCGCCAGGGCCGATGCCTGGCTCGGTGGGCTGGAAGTGTCGCTGGCCGATCTGGCGCTGGACATCGTGCGTGAAGTGATCGGCGAGATGGACGAGCCCGAACGTATCCTGCGCTGCACACGCAAGGCGCTGACTGCGTTTCGCCAGGACCAGGCCCTGACCTTGTTCGTCTCCGCAGGGCAAGTCGAGGCGGTGCGTTTGCGCCTGAAATCCGAAGCCGACCACCTGCCGATCACGGTCGAGCCGGACGAGCAACTGCACTCCGGCCAGGCACGCCTGAGCGGGCCGGTCGGTTCGGTGGAACTGGGGCTGGACGCGCAACTGAACAACCTGCGCCGCAGCCTGCTGCCCTTCGTTGACGAGGTGCAGCTTGAGCGTTGACCTTGACGCAATCATCCCGCGCCTTGGCGAGCGCCTGCGCGACGCCCGGCCTCGGCCCATGAAAGGCACGGTGCGCAGCATTCGCGGCGTGCTGCTGCGGGCCAGTGTGGCTGGCGTGCGTATCGGTGAGCTGTGCCAGTTGCGCGACCCCGGCAACGGTCGCAGCCTGGCGGCGGAAGTCATCGGCTTTGAACAGGACGAAGCGATTCTGTCGCCCATTGGTTCGATGGAGGGGCTGTCGACCCGCACGCAAATCATCGCCACCGGCGAGACCCTGGGCGTCAGCGTGGGCGATGCTCAGCTGGGGCGAGTCATCAGCCCGATGGGCGATTTTCTCGACGGTGACGCGCCGCTGGGTGTGCTGCAACGCTACCCGCTGCACGCCGAGCCGCCTGCGCCGTTTGCCCGGCAATTGATCGTCAAACCGCTGTCTCTGGGCGTGCGCTCCATCGACGGTCTGCTGACCCTCGCCCAGGGCCAGCGCATGGGCATCTTCGGCGAACCGGGCGTCGGCAAGTCGTCCCTGCTGGCGAGCATCGTGCGCCACACCGAGGCGGATGTGATTGTGATCGGCCTGATCGGCGAGCGTGGCCGGGAAGTGCGCGAACTGCTGGACGTGCAACTCGATGCCCAGGCCCGGGCGCGCAGCGTGGCCGTGGTCGCCACCTCTGACCGGCCTGCGGCGGAGCGGGTGCGGGCGGCGTTCGTTGCCACCGCGCTGGCCGAATATCACCGTGACCAGGGGCGCAATGTGCTGTTGCTGATGGACAGCCTGACGCGCTTCGCCCGTGCGCAAAGGGAGATCGGCCTGGCGGTGGGAGAGCCCCCGACCCGGCGCGGTTACCCGCCGTCTTTTTTCTCGGCCTTGCCGCGCCTGCTGGAGCGTGCCGGCCCCGGCGCGGTCGGCAGCATCACCGCGCTCTACACCGTGCTCACCGAAGGCGACGTGGCCAGCGATCCGGTGGCCGAAGAGACGCGCTCGATCCTCGACGGCCACATCGTGCTCAGCGCTGAACTGGCCCAGCGTAACTACTTTCCTGCCGTGGACGTGCTGCGCAGCCGCAGCCGTCTGATGGATCAGGTGACCAGCGAAGAGCAGCGGCGCCTGGCCATGCGCATGCGCGACCTGATGGCGCGGCGCAATGAAATCGAAATGCTCATCCGCGTGGGCGAATACGCACCCGGCAGCGATCCGCTGGCCGACGAAGCGATCGCTCGGCACGACGCTATCGAAGCTTTCCTGCGCCAGCCTGCCTCGGAGTCGAGCAGTGCGGCCCAGACCCTCAACCACATGCGCAAGGTCCTGGCGTGACCTTACCGGAGAACCCATGAACACCAATGATCTACGTAGCCTCCAGGCACTGCGTCAGTTGCGCGAACAGCGCGCCTCCAGCCAGTTGGCCGCCCAGCAGCAACGCTGCCGCGAGACCCACAGCGCGCTGGACGACGCCAAGGAGAAACTGCGCCTGCACCGCGAAGCTCTGGCGCGCAAGGCCGAGCAGATCTACGGCAACTTCAGCGAAGGCCTGTCGGTCAGCGCCTGGCAGGCCGCTCAGGACCACCTCGACGAACTGGCCGACAACCAGCGCGCGCTGGAAAGCAGCGTCGATCTGAACGAGCAGGCCCTGGCGGCGCAAGAGCGCGAACGCGATGTGTTCCGTGCCGCGCGCATGGCCCGCCAGCGTCAGGCCGAGGCCTGTGATTCGCTGCTCGACCACCGGCTGCGCAGCGAGCGTCAGGCCCGCGAGCGTCGCGACGAATCAGATGACCTGCCCGTGGCTTCCGCGAGGAGCGGTGCATGACGTGTCGGGAAAGCGCTCCCTGGTCTTCCGGGCCGGGCGCTGACACGCGCATCGAGTGGCGGGCGGGTTGCGATCCACGATGGCTGGTACTGCATAACCATCTGCATCGCCGCCGCGGAGCCTGGCAGGGAGAGTTTGGCGGGCAGCCGGTCACGGTGCAGTGGGCCAGCGTTGCGCCGGTCGCTGAACCCTTGCTGGACATTCATCTGACCCTCGGCAGCGCCGCGCTGTTGCTGCAATTGCCGACGGCGGCGCTGGCTTCGCTGGGGCTGGCCGGGCAGGCCGATCAACTGACCGGGCTGCCCGGCACGATGCTGCTGGAGCTGGCGTTGCTGGGTTTCATCGAACCCCTTGAGCGTGCGGCCGGGCGGCCTCTGCAGGTGGTCGAAGCGCCGGAAGTGGCGTTGAGCGAACTGTTCGTGCTGCACCTGACGCTGGCGGTGACCTGTGCCGGCGGCGAACCCCTGGCCGTACCGCTGCACCTGAGCGCCGAGGCCGCGCAGCTTCTGGCGGATGGACTGGACGCGCACCTGCCTCCGGTCGACCACGGGCTGGCGGCGCTCGGCTGGCAATTGCCGGTGCACGCCGGTGAAGCGCCGTTGAGCGTGGCCGAGCTGCGCAGCCTGCGTCCGGGTGATGTGGTCATGCTCGACGACTGGCCCGTAGGCCAGGTGCGGCTGGTGCTCGATGACCGCTTGCAGGCCCGTGCCTTGCTGGACGGCACCCGCGCAACACTGCTTGAACAACCGATGGCTGTATCTTCTTTGAAGGATGTTTGCATGACTGAATCTGCTGTCGAGTCCGCTCTGGAAAGCTCGCTGGACGAGCTGCCGTTGAAACTGGTGTGTCAGGTCGGCAGTGTCGAACTGTCGTTGGCGCAACTGCGGGAAATGGGTGAGGGCAGCCTGTTGCAACTGACGCCGCAGATGCACGATGGCGTGGACCTGCTGGTCAATGGCCGGCGCATCGGCCAGGGGCAACTGGTAAAAATGGGCGACGGCCTGGGCGTGCGTCTGTTGAGCCTCGTCACGCCATGAGTGGGTACCAGCCCAACCTGATTGAAATCATTCTGGTCGTTGCCACCATCGGGTTGATCCCGCTGGCGGTGGTGACCCTGACCGGCTTCATGAAGATTTCCGTGGTGCTGTTCCTGATCCGCAACGCCCTGGGCGTGCAGCAGACGCCGCCGAACCTGGTGCTGTACGGCATCGCCCTGATCCTCTCGGTGTACGTGACCACGCCCTTGATCGGCGACATGTACCGGCAGGTGGAGGGCCGTGACCTGAACATGGAAAACGTCGAGCAGGTGAAGGAGTTCGGCGATGCCCTGAGGCCGCCGCTGCAGGCGCACCTGTCGCGTTTTGCCAACGAGAGCGAACGCGGGTTCTTCATGCAGGCCACCGAGACCATCTGGTCGCCGGAGGCCCGCGCCGAGCTGCGCGACAACGACCTGGTGGTGCTGGTGCCGGCATTCGTCAGTTCCGAGCTGACCCGCGCCTTCGAGATCGGCTTTCTGTTGTACATCCCGTTTCTGGTGGTGGATCTGCTGGTCGCCAACGTGCTGATGGCGATGGGCATGTCGATGGTGTCGCCGACGCTGATATCGATACCGCTGAAGATCTTTCTGTTTGTCGCCTTGAGCGGCTGGTCACGGCTGATGCACGGCCTGATATTGAGCTACGGGTGAAGCCATGGGCCAGGACGTCTTTCTATCGTTGATGAACAAGGCGCTGATGACGGTGTTGCTGCTGTCGGCGCCGGCGCTGGGGGTGGCCATTGTGGTGGGCCTGAGCGTCGGCCTGTTGCAGGCCCTGACGCAGATTCAGGACCAGACCCTGCCGCAGGTGGTGAAGCTGGTGGCGGTGCTGCTGGTGATCGTGTTCGTAGGGCCGTTGCTGGCAAGCCAGGTGCTCGAACTGGGCAGCCAGGTGCTGGACAACTTCCCGGCCTGGACGCGCTGACCGACCATGGACGTGAACGTTGCCAATGCCTTTCTCGAAGTGGCGTACCCGGTCATCAGCTCCGCGGCGCTGGCGGCCAGCCGGGCCATGGGTGTGGTAGTCATCACTCCGGCGTTCAATCGCCTGGGCCTGACCGGCATGATCCGAGGCTGCGTGGCGGTGGCCATTGCCGTGCCGATGTTCATGCCGGTGTTCGGCGCGTTCACCGCACTGCCGGAGCACGGCGGGTTTCTGCTGGTAGGCCTGATGATCAAGGAGCTGCTGATCGGCGTGCTGATCGGGCTGTTGTTCGGCATTCCGTTCTGGGCCGCAGAGGTGGCGGGGGAGCTGGTGGACCTGCAACGCGGCTCGACCATGGCGCAATTGCTCGACCCGCTGGCGTCCGGGGAATCCAGCGTGATGGCGACGCTGTTGACGGTGATGCTGATCGCGCTGTTCTTCATGTCAGGCGGCTTCATCATGATGGTCGACGGTTACTACCACAGCTATCAGCTATGGCCGGTGACCGCCTTCACGCCGCTGTTCGCGAGCTCCGCGCTGATGGCGGTGCTGTCGATACTCGACCAGGTGTCGCGGGTCGGCGTGATCATGGTCGCGCCGCTGATCATCTGCCTGCTGGTCACTGATCTGATGCTTGCCTACCTGTCGCGGATGGCGCCCAGCCTGCACATCTTCGATATGTCGCTGCCGGTGAAGAACCTGTTTTTCACCGTGCTGATGGTGATCTACATCGGCTTCCTGATTCCGGTGATGCTCGATCAACTGGCGGAATTCCGGGGCACCGTGGAGTTCCTCAAAACCCTGGCAGGCTCGGAGTAGGCCCGCACTTGAACAGGAGCCGGCATGGCCGATAGCAGCGAAGAGAAATCCCAGCCGGCCACGGACAAGAAGCTGCGTGACGCGCGGCAGAAGGGGCAGGTCGCCAAGAGCCAGGACCTGGTGTCGGGGATGGTCATCCTGTTCTGCACCCTGTGCATCTCGATCCTCTTGCCCCAGGCCCAGGCTCAAGTGACGGCGTTGCTGGACATGGTTGCGCTGATCTACATCGAGCCGTTCAACACGGTCTGGCCGCGGGTGATCGACACCGCCGAGCAACTGGTGCTGACCATCACCCTGCCGGTGGTTGCGGTGACGGTGGCGGTGGTGGTGCTGACCAATATCATCACCATGCGCGGCGTGGTGTTTGCGGTAGAGCCGATCACGCCGGAGTTCAAGCGGATCAATCCGGCAGAAGGTTTCAAGCGGATTTTTTCCATGCGCAGCTTCGTCGAGTTCCTCAAGGGGCTGGTCAAGCTGTTGCTGCTGGCGCTGGCGTTCTACGTGGTGGGACGCCATGCGTTGCAGGCGCTGATGGAATCGTCGCGGTGTGGCGCGGGCTGCATCGAGTCGACCTTTTATCTGGTGCTCAAGCCTTTGATGTTCACGGTGCTGGCGGCGTTCCTGCTGGTGGGTGGCGTCGATGTGCTGATGCAGCGCTGGCTGTTCGGGCGTGACATGAAGATGACCCGCAGTGAGCAGAAGCGTGAGCGCAAGGATGTCGACGGTGATCCGTTGATCAAGAGCGAGCGGCAGCGCCAGCGTCGGGAGATGCAGGCGCTGGCGACCAAGCTTGGCCTGGCCCGCGCGTCGCTGATGATCGGCACGGCGGACAGTTGGGTGATCGGGGTGCGCTATGTGCGGGGGGAAACCCCGGTGCCGGTGGTGGTGTGCCGCGCTGAGCCTGAGGATGCGCAGGGGATGCTGGCGCAGGCGGCGACGCTGGGGATCGCTCATGGTATGGATGCAAGGCTTGCGAATGAGATAGCCAGGCGTGCAGTGCCGGGTGATCCGGTGCCGGACAATACCTTTCAGGCGGTGGCGGATTTGCTGGTGGCGGCGCGGTTGATCTGAGGGTTATCGTTCGCACCCTCCGAGCCATATGATCGTTCCCACGCTCTGCGTGGTAACGCCTTGAGCGACGCTCCGCGTCGGCGGGGGTTGGATCGTGTGTATATCCGTTTATTAGGCTGGTGCTGATTGCGCCTTCCGCCCTTACGGCGGGTCACTTTTGGCATTCGCCCCAAAAGTAACCAAAAGGTCTTTGCGACAGGCTGGGGTCCTTCGGACTTCCCTCGCTCCGGCGCCGTTCCGGGGGCACGCCGTGATGGGCCGTCCCTGGCCCGCACGGCTTTCGCGG
>NZ_JBIVCV010000026.1:0-18963 GCF_044746765.1 Pseudomonas sp. NPDC090203
CGGGTTTTGCTGCCGTACGCGCGACCGGTTTCTGGCCGGAGGCCGTAGGAGCGCGCTTGCCCGCGATTGCGGTGTGTCAGTTCATCTAAGTGTGTCTGGGCTCACGCTGTCGCGGGCAAGCGCGCTCCTACACGGGATTGGGGTGGTCATGCCTTTTGAGAACAACCCGAACCCGTAGCAGCACGGCTTGCCGGCGGGGGCGGCCGCGGGATCGCCGACGCCGGCAAGCCGGACTGCTACGGGCGGTGGGCGCCAATGAAATGGACGCCCACAAAAAAGCCCCGCATCTCGCAAGAGACCGGGGCCTTTTTCAACAACCTGGATCAGGCAGTCGCGTTCTTCTCGACGGCAGCCTTGATCAGCGGCTGCAGCTCGCCTGCGGCGTGCATCTCGACGATGATGTCGCTACCGCCGACCAGCTCGCCATCAACCCACAGCTGCGGGAAGGTTGGCCAGTTGGCGTATTTTGGCAGGTTGGCGCGGATTTCCGGGTTCTGCAGGATGTCGACGTACGCAAACTTCTCGCCGCAGGCCATCAGCGCCTGGGAAGCCTTGGCCGAAAAGCCGCACTGAGGGGCATTCGGGGCGCCTTTCATGTAGAGCAGAACGGTGTTTTTGGCAATCTGGTCTTTGATCGTTTCGATGATATCCACGGAGCACCTCGGCTGAACTTTACGACTCTAAATGTCGACACGGTGGCGCATTGTAACGGAAAGCCTAGCGTAACGCTCGGTCTTGGCTTTAATTGCGACGATAGATATGACGCCCATCATGCCGCCGCTACCGTCACGGGTACTCCGTTGAGCGCCGCATTGCCGGAAATCGCATCCAGATGCCGTTCGTCGGTCAGGTCGTTAGCGCTCTCCCCCGGCTGCCCCTGGGCGATCTCCATCTGCACGCCCGGCCGGCCGTGGCCCCAGCCATGGGGCAGGCTGACCACGCCCGGCATCATGTCGGTGCTGCCCATCACCTCCACCTCGATCATCCCGACCCGCGAACTCACCCTCACCCGCTGCTCGTCACTGAGCCCGCGCGTGGCCATATCCTGCGGGTTCATCAGCAACTGATGGCGCGGCTTGCCCTTCACCAGCCGATGATAATTGTGCATCCAGGAGTTGTTGCTGCGCACATGCCGCCGACCGATCAGCAACAGCTCTTCAACCGACGGCGCCGGCTGCATGGCGAACCGCACAAGGTCCGCGAGGATCACTTCAGGCGCCGCCTGTATCCGTTGATTGGCGGTGCGCAACCGAGACGCCAGGTTGGGCCGCAGGGCGCCCAGATCCAGACCGTGAGGGTGCTCATGCAGCGTCTCAAGGGAAAGCTTGAAGTCCGATGCATCGCCGTACAGCCCTGCGCGCAAACCGCGATCGACCATCTGCGCCGGGGCGATGGTCGATTTCAGCTCCCGCTGGGCACGGGTGGCGAATGCGCGGGCCAGGCCTACGAAGATTTCCCAGTCGTGCAGCGCCCCTTCGGGCTTGGCCAGAATCGCGCGGTTGAAACGGGTGACGTTGCGCACCGCGAACATGTTGAACGTGGTGTCGTAGTGATCGTTTTCCAGCGCCGAAGTGGACGGCAGGATCAGATCGGCATGGCGGGTGGTTTCGTTGATGTAGAGGTCAACGCTGACCATGAACTCCAGGCCGTCGAGCGCCTGATCCAGTTGGCGGCCGTTTGGCGTCGAGAGCACCGGGTTGCCGGCCACCGTGACCAGCGCCCTGATCTGCCCCTCGCCCTCGGTGAGCATTTCTTCGGCCAGCGCCGACACCGGCAGTTCACCGCCATATTCGGGCAGCCCCGAGACCCGACTCTGCCAGCGATTGAAGCCGCCGCCCGAAGTGGACGCCACCATATCCAGCGCGGGCGAGGTGCACAGCGCGCCGCCCACGCGATCAAGATTGCCGGTGACCAGGTTGATCAACTGCACCAGCCAATGACACAGCGTACCGAACGCCTGGGTGGAAATCCCCATGCGCCCGTAACAGACCGCCTTGTCAGCCGCCGCAAAATCCCGCGCCAATTGCCGAATCTGCTCGGCCGGGATACCGCAGCGCAGGCTCATGGCGTCGGCATCCATCGGCGCGATGGCCGCGCGCACCTCTTCGAGGCCATCCACCGGCAAGTGGCTTTCGCGGGTAAGGCCCTCGGCAAACAAGGTATGCAGCAGGCCGAACAGCAGCGCCGCGTCGGCGCCGGGGCGAATGAACAGATGCTGATCGGCGATGGCGGCCGTTTCGCTGCGCCGCGGATCGATGACCACCACCTTGCCACCGCGGGCCTGAATGGCCTTCAGGCGTTTCTCGACATCGGGCACGGTCATGATGCTGCCGTTGGACGCCAGTGGATTACCGCCCAGTATCAGCATGAAATCGGTGTGGTCGATGTCGGCAATCGGCAGTAACAAACCGTGGCCATACATCAGGTAACTGGTCAGGTGATGGGGCAACTGGTCGACCGAGGTCGCCGAAAAACGATTGCGGGTTTTCAAAAGGCCCAGAAAGTAATTGCTGTGGGTCATCAGGCCATAGTTATGGACGCTGGGGTTGCCCTGATACACCGCCACTGCGTTCTGGCCATGACGCGCCTGAATGTCCAGCAGGCGCTCGGCTACCAGATCGAACGCCGCCTGCCACTCGATGGCCTGCCACTGATCGCCCACGCGCAGCATGGGCTGGCGCAACCGGTCCGGATCGTTCTGGATATCCTGCAGGGCCACGGCCTTGGGGCAGATGTGCCCACGGCTGAAGGTGTCCAGGGCGTCGCCCTTGATCGAGCTGATGCGCACCGAGGCATCGTCTTCGCGGGTGGTTTCGATGGTCAGGCCACAGATGGCCTCGCACAGGTGGCACGCACGGTGGTGCAGAGTCTTGGTCATCGCCAGTCTCATATTCTTGTTCGGCGACCGGGGTGATCGCGCAGACAAAACTATGGCGCCTGGGGCAGCACTTCGCCAGAAACGTCAGTGCCGTGAATCGGACAGCATCAGGCGAGCCGATGGCCCGCCTGCGCAAACAGAAAGGAGATCAGGAGGCGGAACCGCCAATGGGGGTGACCACCTTGCGCTGCATCTGGATCTCGTGAACGGTCTCGACCTGTTCCTGGGAAACCTGAACGCCGGTGAGTTCACCGATCAGACGCCAATGATCGTCAAGCCCGGCACTGATAGTGGCCATGCGGTCGATCATGCGACGACCTGCCGAGCGGGTCACCTCATCCTCGCTGCGCATCAGCTCGAACGACATCGACGTCATGGAAGCCGTGAGGTGCGTGAGGGTACGGGCGGTGAGCCCGAGCAGTTCCGTCAGTTGTTTCTCTTTTGAATCCATTCCCCACCTCTTCTGGAGGACATAAGCGGCCTTTATAACCCACGCCACTGGTTTAGGAAACGTCCGGGTTTCCGGGGCGTGAAGCATGTCGCAAGGTTTGCATCAATTTGAAACTATTACAGAATCGGCAGTAATTGCGCATTCTTTAGAGGCCGGTGTACAACCTCTGGCGTTCGACAACGCAGAGATGGCGAAGTGCCTCTCCTGCCCGAGCAACTGTAGCACTTCGTTACATGAAAAGCGTCCTGACAGCGCCGTTTTCAGGCTACCGAACGTCTGACGAATATTTTCCAGCAAGCCGGGCCTTGGCACGAGGCGACATTTTCTTATACCCTCGCGCCTTCCCTATCCGTCGCCCCGTGCGGCTTTTGCCGCAGGTCTCGCCCGTTTTCCCGATAAAACCCGGCTTTGAGGATCTGCGGTCTGTTGCAGACAAGGTAGTTAATGATGAGCGCAAGGCACTTTCTCTCGATGATGGACTACACGCCAGATGAGCTCGTCAGCGTGATTCGTCGCGGCGTGGAGCTAAAGGACCTGCGAAATCGAGGGGTGCTGTTCGAGCCGTTGCGCGGCCGCGTGCTGGCGATGATCTTCGAGAAATCTTCGACTCGTACCCGTGTTTCGTTCGAAGCCGGCATGATCCAGCTAGGCGGCCAGGCGATCTTTTTGTCGCCCCGTGACACGCAACTGGGCCGTGGCGAGCCGATTGCCGACGGCGCGCGCGTCATGTCGCGGATGGTCGATGCGGTGATGATCCGTACCTTCGCCCACAGCAACCTCACCGAGTTTGCCGCCAATTCCCGCGTGCCGGTCATCAACGGCCTGTCGGACGACCTGCACCCATGCCAGTTGCTGGCCGACATGCAGACCTTCCTGGAGCATCGCGGCTCGATCAAGGGCAAGACCGTGGCCTGGATCGGCGACGGCAACAACATGTGCAACAGCTATATAGAAGCGGCGATCCAGTTCGACTTCCAATTGCGTGTCGCCTGCCCGGAAGGCTACGAGCCTAACCCGCACTTCATGGCGCTGGCCGGCGACCGCGTCACCCTGACCCGCGACCCGCGCGAAGCGGTCAAGGGTGCGCACCTGATCAGCACCGACGTCTGGACCTCCATGGGCCAGGAAGACGAAACCGCCAAGCGTATCGCCCTGTTCAAGCCGTTCCAGGTCACCCGCCAACTGCTCGACCTGGCCGCCGATGACGTGCTGTTCATGCACTGCCTGCCGGCGCACCGGGGCGAAGAGATCAGTGAAGACCTGCTCGACGACGAACGTTCGGTCGCCTGGGACCAGGCCGAGAACCGCCTGCACGCGCAGAAGGCCTTGCTGGAATTCCTCGTGGCCCCTGCCCTGCAACCTGCCTGAGTGAACTGATGCTGCTCAAACTGCGCAACCTCGCCTGTGGTTACCAGGACCAACGTGTGGTGCAGAACCTCGATCTGCACCTCAACGCAGGCGACATCGGTTGCCTGCTGGGCTCCTCGGGTTGCGGCAAGACCACCACGCTGCGCGCCATTGCCGGATTCGAGCCGGTGCATGAAGGCGAGATCGTGCTGGCCGACGAAGTCATCTCCCGGCCCGGATTCACCCTGGCCCCGGAGAAGCGCCGCATCGGCATGGTGTTTCAGGATTACGCGCTGTTTCCGCACCTGACCGTCGCCGAGAACATCGCCTTCGGCATTCGCAATCACCCGCGCCAGGCGCAGGTGGTCGAAGAGATGCTGGAGATGGTCAACCTCGGCGCACTGGGCAAGCGTCACCCCCACGAGCTTTCCGGCGGCCAGCAGCAGCGCGTGGCCCTGGCCCGTGCGCTGGCGCCCGAACCGCAATTGCTGCTGCTGGACGAACCCTTTTCCAACCTCGACGGCGAGCTGCGCAGACGTCTGAGCCATGAGGTGCGCGACATCCTCAAGGCCCGCGGCACCAGTGCGATTCTGGTAACCCACGATCAGGAAGAAGCCTTCGCGGTCAGCGATCATGTCGGTGTGTTCAAGGAAGGCCGGCTGGAGCAGTGGGACACGCCCTACAACCTCTATCACGAACCGGCGACGCCGTATGTCGCAAGCTTTGTAGGCCAGGGCTATTTCATTCGTGGGCAATTGCTCGACGGTGAAACCGTACAGACCGAACTCGGCCTGCTACGCGGCAATCGCGCCTATGCGGGCGTCAACGGCACCCCGATGGACGTGCTGCTGCGCCCCGACGACATCGTCCACGCCCCGGACAGCGAGCTGAAGGCCAGAGTCGCCAGCAAGACCTTCCAGGGTGCAGCAACTCTCTACCGCCTGCGCATGCCGACCGGTACCCAGCTTGAAGCACTGTTCCCAAGCCACGTGGACCTGCGCGCCGGGGAAGAAGTGGGGATTCGGGTTTCGGCTGAGCATCTGGTGTTGTTTGCGGCTGTCGGGAGCGTGCCAGTCCATCAGGATGCGGCGCTCCATCGAACCCTGTAGGAGCGCGCTTGCCCGCGATGGCGGTGTGTCAGTCAGCACGCTCGTACAGACACACCGTCGTCGCGGGCAAGCGCGCTCCTACAGGGATTGCGGGGTCAGCCGAGCGTCAGCGTGCCGCTTGCCACCAGTGTCGCATACCCGCCGATCTTCACCCGGTCGCCTTCCAGCCGACAGAACAGCTCCCCGCCCCGTCTCGAACACTGAAACGCCGTCAGGCTGAATTTGTTCAGCCGCGCCGACCAGTATGGAATCAGGCTGCAGTGGGTCGAACCGGTCACCGGGTCTTCAGGAATACCGTTGCCCGGTGCGAAGTAGCGCGAGACGAAATCGTGCAGCTCGCCATCCCCCTTGGCGGTAACGATCACCCCCGGCCACGGCAGCCGGGCGATGGCGGCCATGTCAGGCTTGCATTCGCGAACCGCCTGCTCCGACTCCAGCACCACCATCAACGCCGCCGCGCCCAGCGCGTCCACCACATCAGTGTTCAGCGCCCGTTCGATGTCCACCGTCACCCCGACCTCGCTCGGCGGCATCGCCGGGAAGTCGAGCCACAACCGGCCGCTCTCCCGAGTGACGGTCAAGGGGCCTGACTTGCTGAGGAATTCGATGGTGTCCGCTGTTTCTGCATATTTTTCGAATAACACGAACGCACTGGCCAACGTCGCGTGCCCGCACAGCGGCACCTCGTTGGTGGGCGTGAACCAGCGGATGTGCCAGCCCTGGGCCTCGCGCACGACAAAGGCCGTTTCCGACAGGTTATGTTCGGTCGCAATGTGCTGCATCAACTCATCCGACAGCCAGGCATCGAGGCGGTAGACCATCGCAGGATTGCCCGCGAAAGGTCGGTCACTGAACGCGTCGACTTGATGGAATTCAAGCTGCATGGAAAGCATCCCCAATCGTTGAAGGTGGCGCGGGTCATTCACGACCAATCTGAGCAAAGATCGCACTGGTGTGTTGTGCGAGTACCGCAGCGGACAACTCGACCTCAAGCCCGCGTCGACCAGCGCTGACAAAAATCGTCGCGAACGGTTGAGCCGACTCATCGATAAAGGTTCGCAGTCTTTTCTTCTGCCCCAACGGGCTGATGCCGCCCAGCAAATAGCCTGTGGCGCGCTGGGCCGCCGCCGGATCGGCCATTTCGGCCTTCTTCGCACCGGCGGCATGGGCCAGCGCCTTGAGATCCAGCGAACCCACCACCGGCACCACCGCAACCAGCAATTCGCCCTTTTCGGTACTGGCCAAGAGCGTCTTGAAGACCTGGGCCGGTTGCAGGTTCAGCTTCTCGGCGGCCTCCAGGCCATAGGAAGCCGCCTTCGGATCATGTTCGTAACTGTGGACACGGTGTTCGGCGCGGGCTTTCTTCAGTAAATCCAATGCAGGGGTCATGCAGCACTCCAGACGACCAGGGTGTTTCTTGTTGGCAGTCATTACTTTAGGCCATCGGCCCTGTAAACGCTGCAAGCGCGCACACTCCTGGCAACGAATTTTCGCGGACGATGCAAAACCCGGTGACAGTTCGCTTTCGACCTTTGACAATGTTCGTTTACGTCTATATTTTTTCGAATACGAATATTGCGCGCAGGCACCCCTGTTGCCTGCGCAACCGGGGCGCTTGCACGTAAACTGATAGCAGCCCCCCAGGATACCGGCTTCATTACCAGGCAACCGACATGACCGATAACGACAAGAACTACATTATTGCCCTCGATCAAGGCACCACCAGTTCCCGTGCCATCATCTTCGACCGCGACGCCAATGTGGTCAGCACCGCCCAGAGCGAGTTCGTGCAGCATTACCCGCAGCCGGGCTGGGTCGAGCATGATCCGATGGAGATCTTCGCCACCCAGACCGCCTGCATGACCAAGGTCCTGGCCCAGGCCAACCTGCATCACAACCAGATCGCCGCCATTGGTATCACCAACCAGCGCGAAACCACGGTTGTGTGGGAGAAGGACACCGGCCGCCCGATCTACAACGCCGTGGTCTGGCAGTGCCGTCGCAGCACGGAAATCTGCCAGCAACTCAAGCGCGACGGCCTTGAGGACTACATCAGGGAAACCACGGGCCTGGTCATCGACCCGTACTTTTCCGGCAGCAAACTCAAGTGGATTCTCGATCACGTCGAAGGCAGCCGCGAACGCGCCCGTCGTGGCGAGCTGCTGTTCGGCACCGTCGATAGCTGGCTGATCTGGAAATTCACCGGCGGCAAGGTCCACGTCACCGACTACACAAACGCCTCGCGCACCATGATGTTCAACATCCACACCCTGGAATGGGATCAGCGGATGCTGGACGTGCTCGACGTGCCTCGGGAAATGCTCCCGGAGGTCAAGTCTTCATCTGAAGTCTATGGCCACAGCAAAAGCGGCATCGCCATCGCCGGCATCGCAGGCGACCAGCAATCGGCGCTGTTCGGCCAGATGTGCGTGGAGCCCGGCCAGGCCAAGAATACCTACGGCACCGGTTGTTTCCTGCTGATGAACACCGGCAAGAAAGCGGTCAAATCCAATCACGGCCTGCTGACCACCATCGGCTGCGGCCCTCGGGGCGAAGTGGCCTATGCGCTCGAGGGCGCGGTGTTCAACGGCGGCTCGACCGTGCAGTGGCTGCGTGACGAACTGAAAATCGTCAATGACTCCATGGACACCGAATATTTCGCCACCAAGGTGAAGAACAGCAATGGCGTGTATCTGGTCCCGGCGTTCACCGGCCTTGGCGCGCCCTACTGGGACCCGTACGCCCGTGGCGCGCTGTTCGGCCTGACCCGTGGCGTGAAGGTCGATCACATCATCCGTGCGGCCCTGGAGTCCATCGCCTATCAGACCCGCGACGTGCTCGATGCCATGCAGCAGGACGCCGCCGAGCCGCTCAAGGCCCTGCGCGTGGACGGCGGCGCGGTGGCCAACAACTTCCTCATGCAATTCCAGGCCGACATCCTCGGCACTCAGGTCGAACGTCCGAAAATGCGCGAGACCACAGCGTTGGGCGCGGCGTATCTGGCGGGCCTGGCCATAGGTTTCTGGAGCGGGCTGGACGAGTTGAAGGACAAGGCCGTGATCGAGCGCAGGTTCGAGCCGCAGTGCGACGATGCCGAGAAGGAAAAACTCTACGCGGGCTGGCGCAAGGCGGTGGACCGCACGCGGGACTGGGAGCCCCACGAAGACGCCGAATAACCCAGATCTGTAGGAGCGCGCTTGCCCGCGACCGCGGTGTACTTGTACCCAAGAAGGTGCCTGGCACACCGCAATCGCGGGCAAGCGCGCTCCTACAATGATTCGCGTCGCCTTGCCACCTCATGACTTTTTCCGGCTGACAGGTAATGGCCGCCTGCGGCATCATGGGCGCTCTTGCCCGAAGGAAAAAAAATGAATCTGCCACCCCGTCAACAGCAGATCCTCGAGCTGGTCCGTGAGCGCGGCTATGTCAGCATCGAGGAAATGGCCCAGTCGTTCGTCGTTACCCCGCAGACCATCCGCCGCGACATCAACCAGTTGGCGGAGATGAACCTGCTGCGTCGCTACCACGGCGGTGCTGCCTATGACTCCAGTATCGAGAACACCGCGTACGCCATGCGTGCCGACCAGATGCGCGACGAGAAACAGCGCATCGCCGAGGCGATTGCCGCGCAGATTCCCGATCATGCCTCGCTGTTCATCAACATCGGCACGACCACCGAATCCATCGCCCGCGCCCTGCTCAACCACAATCACCTGAAGATCATCACCAACAACCTGCACGTGGCTTCGATCCTGAGCGGCAAGGATGACTTCGAAGTGCTGCTGGCCGGTGGCAACGTGCGCCGCGACGGCGGTGTGGTGGGTCAGGCGAGCGTCGATTTCATCACCCAGTTCAAGGTCGATTTCGCCCTGGTGGGCATCAGCGGCATCGACGAAGACGGCAGCCTGCTGGACTTCGACTACCAGGAAGTGCGCGTCTCCCAGGCGATCATCGCCAACGCCCGCCAGGTGATTCTGGCCGCCGACTCCAGCAAGTTCGGCCGCAACGCCATGGTCCGCCTGGGCCCGATCACCCTGATCGACTGCCTGGTGACCGACCAGCCGCCGGTGCCGGCCCTTGCGCAACTGCTGACGCAGAACAAGATTCGTCTGGAAGTGGTTTAAGCGCGTTTTTGCTGTAGGAGCGCGCTTGCCCGCGATTGCAGTGTGTCATCCGCCATTGATATTGCTGACAGATTGCAGTCGCGGGCAAGCGCGCTCCTACAGGCCGCGAGGCCGTTTCATGTTCGCTTTTGTTCCTTTACTTTCCCTTCAATCAGTATTTTCAATCGATACTGAGTGGTTAGACCTGTCTTATTGGTTTATCATTTTCGAAAATGAACTCAAATGTTCGATTTCGCCAAAAGCGAACATGATCGAATTCCAGACAGGAGGCCCCGATGGCCCACTCAGCGTTCCCTGCTCCACCCCTTTCAGAGGTCTACGACATCGCCGTCATCGGTGGCGGGATCAATGGTGTCGGGATCGCGGCGGATGCTTCGGGCCGTGGCCTTTCGGTATTCCTCTGCGAAAAGGACGATCTGGCCAGCCACACCTCCTCGGCCAGCAGCAAGCTGATCCATGGCGGTCTGCGTTACCTGGAACATTACGAATTCCGCCTGGTGCGCGAAGCACTGGCTGAACGTGAAGTGCTGCTGGAAAAGGCCCCGCACATCGTCAAGCCCATGCGCTTCGTGCTGCCCCACCGCCCGCACCTGCGTCCGGCGTGGATGATTCGCGCCGGCCTGTTCCTGTATGACCACCTGGGCAAGCGGGAAAAACTGCCGGCCTCGAAAAACCTGCGCTTCGGTGCCAACAGCCCGCTGAACAGCTCGATCACCCGCGGTTTCGAATATTCCGACTGCTGGGTCGACGACGCGCGCCTGGTGGTGCTCAACGCCATGGCCGCCCGCGAACACGGCGCGCACCTGCACACCCGCACCCGCTGCCTGAGCGCCCGTCGCAACGGTGGCCTGTGGCAACTGGAAATGGAACGCAGCGACGGCACACAGTTCTCGGTTCGCGCCAAGGCGCTGGTGAACGCGGCGGGGCCGTGGGTCGCCAGGTTCATTCGCGAAGACCTGAAACTGGAATCCAAGTACGGCATCCGCCTGATCCAGGGCAGTCACCTGATCGTGCCGAAGCTGTACGAGGGTGAAAACGCCTTCATTCTGCAGAACGAAGATCAGCGCATCGTCTTCACCATTCCTTACATGGAACGGTTCACCATCATCGGCACAACTGACCGCGAGTACACCGGCGACCCGGCGAAAGTGGCGATCACCGAAGGCGAAACCGATTACCTGCTGAAGATCGTCAATGAGCACTTCAAGAAGCAACTGAGCCGCAGCGACATCATTCGCACGTACTCAGGCGTGCGTCCGCTGTGCAATGACGAATCCGATAACCCGTCGGCCATTACCCGGGACTACACCCTGGCCCTGTCGGGCGATGCCACGGAGGCGCCGATCCTCTCGGTGTTCGGCGGCAAGCTGACCACCTACCGCAAGCTGGCCGAATCGGCGATGCAGCAACTGGCGCCGTTCTTCCCGCAGATGAAGGGAAGCTGGACCGCCAAGACCAGCCTGCCTGGCGGCGAAAACATGACCACCCCGGCGCAACTGGCCAGCGACCTGCAACAACGCTGCAGTTGGCTGCCCGCTGAAATCGCCAGGCGCTGGGCCATCACCTATGGCTCGCGCAGCTGGCAGATCGTCGATGGCGTGCAAAGCCTGGCCGACATGGGCGAGCACCTGGGCGGCGGGTTGTACAGCGCCGAAGTGGATTACCTGTGCCGGGCGGAGTGGGTCACTCAGGCCGAGGACATCCTGTGGCGCCGGACCAAGCTGGGCCTGTTCACCACGGCTGAAGAGCAGCAGAAGGTGCAGGCGTACCTGGACAAGATCGCTCGCCACAAAAGCACCATAGAAGCCGCCTGACCTCCTACACCGCCCCACTGTAGGAGCGCGCTTGCCCGCGATTGCGGTGTGTCTGATCCGAGTATGTTGAATGACACGCCGCCATCGCGGGCAAGCGCGCTCCTACAAGCGCCCCCTCCCATTCGGATTTCCGAACGCAATACTACTGGCCATTCGGCATCCCGGACGGCCACAGCCCTACTCGCACTCATCCCAAAATAAATTCCCTTTATTTTCAATCTGTTATCAGCTGTCACGTGCTTGGCATGACTCATGCTCTACACTCATGCACGATTGCTCCGATGTAGCGTGCCGCCTGTCTGGGCCGCCGTTGTAGCGTTCTGAAACGATAGGGCCGACCCAACACCGGACCCATAAGAAAAACAAAGTCGAGGATTAACAGATGCGTATCGTTCCCCACATTCTGGGCGTGGCCATTGCTGCAGCCGCTTTGATCAGCACCCCGGTTTCCGCCGCCGAACTGACCGGCACCCTGAAGAAAATCAACGATTCGGGCACCATCACCCTGGGCCACCGCGACTCGTCGATTCCGTTCTCCTACATCGCGGATGCTTCCGGCAAGCCAGTCGGCTACTCCCACGACATCCAGCTGGCGATTGTCGAAGCCATCAAGAAAGACCTGAACAAGCCTGACCTGAAGGTCAACTACAACCTGGTCACTTCGCAGACCCGTATCCCGCTGGTGCAGAACGGTACCGTCGACGTTGAATGTGGCTCGACCACCAACAACGCCGAACGCGCCCAGCAGGTCGACTTCTCGGTCGGCATCTTCGAAATCGGTACTCGCCTGCTGACCAAGACCGGCTCGTCGTACAACGATTTCGACGACCTGAAAGGCAAGAACGTCGTGACCACCGCTGGCACCACGTCCGAGCGCATCATCAAGGCGATGAACGCTGACAAGCAGATGGGCATGAACGTCATCTCCGCCAAAGACCACGGCGAATCCTTCCAGATGCTGGAATCGGGCCGCGCTGTCGCGTTCATGATGGACGACGCCCTGCTGGCAGGCGAAATGGCCAAGGCCAAGAAGCCAACCGACTGGCACGTGACCGGCACTCCGCAATCCTATGAAATCTACGGCTGCATGGTTCGCAAAGACGACCCTGCCTTCAAGAAAGCCGTGGACGACGCGATTGTCGGCCTCTACAAGTCGGGCGAGATCAACAAGATCTACGCCAAGTGGTTCACCCAGCCAATCCCTCCAAAAGGCCTGAACCTCGAATTCCCGATGAGCCCTGAACTCAAGAAGCTGATCGAGAACCCGAACGACAAGCCAGCGCCAGAGAAGAAGGCATAAGCCCTTCCCTTTCTATGCTTCACAAGTGAAAGCCTGACTCCCGGGGAGGTCATCGACCTTCCCGGAAGCCGCTGCAAAGCGGTGTGCGTGCATAACGATCGATCAGAGGGGAGACCCTGATGAATTACAATTGGGACTGGGGCGTGTTCTTCAAGTCCACTGGCGTGGGTACCGAGACCTATCTGGACTGGTACGTTTCCGGCCTGGGCTGGACTATCGGCATCTCCATCGTCGCCTGGATCATCGCGCTGATCCTGGGCTCCGTGCTCGGGGTGATGCGTACGGTGCCCAACCGCATCGTGTCCACCATTGCCACGGTCTACGTGGAAATTTTCCGTAACGTGCCACTGCTGGTGCAGTTGTTCATCTGGTACTTCCTGGTGCCGGACCTGCTGCCCGAGAACCTGCAGGAGTGGTACAAGCAGGACCTGAACCCGACCACCTCGGCTTTCCTGAGCGTTGTCGTGTGCCTGGGCCTGTTCACCGCCGCACGGGTTTGCGAACAAGTGCGTACCGGTATCCAGGCGTTGCCTCGCGGCCAGGAATCCGCCGCACGCGCCATGGGTTTCAAACTGCCGCAGATCTACTGGAACGTGCTGCTGCCGCAGGCTTACCGGATCATCATTCCGCCGCTCACCTCCGAATTCCTCAACGTGTTCAAGAACTCGTCGGTGGCCTCGCTGATCGGTCTGATGGAGTTGCTCGCCCAGACCAAACAGACCGCCGAATTCTCTGCGAATCTGTTCGAAGCCTTCACCCTGGCCACCCTGATTTACTTCACGCTGAACATGAGCCTGATGCTGCTCATGCGTCTGATCGAGAAGAAAGTCGCCGTGCCGGGCCTGATTTCCGTGGGAGGTAAATAATGGACTTCTCTGGAATCGTTCCCGCCATTCCGGGCCTGTGGAACGGCATGCTCATGACCCTCAAGCTCATGGCGATGGGCGTTGTGGGCGGCATCGTGCTCGGCACGATCCTGGCCCTGATGCGCCTGTCACCGAGCAAGTGGATGTCGCGCATCGCCGGCGCCTACGTCAACTATTTCCGTTCGATCCCGCTGCTGCTGGTCATCACCTGGTTCTACCTGGCGGTGCCGTTCGTGCTGCGCTGGATCACCGGCGAAGACACCCCGGTCGGTGCGTTCACCTCCTGCGTCGTGGCGTTCATGATGTTCGAGGCGGCGTACTTCTGCGAAATCGTGCGTGCGGGCGTGCAGTCGATCTCCCGTGGCCAGATGGGCGCAGCGCAGGCCCTGGGCATGACCTACGGCCAGATGATGCGCCTGATCATCCTGCCCCAGGCGTTCCGCAAGATGACCCCGCTGCTGTTGCAGCAGAGCATCATCCTGTTCCAGGACACCTCGCTCGTGTACACGGTCGGTCTGGTCGACTTCCTCAACTCGGCCCGCGCCAGCGGCGACATCATTGGCCGCTCCAATGAGTTCCTGGTCATCGCAGGTCTGGTGTACTTCACGATCAGCTTCGCGGCCTCGCGTCTGGTCAAGCTCATGCAGAAAAGGTTAGCCGTATGATTTCCATCAAAAATATCAACAAGTGGTATGGGGACTTCCAGGTGCTGACCGATTGCAGCACCGAGGTCAAGAAAGGCGAAGTGATCGTGGTGTGCGGGCCGTCCGGCTCGGGCAAATCGACCCTGATCAAGTGCGTCAACGCCCTTGAGCCGTTCCAGAAAGGCGACATCGAGGTCGATGGCACCTCCATCGCCGATCCGAAGACCAACCTGCCGAAACTGCGTTCGCGCGTGGGCATGGTGTTCCAGCATTTCGAGCTGTTCCCGCACCTGACCATCACCGAGAACCTGACCATCGCGCAGATCAAGGTGCTGGGCCGCAGCAAGGAAGAAGCCACCAAGAAAGGCCTGCAGTTGCTTGAGCGCGTCGGTCTGTCGGCCCACGCCCACAAGCATCCGGGCCAGCTCTCCGGCGGCCAGCAGCAACGTGTGGCGATTGCCCGCGCGCTGGCGATGGACCCGATCGTGATGCTGTTCGACGAACCGACTTCGGCACTTGACCCGGAAATGGTCAACGAAGTGCTCGACGTGATGGTGCAGCTTGCCCACGAAGGCATGACCATGATGTGCGTGACCCACGAAATGGGCTTCGCCCGCAAGGTGGCCGACCGCGTGATCTTCATGGACAAGGGCCAGATCATCGAAGACTGCCCCAAGGAAGAGTTCTTCGGCGACATCAACGCTCGTTCCGAACGCGCCCAGCACTTCCTGAACAAGATCCTGCAGCACTAACAGCCTTTTCGTTTTTAGCCTCACGAGGGCATAGCCCCACAAGGGCACACAACCACCGGCCGTGCGTGTTCACCATCAATGACACGCACGGCTGGTCGGTCCAGGACGACTGTGATGAAATGCGATCCACCTCTTAGCGCGCCACCATCACTTGCCGTGAAACCCCGCCTGATCCGCCAACTGTTCCTGCCGCCGCTGGTCATCCTGTTGATGATCGCGCTGGGCTACTTCACCTATCTGTACAGCGAAAAGAACGGCATCCAGGCTCTGGGCGAGAACGGCCAGCGCCAGCTTGAGTTGCACGCGCGTACCGTCGAAAGCGAAATCAACAAATACAACTACCTGCCCAGCGTGCTGGAGCTCGAATCCAATGTCTCCGACCTGCTCAACGATCCGTCGCCCGAATTGCGGGTCAAGGTCAATGACTACCTCGAAGGCCTGAACCGCCGCAGCCGCAGCCGCGCCATCTATGTGCTGGACACCACCGGCCGCGTGCTCGCCACCAGCAACTGGCGCGACGCGGACAGCTATCTGGGCGAAGACCTGTCCTTCCGTGCCTATTATCAGGACGCGATTCGTGGCCTGCCCGGCCGTTTCTACGGCATCGGCAGCACCACCGGCGAGCCCGGGTACTACCTGGCCCACGGGCTTGAAGAGAAAGGCAAGATCATAGGCGTCGCCGTGATCAAGGTGCGTCTGGAAGCGCTGGAAGAGCGCTGGCAGCGGGCGCGCCTGGAAGCCTTCGTCAGTGACGAGAACGGCATCATCATTCTGTCCAGCGACCCGGCCCGACGTCTGAAATCGGTGCGCCCCCTGACAGCTGACATCAAGGAGCGCCTGGCGCGCAGCCTGCAGTATTACTGGTGGCCGCTCAACGAGCTGGTGCCGCTGGAGCGAGAGTCGATTGCCGAGGGTGTGGAGAAGCTGACCTTCCCTGCCAACGTCAGTGTCGATCATGAACACACCGTGGTCAGTTACCTGGCCCAGACCCGCGACCTGGCCGACACGCCCTGGCACCTGACCCTGCTGACGCCGCTCGAAGACCTGCGCCGGGAAGCCGCCAACCAGGGAATGCTGGTGGCCGTTGCCTTTGCCCTGGTGACCTTTCTGCTGATTGCCTGGAACGAGCGGCGCAAGGTGATTTCCGTGCGCCTGGCCGCCCGCGAAGCGCTGGAGCAGGCCAACAACGAACTGGAACGGCGGATTACCGAACGCACCGCCGACCTGCGCGCCAGCAACGAACGCCTCAAGGGGCAGATTCGTGAGCGGCGTCAGGCCGAAGAAACGTTGCGCCAGGCCCAGGACGAACTGGTACAGGCCGGCAAGCTGGCTGCCATCGGTCAGATGTCCACCAGCATCGCCCACGAACTCAATCAACCGCTGGCCGCGTTGCGAACGCTGTCGGGCAATACCGTGCGTTTCATCGAGCGCGGCGCGCTGGACACCGCCAGCACCAACCTGCGCACCATTAACGATCTGGTGGACCGCATGGGCCGCATCACCGCCAGCCTGCGCGCCTTTGCCCGGCGTGGCGAAGACAAGGGCCAGGCGTCGCTGGGCAAGGCCGTCGATGCCGCGCTGCAATTGCTGGCCGGGCGTCTGGAAAACAGCGCGCTGGACCTGCATCAGGAGTTTCAGGATGTCGAGCTTGCGATCGATCAGACCCGCCTTGAACAGATTCTGGTCAACCTGATCGGCAACGCGCTGGACGCCATGCAGGCACAGCCCCTGCCCGTGCTGTGGTTGCAGGGCGACATGTGCGAGGGCCGTTATCGGCTGCGGGTTCGCGACAACGGCCACGGCATCGACGCCGAAGCGCGCAAGCACCTGTTCGAACCGTTTTTCACCACCAAGCCGGGTGAGCAGGGGCTGGGGTTGGGCTTGACCCTGTCGGCCAGCCTGGCAGCCGCCGCCGGTGGCAGCCTGAACGCAGAAGACCCGGCCGAAGGCGGCACGATGTTCGTGCTGGTTTTGCCGTTGGTGAATGCCGGGGTGACGACCTCATGATTGATCTGACAGCACACACTCCCGTAGGAGCGCGCTTGCCCGCGATTGCGGGATGTCAGCCACACTTTCATAACCTGACACAGCGGCATTCGCGGGCAAGCGCGCTCCTACAGAATCCGGTGAGGCATCAAAATGAACACTGAACTGACCGTCCTCATCGTCGAAGATGACCCGCACGTCCTGCTCGGCTGCCAGCAGGCGCTGGCGCTGGAAGACATTCACAGCCAGGGCGTGGGCAGTGCCGAGGAGGCGCTGGCGCTGGTGGGCGACAACTACGCCGGGATCGTCATCAGCGACATCCGCCTGCCGGGCATCAACGGCCTGGAACTGCTCAAACGCCTCAAGGAGCGCGACCGCAGCCTGCCGGTGGTGCTGATCACCGGCCACGGCGATGTGTCGATGGCGGTCGGCGCCATGCGCGACGGTGCCTACGATTTCATGGAGAAGCCCTTCTCCCCAGAACGCCTGGTGGACGTCGCACGACGCGCGCTGGAACAACGCGGGCTGGCGCGGGAAGTCTGGTCGCTGCGCCGGCAACTGGCCGAGCGCGACTCGCTGGAAGGCAAGATCATCGGCCGCTCCCCCGCCATGCAAAACCTGCGGGCGCTGATCGCCAACGTCGCCGACACCTCGGCCAACGTGCTGATCGAAGGTGAAACCGGCACCGGCAAGGAACTGGTCGCCCGCTGCCTGCACGACTTCAGCCGTCGTCATTCCAATCAGTTCGTCGCGCTGAACTGTGGCGGGTTGCCGGAAAACCTGTTCGAAAGCGAAATCTTCGGCCACGAAGCCAATGCCTTTACCGGCGCGGGCAAGCGGCGCATCGGCAAGATCGAACACGCCCACGACGGCACGCTGTTTCTCGATGAAGTGGAGAGCATGCCGATCAACCTGCAGATCAAACTGCTGCGGGTATTGCAGGAGCGTACCCTCGAACGCCTGGGCTCGAACCAGAGCGTGGCGGTGGATTGCCGGGTGATCGCGGCTACCAAATCGGACCTCGATGAACTGAGCCGGGCCAACCAGTTTCGCAGCGACCTGTATTACCGCCTCAACGTGGTGACCCTGGAGTTGCCGCCACTGCGCGAGCGCCGCGAGGACATCCTGCAACTGTTCGAGCACTTCCTGCAGTTGTCGTCGCTGCGCTTTGATCGCGAACCACCGGAGCTTGATCGCCAGACCATGTCGGCGCTGATGAGCCACGACTGGCCGGGCAACGTGCGCGAACTGCGCAACGTCGCCGAGCGCTATGCGCTGGGCTTGCCGGCCTTCAAGAAAACCGGATCTGCGGCCACTGCCCAGAGCCTGGGGTTCTCCGAGGCGGTGGAAGCCTTCGAGAAAAACCTGCTCAGCGATGCGTTGCAGCGCAGCGGCGGCAACCTCAGCCAGGCCAGCCAGGAACTGGGCATGGCCAAGACCACGCTGTTCGACAAGGTTAAGAAGTACGGGTTGGGGTGACTGACTCACCCATCCCCGTAGGAGCGCGCTTGCCCCCGACCCCGGTGTGTCAGGCGCCATCAACGTCATAGACACACCGCACTTTTTGTAGGAGCGCGCTTGCCCGCGACCTCGGTGAGTCAGGCGCCATCAACGTCATAGACACACCGCACTTTTTGTAGGAGCGCGCTTGCCCGCGACCTCGGTGAGTCAGGCGCCATCAACGTCATAGAC
>NZ_JBIVCV010000027.1:0-17593 GCF_044746765.1 Pseudomonas sp. NPDC090203
CAAGGAGTTTTCCGTTCCGACTGCGCCGGAAGTGGGGCGAATTATAGAGAGATTCGAGGGGGCGTCAACACTTAATGTGAACTTTCTATGAAATAGACGAAACACGAGGAAAATCAGGGGGTTTCTTCTGTTTATACAGGAAGCAAATGCCATCCCCTCAAGGCTCACCGCGATAACTGCGCAAGACGGCATCACAGGGCAACAGCTTATCGGCCTCCTCAAGCTCGTTGGCATGATGAGTCCCCCACTCCATCAATGAGTCAAGCACCGGACGGAAGCTCTCACCCAAGGGAGTCAGGAAATACTCGACAGCTTGTTTCTCATCCGCAACGGATTGACGACAAACCATTCCATGCTCTTCCAGTGCCCTGAGTTGCTCGATCAGAACTTTTTGAGAGATTCCCACGATGCGCTTTTCCAGCCCGCGAATGCGCTGCGGCCCGTCGAGCAGTGCATGGAGAATCACTGCCTTCCAACGCCCGGACAATACCGCCAGCGCGCGCTCCACCGGCAGGCCGGGCAACTTGTTGAGTATCTTCATCTGCGTTTGCTCACCAAAGGGTGTGTGGATCGAACACCCCGCAAAAAATTAGTCTCCAGGCTGGTAACTCACTGAAGGAAGACCACTATGGCAGACCTGTTTGATCCCCGACACCTGGGCAGCTCGCTTACGCTTGGCAACCGCATCGTCATGGCCCCAATGACCCGCACGCGCACCTCAGAGGGTGATGTGCCCAATGCATTGATGGCCACCTACTACGGACAACGCGCCGGAGCGGGACTGATTATTGCCGAAGCCACCGACATTGATCGATCAGCCAAAGGCTATGCAATGACGCCGGGCATCTACACGCAAGCGCAAAAAGAGGGCTGGCAACTGGTGACCGATGAAGTCCATCGCAAGGGAGGAAAAATCTTCCTGCAGCTTTGGCATGTGGGCAGGATGTCTCATCCCTCCATTCATCACGACGGTCAAGCGCCACGCGGGGTGACGGAAGAACGCGCCGAACATTCGGACGTCTTCGTCCACGACGACAACGGCAAATTGGGGTACATCCGCGCAGGGGTTCCCCGGCGCATGGAAACCAGTGAAATCGAGTCTCTGGTATCGGACTTCTCCCGTGCTTTTGAGAACGCCCACCAGGCAGGCTTCGATGGTGTCGAGATCCACGCGGCGAACGGCTACCTTTTCGACCAGTTCATGAACTCGGCGCTGAATACTCGCGATGACCGATACGGGGGAAGCACGGTCGAGAATCGCGCGCGCTTCCTGATGGAGGTCGTTGATGAAGCAATGCGCATCTTCGGAGAAGGACGAGTTGGCGTACGCCTGGCACCATTCGGCAGGTTCAACTCGATGCCGGCAGACCCGCTGACCGAGCAGACACTGCTTTATGTGTCCGAGCACCTGGCGCGGCGCAATGTGGCGTACATGCACCTGGTCTACGAACTCATGCCCACCGAGAACATGGAGAATGCGGAGTTCAAGCAGAGCTACCTTGACCACGGTCTTTTGAACAAGGTCAGGGCTGCCTTTGACGGAGCGATCATCTGGTGTGGTGGTTTCGCCTCCAGGGAGAGTGCCCAGGCTGCCCTGGATACGGGGCTTGTGGACCTGATCGGTTTTGGCAGGCCCTACATCGCAAATCCAGACCTTGATCAGCGACTCAAACAGGGCTGGGAATTAAGCGAGGCAGATCGCTCCACCTATTACACACGCCGTGGCGAGGTGGGATTCACGGATTTTCCTTCTTATGTAAATGAGGATCAGCACGTCGCAGACTCTATCAGTCAGTAACGTTTCGATTGGAGGGCCAGGATCAGAGGCCTGGCCGTTCCTGATGTTCAGCTTCGCCTTTGTGCTCATTCATCTGGATCGTCATCCTCCATCAAAGGACCAATCAACCCCTCTCCCTGATTGCGCACGTTCCCCACATCCTTCCCCACTTTGAACCAGGTGAATTCTTCGGTCGCCTGGCAACACTCCTTCATAATCTCCGCCGCCCGCGCCGGTGACGTCTGCGGATCGACCCATTCCCTGGCATGCTCGGGGCTCAGCACCACCGGGCGGCGATCGTGAATGTCGATCATGCCCTGGTCGCTGTCTGCAGTGATGATCACGAATCCGTCCTTCTCGTCCGGCTCTAACCCGGCATGCACCTCGGCCAGCGCGGCGAAGAACATCGGCTGCTCTTCCTTCAAGCGAATGTAGTACGGCTGCTTGCGCTTGGGATCATTCGGATCTTTCACCCATTCGAACCAGCCGTTCGCCGGGGCCAGAGCGCGCCCGTTCGGCCACAGCTGTTTGAAGAACCTGCCGGTCAATGCCGTTTCGACACGAGCGTTGATGGGATCTGGCCGATTGCCCCTGGCCCAGAACGGTGACCACCCCCAACGTACCTTGTCGACGCTCAACCCCTCGCCCACAGGCCTGATGATTTCGACCCGAGTAGTCGGCGCGACGTTGTAGCGTTCGATCGGCCAGAGGTCATAGCCGTTGATGACCAGTTGCGCGCAAGCAAGCGCCTTGAGGTAGTGGTCCATCGGCTCATAGATCGAGTAGCGTCCACACATGCTGTCACCCGTCGAAATTTCCTACATATGAGATTGACCGCAAGCGGGCTAGATCGTTAACTGTATATACATACAGCTAACGCATGCAAGGTGCATCATGAGTGTTTCCATCCTCGGCCCAGTGGCCGCCAGCGGCGAAAGGTTTCCCCTTTATTCGTTCCAGGTGCCCGCCGGGTTTCCCTCGCCAGCTGCGGACCATATCGAGAAACACATTTCTCTGGATGAGCTGTTCGAGATCCGCGCGCCCCATGTCTATCTGGCGAAGATCGAGGGCGACAGCATGCAGGGAGCGGGGATCTACAGCGGTGACCTGGTCATCGTCGACCGCAGCCTGTACGCCGAGCACGGTGACATCGTGATTGCGGCGCTCAATACCGAGCCTGTCTGTAAACGCCTGCACATGCGTGAGAACGAGGTGATCCTGATGTCGGAAAACCCCAGATATCCGGCACGGCATGTGATGGAAGGCGATGAGCTGGTGATCTGGGGCGTGGTCAAGTACAGCATCCGCGATCATGACAAAGCCTGAGCCCGTCTTCGCGCTGATCGACTGCAACAGCTTCTACGCAAGTTGCGAGCGCGTGTTTCGCCCGGATCTGGCCAGGACGCCCATCGTGGTGCTGTCGAACAACGACGGTTGCGTCATCGCCCGCAGCTACGACGCCAAGCCCTTCGTGAAAATGGGCCAGCCCTACTTCCAGATCAGGGACCATCTGCGCAGCAACGGCGTCGTCGCGTTCAGCAGCAACTACGCCCTGTACGGCGACATGAGCGAACGGGTGATGACCATCATCGAGTCGATGGTGCCGGCGCTGGAGGTGTACAGCATCGACGAGGCCTTCGCCGACCTCACCGGTATTCCCGGCGATCTGACTGCATTCGGCCGGCAGATCCGGGCCACGATCTATAAACGCACCAGCATTCCGGTCGGCGTCGGCATCGCCCGCACCAAGACCCTGGCCAAACTTGCCAACCACACCGCCAAGCGATTGCTGGACAGGACCGGTGGCGTCGTCGACATCTGCGATCCATTCAAGCGCGACTGGACCCTGCGCAACACCGACGTGGGCGAAGTGTGGGGCATCGGAAAACGCATGAAGGCGCACCTGGAAAGCATGGGCATCAAGACCGCGATGGACCTGGCCAAGGCGGACTCATGGACGTTGCGGCACAAATTCAGCGTGGTGATCGAGAAGACCGCCCGCGAACTGGCCGGTACGCCCTGCCTGGAGCTGGGTGAAGCCGAACCGCCGAGGCAGGAAATCTGCTGCAGCCGAATGTTCGGCGACCGAGTGACCACCATCGAGCCTATAAAAGAAGCCGTGGCCACCTACACCCAACGCGCCGCAGAAAAACTTCGTGGGCAAAATTCGCTGTGCAAGAAGATCCGGGTCAGCATTCGCACCGGCATGTTCAATCCCGACGAGGCCAAGTACGCCAACGCCGCATTGGTGGAGCTGCCCTACCCCACGAATGACGTGCGCCTGATGACCAAGGCAGCGACCGAGGCAGTCAACCGTCTGTTCAGGGAAGGTTTCAAATACAGCAAGGCAGAAGTGCTGTTGATGGATCTGCGTCAACCAGGGGAATTTACCGATGATCTGTTCGCGGCAGCGCAACCTGAGGCTTGCGGGAAAATAATGAGGGTCCTGGACCGGATCAACGACCGCTGGGGGCGCGGCACCTTGCGCGTGGCGACGGTGCCGCCCTCTCCGGATTGGGCGATGCGCCAGGATCTGCTGAGTGCACGGTTCACGACGAACCTGGGTCAACTGTTCACGGTGAAGTGTTATTGACACGCTCGTCAATCAACGACCGATAGGCCCCAGTCCGGCAGTGAACAGCAATGTCCCCCGCCGGAAGGCGCCTGTTTCATCGAACCGTCAAAAACTGTGATACCCGGTTACAGAATCGGTTTGCCACCTGTCACGCCATACCGCGTACCCGAGATGTAACTGCCTTCATCGGACGCCAGAAGCACATAGATCGGTGCGACTTCCACAGGCTGGCCCGGCCGCCCCAAGGGCGTGTTTTTCCCGAAGTGGGTAATGTCATCTTCTGTCATCGTCGACACGATCAAAGGCGTCCAGATCGGACCTGGGGCAACGCTGTTGACCCGGATGCCGCGCGGCCCCAGAGACTGTGCGAGCCCGGCGGTGAAGTTGGCAATGGCGCCCTTGGTGGTGGCATAGGCCAGCAGCGACGGACTCGGCGAATCGGAATTGACCGAACTGGTGTTGATGATCGAGCTGCCCGCCGGCATCGACGGCAATGCGGCTTTGCAGATACGAAACATGGCGGTGATATTGATATCGAACGTCTTCACCCATTCCTCATCCGGGATATCCTCGAACGTCTCATGGGTCATCTGGAAGGCCGCATTGTTCACCAGCACGTCGATGCGCCCGAACTTCTTGACGGTGTCGTTCACGATGGCTGAGCAATGCGCCTTGTCGGCGAGATCGCCCGGCAACAGGATGCATTGCCTGCCCGCCTCCTCCACCCAGCGGGCGGTTTCTTTCGCGTCTTCGTGCTCATCGAGATAGGAGATCGCGACATCGGCGCCTTCACGGGCGAACGCAATCGCCACCGCTCGACCGATCCCGCTGTCCGCGCCGGTGATCAAGGCGATCTTGTTCGCCATACGACCTGAACCCTTGTAGCTTTTTTCACCGCAATCGGGATACGGGTCCATCTTGCTTTGATCGCCGGGTACGGGTTGTTTCTGTGACTTGAACGGTGGGGTTGGATAGTTGCTCATGATTGTCGTCCTCGGTATGCGATCGGATTCTTCACTGTGAAAAGTGGAGTCCGCCCGCAACCTCCGAGTTCGTTCTTTTTGTCGCTCGCATGCGCCAACGGTTGGCGCACCTCTGCATGACAACAGGTGCATGCCAGGCTCACATCGCAGGAATTGTCATTCTGCAGCGCCCAGCCGCTGGAGATCAGGTTTCCTTTTACGACCGCCTACAGAATCAGTAGACCCATTTGATGGTGCTGGGGAATCGTGCGACGAAAGCGGTACCCGCTTCGAGGGTGGAGGTCACTTGCAGGGTGCCGCCATGGGCTTCGGCGATCTGCGAGGCAATGTACAAGCCCAGGCCCAGCCCCTCTCCGCGCTGGCCGGCCTCCGAGCGCGTGAACGGCTCGAACAACAGCGGCATCAAGCGCTCGGCAATCGGCGGCCCCTGGTTGAGCACTGAAATGACCACGTCCGCATCTTCACACCACGCCTGGACCCGTATGGGGGACGACCTGGCCCCATGGGTCACCGCGTTCCCTACCAGATTCGACAACAGTTGGGTGATTCGCAGCGAGTCGCAATAGATGCCGCCCGGCAGATCAAGGGCGTGAGTAATCTGCGCCTCGGGGCTGGACATCTGCACTTCACGCAGCGCCAGTTCAAGGATGGGCCCCAGATCATCCACCAGTTGTCGTTTGACAGGAATTCCGCCGCCCATCCGCCCGCGCGCAAAATCGAGGACGTTTTCGATCAGCATGCCCATGCGCACCGAACTGTTGCGGATGGCTGCGATGAGGTTCAGTGAACGTTTTTCCGTGGTTCGGCTTTCCAGCAATTCAGAGCTCATCCGGATGGCACTCAGGGGCGTGCGCAAGTCATGCCCCAACACCGCCACAAACTGGTCACGCAAACGCCCGTGCTCTTTAGCTGCAACCAACGCCGACTGCGTCGCTTCCAGGTTTTTCTGAGAGTCGAGACTCATGGCGATCAACTGCGCGAACAGGGTCAGCGTCTTGACGATAGCGGGCTCTTCCAGATTGGCAGGCACCGAATCGATAGCGCATAGCGTGCCGAAGAACTCTCCGTCACCCATGATGATCGGGATCGAGATGTAGCTTTCCAGGCCGTAGGTCCTGGGCGTGTGGTGCGTTGAAAACAGCGGGTGCTCACTGGCGTGGCCGAAAATCACCGGCGTCCTGTGCTGACGTATCTCGTGACAGATGGTGGATTCGAGCACCAGTTCGCCACCAGGCTTGAGGCCGAAATCGATGGAATCGTCCACCGCGCAGGCGACCCAGTTCCTGTCGGTGACCCGCGCAACAGCGGCAAAGCGCATGCCCGTCATGTGCTTGACCATGCTCAGGATCACGGGCACCGCGCCAATGGCATGGACCGCTTCAACGTCAGCAGAGAAATCCGAACGATTCATGTGCACCGGGCCCCTCATCTGAAAGTCTGCCAAGACTACAACGAACGTCGCCCGGCAAGAAGATCGTTCACAGCTTGAGCGTTCCGGAGGGGCCGAGGTGAAGCCTGTTACGCCTTGTGCCATTCCACATTGGTGATGCCGTGCTTCTCCGCCTGAGGCTTGCTCAGTCTGGACACGGGGTCGGTCCGGTACTTGGGCAACTGCCCGATTCCAGCGTCAACCGTGGCCCAATGCCAGGCTTCGGCATTGTCCATCTTCGCGGCCCGAATGTAGAAAGTCTTGTAAGCGCCCTGCAGCAGATAGTCGATTCGGTAATGGTGTTCCTGCGCCATGTTTTCTCTCCGTGGCAAAGACATTCACCCCTCAGAGATCGTCCTACAATAAAAAAATTCCCTTTTTAAAACAGATCATTACGCTTTCCACTCAGGTGAGTGGTGCAAGCGTCATGAAGTGTTTCAAATGACTGGCAAAGCTTACGCGCAGAAGCCTGTAGGGCGCTGTTCTCACTCCCGGACCTGATCGCCATCAGGGATTTCGTTCCGGCGATTCTGCTCTGTCGGCAGCGCCGCGTGCAGGCTCACCGGGACGGATTTGGCAGCGGGCACCTTGCTGCGTTCGGCGTGGTGCCAGAGTGGCACCAGTGGGTTGGACTCGGGGTAGTAAGACGCTGCACAGCCCTCGGGTATGTCGTAGTCGATGATCTGGAATGGCCCCACTTCACGACGGACCTCGGGCTCGATGGCGGTGCGCAACGTCACCCACTGCCCCGGCGCGAAGCCCAGGCGAACGATATCGTTACGATTGAGAAAGACCACGCTGCGGGTGCCGTGCACGCCACGGAAGCGGTCGTCGTAGCCATAGACCGTGGTGTTGAACTGGTCATTGCTGCGCAGCGTCATGAGTTGCACCACGTCGCGCCGATCAGTCCCCAGCGATACGTCATCATCTTCATCCAGCCTGGATGGCGTCTTGAACTGCGCCTTGCCCGACTCGGTCGCCCACTTGCGCTGGGCCGCCGGGAGCGGGCGATGGAAACCACCCTCCGACCACATCCGGGTTTCCATGTCGTGGAAAATCTCGGGGTAAATGTCGGCGATGGCCTGACGCACCTTCACATAGTCCCGGCGCCAGTCATCCCAGGGGATGCGCACCTCGTCACCGAGAGTCGCCTGGGCCAGCCCGGCAATGATCGCGGCTTCCGAGCGCAACTGCTCGGCGGCGGGCTGCGCGTGCCCCTGCCAGGCGCGGATGCATCCGGTACTGTCTTCGGTGGTGTAGACCTGCGGCGTGCCGTCCTGCTGGTCGATTTCAATCCGGCCCAGGCACGGCAGCAGCCAGGTGTGTTGCCCCGCAAACAGATGCGTACGGTTGAGTTTGGTTGCGACCTGCACGTTCAGCGTCAGCCCTTTCCAGGCGGGCTCCATGCGGTCAGTGTCGGGGACGGCACGCAGAAAATTCCCGCCCAGGCCAATGAAGCCTTTGACGCTGCCATCCTGGATGCCCTTGCAGGTATCGACGGTAGCGAGGCCTTTCTTGCTCGGCACCTTGAAGCCGAAGCGCGCCTCGATCTTGTCCTTGGGCACCTTGGCTGGGTCTTCCGTTATGCCCACGGTGCGCTGGCCCTGAACATTGGAATGGCCACGAACCGGGCAGATCCCCGCGCCCGGCTTGCCGATATTGCCGCGCAGCAACAGCAGGTTCACCAGCATCTGCACATTGCCCACGCCGTGGCGGTGCTGGGTCATGCCCATGCCGTAAATGATCATGACCTTCTGACTGCGCGCGTAGACGGTGGCAGCTGCCTCCATGGATGAACGACTCAACCCCGAGCGCTGTACAAGGTCGTCCCAGGAGTAGCCATCGACCTGCGCCACAAAGGCGTCGAAACCCTCGGTGTGTTCGGCAATGAATGCATGATCCAGCACAGGCTGCGCGCCTGTCTCCCTCGCCTGCTGATCCATGAACAACAGCGCCTTGGCGATGCCCATGACCGCCGCCGTATCGCCGCCAATCGCGACCTGATGGTATTGAGTGCTGATCACCGTGGATGAAGGGCCGACCATCTCGCTGACCGACTGCGGGTTGACGAAGCGCTCCAGCCCACGCTCGCGCAAGGGGTTGAAGGTGATGATGGGCACGTGACGCTTACGCGCATCCTGCAGCGGATGCAGCATGCGCGGGCTGTTGCTGCCCACATTCTGGCCGAAGAAAAAGATGCAGTCGGTGTGCTCGAAATCGGCGAGGGTCACCGTTCCCACCGGCACGCCGATGCTTTCCTGCAAGCCAACCGACGTGCTCTCGTGGCACATGTTCGAGCTGTCCGGCAGGTTGTTGGTGCCGTATGCGCGGGCGAACAACTGGTACATGAAGGAGGCTTCCAGTGACGCGCGGCCCGAGGCGTAGAAGGCCACCTCGTCCGGCGCCAGCTGTTTGAGCTGGACGCCGATGGCAGCATAGGCCTCCTCCCAGGTGGTCGGCACGTACTGATCGATTTGCGCGTCATAGCGCAAGGGGTGGGTCAGGCGCCCGTGCTGTTCAAGATCGTAATCGCTCCATCCACGCAGCTCGCTCAGGGTGTGCCGGGCGAAGAAATCCGCGTCCGTGCGCAGTGACGTCAATTCCCAAGCCGTGGCCTTGGCGCCGTTCTCACAGAATTCCAGCGCATGGGGGTTGCCAGGTTTGGCCCAGGCGCAGCTGACGCAGGCAAAACCCTTGGGTTTGTTCTGCTTCATCAGCGCCGCGGGCGCCTTGCCCAGCGCCTGCTCACGCCAAAGAATGCTCATGACGGAATGCGCCGAACCCCAGCCTCCCGAGGAATTCTTGTAGGGATGGAAATGCGCGGTCGGGTGGATAAGCTGCATGCAAAGACCTCAATCAGCGGGGTTCGTGAATCGGGCAACCGTTGTGACTGCCGCGAAACTCAGACGACATCTCGTAGGAAGGTTTGCGCACCCGCATCACACCACCCAAGGGTCTGTGAGCCGCCAGCCCATGCCAGGGGCTGAACGCCATGCCATCGTCGATCTCCCGGACTTTCTCTTCGTCCCAGGCTGCCTGCGGATCGACCTCGACCCGCGCCACGGTGACGTAAGGGCTGAGGTCTTCCGGCCATTGCACGGAGGCATCTTCGATGGGCATCTTTTCGATATCGGTCGCCAACTGCACTTGCAGCTCCCAGACGCCGCCTTGCTGGCTGAAATACTCGCTCACCGCTGCCCGAAGCCCGTCGGGGTTGTCGCCGAAGTCCACGTGCAGGTCAGTGAGTGCGGTCAAGGATGGCGACACCGGTACCATGGCCAGCTTGGCGTAATAGGGCCCGTAGAGAATCGGCGCGACGGTGGAAAAACTCTCGCCCAGAATGTGGGTTTGCGGATGGCCGCCGAGGCTTTTCAAGGTGCCGCTTTCGCCGCCCATGGATTCGATGGTCGACTCCACACCCCGCAGTACCGCCGACAGCGCCTTCTTCATGCCCGGCGCCTTGTCGGTGGTCTTGGCCAGCAGCTTCAAGGTCTTCAGGAATGCCTTGGGTGTGGCGGCAGTAAACGCCTTGGCGTTCTGCATGACGAAGTCCTGTGTCACCTCACCTTCGCTGCCCGGCAGACGCGGGCCATCGACACCCACCAGCTTGATTGCCAGACCGCGCGGCGTTGAAACCTTGTCATCGAGGATGTCCCCGGGGTTGGTCGAAAACCGCAGATAAGCGGTCAGTGTGCCGGGGCGGGCGAACGCGCCCTGTGCCAGCTCCGGCGGAAGGTTGTCGAGCACCGTGACCCGCCCTTTCAGCAAGCCATGGCCCTTGGCGTGAACGCTGCGATTGGCATGGCCGTTGTCTTTGAAGGTGGTTTCCATGATCGAGTGGAGCGTTTCGGCCAGCTCCTTGCTGGTCTGCGCTTCGTCGTCAGGAATCTGCTCGAACGACGCGTCAAAGGGCAACGGCGCGGTCGCGGGACGTGTAACGGGAAGGTCGTTCATCGGGTCATCTCCATCAGGTTGGAAAGCACATCACGGGTACACAAATCTCACACTCGGGTGCCATGCATCCGGGTGTTGTTCGCGGTCACTGCAGCAGCTTGTCGAGCGTCACGGGAAAATCGCGCACACGCTTGCCGGTGGCATGGAACACGGCATTGGAGACCGCCGCAGCCACGCCGACGATGCCAATCTCGCCCACGCCCTTGGAGCCCAGGTCGTTGACGATGTCGTCCTCTTCCTCGACGAAAAACGCATCAATGTCACCGATGTCGGCGTGGACCGGGATGTGATATTCGGCCAGGCTGTGATTCATGAAACGACCGAGCGTGTGATCGCTCAGGGTGTCTTCCTGCAGCGCCATGCCCAGGCCCCAGACGACGCCGCCCAACAACTGGTTCTGCGCTGTCTTCGGGTTGATCACACGCCCTGCTGCAACCGCGCTGACCACACGGCTGACCTTGATGGTGCCCAGGTCCTCATCGACCCGCACTTCGACGAACACCGCAGAGTGAGTCGCCGTGGCAAACCCGCTGCGCTTGGTGCTGGGCTCTGCATCGACCTGGACTTCCAGTGCGCCGCCTTCGCAATGGGCAACCACTTCGGCGATGGCAAAACGCTGATCCCCGGCGTGCACGAACCCGTCCCCGAAGCCGATCTGCTCCACCGCAACATCAGCCACCTCGGGATGCAGCCGACGCAGCGCTTCCAGCACCTGGGTGCGCAAGATCAGGCACGCCTGCCTCACGGCGGAACCGACCGAAGAAACCGTGAAGGAGCCGCCCTGCAAAGGCGCGGTGGGCAGCGAGGAATCGCCCAGGATGAATGTCACGTCCTGCGGCATGACCCCGGCCGCATCAGCGGCGATCTGGGTCATGACGGTGTAGGTGCCGGTGCCGATATCCGTGGTGGCACTGCTGACGGTCAGCTTGCCCGCGGCATCGATTCGCGCCTTGGCGCTGGCCTTCATCTGCATGGCCTCCCAGACGCCGCCTGCGACACCCCAGCCGATCAGCTCCCGCCCCTGGCGCATGCTGCGAGGCACCGGATTGCGCTGGCTCCAGCCAAAGCGTTCGGCGCCCTGGTCGTAGCAAGCCAGCAGCGCCTTGCTCGAATACGGCTTGCCCTCGTTGCCGTTACTGTCGGCGAAATTGACGCGGCGCAGTTGCAGGGGATCGATGCCTGCCGCACAGGCCAGTTCGTCCAGTGCGCCTTCCAGCGCGATCACGCCTGACGCAGCACCCGGCGCACGCATGTCCAGCGGGGTGTAGACGTCGAGCGGCACCAGTTGATAACTCAGCGCCACGTTGTCGCAGCGATAGAGCATGCCGCTCCATTCGACCAGGTGCTCGGTGAAGTCCTCGAAGCGCGAGGTCTGCCCGATCGCGTCGTGCCCGATCGCCATAAGGCGGCCGTTGGCATCCGCGCCCAGTCGCAGCCGCTGTGAGGTGCGTGGCCGATAACCGAAGGTGAACATCTGCTGCCGGGTCAGGGTCACGCGGACCGAGCGTTTCAGCGCCAGGGCCGCCATCACTGCCAGTGGCAACTGATACTGAGGGCGCAGGCCCGAGCCGAACGCGCCGCCGACAAAGGCTGCGAGGATGCGGATCTTGTCCTTGGGCAGGTCGAAAATCTTGTGCAGGTAATCCTGACAGTTCTGAGTGCCTTGGGTCTTGTCGTGAATTTCAAGGCTGCCATCGGGCTTGTAGAACACCGTCGAGGCGTGGGGCTCCATCGGGTTGTGGTGCTCCACCGGCGTGGTGTAGGTCACGTCCACCTGGGTGGCAGAGTCGGCGTAATGCCGCGCAAAATCGCCGCGCGGCTTCGGCGTTTCGGCCGGGGCTTTGTGTGCGTGGTCGAGGGCGGCATCCAGATCGGTCTGGTGCGGCTCTTCTTCATAGCGAATGCGCAAAAGCGAGCCAGCGTAGCGCGCCATTTCCAGCGTCTGCGCCACAACCAGCGCCAATGGCTGGCCGCTGTACAACACTCGGTCGTTATAGAGCGGGCGAAACGCGGAGCCTTCGGCCGAGTCGGCATCGCTGTAGTCATCGTCGTAGCTGGACAGCCGCGGCCGGTTGCGGTGGTCGAGAATCAGCACCACGCCCGGCACATTGAGGGCCTCGCGGGTATCGATATCGAGCACACGGCCTTTGGCGATGGTGCTGGACACCACGCTGCCGAACAGCAGCCGGTCCTCGGGGTATTCACCCGCATACCGCGCCTTGCCCGTTACCTTGGCCACGCCATCTACCCGATCCAGTGGCTGGCCCACCGCAGCATTGAATGTGTTCATCAGGCATTCCCTCCAATGGCGGCGTCGCTCAAGGCACGCACGATTGCACGATGGGCGAGCCGGACCTTGAAGGCGTTATGGGTCAGCGGCTGGGCATCGCGCAGCAACAAGTCAGCTGCGGCGGTGAAGGTCTCGCGGGACACCGGCTTGCCCACCAGCGAGGCCTCGACGGCCTTGTCACGCCACGGCTTGTGCGCGACTCCGCCCAGCGCCAGCCTGGCCTGGCGAACGGTGTCGCCATCAAGCTCCAGCGCTGCCGCCACGGAAACCAGGGCAAAGGCATAGGACGCACGATCACGAATTTTCAGGTAGCGATGGTGGGCGATGAACTGAGGGGGCGGCAGCTCGATGGACGTGACCAGTTCATCGTCAGCCAATTGATTGTCCCGCTCAGGCGCGTCTGCAGGTAAACGATGGAAGTCGGCAAATTCGATACGCCGTTTTCCGGCCTTGCCTTCGACATGGACCACAGCATCAAGCGCCGCGAGCGCGACGCACATGTCGGATGGATGGGTAGCGACGCAGGCATCGCTCGCCCCGAGGATCGCGTGGATACGGTTCAAGCCCGAACGCGCCGGACACCCGCTGCCCGGCTCGCGCTTGTTGCAGGGCGAACCGGTGTCGTAGAAGTAGTAGCAACGCGTGCGCTGCAAGAGATTGCCACCGGTGCTCGCCATATTCCGCAGTTGCGGGGACGCACCGGCAAGGATGGCCTGGGACAGCAACGGATAACGCTGTTCGATCAACGGATGCCACGCCAGATCAGCGTTACTCACCAACGCGCCGATGCGCAGTCCGCCATTCGGGAGTTCCTCCACCTCATCAAGGCCCAAACCGGTGATGTCGATCAGCCGACCGGGGCGGACCACGTTCTCCTTCATGAGATCGACCAGATTGGTGCCGCCGGCGATGAACCGGGTCGTGGCGTCGGCCAGGTTGATCGCCTCACTGACATCGCGAGGCCGGGAATAATTGAAAGGCATCATGATTGCGCCCCTCCCTGCCCCAATTCCCCACCGCTGTGAGGCAACGCTTCCTCAACTGCGGCGATGATGTTGGTGTAGGCACCGCAGCGGCAGAGGTTGCCACTCATCAGTTCCTTGATGTCGTCACGGTTATTCGCCCGCCCCTCGCGGGCAAGGCCGACGGCAGAACAGATCTGCCCCGGCGTGCAGTAACCGCACTGGAAGGCATCGTGCTTGATGAACGCCCGCTGCATCGGATGCAGCTCGTCCCCCGTGGCAAGCCCTTCAACCGTAGTCAGCTCAGCGCCGTCGCACATCACGGCCAACGTCAGGCAGGCATTGATGCGCTTGCCATCACGCAACACCGTGCAGGCACCGCACTGCCCGTGATCGCAACCCTTCTTGGTGCCGGTCAGGTCGAGCTCGTCCCGAAGCAGATCGAGCAAGGTCACCCACGGGGGAATGTTCAGCGTTCGGTGATCGCCGTTCAGAGTGAACGCGATGGAATGCAGCTCGACGCCGGTGGAAGGACTTGGGCTCATGGTGACCTCACGGTAGGTAAGCAATGCGCGCAGTTCGCTGCGTCTAGCTGGTACGACTGGGAGGTTGACTTAAACGTTCAGCCTTTCTGGACGGGCGACCGTTTGGGTGGGATGGTGGGGATCATAATTGCGCGCTCCACTCACCCGTTCCAGTGCAAGGTTACTACCGGGAGGCCTGGAGTAACTGGATCGTCCTGTCATCCGGCTCTGCGTCAAAGAACTGATCGAGTGCTCGCTGAAACAAGGCGGATTCCGAATGCGCCTCGTTGAACAATGTCAGGCACGAGCGCAGCTTCAGATCATCTGGCGAGCCGAAGATCTCAAATGCGCTCAAGTTGCCGTGCTCAAGAAGAGTTTGCACGCACTCATCAAGTCGCCGCCCGAGCAATGGATGGGCGAGATAGGCACGAGCCTCGTCCATGTTGGTGATGCCAAAGCGCATCGCGGTTTCGCTTCTGCCCAACCCCTTTAGCTGCGGGAAAACGAACCACATCCAGTGGCTCGTCTTACGGCCTGCCCGCAGTTCATCCATGACTCGGCGGATAACTGGGCGCTGCGCATCAATAAATCGCGAGAGATTGAAAGAGTCGTTCATGCTGCGATTCCCAGGCATAGCATCAAGCAATGCGGATATCCTCGCCCCCATTGGCACCCGTTGAGGCCCGAGAGCGCCCTAACTAGACGTCGGTGTCACTGCCGGGTGTTTTCCTAACGCTCGGCGTCTACCTCGCCATCGGGATCCGGCTCGATTTCCTCGTCGTCCGCCTCGACAGACTCTCCATTCCTGTTAGAGGATTTAGAAGAAGGCTTTTGGGGATCGTTGATGAACGGAACGCGGCTGGGGCCTTGTTCTTCAAGCCCTTCAGTTTTTGGTTGCATGCTGACTCCTCCACTTGTGAGCTTTAGAAGATTCATGAATCCATACGTTCACATTAATTGGTGAGAGGGTCGCTTGCTTGCACCCAAAGGTTCGCGGGCGACTGGTAGCAGATGACTTGGCCGACAAGTGGTGAGAATGGCGGTTCATATGAGCCCGCCACACCATCATTGACGCTTTTACCCTCAGCGTTGCGGTGGATGCTCCTGAGACACGGAGTCGTTGGCTTCTACGTCTGACATGTCCTCATCTATCAGGATGTCCCCGTCGAGGATTGGCGCCGGTTCGTTGTCCTTAGAGTCGCCCTCGTCGCTGCCAGGAGGCGGATTGGGCATCACGTCAGGACGACCTGGTTCCAATGGCTTGATCGCGTCATTGGCATCTCTGTCATCACCGGGTATTGCGGAACTGTTCATAAGCACCTCGCTCGACCACGAAAGAGTCGCGATCTACAGGTTTCGAAAGCGCTTGGTGCTTCCCGTTCGATGAAGTTCTCGAACGGTCATTATCCAGTGTTAGATCGCGAACTCCTCCCCCTGAAAACCCTCAGATGAGTAGGCTCGGACTGCTGGAAGGTACGCAAAGGTGCAAGACCTGAAGATCGCCACGTACAACGTGAATGGCTTAGGCACGACAATCGAGTGGATGCCGGCGCTTGCCTCTGCGGTTCCTACTCATCGCGGCCACCGATCCTTAACAACCGTTGCATGAGCAGCGCGTTGCCAAGGGCCGCATCGCGTGCAGTATTGTCGAAAATACACCAGGTCGGCACGTCCTCCGGCATCGCCTCAATCCTCTTCGCGAGGTGTTCAAGCCAAGGTGTGTCATAAGCGCTGTAGTAAATTCTCGGGGCTCCGTGCAGGCGCCAATATCGGACTCCCGGCCAGCCACCAGGCTGCGCGCCATTACTCAACCTGACAGGATCAGCCGCTACTTGTCCTATGTGTTGATCAACGAGGAGCTCGTTGGCGTTTGCCCATGACTCATGACGCGGCTCGATCACCACATGCCCTGAAAAGCGAGCTCTCAGCGAGTCGAAGAAGAGGCCTGCGACCCGGGCATCGAATGAGAGTGAAGGTGGGAGCTGAATCAGCAGGCAGCCGAGCGCGCTACCCAGTGCAGTGACCTCCGACAAGAATTTATCAAGCAGCTCTGAGCAGTCCACGAGCCGACTCTCGTGGCTGATCGACTTGGGCATTTTCACTGAGAAGTGGAAATCGCTGCTTACCGATGATGCCCACTTCGCATAAGTTGCGGGTCTATGTGGGCGATAGAAGGAGCTGTTGATCTCAACAGCGCCCAGCCGTAGTGCGTAACGTTGCAGATGCGTACCTGCGCCTTCAAATTCAGGCGCGAATTCCCGTGCCAGCTTCCAGCCAGCGCACCCTACGTAAACTTCTGCGGTAATCAAAACAGCACCTGTTGCGCGTCGCGCATGAAGATCTCAACCGTCTTGGGGCCAATGCCTTCGAATTCTTTGAGCCTTGCCTCAAACTCAGATCGGTCTTTGCTGGCCTCAAGAATGTTCAGCACTTTCCCACCGTAGTCGCGCGTCAAACGCTCGCTCAGCTTGAGTAGTCGGTTGGCGGTAGATTCGTCGTAACGGGTGTAACGGCCCTCTCCCAGCATCCTCACCAACTGGCCGTGCGTACATGCCGCAAGCTTGCCAGGCGTGTCACGATGGTGTTTCTCGACGATGATCCTGTAGGCCTGAGCGGCAACGTCACCTCGAATTCTCTTCCCCATCAAAAAACTTGCGATGAGCCACTTGAATAGTGCCTCTTCGGCTTTGTTGGCAAGGTCGATGTTTAGGTCTGCGGCACCAATCACCATCGTTTGTTCCTCAATGAGCAACACGGTCATATGTATGGCTGATATGACTTCTTGATCATCCCGCCAAGGGGCGAAAATTAGGATGCCCCTTGAGAACGCATAAACACTCGCCGGATCTTGGGCCGAGCCTTTCGCGTTATGTTCATTTGAAGCGACGAACAGTCTCAAAAGAATGGTTTCACCAGCCAGCTGATTTTACTCGCAAGGTTGCGGCTATCCGAAGGCATGAACTTAACGGACGCTCCATAGCTCCGCTCTTTAGAGGCCACACTAAACAGCGGAGAAAACAATATGCGAGCTCTCACCTATCACGGTGCCCATGACGTCAAGGTCGACACCGTTCCCGACCCGATCATCGAGGCGCCGGA
>NZ_JBIVCV010000028.1:0-10387 GCF_044746765.1 Pseudomonas sp. NPDC090203
ACTCGTAATCCTTGACCGGGCCAAAGATCTTGGCGCAGAACAAGCCGTCACGCTCAGGCTTGAACGTACGGTAGATGATGGTTTCCGGCTTATTAACTTCACCGAACGACCACGAACGGATCATCTCAGGCGAGGCCAATCCGATACGGATGGCGTCGAACTCTTCGACTTGACCCTGGTTTTTCAGCAAATTCAGTAGGTCTTTCAAGGCCTTTCCTCCTGGCGGAGCAGAGAGTGGTCAAACCGACCCACTCTCGATCGCGTCACGTGTTATTCGGTTTCCAGATCGATATCGATACCGAGCGAACGGATTTCTTTGATCAACACGTTGAAGGACTCGGGCATGCCCGGCTCCATACGGTGATCGCCGTCCACGATGTTTTTGTACATCTTGGTACGACCGTTCACATCGTCCGACTTCACTGTGAGCATTTCTTGCAGAGTGTAAGCCGCGCCGTATGCTTCCAGCGCCCAGACCTCCATCTCCCCGAAACGCTGACCACCGAACTGTGCCTTACCACCCAGCGGCTGCTGGGTGACCAGGCTGTAAGAACCAGTGGAACGCGCATGCATCTTGTCGTCCACCAAGTGGTTCAGCTTCAGCATGTACATGTAGCCAACAGTTACCGGACGCTCGAACTTGTTGCCGGTACGACCGTCGAACAGTTGCATCTGGCCACTGTCCGGCATGTCCGCCAGGCGCAGCATCGCCTTGATTTCGCTTTCCTTGGCACCGTCGAATACCGGGGTAGCCATTGGAACGCCGCCACGCAGGTTCTGCGCCAGATCCAGAACTTCCTGATCGGTCAGGTCGTCGATGCTTTCCTGACGGCCACCGATCTCGTTGTAGATCTCGTTCATGAACTTGCGCAGTTCAACCACTTTGCGCTGCTCTTCGAGCATGCGGTTGATCTTCTCGCCCAGACCTTTGGCCGCGAGGCCCAGGTGAGTTTCGAGAATCTGACCAACGTTCATACGCGAAGGTACACCCAACGGGTTGAGGACGATATCCACAGGTGTGCCGTTGGCATCGTGTGGCATGTCTTCAACCGGCATGATCACGGAGACCACACCCTTGTTACCGTGGCGACCGGCCATTTTGTCGCCCGGCTGGATGCGGCGACGAATGGCAAGGTAGACCTTGACGATTTTCAGCACGCCTGGAGCCAGGTCATCGCCTTGCTGCAGTTTGCGCTTCTTGTCTTCGAACTTGTCGTCCAGCAGACGGCGGCGATCGACGATGTAAGCCTGAGCGCGCTCGAGTTGCTCGTTCAGAGCATCTTCGACCATGCGCAGCTTGAACCACTGACCGTGTTCCAGACCGTCGAGCACTTCGTTGGTGATTTCCTGACCTTTCTTCAGGCCAGCACCACCTTCAGCGATCTGACCGACCAGAGCCGAACGCAGACGCTCGAAGGTTGCGCCTTCGACGATGCGGAACTCTTCGTTCAGGTCCTTGCGGATCTCGTCCAGCTGGCTCTTCTCGATGGACAGGGCGCGGGAGTCGCGCTCTACGCCATCACGGGTGAAGACCTGTACGTCGATGACAGTACCTTTGGTGCCAGTAGGCACGCGCAGGGAGGTGTCTTTAACGTCGCTGGCTTTTTCACCGAAGATCGCACGCAGCAGTTTTTCTTCCGGAGTCAGCTGGGTCTCGCCTTTCGGAGTGACCTTGCCCACCAGGATGTCGCCAGGGCCGACTTCGGCACCGACGTAAACGATACCGGCTTCGTCCAGCTTGTTCAGCGCAGCTTCACCCACGTTCGGGATGTCTGCGGTGATTTCCTCTGGGCCCAGCTTGGTATCACGCGCCACACAGGTCAGTTCCTGAATGTGGATCGTGGTGAAGCGGTCTTCCTGAACAACACGCTCGGACAGGCAGATGGAGTCTTCGAAGTTGAAGCCGTTCCACGCCATGAACGCGATGCGCATGTTCTGACCCAGAGCCAGGTCACCCATCACGGTGGACGGGCCGTCGGCCATGATGTCGCTGCGCTGAACGCGAACACCCAAGATCACCAGAGGACGCTGGTTGATGCAGGTGTTCTGGTTCGAGCGGGTGTATTTGGTCAGGTTGTAGATGTCGACACCGGCTTCGCCCGGCTCAACTTCGTCATCGGCAACACGAACCACGATACGGCTGGCGTCAACGGAGTCGATCACGCCGCCACGACGGGCAACGACACAGACACCGGAGTCACGCGCAACGTTGCGCTCCATGCCGGTACCTACCAGCGGCTTGTCGGCACGCAGGGTCGGTACAGCCTGACGCTGCATGTTCGAACCCATCAACGCACGGTTGGCGTCGTCGTGCTCGAGGAACGGAATCAGCGACGCGGCAACCGAAACAACCTGCTTCGGCGAGACGTCCATCAGGGTGACGTCTTCCGGCGCCTTGACGGTGAATTCGTTCAGGTGACGAACAGCTACCAGCTCGTCGATCAGCACTTTCTTGTCGTTCATGGTCGCCGAAGCCTGCGCGATCACGTGATCGGCTTCTTCAATGGCGGACAGGAAAACGATGTCGTCAGTGACCACACCCTCTTTCACCACGCGGTACGGGCTTTCCAGGAAGCCGTACTGGTTGGTGCGAGCGTACGCTGCCAGGGAGTTGATCAGACCGATGTTCGGACCTTCCGGCGTTTCGATCGGGCAAACACGACCGTAGTGCGTCGGGTGTACGTCACGAACTTCGAAGCCTGCGCGCTCACGGGTCAGACCGCCCGGGCCCAGTGCGGAGACACGACGCTTGTGCGTGATCTCGGACAGCGGGTTGTTCTGGTCCATGAACTGCGACAGCTGGCTGGAGCCGAAGAATTCCTTGACCGCAGCAGCAACCGGCTTGGCGTTGATCAGGTCCTGAGGCATCAGGCCTTCGCTTTCTGCCATCGACAGACGCTCTTTGACCGCACGCTCAACACGTACCAGGCCAACGCGGAACTGGTTCTCGGCCATCTCGCCTACGCAGCGGACGCGACGGTTACCCAGGTGGTCGATGTCGTCGACGATGCCTTTGCCGTTACGGATATCGACCAGGGTCTTGAGGACCGCAACGATATCTTCCTTGCACAGCACGCCCGAACCTTCGATTTCGGTGCGACCGATACGACGGTTGAACTTCATCCGGCCAACAGCCGACAGATCGTAACGCTCCGGGCTGAAGAACAGGTTGTTGAACAGGGTCTCGGCAGCATCCTTGGTTGGCGGCTCGCCAGGACGCATCATGCGATAGATTTCGACCAGGGCTTCCAGCTGGTTGCCGGTCGAATCGATCTTCAGGGTGTCGGAGATGAACGGACCGCAGTCGATGTCGTTGGTGTACAACGTTTCGATACGGACAACCTGGGCCTTGGCAATCTTGGCCAGGATTTCGGTGTTCAGCTCGGTGTTGCACTCGGCAATGATTTCGCCGGTGGCCGGGTGCACGATCGCCTTGGCGGTCGTACGGCCAATCACGTAGTCCAGCGGAACGTCCAGGGCCTTGATGCCGGCTTTCTCGAGCTGGTTGATGTGGCGCGCGGTAATACGGCGGCCTTGCTCGACGATCACCTTGCCCTTGTCATCCTGAATGTCCAGAACGGCAATTTCACCACGCAGGCGCTGAGGCACCAGTTCCAGGCTCAGGGTTTCGCCATGAACGTGGAAGACGTTGGTGGTGTAGAACGCATCCAGCACTTCTTCGGTGGTGTAGCCGAGTGCGCGCAGCAGAACCGATGCAGGCAGCTTGCGACGACGGTCGATACGGACGAATACACAGTCCTTTGGATCGAACTCGAAGTCCAGCCACGAACCGCGGTAAGGAATGATGCGAGCGGAGTACAGCAGTTTGCCGGAGCTGTGCGTCTTGCCGCGGTCGTGGTCGAAGAACACGCCCGGGGAACGGTGCAGTTGGGAAACGATAACGCGCTCGGTACCGTTGATAACGAAGGTACCGTTTTCAGTCATCAGGGGGATTTCACCCATGTAGACTTCTTGCTCTTTGATGTCCTTGATCGCTTTGTTCGACGATTCTTTGTCGAAAATGATCAGGCGTACTTTTACCCGCAAAGGTACGGCGTACGTCACGCCGCGCAGCACGCATTCCTTGACATCAAAGGCCGGTTCGCCCAGACGATAGCCAACGTACTCCAGAGCAGCGTTGCCGGAGTAGCTGATGATCGGGAAAACGGATTTGAAGGCCGCATGCAGACCGACGTCACGGAACTGGTCCTTGGTCGCGCCCGCCTGCAAGAATTCGCGATACGAATCCAGCTGGATAGCCAAGAGGTACGGTACGTCCATGACGTCCGGCAACTTGCTAAAGTCCTTGCGGATACGTTTTTTCTCAGTGTATGAGTAAGCCATCAGCGTTCCCCAGCTTGGTCACCTGCTTGTTTGGCCTCCCCCGACGGGAGCGGCCAGAAAATCTTGCAAACCCCATGGTTTGCGCCACCATTCGCGGTGGTTGAAGCACGTTACGGCGTCGACCTGATCGACTGCCAATAACGGAAAAAGGCCGGTGGCAAAAGCCACCAGCCATCAGCCGTTCGCTCAACGCTTGGGCTGGAGACGCAAGGTCGAAATTACTTGACTTCGACTTTAGCGCCAGCTTCTTCCAGCTTCTTCTTGGCGTCAGCAGCGGCTTCTTTAGTAACGCCTTCTGCAACGACCTGAGGAGCGGTGTCAACTTTCTCTTTGGCTTCTTTCAGGCCCAGGCCTGTCAGTTCACGAACAGCCTTGATCACGTTGACTTTCTTCTCGCCGGCTTCAACCAGAACAACGTTGAACTCGGTTTGTTCTTCAACAACAGCGGCAGCAGCAGCTGGGCCAGCAGCGGCAACAGCAGCGGTCACGCCGAAGGTTTCTTCCATTGCTTTGATCAGCTCGACAACTTCCAGAACGGTTTTCTGGCCGATTGCTTCGATGATTTGCTCGTTAGTCAGAGACATGACTATATATCCTGTATTGGGGGTGACGGCCTACGCGACCATCAAATTAAACATATGATTTCGAAAGTGCTTGCGGTGCCTTAGGCAGCGGAAGCTTCTTTCTGGTCGCGAATAGCTGCCAGGGTACGAGCCAGCTTGCTGGTAGCGCCTTGGATCACGCTCATCAGCTTTGCAATGGCTTCGTCGCGGGTCGGCAGGGTAGCCAACACGTCGATCTGGTTAGCGGCAAGGAACTTGCCATCAAACGCAGCTGCCTTGATCTCGAACTTGTCCTGACCCTTGGCGAACTCTTTGAACAGACGGGCAGCAGCGCCCGGGTGTTGGTTGGAGAAAGCGATCAGGGTCGGGCCGGTGAAGGCGTCGTTGAGGACACTGAATTCAGTGTCAGCAACAGCGCGCTTGAGCAGGGTGTTACGTACGACACGTACGTATACGCCAGCTTCACGAGCCTCTTTACGGAGTCCGGTCATCGCGCCTACTGTCACGCCACGGGCATCAGCCACGACAGCAGACAGAGCGACTTTGGCAGCCTCGTTGACTTCAGCGACGATGGCCTTCTTGTCTTCGAGTTTAATTGCCACGGGTTTAACTCCTGCATGTTACCGTTTCATCTGGCCGGAGCCGGATGTCGTTTTGGTGTCTGATTCGGTAAGGAACCGGGAGCACCATCTGCGTAGGCTTGTGGTTTAAGACTTGCGCCGCCTACGGTCTTGGATAGCCCCCGCAACGCAGGGACCCCAATTTTTGCGACGGTGCGGTTACCCGCACCGTGGCCAGTCTTACGCGTTCAGCGAACCCTGGTCGATGACCAGGCCTGGGCCCATAGTGGTGCTCAGGGTAACGCGCTTGACGTAGATACCTTTCGAGGAAGCTGGCTTGATACGCTTCAGATCAGCGATCAGGGCTTCAACGTTCTCACGCAGCTTGTCAGCTTCGAAGCCGATTTTGCCTACGGAAGTGTGGATGATGCCGTTTTTGTCGGTGCGATAACGAACCTGACCAGCTTTTGCGTTCTTGACCGCAGTGGCTACGTCTGGAGTAACGGTACCGACTTTCGGGTTAGGCATCAGGCCGCGAGGACCCAGAACCTGACCCAGTTGACCTACAACACGCATTGCGTCCGGGGAAGCAATGACGACGTCATAGTTCAGGTCGCCGCCTTTCATTTCGGCAGCCAGGTCGTCCATACCAACGCGGTCAGCGCCGGCAGCCAGAGCAGCTTCAGCAGCTGGACCCTGGGTGAAGACAGCAACGCGAACGGTCTTGCCAGTGCCGTGTGGCAGCACAGTAGCGCTACGAACGACCTGGTCGGATTTACGCGGGTCAACACCGAGGTTTACAGCAACGTCGAAAGACTCGCTGAACTTGACGGTCGACAGTTCGGCCAGCAGAGCTGCCGCGTCGTTGAAGCTATAGGACTTGCCAGCTTCAATCTTGGAAGCGATTGCCTTTTGGCGTTTGGTCAGCTTAGCCATTACACACCCTCCACGTTAAGGCCCATGCTACGAGCAGAACCGGCGATGGTACGCACGGCTGCTTCCATGTCAGCAGCAGTCAGATCCGCGTTTTTGGTTTTCGCGATTTCTTCCAGCTGAGCACGGGTAACGGTGCCAACTTTGACGGTGTTCGGGCGAGCCGAGCCGCTGGTCAGGCCAGCTGCTTTTTTCAGCAGAACCGAAGCAGGGGTACTTTTGGTTTCAAAAGTGAAGCTGCGGTCGCTGTATACAGTGATGATCACTGGAGTCGGCAGACCTGGCTCAAGACCCTGAGTACGGGCGTTGAAGGCCTTGCAGAATTCCATGATGTTCACGCCGTGCTGACCCAGAGCAGGACCGACGGGCGGGCTTGGGTTAGCCTGAGCGGCTTTCACTTGAAGCTTGATGTAAGCGGTAATCTTCTTGGCCATGAGGCACTCCAATTACGGGTTCGAACGCCTCGAAAGGCTCCCCGGTTACTTGCGCGTTTATCCCAGTGACGACAAAACCCCACAGCCCAGGGCTGCGGGGTAAGGGATTTCTCGCTCAGCTAGACCTTTTCGACCTGGCTGAACTCGAGCTCTACCGGAGTAGAGCGACCGAAAATGAGCACTGCGACCTGAATCCGGCTCTTTTCGTAGTTAACTTCTTCGACCGTACCGTTGAAGTCCGCGAAAGGACCATCGGTAACGCGAACCACTTCGCCTGGCTCGAACAGCGTCTTGGGCTTGGGCTTGTCACTGCCGTCGGCAACGCGACGCAGGATAGCCTCAGCTTCTTTATCGGTAATCGGTGCCGGCTTGTCCGCCGTTCCGCCGATGAAGCCCATGACACGTGGAGTGTCCTTGACCAAGTGCCAAGTACCCTCATTCATGTCCATCTGGACAAGCACATAACCAGGGAAGAATTTACGTTCGCTTTTGCGTTTCTGGCCGTTACGCATCTCTACCACTTCTTCGGTAGGGACCAGAATTTCGCCAAAACCATCTTCCATGCCTGCCAGCTTTACACGCTCGATCAGAGAGCGCATAACATGCTTCTCGTAACCCGAGTAGGCATGCACTACGTACCAACGCTTAGCCACGGGACACCCTTAGCCAACAATCAAGGAAACAAGCCAGCCGAGCAGGGAATCAAGACCCCACAACAGCAGCGCCATAACCAGAACCACAGCCACCACGATCAGGGTAGTCTGGGTAGTTTCTTGACGAGTAGGCCAAACAACTTTACGAATCTCAGCGCGAGCTTCCTTGGCCAACACGAAGAAAGCCTTGCCCTTGCCAGTCTGCAGGCCTACATAGGCTGCGACAGCGGCGATCACGAGCAAAGCGAGCACGCGATACAGGATTGGCTGTGCCGAGTAGTATTGATTTCCGACAACACCCACGACGACCAGGAGGACTACAACGAGCCACTTCACGAGATCAAAACGGGAGTCTGGGGCTTCAGCCTTTGGATTCATCTACTAAAATCCTGTGAAAAGAAAGCCAGATACGTTATGCGAATCTGGCAGGTCAGGAGGGAATCGAACCCCCAACCTACGGTTTTGGAGACCGTCGCTCTGCCAATTGAGCTACTGACCTAAAAGCGAAATCAGGCCGACCATTATGCTGGCCCGACAGAAAGATTTCAACAGCCATTCGGAAAGTCGATTCTCGACGCTTCCAAACCACCGCTACCGACCACTTGAACCCAGGCCTGAAGCCACGACACTAGGCCCAACCAACCGCTTAAAACAAAGGCAGATACTTTCATATCTGCCTTTATAAATGGAGCTCTTGAGCGGATTTGAACCGCTGACCTCACCCTTACCAAGGGTGTGCTCTACCAACTGAGCTACAAGAGCGAAACACTTTGCACAACCAGCAAACTTGGAGCGGGTAGCGGGAATCGAACCCGCATCATCAGCTTGGAAGGCTGAGGTTCTACCACTAAACTATACCCGCCGAGCATGCTGCTTACGCTCGAAATTTGGTGGAGGGGGAAGGATTCGAACCTTCGAAGTCGTAGACGTCAGATTTACAGTCTGATCCCTTTGGCCGCTCGGGAACCCCTCCTAAGCGAGGCGACATATTAACTCATGCCACCCTTCTGTCAACCTTTTTCTCAATAAAATCTTGAGGTTACATACGTTGACGCTTGCTGCGCTGTGAGGGCTATTTGCTCTGCACTGCGAAGCGGGCGCCATTCTATGCAAACTATCCTGCGGTTGCAACACCCTCGCACGACATTATTTTACTTTTTAATTGCGGGAAGTCCTGGGTGAGGCTGAGCAACATCGCATCATCAATAAGACGGCGGCTTTCGGGCTCGACTTTCAACCAATAAACGGCCCCCGCCTCATCTACGCGCTTGCCGAACTGGGTCTGAATATCCAGGCTCGTCAGACGCTGCTCGATGGTCCTGGCCTGATTCGGCTGCATATCACCGCCCAGATACAGGCACTGCAGATTGCCATTCGAACTCACGCCCGATTCGCTCAGCAGGCGAATATCCTGGCGATTGCCCTTAAACTGCGCCAATGGCGCGACCTCCTTGGGCCGCAATGGCGCTTGCTGCTGATGCCAGAGGTAGTAGAAGCCGTTCAACATGACCAGTAACAGAAATACCCAACGCATAACATCCTCATCCGCACTACCCAATCACACGCCACCGGCAAAGACATGTCCGCAAGGCGCCAGGCTTTACCCGCTCGCTGATTCATCCCGCAATCTCAGGCTCAGCTCCCCACCGCTGAACACCTGCACCTGATCGCCGATCCTGAGCTTCAACGCTCCGACCGTATCGACCCCCACCACCACGCCTTCAATCGCCGTGGAACCCGCCAGCAGCGTGACCGCCCTGCCCTGCCATGCGTGATTGGCTTCCCACTCTTCATGAAAGGCGCCAAAACCCTTTTCACGATGTTCGCCCAGGTAGCGGTGGAGGTGCCTGCTGAGGGAGGCCACGACCTGGTTACGGTCCAGTGGCTGGCCAACCTGCTGCATCATTGAAGTCCAGGCCTGATCCACCTCGGCGGCCGAACGCATGTTGACGTTGATGCCTATGCCGATCACCACATGACAGACGTCTGCCGGATCTCCCGTAAGCTCCAGCAGGATGCCGGCCAGCTTGCGGTTACCCACCAAGATGTCATTAGGCCACTTAAGACCCGCATCAGCGATTCCCAGCTCGCGAAGCATGCTGACCACCGCCAGACCCACCAGAAGGCTCAAGCCCTCCAGCTGACGCATACCACCCTCGACGCGCATCACCAGGCTGTAATAAAGGTTCTCGGCAAAAGGGCTCACCCATTTGCGGCCACGCCGGCCTCTGCCCGCCGTCTGCTGCTCGGATAGCACCAGGATTGGCAACTGAACCTCGCCATCGATCAGACGCATCGCCTGGGCGTTGGTAGAGTCGATACTGTCGTAGACCTGGGTCGACCAGCCTAACTCGTTCAGCGATCGATTGAGGACATGCTCATCGAGTAGAAACAGTGGGCTAGCCAAGCGGTACCCGCGACCCCGGACCTTGTGGACTTCAATCCCGGTTTCCGCCTGGAGTTGCTGCAGTCTTTTCCAGACAGCGCTACGGCTCACTCCCAGCGCTGATCCAAGGTCTTCGCCAGAGTGAAACTCACCATCCCCAAGAAGCTTCAACAACGTCCGCATTCGTTTCACGCCTGTCTATGAGGGTCGCATCATAGCCATGCGCGCTGCCGGTGCATAGGATCCGGGCGGAAGGGGCTTATCGCGGGCAAGCGCGCTCCTACGGGTTTGCGGCGTTCAGCTACACGTGTGTTGCCTGACACACCGCTCCCGCCGGCAAGCCGGACTGCTACGGGATATGCGCCACCCTGTAGGAGCGCGCTTGCCCGCGATGGCGGTGGGTCAGGCGGTGCGGTGGCGTTTGTCCTGGCGCAGTCGCGGGCAAGCGCGCTCCTACAGGGCGGCATCAGGGTGGAAAACTTTTCCAGGCGCAAAAACAAAACCCCAACCGCGT
>NZ_JBIVCV010000029.1:0-5436 GCF_044746765.1 Pseudomonas sp. NPDC090203
TTAACCGCGAGCCTTGGCTTCTTGACGTACAACCAGATTGCCGCCAGTAGCGCCAGGAACAGCGCCCTTGACCAACAACAGATTGCGTTCAGCGTCCACGCGCACTACTTCCAGGGACTGCACGGTCACGCGCTCAGCGCCCATATGACCGGACATTTTTTTGCCCTTGAATACACGACCAGGAGTCTGGCACTGGCCGATAGAGCCCGGGACGCGGTGGGAAACGGAGTTACCGTGGGTGTTGTCCTGACCGCGGAAGTTCCAGCGCTTGATGGTACCGGCAAAGCCTTTACCTTTCGACTGACCGGTAACATCTACCAATTGGCCAGCAGCGAAGATTTCTGCGTTGATCAGGTCACCGGCCTTGTATTCGCCTTCTTCAAGACGGAATTCCAGGACAGTGCGACCAGCGGCAACGTTAGCCTTGGCGAAGTGACCCGCCTGGGCTGCAGTGACACGCGAAGCACGACGCTCACCGACAGTGACTTGCACTGCACGATAGCCATCGCTTTCTTCGGTTTTGAACTGGGTGACGCGATTCGGCTCGATCTCAATGACCGTGACCGGAATGGAGACACCTTCTTCGGTGAAAATACGGGTCATGCCCGCTTTTCGACCGACTACACCAATAGTCATGTTGTAAACCTCATGAGTGTACGGGGCTTTCACCCGCTATGGCCGCCCATTTCAGAGCGTTACACGACTAAGACCCGAGTCTTAGCCGAGGCTGATCTGCACTTCCACACCTGCCGCAAGATCAAGCTTCATAAGAGCGTCAACGGTTTTATCCGTTGGCTGGACGATGTCCAGAACGCGCTTGTGAGTACGGATCTCGTACTGGTCACGCGCGTCTTTGTTGACGTGCGGGGAGACCAGAACGGTGAACCGCTCTTTGCGAGTAGGCAGTGGAATTGGACCACGCACTTGAGCACCAGTACGTTTCGCGGTTTCCTCGATTTCCTGGGTGGATTGGTCGATCAGGCGATGGTCAAAAGCCTTCAACCTGATACGGATTTGCTGATTTTGCATTGGATTTCAGACTCCGGCTGCTATTCCCACCGGGCGCAATGCGCCCGTTAAAAGGAGGCGCAATTCTATAGACGACGAATCAGGGTGTCAACCCAATAAAAAAGCCCCCGCAGGGCGGGGGCTTTTTTGGCAAATCAACGCTTAGGCGATGATTTTGGCTACGACACCAGCGCCGACGGTACGACCGCCTTCACGGATGGCGAAACGCAGGCCGTCTTCCATTGCGATTGGCTTGATCAGAGTGACGGAAACTTTAACGTTGTCACCTGGCATAACCATTTCGGTGCCTTCCGGCAGTTCGCAGCTACCAGTTACGTCGGTAGTACGGAAGTAGAACTGTGGACGGTAGCCTTTGAAGAACGGAGTGTGACGACCGCCTTCTTCCTTGCTCAGAACGTAGATTTCAGCTTCGAACTGAGTGTGAGGCTTGACGCTGCCTGGCTTGACCAGAACCTGACCACGCTCAACGTCGTCACGCTTGGTGCCGCGCAGCAGAACGCCGCAGTTCTCGCCAGCACGACCTTCGTCCAGCAGCTTGCGGAACATCTCAACGCCGGTGCAAGTAGTCTTGGTGGTGTCACGCAGACCCACGATCTCGACTTCTTCCTGGATGCGAACGATGCCACGCTCAACACGACCAGTTACAACAGTACCGCGACCCGAGATCGAGAATACGTCTTCGATTGGCATCAGGAACGGCTTGTCGATAGCACGAACTGGTTCTGGGATGTAGCTGTCCAGGGTTTCAACCAGTTTCTTGACGGCAGTGGTGCCCATCTCGTTATCGTCGAGACCGTCCAGAGCCATACGAGCCGAACCGATGATGATCGGAGTGTCGTCGCCTGGGAAGTCGTAGGTAGTCAGCAGGTCGCGGACTTCCATTTCAACCAGTTCCAGCAGCTCAGCGTCGTCTACCAGGTCAGCCTTGTTCAGGAAGACCACGATGTACGGAACGCCAACCTGACGGGACAGCAGGATGTGCTCACGAGTTTGTGGCATCGGACCATCGGCAGCCGAGCAAACCAGGATCGCGCCGTCCATCTGGGCAGCACCGGTGATCATGTTTTTGACGTAGTCGGCGTGACCTGGGCAGTCAACGTGCGCGTAGTGACGGACGTTGGAGTCGTACTCTACGTGTGCAGTGTTGATGGTGATACCACGAGCTTTCTCTTCTGGAGCGCTGTCGATCTTGTCGAAGTCAACGCGAGCCGAACCGAAAACTTCGGAGCAAACACGGGTCAGAGCAGCGGTCAGAGTGGTTTTACCGTGGTCAACGTGACCGATGGTGCCAACGTTGACGTGCGGTTTGTTACGTTCAAATTTTTCTTTAGCCACGACAGTGAACTCCTAGCCTAAAGGGGCTGAATCAGCCTTGTTTTTTAACGATAGCTTCGACGACGTTCGACGGAGCTTCGGAGTATTTGGAGAATTCCATAGAGTAGCTCGCGCGACCCTGAGACATGGAGCGAACGTCGGTCGCATAACCGAACATCTCACCCAACGGAACCTCGGCACGGATAACCTTGCCGGAAACCGAATCTTCCATACCCTGGATCAGACCACGACGACGGTTCAGGTCACCCATCACGTCACCCATGTAGTCCTCAGGTGTTACAACTTCTACCTTCATGATCGGCTCAAGCACCACACCGCCACCTTTGGAGGCAAGTTGCTTGGTCGCCATGGAGGCAGCCACCTTGAACGCCATCTCGTTGGAGTCGACGTCGTGGTAAGAACCGTCAAAGACGGTAGCCTTCAGGCCGATGAGCGGATAGCCGGCAACAACACCGTTCTTCATCTGCTCTTCAATGCCTTTCTGGATGGCAGGAATGTATTCCTTAGGAACAACACCACCAACCACTTCGTTTACGAATTGCAGACCTTCCTGACCTTCGTCAGCAGGTGCAAAACGGATCCAGCAGTGACCAAACTGGCCACGACCGCCGGACTGACGAACGAACTTGCCTTCGATCTCGCAGTTCTTAGTGATCTTCTCACGGTAAGAAACCTGCGGTTTACCGATGTTGGCTTCGACGTTGAACTCACGGCGCATCCGGTCTACCAGGATGTCCAGGTGCAACTCACCCATACCCGAGATGATCGTTTGACCAGTCTCTTCGTCGGTTTTGACGCGGAAAGAAGGGTCTTCCTGAGCCAGCTTGCTCAGAGCGATACCCATTTTTTCCTGGTCGTCTTTGGTCTTCGGCTCAACAGCAACCGAGATCACCGGCTCAGGGAAGTCCATACGCTCAAGGATAATTGGCTTATCCAGTGCGCACAGGGTTTCACCAGTGGTCACATCTTTCATGCCGATCAGGGCAGCGATGTCACCAGCCAGTACTTCCTTGATTTCTTCACGGGTGTTGGCATGCATCTGAACCATACGGCCCACACGCTCTTTCTTGCCTTTCACCGAGTTCAGAACCGAGTCACCGGAGTTCAGAGCACCCGAGTAGACGCGCACGAAGGTGATCGAACCCACGAACGGGTCGGTCGCAATCTTGAACGCCAGAGCCGAGAACGGCTCGTTGTCGTCTGCATGACGCTCGTCGTGACGAACGGCCGGATCGTCCTTGTCCAGTTCCTTGTCGTCCGGGTTGATACCCTTGATCGCAGGAATCTCGACAGGCGCTGGCAGGTAGTCGACGACGGCGTCGAGAACCAGCGGAACACCTTTGTTCTTGAACGAAGAACCGCAAACAGCCAGAACGATTTCGCCGGCGATAGTACGTTGGCGCAGAGCAGCCTTGATCTCTTCGATCGACAGCTCTTCACCTTCCAGGTACTTGTTCATCAGGTCTTCGTTGGCTTCGGCAGCTGCCTCAACCATGTTGCTGCGCCACTCTTCGGCCAGCTCTTGCAGCTCGGCAGGGATAGCTTCACGACGAGGGGTCATACCCTTGTCGGCGTCATCCCAGTAAACCGCTTCCATGGTCATCAGGTCGATCTGGCCCTGGAAGTTGTCTTCCGAACCGATTGCCAGCTGAATCGGCACCGGGGTGTGACCCAGGCGCTTCTTGATCTGGTCGACGACGCGCAGGAAGTTTGCACCGGCACGGTCCATCTTGTTTACGTAAACAAGACGTGGAACGCCGTACTTGTTGGCTTGACGCCATACGGTTTCCGACTGCGGCTCAACACCCGAAGTACCACAGAACACAACGACGGCGCCGTCGAGTACGCGCAGCGAGCGCTCTACTTCGATGGTGAAGTCAACGTGGCCCGGGGTATCGATGATGTTGAAGCGATAGCGGTCTTTGTGCTGCTTGACAGAACCCTGCCAGAAAGCAGTGGTCGCAGCAGAAGTAATGGTAATACCACGCTCCTGCTCCTGCACCATCCAGTCCATGGTCGCGGCGCCATCATGCACCTCGCCCATTTTGTGGTTTACGCCGGTGTAAAAAAGGACGCGCTCGGTGGTGGTGGTTTTACCAGCATCCACGTGAGCAACGATACCAATGTTACGGTAGCGGTTAATCGGAGTAGTACGAGCCATAAAGCCCTCGCAAAATTAGTGACGCTGGAATTAGAAGCGGTAGTGCGAGAAAGCCTTGTTGGCTTCAGCCATACGGTGCACGTCTTCACGCTTCTTGACCGCAGCACCTTTACCTTCAGCAGCATCCAGCAGTTCGCCAGCCAAGCGCAGAGCCATGGATTTCTCACCGCGCTTGCGCGCGAAGTCTACCAGCCAACGCATTGCCAGAGCATTACGACGGGATGGACGAACTTCGACCGGAACCTGGTAAGTAGCACCGCCAACACGGCGCGACTTCACTTCGACCAGCGGAGCGATGGCGTCGAGTGCTTTTTCGAAGAGTTCCAGGGGATCGGTACCAGCCTTACGAGCCTTGACTGTGTCCAGGGCACCGTAAACGATACGTTCGGCAACGGCTTTCTTGCCGCTTTCCATTACGTGGTTCATGAACTTGGCGAGAATCTGGGATCCGTACTTCGGATCGTCAAGAATCTCACGTTTTGCTGCTACGCGACGTCTTGGCATGATAAGCCCTCAAACGGTCTTCAGGTTCGCTCGGGACATAACGCTGAAAAGCGCGGTGCCCGACCTTACTCTTATCGACACAATAAATTTTAGAAACAACTGCAAACGGCGCGAATTACTTCGGACGCTTGGTACCGTATTTCGAACGACCCTGGTTACGACCTTTGACGCCGGAAGTATCCAACGAACCGCGAACGGTGTGGTAACGAACACCTGGCAAGTCTTTTACACGGCCGCCACGAATCAGGACGACGCTGTGCTCTTGCAGGTTGTGGCCTTCACCGCCGATGTACGAGGAAACCTCGAAACCGTTGGTCAGACGCACACGGCATACTTTACGCAGTGCCGAGTTAGGTTTTTTCGGCGTGGTGGTGTACACACGGGTGCACACGCCACGACGTTGCGGG
>NZ_JBIVCV010000029.1:5446-8692 GCF_044746765.1 Pseudomonas sp. NPDC090203
TCGGTCAGTTCTGCAGCGCAGGTACGTCGGATTTCTCGACGATACGCTTACGCGGCTGACGTACCAGCTGGTTGATAGTTGCCATCTACTAGCTCCACTGTTGTCTTGCGACGCTATTGTCTTGCAAGAAAAGCAAAATGGCAGGACGCGAGTCCCGCCAGATTTTGGGGTACAAGAGTCTAAAGAGGATCCTGTCCCCAGTCAAGACAGCGCCCCGAGTCGCATACCCTCCTCCCCTGGTCCGGGACCAGGAGAGGTTGAGCATGAGATCCGGGGCACTGGTCTCAATTACTGCTTGAGTTCAACGCTTCGGTCAGGGCCGCTTCGACTTCGCTCGCGCTCACACGCAGAGGTTTGTCGGCATCACGGCGACGCTTGCGCTCGCTGTGATAGGCAAGACCGGTACCGGCCGGGATCAGACGACCCACGACCACGTTCTCTTTCAGGCCGCGCAGGTAGTCGCGCTTGCCGGTTACCGCCGCCTCGGTCAGTACGCGAGTGGTCTCCTGGAAGGAGGCCGCCGAGATGAACGATTCGGTCGACAACGACGCCTTGGTGATACCGAGCAGCACACGAGTGAATTTCGAAACGAATTTCTCATCCTGTGCCAGACGCTCGTTCTCGACCAGTACGTGAGTGAGTTCCATCTGGTCGCCCTTGATGAAGCTCGAATCACCGGACTCGGAGATCTCGACTTTGCGCAGCATCTGACGAAGGATCGTTTCGATGTGCTTGTCGTTGATCTTCACGCCCTGCAGGCGGTAAACGTCCTGAATCTCGTTGACGATGTATTTCGCCAGTGCGCTGACACCCAGCAGACGCAGGATGTCGTGCGGATCGCTCGGACCGTCGGAGATAACCTCACCACGGTTCACTTGCTCACCTTCGAAGACGTTCAGGTGACGCCATTTCGGGATCAGCTCTTCGTACGGATCGCTGCCATCGTTCGGTGTAATCACCAGACGACGCTTGCCTTTGGTCTCTTTACCGAAGGCGATCGTACCGCTGACTTCTGCCAGGATCGACGCTTCCTTCGGACGACGCGCTTCGAACAGGTCGGCAACGCGTGGCAGACCACCGGTGATGTCACGGGTCTTGGAAGTCTCTTGCGGGATACGGGCAAGAACATCACCCACGCCCACCTGAGCACCGTCCGCGATACCAACCAGGGCGTTCGCCGGCAGGAAGTACTGGGCCGGTACGTCAGTACCTGGCAGCAGCAGATCCTTGCCATCGATGCCGACCATCTTGACCGCAGGACGAATGTCCTTGCCGGCTGCAGGACGGTCTTTGGCGTCCAGTACTTCGATGTTGGTCAGACCGGTCAGTTCGTCGGTCTGGCGCTTGATCGTAATACCTTCTTCCATGCCCACGTAGGTCACGGTACCTTTCATTTCGGTAACGATCGGGTGAGTGTGCGGGTCCCACTTGGCCACGATGGAGCCAGCGTCGACCTTGTCACCTTCCTTGACCGAAATCACTGCACCGTAAGGCAGTTTGTAACGCTCACGCTCACGACCGAATTCGTCGGCAATCGCCAGCTCACCGGAACGCGAGACCGCGACCAGGTTGCCGTCGGCACGCTCGACGTGCTTCAGGTTGTGCAGGCGAACGATACCGCCGTTCTTGACCTGAACGCTGTCCGCTGCCGAAGTACGGCTTGCCGCACCACCGATGTGGAACGTACGCATGGTCAGCTGGGTACCCGGCTCACCGATCGACTGTGCAGCGATAACGCCGACAGCTTCACCGATGTTCACCTGGTGACCACGGGCCAGATCGCGACCGTAGCACTTGGCGCAGATGCCGTAGCGGGTTTCGCAGCTGATCGGCGAACGCACGATCACTTCGTCGATGCTGTTCAGCTCGATGAACTCGACCCACTTCTCGTCTACCAGCGTACCGGCAGGAACGATGACGTCTTCGGTGCCCGGCTTGAACACGTCACGGGCGATAACACGGCCCAGTACGCGTTCACCCAGAGGCTCGACAACGTCGCCGCCTTCGATGTGCGGAGTCATCAGCAGGCCCTGTTCGGTGCCGCAGTCGATCTCGGTCACGACCAGATCCTGCGCAACGTCTACCAGACGACGAGTCAGGTAACCGGAGTTCGCAGTTTTCAATGCGGTATCCGCAAGACCCTTACGAGCACCGTGAGTCGAGATGAAGTACTGGAGTACGCTCAGACCTTCACGGAAGTTCGCGGTGATCGGCGTCTCGATGATCGAGCCGTCCGGCTTGGCCATCAGACCACGCATACCGGCCAGCTGACGAATCTGTGCTGCGGAACCCCGCGCACCCGAGTCGGCCATCATGTACATCGAGTTGAACGATTCCTGGTCCACGGTCTCGCCGTGACGGTCGACAACCTTCTCTTTCGAGAGGTTGGACATCATCGCCTTGGAGACTTCGTCGTTCGCCTTGGACCAGAGGTCGATCACCTTGTTGTACTTCTCGCCCTGGGTTACCAGGCCGGATGCATACTGGCTTTCAATCTCTTTCACTTCGTCGGTTGCGGCATCGATGATGCGAGCTTTTTCATCAGGGATAACGAAGTCGTTAACGCCGATGGAAACACCCGAGATCGTCGAGTAGGCAAAACCGGTGTACATCAGTTGGTCAGCGAAGATCACGGTCTCTTTCAGACCAACCACGCGGTAGCACTGGTTGATCAGCTTGGAGATCGCCTTCTTCTTCATCGGCTGGTTGACCACGTCGTAAGACAGGCCGGCCGGGACCACCTGGAACAGCAGCGCACGGCCGACAGTGGTGTCGACGATACGGGTGTTCTTGACGCTGCCGCCATCACGGTCGTTCACGGTTTCGTTGATACGAACCTTGATCTTGGCGTGCAGTGCAGCTTCGCCGGCGCGGAATACGCGGTCGACTTCCTGCAGGTCCGCGAACACACGACCTTCGCCCTTGGCGTTGATCGCTTCACGGGTCATGTAGTACAGACCCAGTACAACGTCCTGCGACGGAACGATGATTGGCTCACCGTTGGCTGGCGACAGGATGTTGTTGGTCGACATCATCAGCGCACGGGCTTCGAGCTGGGCTTCCAGGGTCAGCGGTACGTGGACCGCCATCTGGTCGCCGTCGAAGTCGGCGTTGTACGCAGCACAGACCAGAGGGTGCAGCTGGATAGCCTTGCCTTCGATCAGTACCGGTTCAAACGCCTGGATACCCAGACGGTGAATGTTCGTTTTAGGTTTTTGGTGGTGTTGGTTTTGTGTTTTTACTTGT
>NZ_JBIVCV010000029.1:8702-9035 GCF_044746765.1 Pseudomonas sp. NPDC090203
TCGGACCTACGGTAATTACCGAACGACCCGAGTAGTCAACGCGCTTACCGAGCAAGTTCTGACGGAAACGACCCTGCTTACCCTTGATCATGTCGGCCAGGGATTTCAGAGGACGCTTGTTGGAACCGGTGATGGCGCGACCGCGGCGACCGTTGTCGAGCAGCGCATCCACAGCTTCCTGCAGCATGCGTTTTTCGTTGCGCACGATGATGTCCGGAGCGGACAGGTCAAGCAGGCGCTTCAAACGGTTGTTACGGTTGATCACTCGACGATACAGATCGTTGAGGTCGGAAGTCGCGAAGCGACCGCCATCCAGCGGAACCAGTGGACGCA
>NZ_JBIVCV010000030.1:0-4903 GCF_044746765.1 Pseudomonas sp. NPDC090203
TGTTCAGTTGAAATAATTGCAAGAGCCGATCGGCACCCGTATCTTTGGGACAGAGACCCGCGAACCACGTACGTAGAAGTTCATGAATATCGTCGCGCTCGCCCCAGAAGTGCTGTAAGGAGATCCGACATGCAAAAGATTCGTCGTGACGACGAGATCATCGTGATCGCCGGCAAAGACAAAGGCAAGCGCGGTAAGGTGCTCAAGGTTCTCGCTGACGACCGTCTGGTCGTTGGTGGGATCAACCTGGTGAAGCGTCATACCAAGCCTAACCCGATGTCGGGCGTACAGGGCGGTATCGTCGAGAAAGAAGCGCCACTGCACGCTTCTAACGTCGCCATTTTCAACGGCGCAACCAACAAGGCTGACCGCGTTGGTTTCAAAGTTGAAGACGGCAAAAAAATTCGTGTCTTCAAGTCGACCCAAAAAGCGGTTGATGCTTGAACACTGCTAGGTAGATGAGACCATGGCACGACTGAAAGAGATTTACTGGAAAGAAATCGCACCCAAGCTTAAGGAAGAACTTAAGCTTGAGAACGTGATGGAAGTTCCACGCGTTACCAAGATCACCCTGAACATGGGTCTGGGCGAAGCGATCGGCGACAAGAAAGTCATCGAGCACGCTGTTGCTGACCTGGAAAAGATCACCGGCCAGAAAGTCGTTGTGACCTACGCTCGCAAATCCATCGCAGGCTTCATAGTCCGCGAAGGTTGGCCGATCGGCGTCAAAGTGACCCTGCGCCGTGAGCGTATGTACGAGTTCCTGGATCGTCTGCTGTCGATCTCCCTGACTCGGGTTCGCGACTTCCGCGGCCTGAATGCCAAGTCCTTCGATGGTCGTGGCAACTACAGCATGGGCGTGAAAGAGCAGATCATCTTCCCGGAGATCGACTACGACAAGATCGATGCCCTGCGCGGTCTGGACATTACCCTGACCACCACTGCTCGTACGGACGAAGAAGGTCGCGCACTGCTGCGTGCTTTCAAGTTCCCGTTCCGCAACTGATTGGAGTAGGACCATGGCCAAGAAGAGCATGAAAAACCGTGAGCTGAAGCGTCAGCTCACCGTTGCCAAGTACGCCACCAAGCGTGCAGCACTGAAAGCAATCATCGTCGACCTGAACGCAAGTCCAGAAGCACGTTGGGAAGCGACAGTTGCCCTGCAGAAGCAACCACGTGACGCAAGCGCCTCGCGCATGCGTAACCGTTGCCGCCTGACTGGTCGTCCGCACGGTGTTTACCGCAAGTTCGGCCTGGGCCGTAACAAGCTGCGTGAAGCCGCCATGCGTGGTGACGTACCAGGTCTGGTTAAAGCCAGCTGGTAAGCCGCACTTCTCGCGCAACGCCGTTCGGTTTCTCCGGAACCCGACCGGCGTAACGCCTGAATCTGAATCAAGCCCCTTTTGGGGCTTGATTCGTTTGTGGCGTACGTCTAGAATTGCCGGCTCGCCAGAGCCCGTGTTTTCACGTGGCCGGAATTTCCAGGCGAACGTTGTAGCCGAAAGGCTCATTTTATTTGTATCAGGAGCGTCTAGCCCATGAGTATGCAGGACCCGTTAGCGGACATGCTAACTCGTATCCGTAATGCCCAGATGGCCGAAAAGCCCGTCGTAAGCATGCCATCCTCCACTTTGAAGGTGGCTGTAGCCAAAGTCCTGAAGGACGAAGGTTACATCGCGGGTTACCAGATCAGCAGCGAAACCAAACCGTTGCTCTCTATCGAGCTGAAGTACTTCGAAGGCCGTCCGGTTATCGAAGAAGTGAAGCGCGTCAGCCGTCCAGGCCTGCGCCAGTACAAGTCCGTCGATGATCTGCCAAAAGTTCGTGGCGGTCTCGGTGTGTCTATCGTCTCCACCAACAAAGGTGTGATGACGGATCGTGCTGCGCGCGCTGCCGGTGTCGGCGGCGAAGTGCTTTGCACAGTGTTCTAAGGGGGGATAAGCATGTCACGCGTAGCTAAGAACCCCGTTAAGTTGCCCGCAGGCGTTGAAGTCAAGATCGCCGGTCAGCAACTTTCGGTAAAGGGTACCAAGGGTACTCTGGACCTGAACGTTCACTCGTCCGTTGAAGTAGTCCAGGAAGCTGGCGAGCTGCGTTTCGCCGCCCGCAATGGCGACCAGCAGACTCGTGCAATGGCCGGTACCACTCGTGCTTTGGTCAACAACATGGTCCAGGGCGTAAGCCAAGGCTTCGAGCGCAAGCTCCAGCTGGTCGGTGTTGGTTACAAGGCGCAGGCAAAGGGTCAGATTCTGAACCTGGCACTCGGCTTCTCGCACCCAGTGGATTACGAACTGCCGGAAGGCGTCACCGCTGAGACTCCAAACCAGACCGATATCCTGATCAAGGGCATCGACAAGCAGCTGGTTGGTCAAGTGGCCGCGGAAATCCGCGACTTCCGTCGTCCAGAGCCGTACAAAGGCAAAGGCGTGCGTTACGCGGACGAAGTTGTCCGTCGTAAAGAAGCCAAGAAGAAGTAGGGCATAGCAAATGACCGTCAAAAAAGTTACCCGACTGCGTCGCGCTCGCAAAGCACGCCTGAAAATGCACGAACTCGAAGTCGTGCGTCTCTGCGTGTACCGCTCTTCGCAGCACATCTACGCCCAGGTCATTTCGGCCGACGGCAGCAAAGTCCTGGCAAACGCCTCGACTTTGGACAAGGAACTGCGTGATGGTGCCACCGGCAACATCGACGCGGCCACTAAAGTTGGCCAGCTGATCGCTGAGCGTGCGAAAGCCGCCGGTGTATCTCAAGTGGCTTTTGATCGTTCCGGCTTCAAGTACCACGGTCGCGTCAAGGCGCTGGCTGATGCTGCTCGTGAAGGCGGGCTGGAGTTCTAAGTTATGGCAAATAACGACCAAAAACGCGACGAAGGCTACATCGAGAAGCTGGTCCAGGTTAATCGCGTAGCAAAAACCGTAAAAGGCGGCCGTATCTTCACTTTCACCGCGTTGACCGTGGTTGGTGATGGTAAAGGGCGTGTTGGCTTTGGCCGTGGCAAGTCGCGTGAAGTGCCTGCTGCGATCCAGAAGGCGATGGAAGCTGCTCGCCGCAACATGATCCAGGTTGATCTGAACGGCACCACCCTGCAGTACGCCATGAAGTCCGCCCACGGCGCTTCGAAGGTTTACATGCAGCCTGCTTCCGAAGGTACCGGCATCATCGCCGGCGGCGCAATGCGTGCTGTCCTGGAAGTAGCCGGCGTTCAGAACGTCCTGGCCAAGTGCTACGGTTCGACCAACCCGGTCAACGTTGTTCACGCAACGTTCAAGGGTCTGAAGTCGATGCAATCGCCTGAGTCCATCGCTGCCAAGCGCGGCCTGAACGTTCAGGAGATCATCTGATCATGGCAACCGTTAAAGTCACTTTGATCAAAAGCATGACCGGCCGTATCCCTAACCACAAACTGTGCGTTAAGGGTCTGGGTCTGCGTCGCATCGGTCACACTGTAGAAGTCGCTGACACCCCGGAAAACCGTGGGATGATCAACAAGGCTTACTACATGCTGCGCGTCGAGGGTTAATCGATGAAACTCAATGATCTGAGTCCAGCGCCGGGTTCCCGTCGCGAGAAGCATCGTCCGGGTCGTGGTATCGGTAGTGGTTTGGGCAAGACCGGTGGCCGCGGCCACAAAGGTCAGACCTCCCGCTCCGGTGGCACCATCGCTCCGGGCTTCGAAGGCGGCCAACAGCCGTTGCATCGTCGTCTGCCAAAGTTCGGCTTCGTCTCTTTGAAGGCTATGGATCGTGCAGAAGTTCGCACCTCCGAGCTGGCTAAAGTTGAAGGCGTCGTAACTGTGCAGTCCCTGAAGGATGCCAACGTGATCAACCAAAACGTACAGCGCGTGAAAATCATGCTGTCCGGTGAGGTTACTCGCGCAGTCACCCTCAAAGGTATCGCAGCCACCAAAGGTGCGCGTGCGGCTATCGAAGCAGCTGGCGGCAAGTTCGAGGAATAAATGGCTAAGCAAGGTGCTCTCTCAGCGCTCAGCAAAAGTGGCGGGTTGTCCGAGCTCTGGGCTCGTCTGCGTTTTCTGTTCCTGGCGATTATCGTCTACCGGATCGGCGCGCATATCCCAGTTCCAGGTATCAACCCCGATCGGCTGGCGGACCTGTTTCGACAGAATGAGGGGACCATTCTTAGCTTGTTCAACATGTTTTCCGGTGGTGCGCTGGAGCGCATGAGCATTTTTGCACTGGGGATCATGCCGTACATCTCGGCATCGATCATCATGCAGCTCATGACCGCTGTCAGCCCACAGCTGGAGCAGTTGAAGAAGGAAGGTGAGGCTGGTCGTCGCAAGATCAGCCAATACACCCGCTATGGCACCGTCGTCCTGGCTCTGGTTCAAGCTATTGGCATGTCCATTGGCCTGGCCGGTCAGGGCGTTGCTTTCTCTGCAGATATCGGCTTCCACTTCGTGGCGGTCACCACCTTCGTGGCTGGTGCGCTGTTCATGATGTGGCTGGGCGAGCAGATCACAGAGCGCGGTGTAGGTAACGGTATCTCGATGTTGATTTTTTCGGGTATCGTCGCCGGTCTTCCGAGAGCGATCGGACAGTCTTTCGAGTCTGCACGTCAGGGCGATATCAACATCTTCGCTCTGGTCGCCATCGGTTTGCTGGCAGTAGCGATCATCGGTTTCGTGGTGTTCATTGAGCGTGGTCAGCGTCGTATCGCCGTTCACTACGCCAAGCGTCAGCAAGGCCGCAAGGTCTTCGCTGCGCAGACCAGCCACCTGCCGCTGAAAGTGAACATGGCTGGTGTTATTCCGGCCATTTTTGCGAGCAGCATCTTGCTGTTCCCGGCTTCGTTGGGTGCCTGGTTCGGTCAGTCTGAAGGTATGGGCTGGCTGCAGGACATCTCGCAGTCGATCGCTCCTGGTCAGCCGTTGAATATTCTGCT
>NZ_JBIVCV010000030.1:4913-5834 GCF_044746765.1 Pseudomonas sp. NPDC090203
TACGGCGTTGATGTTCAATCCGAAAGACGTAGCGGAAAACCTGAAGAAGTCCGGTGCCTTTATTCCGGGTATCCGTCCTGGTGAGCAGTCTGCACGCTATATTGATGGCGTTTTGACTCGTCTGACCATGTTCGGTGCTCTTTATATGATGGCCGTGTGCCTGCTGCCCCAGTTCCTGGTGGTGGCTGCAAACGTGCCGTTCTACCTTGGCGGGACCTCGTTGCTGATCGTGGTCGTGGTTGTGATGGACTTCATGTCCCAAGTGCAATCTCACCTCGTTTCGCACCAGTATGAATCCCTGATGAAGAAAGCCAACCTGAAGGGCTACGGCAGCGGCATGCTGCGCTGAAGCACCCATAAGGTTCGAGGAGTTGGTGATGAAAGTTCGTGCATCGGTGAAAAAGCTGTGCCGTAACTGCAAGATTATTCGCCGCGAAGGTGTTGTTCGAGTAATTTGCAGCGCGGAACCACGTCACAAGCAGCGCCAAGGCTGAGTGTGATCTGTGCTAAAGCCCAGCAGCTAGTGCGCTGCTGGGTTGATTATTTGTTATTACAGCGATATTATCTCGCGCCCTATTTCTTGGCTTCCGGGGCGTAGGTAGCTGTCAATTGGAGTCCCACTGAATGGCCCGTATTGCAGGCGTTAACATTCCAGATAACAAGCATACTGTTATCTCGCTGACCTACATCTATGGTGTTGGTCGCACGACTGCACAGAAAATCTGTGCTACCACCGGGGTTAACCCGGCGGCAAAGATCAAAGATCTGAGCGATGAGCAGATTGAATCGCTGCGTGGCGAAGTCGCGAAGTTCACCACTGAAGGTGACCTGCGTCGCGAAATCAACATGAAAATCAAGCGCTTGATGGACCTCGGTTGCTACCGCGGTCTGCGTCATCGTCGCGGTCTTCCAGTGCGCGGT
>NZ_JBIVCV010000031.1:1856-3387 GCF_044746765.1 Pseudomonas sp. NPDC090203
AATGCAAACTTTCGGCGAATGTCGTCTTCACAGTATAACCAGATTGCTTGGGGTTATATGGTCAAGTGAAGAAGCGCATACGGTGGATGCCTTGGCAGTCAGAGGCGATGAAAGACGTGGTAGCCTGCGAAAAGCTTCGGGGAGTCGGCAAACAGACTGTGATCCGGAGATGTCTGAATGGGGGAACCCAGCTGTCATAAGACAGTTATCTTGCACTGAATACATAGGTGCAAGAGGCGAACCAGGGGAACTGAAACATCTAAGTACCCTGAGGAAAAGAAATCAACCGAGATTCCCTTAGTAGTGGCGAGCGAACGGGGACCAGCCCTTAAGTTGATTTGAGATTAGCGGAACGCTCTGGAAAGTGCGGCCATAGTGGGTGATAGCCCTGTACGCGAAAATCTCTTGTCAATGAAATCGAGTAGGACGGGGCACGAGAAACCTTGTCTGAACATGGGGGGACCATCCTCCAAGGCTAAATACTACTGACTGACCGATAGTGAACCAGTACCGTGAGGGAAAGGCGAAAAGAACCGCGGAGAGCGGAGTGAAATAGATCCTGAAACCGTATGCGTACAAGCAGTGGGAGCCCACTTTGTTGGGTGACTGCGTACCTTTTGTATAATGGGTCAGCGACTTATTTTCAGTGGCGAGCTTAACCGAATAGGGGAGGCGTAGCGAAAGCGAGTCTTAATAGGGCGTCTAGTCGCTGGGAATAGACCCGAAACCGGGCGATCTATCCATGGGCAGGTTGAAGGTTAGGTAACACTGACTGGAGGACCGAACCGACTACCGTTGAAAAGTTAGCGGATGACCTGTGGATCGGAGTGAAAGGCTAATCAAGCTCGGAGATAGCTGGTTCTCCTCGAAAGCTATTTAGGTAGCGCCTCATGTATCACTGTAGGGGGTAGAGCACTGTTTCGGCTAGGGGGTCATCCCGACTTACCAAACCGATGCAAACTCCGAATACCTACAAGTGCCGAGCATGGGAGACACACGGCGGGTGCTAACGTCCGTCGTGAAAAGGGAAACAACCCAGACCGTCAGCTAAGGTCCCAAAGTCATGGTTAAGTGGGAAACGATGTGGGAAGGCTTAGACAGCTAGGAGGTTGGCTTAGAAGCAGCCACCCTTTAAAGAAAGCGTAATAGCTCACTAGTCGAGTCGGCCTGCGCGGAAGATGTAACGGGGCTCAAACCATGCACCGAAGCTACGGGTATCACCTTCGGGTGATGCGGTAGAGGAGCGTTCTGTAAGCCTGTGAAGGTGAGTTGAGAAGCTTGCTGGAGGTATCAGAAGTGCGAATGCTGACATGAGTAACGACAATGGGTGTGAAAAACACCCACGCCGAAAGACCAAGGTTTCCTGCGCAACGTTAATCGACGCAGGGTTAGTCGGTCCCTAAGGCGAGGCTGAAAAGCGTAGTCGATGGAAAACAGGTTAATATTCCTGTACTTCTGGTTATTGCGATGGAGGGACGGAGAAGGCTAGGCCAGCCTGGCGTTGGTTGTCCAGGTTTAAGGTGGTAGGCTG
>NZ_JBIVCV010000031.1:3485-5158 GCF_044746765.1 Pseudomonas sp. NPDC090203
CCTAAGGCCGAGAGCTGATGACGAGTGTTCTTTAGAACACGAAGTGGTTGATGCCATGCTTCCAAGAAAAGCTTCTAAGCTTCAGGTAACCAGGAACCGTACCCCAAACCGACACAGGTGGTTGGGTAGAGAATACCAAGGCGCTTGAGAGAACTCGGGTGAAGGAACTAGGCAAAATGGCACCGTAACTTCGGGAGAAGGTGCGCCGGTGAGGGTGAAGGACTTGCTCCGTAAGCCCATGCCGGTCGAAGATACCAGGCCGCTGCGACTGTTTATTAAAAACACAGCACTCTGCAAACACGAAAGTGGACGTATAGGGTGTGACGCCTGCCCGGTGCCGGAAGGTTAATTGATGGGGTTAGCTAACGCGAAGCTCTTGATCGAAGCCCCGGTAAACGGCGGCCGTAACTATAACGGTCCTAAGGTAGCGAAATTCCTTGTCGGGTAAGTTCCGACCTGCACGAATGGCGTAACGATGGCGGCGCTGTCTCCACCCGAGACTCAGTGAAATTGAAATCGCTGTGAAGATGCAGTGTATCCGCGGCTAGACGGAAAGACCCCGTGAACCTTTACTATAGCTTTGCACTGGACTTTGAATTTGCTTGTGTAGGATAGGTGGGAGGCTTTGAAGCGTGGACGCCAGTCTGCGTGGAGCCATCCTTGAAATACCACCCTGGCAACTTTGAGGTTCTAACTCAGGTCCGTTATCCGGATCGAGGACAGTGTATGGTGGGTAGTTTGACTGGGGCGGTCTCCTCCTAAAGAGTAACGGAGGAGTACGAAGGTGCGCTCAGACCGGTCGGAAATCGGTCGTAGAGTATAAAGGCAAAAGCGCGCTTGACTGCGAGACAGACACGTCGAGCAGGTACGAAAGTAGGTCTTAGTGATCCGGTGGTTCTGTATGGAAGGGCCATCGCTCAACGGATAAAAGGTACTCCGGGGATAACAGGCTGATACCGCCCAAGAGTTCATATCGACGGCGGTGTTTGGCACCTCGATGTCGGCTCATCACATCCTGGGGCTGAAGCCGGTCCCAAGGGTATGGCTGTTCGCCATTTAAAGTGGTACGCGAGCTGGGTTTAGAACGTCGTGAGACAGTTCGGTCCCTATCTGCCGTGGACGTTTGAGATTTGAGAGGGGCTGCTCCTAGTACGAGAGGACCGGAGTGGACGAACCTCTGGTGTTCCGGTTGTCACGCCAGTGGCATTGCCGGGTAGCTATGTTCGGAAAAGATAACCGCTGAAAGCATCTAAGCGGGAAACTTGCCTCAAGATGAGATCTCACTGGAACCTTGAGTTCCCTGAAGGGCCGTCGAAGACTACGACGTTGATAGGTTGGGTGTGTAAGCGCTGTGAGGCGTTGAGCTAACCAATACTAATTGCCCGTGAGGCTTGACCATATAACACCCAAGCAATCTGCGACTCGAGAGAGCATCAGATTGCGGTGACTGTGAAGACGACAGCAACCGAAAGTTTGCAACACACAAACCGATCACATACCTGATTTGCTGATGCGAGGCCGCCTGGTCACGACTCAGTACCCGAATTTCTTGACGACCATAGAGCATTGGAACCACCTGATCCCATCCCGAACTCAGAAGTGAAACGATGCATCGCCGATGGTAGTGTGGGGTTTCCCCATGTGAGAGTAGGTCATCGTCAAGATTAAATTCC
>NZ_JBIVCV010000032.1:0-3767 GCF_044746765.1 Pseudomonas sp. NPDC090203
GGGTGGGGACGATTTCTCCCACGGTCTGTACTGCGGCTAACAGTCAGAAGCTGGCTTTTGGTCCCACCCACCCCTTCGAGTCCTACCATACAAGCTGGCTTGCCAGCGAAAGCGTAAGGCCCGACACCTCAATGCCGAATGAAACACCGCATTCGCGAGCAAGCCCGCTCCCACAGTCCGGGTGTTGTTGCGGATCATGTGTTTCATGTGCGCACTTATGGTTATAACGATAGATCGTTTCGGTCTACGTTGTTTATAAGAAAACTGGCTATCCTGCGCGCCAGTTTTTTCTCGCATGTGCGCATCGGTCAGGCAGAACAATGGATTTTGGCAATATTGGTTTCGTCGTCGCAGGCCTGGTGGTCGGCTTCATCGTAGGCATGACCGGCGTCGGTGGTGGATCGCTCATGACGCCGATCCTGTTGTGGTTCGGCATCAACCCGGCCACGGCCGTGGGCACTGACCTGCTGTACGCCGCCATCACCAAGAGCGGCGGGGTGCTGGTTCACAAGAAGAACGACAACATCGACTGGCGCATCACCGGCTGGCTGACACTGGGCAGCGTGCCCGCCGCCGGACTGACCTTGCTGTTTCTGCACAGCCTGTATGCCGCCCCCGAGTCGATGAACAGCGTCATCAAACAGGCGCTGGGCTTTGTGCTGTTGCTGACTGCCCTCGCGATCTTCTTCAAGAAGCGCCTGCTGGCATTCGCCCATCGCCATGCCGGTGACCGCTATCGCTTGAGCGACCGCAGTCTGAACATCCTGACCGTGCTCACCGGGGTGCTGCTGGGTGTGATGGTGGCGCTGACGTCCATCGGCGCGGGGGCACTGGGCACCGTGGCGTTGTTCCTGCTGTATCCATTCCTGGACACCCGTCGTCTGGTGGGCACCGAGATCGCCCATGCCGTGCCACTGACGCTGGTGGCAGGCCTCGGCCACGCCAGCATGGGCAACATGGACTGGTCAATGCTGGGCTTCCTGCTGATGGGGTCGCTGCCGGGGATCTACATGGGCAGCCACCTGACCGGGCGCATCCCCGATGGCGTGCTGCGCCCTTGCCTGGCCGTGATGCTGGTCGCCATCGGTTACAAGCTGGCATTCTGACCCGGTTTCAAGCACACAGCAAAACGCCGCTGATCCCCCGTCGTGGAGGGGATCAGCGGCGTTTTCATTGCTTAGCAGAGCTTGTCGATGACCCGTACGCCCGACGCCTCGCGTACCTGGCCCCACTCACTGCTCAGGGTGTCGAGCACCCGGCCCAGGAACTGTTTGTCGGCGGCGGCCTTCTTGCCGACATAGCCCTGGCCCTTGCGGTACATCTTCAGCCGCGCACGCATGTGCGGATGCTGGTCGTCGAACTCCTGCTCCTCGGTGCAGGCACCCAGGCCTTCCATGTGCACGTTGCCTTCCTTGCAGACCCAGAGAATGTGGCTATCGAGGGAGTCCTTCTGTGCAGCGAACAGTCGAGCCAATTGGTCAATGGTAGGTTGATTGTTCAAGTTCATGATTGGATACCCCTTTTTGCCCACTGATTAATCTATCTGGTTAGTTCACACGTTATGGCGAATCGTCCATCGGTTCGCAGTCCTTCTGTTGCTGACATTAAAGGTCCGTCGATACACAGAGCCGGTGCCGGGCGGCGCGGATGTAGTGTCGATGAGAGGCTGCTACGAGCGGGGGCGAAACGAGGAGGGTGAGAAACAGCGGACGTCCAGAGACACTGGCGACGATGCGTGGTCGACCACAAGTGTCATGAGGATGTTTCGCCAGCGCTCGGCCCAGTCGAGTCGATCCTGCCGGTTCAGCTTCATCAATCTGCCTTGTGGGCAGCACACATCCAGAGGTTGTTCGACGGCTATGTCGAACGGGCCCGGAATACTTTTGCCAGCTCTCCCGATCGGGGAGACGGCTTCACTATGCCGGTGGGAAAAACCTTCGTCAACCATTTTGTAGTGATATTTTTCATGAACTACATATTTTGTAGTTTTGATACCGAAAGTCCTTTCGTGACTACAAAGTCAGTGAACACGGGCCTTTGCGGGAGGCAGGCGCTCTGCCATGGGCTTTGACCTGGCTCAGGGAGCGGGTTGGCCGTGCTGCACCAAAAGGGTCAGGGGGATTGGCGGCGATGTCGAAAATCGTGCGCTGGGAAGGGTGTTGAGCGCCTGAATGGAGGGGTTTGGTGATGGCACTCTGCTTGCAGTCTTTGGGGAACATTGCGAAGGAGTTGCCAGATGTTTTCACTGCGCGCCAATAAATACCGGGTCCAAGACGATGACCTGCTCAACCTGCTGTTCGACCGCCTGGACCTGACCGTGCAATTGTCCGGGCCGTCGCCGCTCAACAGGCGCTTGAACGGCTTTACCCAGTCCTTGCACCAGCGCCTGGGTGAGAGCCTGGCCGCCAGCGTGGACATTGCTGCCCATGCGCCCGAGCTTGCGCGGATCGCCCGTGCCACTGAACAGAGCGGGCAGACCCTGGCCCAGGCGTCGGAGCTGATCGCCAGCGCCAGCGAGCAGGTCAGCACGTCGCTGGACAGCGAACTGGTGCCCGGCGCGGCAGAGGTTGCCAAGCTTTCCAGTGAAGTCGCATCGACCCTGCGCCAGTGCCAGCAGACCGGCGAGCAGGTGCTCGACCAGGTCAATGCCATCGGTGCCAGCGAAGAGACCCTCGATAAGGTGATCGGGCAGTTGTTCGGGCAACTGGAGGAGGTGAGCCAAGTGCTGGGCGTGATTGCCAGCATTTCGCAGCAGACCAACCTGCTGGCCCTGAATGCGGCCATCGAAGCGGCGCGTGCAGGGGAGCACGGGCGCGGCTTTGCGGTGGTCGCCGATGAGGTCCGGCGCCTGGCCGGGCACACCACTGAGTCCACCGGGCGGGTCAGTCAGATCATCGAGCGCTTTCGCGCGGACATGGATCAATTGGGCGCGGCCGGCAAAGTGATGCACGCGGCGGTGGCCGATGGCCGGGCGGGCATGACCCGCATGGGGGAGGACCTGTTGGGGACGCAGGCGGCCATGGATCAGCTCGAACAGCGAGTCGGGCATATCGCATCCGGCACCGAGCATATCGGGATCGCCGTGCATGCGATCAACCGTGACGTGCAGAACATCGCCGGGGTCGCCGCGCAGTTGTTGGGCAACGCCGGGCAGGTATTGACCCACAGTGATGCGGTGCGTGTCAGCGGGGATCGCTTGCTGGACGGGCTGGGCGGTTTCGGCCTGCAGATGCACAAGGCCATTCAGGGCAGTGTCGAGCGGCTGGCCAGCGAGGCGGCGTTGCATGGGGATCTACAGAGCGCCGAACGCTTCATGCGCGACACGCTGCAACGGGATCAGCGCTTCGAGCTGTTCTACATGGTTGACCGCAACGGGGTGCAGATCAGCGAAAACATCGGGTTGGAGGGCAATGGCAAGGGGCCTAGCTGCAGGGGTCGCAACTGGTCCCAGCGGCCATGGTTTCGCGCCGTGGCCGAACAGTCCGCCAGCCACATCACGCCGGTGTATCGATCATCGGCTACGGATGATTTCTGCATCACCGTCTCGGTACCGATCTTTGCCGGTAATGGGCAGTTGAGCCGGGTGCTGGCGGCGGATGTGCGGTTGTCGGCGTTGATGTGAGAATCACCCGAGCGACGGAATACACAAACGACGACATACATGGGATGTGCCTGTGGGAGATTCTATGGTTGAGGGCAAAGTTTTTTAGCCCTCTTTCCTGCCTGGTATGCGTCCTTGTTCTGCATCAGGGAAAATGCGACGCGGG
>NZ_JBIVCV010000033.1:0-1252 GCF_044746765.1 Pseudomonas sp. NPDC090203
TGAACTGGCCTAATGATCCCGGACACCTCTTAAGGGCGATATGATTCGCCCAATTCAGGAGGTTCCATGCAAGAGCGAAAAACCTATACCCGCGAGTTCAAGCAACGTGCTGCAAGCATGGTGCTTGACGACCACTGTTCGGTTCCCGACGTCTGCGCATCAATGGATGTCGGCCCAACGGCTCTGCGCCGCTGGGTGGATCAGGTTCGCAAAGAGCGCCAGAAAGGCCAGCCCGTGGCGGGTACCAAGGCGATCAGCGACGAGCAGCGAGAGCTTCAGCAGTTACGCGCCAAAATCAAACGCCTGGAGACCGAGGCCGAAATCTTAAAAAAGGCTACCGCTCTCTTGATGTCGGATCCCGATCGTTTTTCCTGATCGAGGAGCTCAGAGAGTCAGGCTCGTATCCGACCCGTCAGCTTTGCAGCGTGCTTGGCGTTTCCCGTAGCGCTTTTTATGATTGGCTCCATCGCCGCGCAGTGCCTGACACCAGGCGTGAGGCGCTCAAGGCCAAGGTCGTGCAGTTGCACGTTGAAAGCCGGGAGAGTGCCGGTGCGAGAATGATTTCCCAGGCGTTGAAGGCCCAGCAGATCAAGGTAGGACGGTATCTGACCGCAAGACTCATGACAGAGGCAAATCTGGCCAGCAGGCAGCGCCGCCGTCATCCGTATCGCTCCAGAGGTGTCGAAGCGTTTGTCGCCAGGAACCTGCTCGAGCGTAACTTCGAGCCAACCGCAATCAATCAGGTCTGGTGTGGCGACGTTACCAGCCTGATGGTTGGGAGGCGTTGGTATCATCTGGCGGTGGTCATTGACCTGTTCGCCCGGCGAATTGTGGGCTGGGCATTTTCGCTGATCAATGACGCCAATCTGGTGAGCAGGGCGCTGGCAATGGCGGTAGAGGTGCGAGGCAGGCATACAGGCTTGATGTTTCATTCAGATCAGGGCTGCCAGTACACCAGCCAGCGTTTCCAGTCCGAACTGCTTGAACATGGAATAACGCCCAGCATGAGCCGCAGGGGGCAATGCTGGGATAACGCTCCGACAGAGCGCTTCTTCGGGACGCTCAAGTCAGAGTGGGTGCCTGCCAAAGGCTACGCAACAGTTGAAGAAGCCAGGCAGGACATGACCGGCTTCTTCATGCGATACAACCGAATCAGGCTCCATAGCTACAACAATTACCTGTCGCCGATAGCCATGGAGCGGCAGGCGGTTGGATCACCGTAATCGGTGTCCGGAAAAACTTGACCAGTTCA